>NZ_DF968183.1:0-688310 GCF_001192835.1 Lentimicrobium saccharophilum
TGATAACGTTTGATTTTGATGTAGTCCCGCGCAGATTTGAACTGCGGACCCCTACATTATCAGTGTAGTGCTCTAACCAACTGAGCTACGGGACTATGTTTTTCAGTAGTTTCCTATTCCTGAGCTTTTTTTTCGGGATAGAGCCCTCACCCGTATCTTTCAAGGTGTATATTTAATAAATGAAGCATACGAATAAGCAGCAAAGACATTCTTTATTGCTAAAGAAAGGAGTAAACCTTCTCTAGAAAGGAGGTATTCCAGCCACACCTTCCGGTACGGCTACCTTGTTACGACTTAGCCCCAGTCACTGGTTTTACCCTAGGCGACTCCTTACGGTTATCGACTTTAGGTCCCCCCAGCTTCCATGGCTTGACGGGCGGTGTGTACAAGGCCCGGGAACGTATTCACCGCGCCATGGCTGATGCGCGATTACTAGCGAATCCAACTTCACGGAGTCGGGTTGCAGACTCCGATCCGAACTGAGACCGGCTTTGGAGATTTGCATCCTGTCACCAGGTAGCTGCCCTCTGTACCGGCCATTGTAGCACGTGTGTAGCCCTGGACGTAAGGGCCGTGCTGATTTGACGTCATCCCCGCCTTCCTCACTACTTGCGTAGGCAGTTCCTTTAGAGTCCCCAGCATTACCTGATGGCAACTAAAGGTAGGGGTTGCGCTCGTTATGGGACTTAACCCGACACCTCACGGCACGAGCTGACGACAACCATGCAGCACCTCGTAAAATGCTCCGAAGAGATGTAAGCTTTCACCTACAGTCATCTTACGTTCGAGCCCAGGTAAGGTTCCTCGCGTATCATCGAATTAAACCACATGCTCCTCCGCTTGTGCGGGCCCCCGTCAATTCCTTTGAGTTTCAATCTTGCGATCGTACTCCCCAGGTGGATTACTTATTGCTTTCGCTCAGACGCTGACTGTGTATCGCCAACATCGAGTAATCATCGTTTACAGCGTGGACTACCAGGGTATCTAATCCTGTTTGATCCCCACGCTTTCGTGCATGAGCGTCAGTTATAGCTTAGCGAGCTGCCTTCGCGATCGGTGTTCTGTGTCATATCTAAGCATTTCACCGCTACATGACACATTCCGCCCACTTCAACTATACTCTAGACTGACAGTATCAAAGGCAGTTCCACAGTTGAGCTGTGGGATTTCACCCCTGACTTACCAATCCGCCTGCGCACCCTTTAAACCCAATGAATCCGGATAACGCTTGCATCCTCCGTATTACCGCGGCTGCTGGCACGGAGTTAGCCGATGCTTATTCTTCAGGTACCTTCAGCCCCGCTCACGAGCGGGGGTTTATTCCCTGACAAAAGCAGTTTACAACCCATAGGGCCGTCTTCCTGCACGCGGCATGGCTGGTTCAGGCTTGCGCCCATTGACCAATATTCCTTACTGCTGCCTCCCGTAGGAGTCTGGTCCGTGTCTCAGTACCAGTGTGGGGGATAACCCTCTCAGGACCCCTAGACATCGTTGCCTTGGTGAGCCGTTACCTCACCAACTAGCTAATGTCACGCATGCCCATCTTTAACCGATAAATCTTTAATTGCAGTGTGATGCCACACCGCAATGTTACGGAGTATTAATCCCGATTTCTCGGGGCTATTCCCCTGTTAAAGGTAGGTTGCATACGCGTTACGCACCCGTGCGCCACTCTCATCAAAGTATTGCTACCCCGAATCCCGTTCGACTTGCATGTATTAAGCCTGCCGCTAGCGTTCATCCTGAGCCAGGATCAAACTCTCCATTGTAAATGAAAAATTTAAATGTTCTCAAGATCTACTCTCAGTTCATCTATTCACATAGTGAACCGCTTTGCTGCTTATTTTTCGTATTGCTCCATTAGTTCAAAGAACTCTCTTTCTGCCAAACAACAAACTTTATTATCGTTTGGGGCTGCAAAATTACAAACTATTTTTAATCCTGCAACTCTTTTTAGAATTTTTTTTCAAAAAACTTTCCAACCTCGCTCTTCCCGCAGAATTAACCGCTTTTAGCCTCAATTGGGATGGCAAAAGTACTGCCTTTTTTATTTCCTGCAAGGGGTTGCAAGGAAAAAAAATGCGGAGTTATCAACAACACAGCCTAAACACCACACCGACAAAAAGATAGCAACTCAACTTTTTTTTAACAGTATCCCATTTGTGGCAACTTCAATGCCGGATTCCGGTATTTTGAGGGTTTGATAGCTATAAAAAGGCCGGAGATAAGATCTCCGGCCATAGTAATATGTCCTGCATGAAGACTGTTTATTGCAAAACAACCCTGAAAGATTTTGAAAACGATGGCGTCCTTGCTGTTACTATATATATCCCCGGTTTAATATCTGCAGCGGCATTCCACTTTAACCGGTGTTCCCCGGCGCTGAGCCTTCCTGAGTATATTTGGCTGACGATTCTTCCCGACAGATCAGTAACACTGATCTCCATATCTGTATCTTCGAACAGGTAAAACGGAACTATTAACTGTCCTTCATTCAATGGATTAGGGTACGGGAAGTCAGCAATAACCACATTTGTTTCATCGGTTTCTCCGATACCAAGGCCTGTTTCCGGTTTGGTAAGGCGCACATTGGTATAAAGCCTGTATTCGCCTGCCCTGAGCTCAATGGCATCGGATACGGAGGTCACGGATAGGGAATCCCCTGTGAAATACTCGTACCATTTCCCCGTTTCCGGGAAACCGGGAACCATTGATCCCGGATAAACATCAAAATTGCCAATTACCAACACCTTCATATCAGGGTGATTCAGTTGTATTTTTTTCTGATATCCGCTGAGCGCAAGGGTGAAATCGGTGGTGCTGAACACCTCGTGACTCTGTCGCAGTTTAATTAATGATGAGACAATGTTTTTAAGCGTCCTTCTCCGGTAATCCTGTGTGTAATTCCATTTTATAGGCTTTTCTCCTGTACGTCCGTTGAAATCGATGCTGATATCATAGCCCAACTCACCAAACTGCCAGAGCATTTTTGGCCCGGGAATCATATAATGAAATACATTGGCCAGTTGAACACGTTGAAGGGCGATGGTTGTATCGCGTGTCCTGTATGCCGGATTTGCCACGCTGCCCTCTTTCAGGATACGGTACATGATTCTTTCTTCGTCATGGCTTTCCATATATGAAATCAGATTAGGCTCATCCCATCCCCTGGCTTTGTATGAAGCCCAGTTGAAATTGTTGCTGGTGGAACTGCCTTTGGCGGCGTTGGCATATTCATCGCTCATTTTGCCCCAGATCATCATGCCATAATTGGCCAGCACCTTCTCCTCGGCATTTTCGGCAAAATGTTCCAGAATAACATAAGCATTTGGGTTGACAGACCAGATGGTGTCGGCGATTGCTTTCCAGATAGCTATTCGCGAAGCATCATAAAGTCCCCAGGCGGTAGTATTGTTCAGGGTGTTTTTTTGCGTAAACCCTTTTGAAAGATCAAACCGGTAGCCATCTATTTTATAGTTCTCGATCCAGAATTTCACTACCCTGTTAACCAGTTCTTTAGTGTCAGGGCTCTCATGATTGAAATCGAATCCGACATTAAAATCATGCTTTGGTACCGGGTTGAACCAGGGATTATTTTCAGCAGGACGATTATTTGCTGCATCCCAATAGAGCATTACCATCGGAGAAGTCCCGAATGAATGGTTAAGCACCATATCCATAATCACGGCAATCCCCTGTTTGTGACATTCATCTATAAAGCGTCTGAGATCATTTTCCGGTCCATAGTATTTATCGGGGGCAAAATAGAAATTCGGGTTGTATCCCCAGCTGGAATTGCCTTCAAACTCGCTGAACGGCATTAATTCTATTGCGTTGATGCCCAGTCTTTTCAGGTAATCCAGCGTGTCAATAAGTGTTTGGTAATCGTGTTTGGCAACAAAATCCCTGACCAGTAGTTCATAAACTATAAGTTCAGATTTCGGAGGTGCCTGGAAGTTATCCACCTCCCACGTATATGGTGTTTTTGATGTTTGCAGCACCGTAGCCACCCCTGTTGTTTTGGTTGCAGGATAACTCAGAATGCCCGGATAGGAAGTCTGGCTGATATACTTGTCATTCCAGGGATCGGATACTTTTTCTGCATATGGATCTCCGATCCTGATGTTCCCGTCGACCAGATACTGAAAAATATATTCTTTTCCCGCTTCAAGATTGTTTAAGGTAATCCAGTATCTTTTTTCATCAGGTGTGCGGAACAGGTATCCTTCGTCTTCAAATTCCCAATTGTTGAAATCTCCGATTACGAATACATGCTCTTTGAATGGGGCGTAGAGGCACAATGTGACCGTCGAATCGTTGATGTAATTTATCCCGTCAATAATTCCACCTGGCAGTTCCTGTATGATCGCAGGTTGCCGGACATAAAAATAGAATGAATCAACAGCGGTTTCGAACTGATTTTTTGCCAGTATTTTAACATAGTTTTTCCCTGACTCCGGGGATATTATGGTATCAAGCAAATTATTTCCGGCAACTGATTTTGTAAGGGATTCATTGATAAACAAAAACATGGAATCGGCTTCATTTGAAACAGATTCAATGATGATTTCCTCCCCGGGTTCCGATAGCAGTGCACTTGCGACCGGAAAGTTGAACCGTGTAAAAAGCCCGTCCGGATAGACTTCTGCAAATATGTCACCCCCTGTTTCTGTTTTCCCCTCGAGCCACTGGTTATTTACCTTAACACCGCTTCTGAAAACAAATGCCAGCTGGAGGATGGTTTCCGAGGCCGGTACATTATAATACTGTCTGATGGAAGGGCCGATTGTGAGTTTGTAAAGATCATCACCGATTCTTTCGAGTAGGGTGGCAGGTGTGTTCTGCCCCCAGTTGGTTTTTACATATTTCCAGTCAGAAGGGCTTGAACTCAAATCAGTGATTACCCCCGTATGGGCATATACCTCGCCGGTATAACCGGCCAGTCCCCCATTGCCAAGTGAAGCATTGAATATAACTTCCACCTCATCGACATCGGCCGGAAAGGCAGGGGTGGTAACGATCAGTTGTGCGTTTGCCGGAAATGTGAAGGCAATTATCCATAAGGTCAGCCAAAGGCCGGATTTAAAGTGCGCCATTTTTGAAAGATTTATTAATTCAGAAAAGGTTCTGAAATATTAATAGTACAAAAATAGCACTATTTTCATTGTCAGAGGAAAAACAAAAGTGACAGGATCCCGATTGTCTGTTTACAATCGGTTGAAATGCAGCACTGATCTTGATATAGCCAGGCATTTTTGCCGGCTAATTGCTAATAATGCTTTCCAGAGTGACATTATTTGAAGGCACAGGCAAAATAACCGTGAAGGTAGTGCCCTTCCCGGGCTGGCTGTTAACTTCTATGCTTCCATTGTTATTATGAATCATTTCCCTGCAAAGCATCAGCCCCAATCCGCTTCCGGTTTCTCCGTTAGTGCCGGGCCGGGAATCATTTATACCTCCTGCAAAAAGTTTTTTTAAATCTTTTTCTTCAATTCCGATGCCTTCGTCGGTAAAAAGTATTTGTGCCCCTTCATCCAGTTTTACATAGGTAATGGTTATTTTCCCACCCTGCCGGGAGAATTTTATGGCATTCGACAATAAGTTCCGGAAAGCGACAGTGACCATTTTCTCATCCGCGTAAATCCGGGCGTCTTCAGCGATGTTGGTGATAAACCCGAGTTGCTTTGCAGCGGCTGATAAGCGAAGGCTTTGGATGATACTGTCTATTAAGGGATATAAATGCAAATTCCGGAAATTTACAACTACGTTTTCCCTCTGTCCGTTGGCCCAGTTTAACAGATCCTGCAGCGTTTTCATTCCATTTTCAGAAGCATGTGACATATCATCCAGCAGGGACAGAATATCCTCTTTGGAAAAATCATCAATACCTTCCTTTAATATATGCGAGAGACTAATAATCTGGTGAAAGGGAGTTTTGAGATCGTGACCGATGATCGACATAATCTTATCCTTTTGACTATTAATTGCCAAAAGCCTTTTGTGTGACATGGTTAATTCTTCATTAAGCCTGGATGTTTGTATTTCAAGTCTTTTTTTTGCGCTTATATTTCTGATCATCAACAGGTTAGCCTGAAAGGAGCCCCGGTCATCCAATATTCTGATTATCTTGATGTTATACCATTCATTGTCTGAGGTATTGGTTAATATTTCTTTATCCTCTCTGTCATTCTCAAGATGAGAAAAGCAAGCATCATGCAGCCATCCAACCTTTCTGAGGTCGCTGTAAAAATATTTCGAACCTAATTGCAGCAATTCTGAAGCGGCCGGATTATGGTAAATAATTTTCAGATCACTATCTACCAATAGTATAGCATCATTTAAAATTTCTGTCAGCCTCCTTCTTGCAAACGGGGCAATGTCAAACATTCGGTATCTGGTAATGCCGAAAAGAAGGACCATGCCGGAAATACTGAAGCTTAAAATGGTAATATTCAGTCCTTCAAGCGGAGTGTGACCGGTAGCATAAATCAGGGCGGCAGTAAACGGGAAAATGCAGGCGATGATGATGGACCATGCCTGTCTTTTAAATGTTGCGGGCAAATCCGGAAGTGCTTTGATAATCAGAATCTGAGCAAACAGGACAAGTGCCAGCGAGTAGGCCATGCCAGCGTAGAACACCGGACCATGATGGTAAGTGAGGATATTGTTTCCAGCCTCACTCCAGGTGAACCTGATCCACGTAAGATAATGTAATTCATTGATTGCCGTGAGAATTAAGACAAAAAAAGGGATCAGCCAGAATAACCAATACTTTTTAGTCAGCCAATGGTTTCTTATTTCGGCTATTCCTATGGCATAGCGCAGAAAAAAAACCGGTGACGTCATTGCGCCAATGTACTCAAGTTTTGACCAGAAAACCTTGGCATGGATGGTTATTGAGGCTGATTCAAGCGTCGACATCAGAGACCATTCAGCAATCATAAGCATCAGCAGGGTGAAATAGATCTGATGATTAGAATATCCTTTCAGATGACTATAAATTGCAATTCCTCCGGAGCTGATGAACGTTCCAAGCAGTATCCAGGAGATGATTGTAAAATTAAGTTCCATTTTTAATCCGGGTGGTAATTTTTTTTACTATTTGTTTTCAAACGTAAAAATTGAAATTTCCGTACAGGTTTTATCTCAAAATCCGGGCATTGTAACCGGCAAAATGAAAATTTGTTAAAGTTTATGCCAATTCAGGAATAATGATGGGTGCACGCGATAATTGCTGATTAGGGAAAGCCGGGTTGGACTGCAATATGCCGGGTATTTATTGCAATGCATGTTTTTACCATACCTCCATATGTAGATATTGCCGGTAAGTCTGTAACTGTAAATAAAATTTACATTGACGATAACGGAATGGCCCGGTTTCTTTGCCGGATCAATAATAATTTGTTGAGAACAGTGGATTTAAACAAAAATCATTTATTTTTGTCACTAGGTAATAGTTCCGGAGGATTTTTCCAAATTTATAAAAACAAACGACGAAGAAAATGGATACAATGATGAATGACATTATCCTGGTTCCGACTGATTTTTCAGAGGTTTGCCTGAATGCTGCTTACCAGGCTGCGGATGCTGCCAGGCTTTTGAACCACAAGGTGGTTTTACTGCATGTCATTAATAACGAAACCAGGGCTTATCTGAAGAATGAGAATCTGGCTCCGGAATCAATTGATGACAAGCTCAGGGAGATTGCATCTCTGCTGAAATCAAAGTATCAGGTAGAAGTAGAAACTATGACGCGCGAGGGAAGTATTTTTACTGAGATCGGTGAAGTAGTCAAGGATATGGGAATCGGGCTTGTTTATCTTGGAACCCATGGCAAAGTAGGTTTACAGCACCTGACAGGTAGTTATGCCCTTAAAGTCGTGACATCCTCGGCTGCACCAACCATTGTCGTTCAGAAAAGACAGTTTGAAGGCGGGTTTAAGAGCATTGTTTTGCCAATAACCAGCGAAGCCGGTCCGCTTGAAAAGACGCGTTGGGCGGTCTACATCGCGAAAAAATTCAATGCTACAATCCACATTTATCTGGTAGGGGAAGCCGATGATTCGGTTTACAATGCAGCGAAACAGATATCAGGGTATTTTGCAAAGAACAATGTATCTTATACCGAAAAGACATCCGAAAAGAGTTCGAATTTTTCGAAACAGGTAATAGATTATGCCACATCTATCAATGCTGACCTTATCATGATCATGACCAATCCTGAAAAAGGGTTCAGTACATTTTTGCTCGGCAGCTATGATGAAGATATTATTTTCAACTCTTCACAGATTCCTGTTATGTGCATTAATCCAAGAAAATTTAATTACGAAATACTCGGACTTTAGCAGGGGGTATTTACAAAAAAAGCTCCAGCCCCGGCCGGAGCTTTTTTTGTAAATACAATGCCCGCAGCTTGTCTGAATCTGCCAAATGCTCAACCCGCCGGATCTGATATGAACCTGATAAACCTCACCGACTTCATCATCGAAAAAATGAAGCGGGAATTGCCCCCGACCATTGTTTACCACAGTCCGGACCATACACTCGATGTGCATGATGCCGCCATTAGGCTTGCTGCTATGGAAGGTCTCGATGAGCACCATACAAAACTTATCAGGGCCGCAGCCTTGCTCCACGATGCCGGAATCACGGTAAGTTTCAGGGATCATGAGGATTATTCGGCAGCCATTGCCCAGGAGTATCTGCCTTCATTCGGGTTTAATGAAGATGAGATCAGGGAAGTGAAATCAATGATTATGGCTACTAAGTTACCGCAACTGGCAACCAGCCTGGCCGAAAAGATCCTATGTGATGCGGACCTCGATTATCTTGGCAGACCTGATTTTTTTGTTATCGGACAAAAACTCAGACTTGAATGGGAATTGTCAGGCAATAAGATAGATCTTTGTGAATGGTATATCATTCAAATGGACTTTCTGAGGAATCATACTTATTTTACAGCCTCTGCAGCCAATCTCAGGAACGAGCGGAAATGGCAGAACCTGAAGGAAATTGAGCAACTGTGCACTTCAGGGTGCAAACAAAATAGTGTAAAGGTCAATTCATAATTTCTACGGATTTCATTTCTAACTTTCCCTGAATCCAAAGAACCCGATTTTTATGGACAAGCAGAAAGCCCTGGCGCGTATCCGGCAGTTATGTGAAGAATTACAGGCCCACAATTACCGTTATTACCAGCTTGCCGCTCCTGTAATCAGCGATTTTGAATTTGATCAGTTGCTGAAAGAGCTTGAAACCCTTGAAAAAGAGTTTCCCGAATTTCTTAGCCCCAACAGTCCGACCCAAAGGGTTGGCGGTGAAATTACCCGCGAATTTATCAGTGTTAAGCATAAATATCCTATGCTTTCATTGGAAAATACTTATTCGGAAGGCGAGTTGCGCGATTTTGACAACAGGGTATCCCGGTTACTGGCCGGGCCGTATGAGTATGTTTGTGAGTTGAAGATCGACGGTGTTTCGATCAGCCTTATTTATGAAAACGGGACTTTAGTGCAGGCCATCACACGCGGTGACGGGATTCAGGGAGATGATGTAACTGCCAATGTAAAGACCATACAATCTGTTCCGCTGGCGCTTGAACCGGGCGATTATCCTGAATCTTTTGAAGTTAGGGGGGAGATTTTTATGCCCCGGGCCGGTTTTGATCGCATGAACCGTCAGCGGGAGGATGAAGGGGAACAACCGTTTGCCAATCCCCGCAACGCAACGGCCGGTACATTGAAAACCCAGGATTCTCAGCTGGTTGCACGCAGACCACTGGATATTTTTGTTTATTATCTGCTGGGTGAAAAGATCGCGGGAGATGGCCATTTTGAGAGGCTGAACATGTTGCGTAAATGGGGATTCAAGGTTTGCGATATCAAAGCCAGGTGTCAGGACATTGAAGAGGTAATCCGCTTTATTGAAGAGATCGGCGATGGCCGGAATCAACTTGATTTTGATATAGATGGTGTTGTGATTAAAGTAAATTCGATTTCCCAGCAGGAGAAACTGGGATTTACTTCCAAATCACCAAGGTGGGCCATTGCCTATAAATACAAGGCAGAGGAAGCCAGCACGAAGCTTTTGTCTATCGATTACCAGGTTGGAAGGACCGGGGCTGTGACTCCAGTGGCAAACCTTGAGCCTGTGTTTCTTTCGGGTACTACCGTAAAACGCGCCACATTGCACAATGCCGACGTGATGGCAGCCCTTGACGTCAGGATTGGCGATCTGGTGATTATTGAAAAAGGCGGGGAAATTATTCCCAAGATAACATCGGTGGACATCCATGCCCGTCGGCCTGAATCGGAACCCGCGGGATTTATAAGTCATTGTCCCGAATGCGGGACAGCACTGCAACGCAAGGAAGGAGAAGCTGCCTGGTACTGCCCCAATGAGACCGGATGTCCGCCACAGATCAAAGGGAAACTGGTTCACTTTATCGCCAGAAAGGCCATGAATATCGAAAGTCTTGGCGAAGGAAAGATCGAAATGCTCTTCGACAGCGGCCTTGTGCGGAATATCGCAGATTTATATGATTTGACTTATGATAAATTATTCGGGCTTGAAAAAGTAATCACCGGAGAAGATGGTAAAGAGAAAAAGATCAGTTTCAGGGAGAAAACAGTTCTGAATATCCTGAATGGTCTTGAAAATTCAAAGTCCGTTCCTTTCGAAAGGGTGCTTTTTGCCCTTGGGATCAGGTTTGTGGGAGAAACAGTAGCCAAAAAACTTGCCAGACACTATCGATCCATTGAAAACTTAGCCCGTGCAACCCCTGATGAACTGATTACCGTAGATGAGATCGGGGAAAAGATTGCCGGCAGTGTGTTGAGTTTTTTTGCTGATCGGCATAATCATGAACTGATCGGTAGGTTGAAAGATGCGGGTCTTCAACTGCAGTCGGCGGATGAAGCTGTGTTGCAAACTAATTTGCTCAGCGGTAAAACGTTTGTCGTGAGTGGTGTTTTTACTTCTTTTACCCGGGATGGCCTCAAATCTGTCATTGAAGCAAATGGCGGGAAGCTTAGCAGTTCTGTATCATCGAAAACCGATTATATTGTTGCGGGTGAAAACATGGGTCCCGAAAAGCGGCGAAAGGCCGAAAGCCTGGGGGTGAGAATTATCACCGAGGATGAATTTAAAGGCCTGATCGGTTCCTGATACTGCCTATTGCGAAAAAATAAAGGCCTCCCGGAGCCGGGAAGCCTATAATGCCCTGACAGATTGTTGATTTTAACCTTTACGGATCTTACTGGCTCCGCTCATGTCAGTATCGACCTCCCGGGGGTTTCCGTAATAACTTACATTACAGGCCCCGCTTCCGTCAACTTTTAATGATCCGGTCACATAAACCTTCGAAGTGGAAGCCCCGCTGCAATCCAGCGTGCAGTTTACTGTTTTTAATTCTTCAGCATCAATTTTTGAAGCACCGCTCAGGTCGGCCTCAAATGCTGACACATCTCCTGCCAACGTGATATCGGAAGCGCCGCTTGCTTCACATTTTAGCCTGTTGGCCGAAAGGGTAAGATTTACTTTGGTTGCACCGGAGCATTCTATCTCAAGGTCCTGGAATTTCATCGTATTGGTTCCCGAAATTTTAACCGCTCCGCTAAGGTCTATCTCTTCAAGATTGATAAACGAAATGTATGCCGTCGGGGAATCCTTTCCGGTAATCCTCGTGTTGTTTTCCAGTCTGAGTATCAGCTTGTCGCCTTTAACTTCTGAAATGACTTTTTCCAGCAGCTCTTCACTGGCTTCCAGCGACAGGGATGCTGAACTTCCCTGGGTCAGGATTACATTAAATGCACCGCTGACTTCTATTTTTGTGAAATTCCCGACTTTGCGATCCTGTTTTTCAGCCTTAACTGTTAAGGTAATGGTCATCGCAAGAACAATGAGCATGATGACCTGAAAGGCCAGATTTTTCTTTGCAGTGATGGTTTTCATGGTTTTGTGATTTTAGAGAATACAGTTGTTTGAGGATTATTTTTATTGAAAGAGTTTTGCATCGCTGTTTCTGCCTTTGATACTTACCCTGGCTGAGGGACTTTTCTCAGTTCCGACGGTTCCGCTGTAAAGACTTGAAGTCATGGATTTTTCGGTGACCGAAATGGCAGATTTCTTTGGATAATGGCATTCTCCGAAACTCATATCGGCGTTCAAACGATAGGAAGCAGCCGGGTCAATTCCCAGGTTAATGCTGTTGAATGAAGCATCCAGGCTGATGTTTGAGAACGACGGGTGTACGCTGTTCACATCAAGTCCGCCATATTGTAATGAAAGTTCAAGGCGGTTGATCAACGCGTCAACCTTTATCGCGGTAAACTTTGCAGATCCTTCCATGCCTGAAATCTTCTCAATGCTGAAATTGTCATATTGTGAATCAATCCTGATTCCTGTAATTGTTTTTACATTGATGGTGGAAAACTTTGAATCCATATCAATGAAATCTGCCGTGCCCAGATTTATGGTGCTGTAATGCAGATCCAATCTGCCTTTGCCAAGTGACTCAATCTTTCCTGTGCTGAACTTCAGGATAATTTCATAGTCAGGATTTGTGAACTTCTTCAGCGTGAGGTTGCCGTATTCAACCGCAAGCCGCGCAGGTGCCGTGGTTGCATCCGTGTAAAGGCTGCCGAACCGGCTTTCGATGTCAAGCCTTGTCGATTCCGGCATCATGATGGTGTAATCAACCGAGAATGAGACTGATTTGTTGCCGGAACTGATACTGCCGGTTTCTGTTTTAATTTCGACCAGTGAAGCAGATCCTGAAATGACCGGCCTTATCTGGTCAAGTATGCGCTGGGCGTCTTTCTCATTCCGTGTATCCACCCGGATTTCAACATCCACGCTGATCTCGTTCTTGTCCCACACGGTGCAGCTGACCTTCCCGAAACTGGATTCAACCTTCAGTAAAACATCACTGTTGACCTTAAACTGTTTACTGATGTTTTTAGTTCTTGTTTCCTGCTGAGCCAGACCAAATAACGATGCAGCCAGAAAGGAAATGATGAGCAATGCCGTTTTAGCAAAACCTGGTTTCATAATGCCTGATATTTAAATTGTTTTGTGATGATTCTTCAATTTTTTGCCGGGGCTGATCAATCTGATTGATTACATGATCGAGCAGGCCGTTAAGCACCCGGTAATTGTTTCTGATCGCGTTCAGCACACGTTCGTCCCTCTTTCCTTCAATGTATTCTGTTTTCAGTTCTTCTGTCGATTTGTTCAGTTCCCTGACCTGTTCAGAGATCATGGACCTGACTTTCTCTGCCTCCGGTCCCGACCCGGCCATTTCGTTAATGGTTTTGAGTTTTTCCTCAGAAACATTTGAATAATAGTATTCTATTTCGCGGATCTCTTCCGGTGTGGCTTTTTTTCCGGCCAGCACAGCCTGATCAGGCTTGAGCATGATGGTGTAAACGGCCGCGCCGAAACTTGCGACAATCAGCACCGAAGCCGCTATTTTAAACCATTTTCCGATGGTGGTATATTGCGCCGAACTTTTTACCTGATCTTCAAGCTTCAGTTTTGCCAGAAAACGTTCTTCATGCCCGCTCCGGGGTTCCCCCTCATCGAAGTCCTGCCTGTGATTGCGGATAAAGTCCTGTATGGTTTTCATGATCTTGCTTTCTGCTTTGTTACTTGTTTCTGCCTGCCGGCGTTCTTCGGGAGTAATCACTGAGCCGGCTGATCAGCGCTTGTCTGGCCCTTGAAAGCCTTGTCCTTACATTGCCGGGGTTCAGTTTCAGAATATCCCCGATCTCTTCCTGGTCCATCCCTTCGAACAGGTAAAGCGAAAGGATAACCCGGTAATCATCATGTAACTGATCCATGGCATTTTTCACGGCATTTACCTGTAATTCAACAGACCCGTCTTCAGCATCATCTCCGGTCTCCGGAATCTCGGGCATTGTATCGGTCAGTAACATATCCGGATTACGGCTTTTCAGATGATCCATGGCATTATTGATCACGATCCGCCTGAGCCAGTAGTAAAACGGAGATTTGCCCCTGTAACTCTTAATGGACCTGAATGCGTCAATAAAAGAATTCTGCATAATGTCCTCGGCGTCCGCGCTTACACTGACCATCCGCAGGCAGGTGTTATACATCGGCTTGTAATACTGCCGGTATATCTCCATCTGGGCCTGGCGGTTGCCCGATTTACACTCTTCTACCAATTGTTCCACCTGATCCATTAATAATCTGTTGGTAATATAAAGACCAACGATGCAAAATTTTGTTACACTTTATACGGACTTTTTTTTATTCTGATTCTGATACTTAAGAATCCTGTTTGCAATTTCCTGATCTATATTATATCTTTGTGGATATTATTTCAGAAAAATTCCATTACAGACATTTAAATATTTTATTATGAAAAAATTGCTGGTTATTACTATGATGATCTTTTCTTTTCATTCAGCCTTTTCTCAATGGAATGCACTGGCCGGATACGTCCAACTGGGGCCTGATTATTATTACGAGGGATATCTTGACTTTGATGTTTCACCCGATAATAGTATTTATGTGGTTTACCGATATTCGGGTTATTCAATACATTACACCTATTTTAAAAGGGCTAAAAGTGCTGATGGCGGTTTAAACTGGACATTTCCAGGCATTGGACCAACAGCTACACTTTATAAAATTCAATGTGTTGCGCCATCTCAACTGGTTACTTTTGTTACTGATCAGATGACCTCATCTATCAGGACTACTTCTGATGACTTCCTTACCTGGGAAGGTATACCTGGGTCCAATGTTGACGGATTTTTTAATGGTTACGATTTTATAGATATTTCCAGGGGCTTTGCGCTGAATAATTATCCCTGGGGACTGCTTGGGAAAGTTGAAAATGGAGAATATTCATCGACTCCGGGAGATTCTGTTGACTTTGCTTATGGTTCAGTAAAAATGCTGAATGATACAACTGCCTTTATTCTATGCCGGGATTTTAATTATCCGGGTTCAACCGTTCCCGGGAACAATATGCTTCTGAAAACGACTGATTTCGGAAATACCTGGACAACCATCTATAAGGATACCTTATATAACCTAAACCACTTTACTTTCATTAATGAAGATACAGGTGTACTGGTCGGTAAAGAAGGGACAATTCTTCAAACGACAGATGGCGGCATTTCATGGACTCCTATGGAATCAGGAACAGTCAATGCAATAAATTATATTACTGAACGATATGGAAGCTATTTTTGCGTTGGTGACAACGGACTTATACTTAATCGTGAATCAGGCTCTGATATATGGAATGATATTTCTTTCGGTACCCTTAACTACTTAAAAATTAAGCTGGACTCCAACATGACCGGGTATATCCTGACCCCGACGTCAATACTCCGCAGCGACGAAGTGTTGGAAGCCGGAAATGATCCGGTGGCTGAAACGATAGTTGTTTACCCAAACCCTTGCCGCGATCAGCTTAATTACAGTTTTTCAAATCTGAACCTTCTAAAACAGATCAGACTTCAGAATTCATCCGGTCAGGAAGTGCTTTCCGTTACCGGCAGTTTTCACGGCCATCTGGATGTTTCAGATCTGGATTCCGGAATTTACTTTGTATCATTTGATACAGGGGATGCTGTGGTAACCAGGAAGCTGGTGATAATAAGATAATTGACTTTCCTGATCTCTGAAACAGGGGATTATTTTCTTTCCTGTAAACTCCTGGCTGCGGAATTCATTTTTCGGGCATATTGAGGTATTATCTTAAATTTGCTTCTTCTTTGGAAAGAAACTCATTTAACTGATCCCCGCTCTTGAAATCAGATATTTTCAAATACTATATTTTTGCCGTGCTCTCCATGCTCTTCTGGGGGATGACTTTTGTCTGGTCAAAAATTGCACTCGGCTATTACGAGCCCATAACCATAATTTTCATCCGGCTGGTGATCTCTTCGGCCATACTGGCGCTGACCGTTAAGCTGTGGGGCAAACAGCAAAAGATTGATCGCGCTGATCACAAATGGTTTTTAATGCTGGCGCTTGCACAACCTTTCTTTTATTTCCTGGGCGAAAACTACGGGCTTAAGTACGTTTCATCAACGGTTTCGTCTGTGATAATAGCCACCATTCCATTGTTCAGCCCTTTCGCAGCTTTTATGTTCACCCGCGAAAAAACCGGTATTTTCTCCTGGCTTGGCATTGTGGTTTCCTTTGCCGGAATCCTGGTCATGATCCTTAATCCCGACCTCAGTCTTAACGCAGCCCCCAAAGGAATTGCCTTTTTGTTTCTGGCGGTTTTCTCAGCTGTAATTTATTCGGCATTTGTAAAAAAGCTCACCGGCAAATACAACGCACTGACCATTATTGCCCGGCAGAACCTGCTGGGCGCCCTCTATTTTCTTCCGCTGTTTCTTTTCTTCGATTTCGAATCCTTTATCCTTGTAAAACCAACCCAAAGCCTGGTGTTGGCGATATTGCAGCTTGCCGTATTCGGCTCCTGCCTTGCTTACATCTTTTTTATTATGGCTGTGGCGAAACTCGGAATGGTTAAAGCCAATATTTTTACCAATCTTATCCCGGTTTTTACGGCCGTTTTTTCTTACTTTGTATTGTCAGAGGTGTTCAATATTCAGAAAATCAGCGGAATCATACTTGTTGTGATGGGTATTGTTGTTTCGCAATCGCGCGAAATCAGCCAGCTGATCACTAAAGACCGTGTTAAACTGAAAACCCCAAAACCACAGTTATGAAAATATTGGTGCTCGGCGCCGGACTCGTTGGAGGTCCGATGGCAATGGATCTTGCCAGGGATGGTGAATTTGAAGTCACTTCGGCAGATATCAGCGCGGAAGCTTTGCTTAAACTCCGGGAATTTCCCGGAATTCAAACCATTAAGGCGGATCTGGGCGATCTGCCTGAACTTGTTGCGCTGGCCAACGGATTTGATCTGGTTGTAAGCGCAGTGCCCGGCCATATGGGCTACCGCACGCTCGAAACCCTGATTGAGTGCCGGAAGAATGTGGTGGATATAGCCTTTTTCCCTGAGGATATGTTCGGCCTCGATGAGAAAGCCAGAGCCATGGGGGTGACCGTTATCTGCGATATGGGCGTGGCCCCCGGCATGAGCAATGTGCTGCTGGGATACGGGGCCTCCATGCTCGACCATCTTGAAAAAGGTATTATTTATGTCGGCGGCCTGCCCGTGGTCAGGACCTGGCCTTATGAGTATAAAGCGGTATTTTCGCCCATAGATGTGATTGAAGAGTATACCCGGCCTGCACGTTACATCGACGGTGGCAGGTTGGTGGTACGCGAAGCCCTGTCGGATCCCGAGCTGATTGATTTTCCCGGTATCGGCACCCTGGAAGCCTTTAACAGCGATGGTTTGCGCACCCTGGCCACTACGTTGAAGGGAGATTATATGATCGAGAAGACCCTGAGGTATAAGGGGCACATAGAAAAAATGGCCGTGCTGCGGGATACCGGCTTTTTCAGCAAAGAACCGCTGAATGTCAACGGAACACTGATCAGCCCGCTGGAATTTACTTCCAGGCTGCTCTTCCCGAAATGGAAACTGGAACCCGGAGAAGAAGATCTTACGGTGATGCAGGTCATCACTGAAGGTGTAAAGGACGGGGTCAGGCAGCGGTACACCTGGAACCTTTATGACCGTTATGATATAGCAAGCGGGATTCACTCGATGGCCAGGACTACCGGATATGCCGCGACCATGGCCGCCAGGCTGATTGCCGGTGGCCTCTATCAGGAAAAGGGAGTGTCGGCACCCGAGTTTCTCGGCCGGAATCCGGTTTTTGTCAATTACCTGCTCGAAGGACTCAGAAGGAGAGGGGTGGTTTACCGGGAAAGTCACGAGATGATGGGATGATTCAACGGATAAATATATTAAGCTTAGTATAAAGTTTCATTAATCTTTTGTTCAGACAGGGGTTGCTGGTCATTTTCATTCCTTTACTGTTTTATTTTCAGGGAAGAACCTCTCCTGTTGATTATTTTTTCATTTTCATCAGATATTTATTTGCCGGGGTATTACTTTCCGGTCCGGTTTATATTAATTCAGGAACGATGTTTTAATAACACTTATAGTGCGGGCCGGCACGATAATCTCAGGCACAGAACCCATGAAAAAAATACTTTTAATCAGCGGAATGATTGCCCTGATTTTACTGGGCGGATGCAACAAAGACAAGGATGATCAACCGGCAGGACCGGATAACAAGGTCATGATTGAGGAAATTTTTAAAGCCGGCATGGCCTGGGATGATGCAGCCAGGGCCCTGAAATCGACTTATCCCGTGAATATTGATGTGGAGACATATCAATACGGGATTGAGGGCGGATACATTCATGTGCTGGGCAGCGTTACCGGAAACATGACAATTGACGACAACACCGGTCAGGTAACAGGCGGGGTATTGCTGCTTGGGGTGACTGAGTCGGTTGTAAATTACACGTTTGAGAGCGGAGGTGAAATCTATACAATGAACGGGGCGCCCTATCTGTCGCTGGCGGGGACATTCACCCTGATGCCCGGTAATACCTATGCTACGGCCTCCACCATGTCGATCGGAGGGGGTGTGCGGGTAACCGGTCCCAACGGATATGATCAGACAGTAAATCTTCAGCTTTCAATTCTTATCTATGCCGATGGAAGCGGAGGCCGTGTAAGCGGCACCATCAACGGGGAAGGCGTTGATTATACGATCGGCGGTTAATTATTATTGCATCAAACGAATGGACTAATAGAATCTGTAAGAGATCAGTAAGATATCCGGCAATTAACCGGTTTTTAAGAAAGCAGCAGAAAAGCTCCGGGTCCGGGGCTTTTTTTCTGTGGAATGAAAACTGATTTATTTCTGGTATAGCCAGAACCAATCGGGCACAGACAGTGCAGAGTGAACTTCAATATGCGCTCCTCAGGGGTTGTATAATATTTTTGCATTGTTGTTCCGGTATTAGTACTGACCTCCCTGATTGCAGGTTGTTACGATAGCAGAAGACCATATAGAAATAAAAAAGGTTGCCATGAACTGACAACCTTCCTACTGGTAGCGGGGACGAGAATTGAACTCGTGACCTCAGGGTTATGAATCCTGCGCTCTAACCATCTGAGCTACCCCGCCGTCGTTTTGGGAGTGCAAAAATAGGGATAAATTTAATAATTACAAGGGGCAGGTCAATTTTCCGGAAAAAATTGACTTAAGAACCTTGGGTAATTCGTTATCTGATGCGCCGGCGTTAAAGATGCATCAGGTAATTTGCAACGTTAACTATGAAATAATTTCACAGAGGTTCAAAGATGGTTATATTCTGCTCTGTGTTACTCCCTGATACCTCGGTAATCAATGTGTAACTGTTTATTTTTCAAAGATACAAAGAGTCACATTTTGAAGGATAAACCTTTAACTCGTACAGATTATTTTTTCTTACAAATATTTGGTTTTTTATGTCCTGATAGCCATCGCGATGGCATAAAACCGGCACATCGTTTAACGAATAACCCAACCATAACTCCTGAGTTCCCTTACCGGATATCCATAATGCTGAATACCCTGCTGCCATGCTCAAGGTTCAGGGTGATGGTTTCCCCGGCCTTTCTGTTCATCAGCAGGCGGGCAAGGGGAGAGGTAAATGCAATTTTTCCTTTTTTCAGATTGGCTTCATCCACGCCGACTATCTGAAACTGCTGGGATTGCTTTGTGTTTCCTATCTGTAATGTAACATAAGAGCCGAAACGTATGGTCTCCGGCTTCCCCTCCTCCGGCTCAATGACCTGGGCGGAACCAATCCTGTTCTCCAGCATCTGCAGCCGGGTGTTTACAACCGCTATGGCATTCTGCTTGTCATGGTCATCGCCGGCCACCAACTGCTTCAGTTCCGTCAGCAGTGACTCCTTTTCCTGAAGCAGGGCTTCCATCCCAAAGGGGGTGACATAATTGGGCACCCCGTCAGGCAGGTCGGCACGCGGAGGGACAAACGGCGCCTCGCGCTGATCGTCTTCATTGACAAATGCTCTGCTCATATGGCGAAAATCAGGATTGCTATTTTAATCAGGCCGGAAGGTAATAATCAATACCTGTTGCTGAAGATTTAATGCAAATTTAATCAACCCCGGCCAATGCCCGCCTGCTAATCACACAAAACTTTCTTTGTTTGGTATTTTAACTGCATTGATTCTGTCCGGAGAAAAATATTCCGGAATATTTTGTATCGTATGTTTGGAAATCCTTGTAAAATATTTTATATCTTTGATAAATAGTTACATAAAATGTATAAATAACTGTAAATAACAATAGTATGAAAACATTGATTTATGCAATTTTGTTTCTGTTTTCGTGGGTTGCTGCAAAATCCCAGTCCGGCTGCTTCCCTGAAGGCATTTCCTTTGCCCATCAATATGAAATTGAATGGTTTCAGGCAAATTATTCATGGTGCACGCACATTGAAGGCAATGTGCATATATTCGGGGAAGATATTTACAGTCTCGGGGGGCTGAGCGGAGTAAAAAGCATTGGCGGATCTCTGTATATCGGTGATCCGTTCTGGTGGACCAACCTGAGAAGTCTTAATGGCTTGCAGGGGCTGACCTATGTCGGGGGAGGAATAACCCTTCAAAATAACCCATTCCTGAGAAATATTGAAGGATTGGGGAATGTTGAAAGCCTGGGGACTGGTCAATTGTTAATCGAAATGAATGATTCGTTGACCTTGCTTGCGGGTCTTGAAAAAATTACCACCATAGAGGGAGGGGTATGGGTGACAGGAAATCATTCTTTGCTAAACTTCCTTGGGCTTTCAAATCTAACTTACATTAATCGCAATGGGTTTTATTGCGAAAACAATTATCTCCTTGCTGATTTCACAGGATTGGAAAATCTTAAAAAATGCATTGGCATTCTTAAGATTGGGATTAACGAATCACTTGTAAATATTGATGCGTTGACCGGATTGAATGAATTTGGAGGCGGTGTTTTTATTCATGATAATGCTGCGTTGGAGAATCTTGACGGTATTGCGAATATTCCCGGAACCAGTATCAGTTACCTGAGAATCTTTAATAATCCGCTCTTGACAAAATGCCATGTACAAAGTGTGTGCGACCGGCTTGCATACGGGGTTGGTGGGCTGAACCAGATTGAAAATAACGGGCCGGGTTGTGCCGATTATTATGAGGTGGTGCACAAGTGTGAATCTATTGGAGTGGATGAGCCTTCTTTGCCGGAGGTTTTCAGCATTATTGAGAATCCGGATGATGATTTTATCGTGATTGAGGCCGGTAATCATTCAGCAGCATATACCTGCGATGTATATGATCTTCGTGGCCGGAGGGTATTGCACCGCCTGTTTCAGGAAGAAACGAACACAATCAGCACGGCTTCCTTACGTTCCGGAATTTATCTGCTTCGTATTCAGGGGGATGGTCAGTATGCTGTAAAAAAGTTTTGTAAAAAATAAAAGCCCGGTTTCCCGGGCCTTCCGCTAATTTACTTTTTTCTTTCCCCATTTGATCAGGACCGATTGTACGTCCTTGAATTTAATGGGTTTGGGCAGGTAATCCACCATGCCGGCGTTCAGGTAGCGCTCTTTGTCGCCGGGCATGGCGTTGGCCGTGATGGCGATGATTTTCGGCCTTTCATGCTCCATATACTTTTCGCAGATCACTTTGGTGGCCTCCATACCGTTCATCACGGGCATCTGGATATCCATCAGGATAATGTCATATTTCTTGCGCTCCATCATTTCGAGCACCTTACGACCGTTTTCCACCGCATCGATTTTATAACCCATTTTGCTCAGCAGGGTAATGACGAGATCCTGGTTGGTAATATTGTCTTCGGCCAGCAGGATGCGCATGGGCAGCTTGGCGGCCAGGTTTTTGTCGATGTTGTGGTCGGCCAGGTTGCTCCGGCGGTTGCGTGCTTCGGCAATCACGCGCAATACCTCCTCGAAAAGCTCGGCCAGCTTGATCGGTTTCGACAACTGGGCATCAAAGACGTCGGTGGGCAGTTTATTGATTTTGCCCAGCGAGGTAAGCATGATCATGGGCACATCGCCTTTAAAGGGTAATGCCTTAATAGCCCGTCCAAGCTCAAGTCCGTCCATAGACGGCATCTGCATGTCAATTACCGCGAGGTCGAAGGGCTCTTCGTCCTCTTCGATGATGGCCAGGGCTTCGTGACCTGATTTTGCGGTATACGGAACCATTCCCCACGATTCGAACTGCAGGGTGAAAATATGACGGTTGGTTTCGTTGTCATCCACGATCAGCACGCGGCTGTTTTTCAGTTCGGGAATTTGTCCGCGGACATACAGTTTGGTTTTGCCGATGCCGGAAGTTCTGAGCCTGATGGTAAAGAAGAACGTTGAGCCTTTGCCCACTTCGCTTTCCACCCAGATGCGTCCGTCCATAAGTTCAACCAGGTGTTTGGCGATGGCCAGCCCGAGGCCGGTGCCCCCGTAACGCCGGGTGGTGGTTGAGTCAGCCTGGGTAAATGCATCGAACAGTATCCCTAATTTTTCTTTGGGGATACCAATGCCGCTGTCTCTTACCGAGAACTGCAGTTCCTGATAACCTTCTTCTTCCTTTACTTTTTCTATTGAAATAAATACTTCGCCCTCTTCGGTAAATTTGATGGCGTTGTTGATCAGGTTGATCAGTATCTGCCTGAGCCGGGTGATGTCACCAACCAGGAAAGGCGAAACATCGGGCTGAATCAGATAGAGCAGGTCGATTCCGCGTTCGATGGCTTTCTGGGCGAACAGGTCAAGGGCGTCTTCAATGCAGTTTCTCAGTTCAAACGGCGCTTCTTCGAGCGTCATTTTCCCTGATTCGATTTTGGAGAAGTCAAGAATGTCATTGATGATGGTCATCAGGTTGTCGGCGCTCACCCTGAGGGTTTCCACAAAATTCTTCTGTTCAACGGTCAGGTTGGTGTCGAGCAGCAGGCTGGTCATCCCGATAACCCCGTTCATCGGGGTGCGTATCTCGTGACTCATCATGGCAAGAAAGTCCGATTTCATCCTGTTTTCGCGTTCGGCATCTTCTTTCGCTTTGATCAGCTCCTGTTCCTGTTTTTTCAGGTATTCGAGATGTTTCAGGGCTTCCAGGAGTTTTTTGTTCTCGTCACGCAACAACTGAAGCGACATTCCGGATTCGTCCTTCAAGGGATTATTTTCCATGTAGATGTATGATTATATGACATTCATGAACCCGAAAGCCATGCTTTTGGGCTGCAATGCACTAAAATAGTAACAATTCTTTTCAGAAATCAAAGTTAACACTTCCTTTTCAAAAAAAAAGTTGTGTTTAACAGTTTATGAACAAATTTGTGAAATGTAACAGGATGCAGGTGTAATATTTCACCCTGAACCCGCGGCAGGTCATTCAATCAGATCAGTTTTCCCCGGAAGGGTTGAGTTTTTCTCGCAGGAACTGACCGGTATAAGAGTTCTCCTGTCTGGCAAGATCTTCGGGAATGCCTTCAAACAGGATGTTTCCGCCCTCATTTCCTCCTTCGGGCCCCAGGTCGATGACCCAATCGGCGCATTTGATCACCTCGAGGTTGTGCTCAATGACGATGATGCTGTGCCCTTTGGCGATCAGTGCATTGAATGATGCCAGCAACTTGCTGATGTCGTGGAAGTGAAGGCCGGTGGTGGGCTCGTCGAAAATAAACAGGGTTGGCTTGTCGGAGGCTCCTTTCACCAGGAAACTGGCAAGCTTGATGCGTTGTGCTTCACCGCCGCTGAGGGTGTCGGAAGATTGTCCCATGCGCAGGTAGCCGAGCCCGGTTTCCGCCAAAGGCTTGAGTTTCGATACAATCCGGCTTTCGACGCTGTTACTCTGGGCGTGTTTCCCGAAAAAATCTATGGCCTGATCGATGGTCAGGTCAAGGATATCGGCGATGTTCAGGCCCTGGTAGGTTACTTCAAGCACCTCTTCCTTGAACCGTTTTCCCTTGCAGCTTTCGCAGGTAAGGTGAATATCGGCCATAAACTGCATCCCGATCTGAACCACCCCTTCGCCTTCGCATTCTTCGCAGCGCCCGCCTTCTATGTTAAAGGAGAAAAACCCGGGTTTGTAAGCCCTGGTCCTGGCCAGCGGCAGATCGGCAAACAGGCTTCTGATATCGTCGTATGCCTTGACGTATGTGGCAGGATTTGAGCGGGAAGACCTTCCTATCGGGTTCTGGTCCACCATTTCCACTTCGCTGATCTTAATGAAGTCACCGCTGATTTTATCGAAACGTCCCGTCCGCTCGCCATAGCCCCCGTACATCTTTTTCAGCGAAGGGTAGAGTACCCGCTTTACCAGTGAAGTTTTTCCGGATCCGCTCACACCGGTAACGGCTACCAGGATATTAAGCGGAAATTTCACCTCTATTCCCCTGAGGTTGTTTTCCCTCACCCCCGACAGGGCGATGTAATCCCTCCATTTCCGGCGGATTTTCGGCACCGGGATGCCCATGCGGTGGGTCAGATACAGGGCGGTAAGGCTTTCCTGTTCGTTTACCAGCTGCTCATATCTCCCCTCAAACATGATCTGCCCGCCATTTTCCCCCGCCATGGGGCCAATGTCAATCAGATGATCGGCGGCATGCATGATCTCTTCATCGTGTTCCACCACAATGACCGAATTGCCCAGTTTCCTGAGCTGCTGCAGCACTTTGATCAGGCGGTGGGTGTCGCGGGGATGAAGACCGATCGAGGGTTCATCCAGGATATACATGGAACCTACCAGACTGCTGCCGAGCGAGGTGGCAAGATTTATCCGCTGCGATTCTCCGCCGGACAATGTGGATGAAAGCCGGTTCAGGGTCAGGTAACTCAGGCCCACATCGCAAAGGAACCGCAGCCTGTTGGTAATTTCCTGAAGCAGCCGCTTGACCACAGTCCTTTCGAAGTCACTCAGTTCAAGTGAGGTGAAAAACTGTAACGCTTCCGAAACCGGCATCAGTACAATTTCGCTGATGCTTTTTCCGCCGACTTTCACATAGTTGGCGTCGCTCCTGAGCCGGGTTCCTTTACATTCGGGGCATACCGTTTTGCCGCGGTAACGGGACTGAATTACCCGATACTGTATTTTATAGGTTTGCTCTTCAACAAATTTAAAGAAGGCGTTGATTCCCCCGAAGTATTTATTGCCGCTCCAGACCAGTTGACGCTGTTCTTCGGTGAGGTCGTACCAGGGCTTGTGTACCGGAAAGTTGAATCTGTAAGCGTTGTTTACCAGCTCATCTTTCCATTCGCTCAGTTTTTCCCCCCGCCAGCAGGCGATGGCATCCTCGTATACCGAAAGGCTTTTGTTTGGTATTACCAGGTCTTCGTCAATGCCGATGATACTCCCGAAACCCTCGCAGGATTTGCAGGCACCATAAGGGTTGTTAAAGCTGAACAGGTTGGAGGTAGGTTCTTCAAAACTGATGCCGTCGGCTTCGAAGCGGTTCGAGAATACCTCCTGTCTGATGGTGTCATCGTTCTCGATTTCGCAGACACATTCACCGTCACCTTCATAAAAGGCAGTCTGCACCGAGTCGGCCAGGCGTTGCATCAGGTCTTCATCGTCGGGCCTGATGGTTACCCGGTCAACCACCAGGAAGTAGTTTTTATTTTCATCGGCGCCCTGTTTGATTACTTCTTCTATCCGCTCAAAGGTGCCGTTGTATTTAATTCTGCTGAATCCCTGCTGCAGCAGGATGGAGAGCTGAGTCTGAAGCGAACGGTTGTGCTTGAGCAGCAGGCGGCACATAACTGTGACCCTGGCATTGACGGGCAACGCGATCAGATAATCACAAACATCAGTAACTGTATCCCGTTTTACAAGTTTTCCGGAGACAGGGGAGTAGGTCTTCCCGATGCGGGCATACAACAGTTTTATATATTCGTATATTTCGGTGGAAGTGCCAACGGTCGACCTTGGATTCCTTGTATTCACCTTTTGTTCTATGGCAATGGCAGGAGCAATGCCTTTGATATATTCCACTTCCGGTTTGCTCATCCGGCCCAGAAACTGCCTCGCGTAAGCGCTGAGGCTCTCCACATACCGGCGCTGCCCCTCAGCATACAAAGTGTCGAAGGCGAGAGACGATTTTCCTGAACCTGACAACCCGGTAATCACCACAAAGCGATTGCGGGGAATGGCAAGAGATATATTCTTGAGATTGTGTACTTTAGCTCCTTTGATAAGGATATGGGTTTCCGGGGTTTTGCCCGCCGTATAGTCAGAATTCATGTTTCCGTAAGCACTTCAGGCAACAAAATTAGAGAAAATTTAGGCAGACACTTGATTTTGTGAATTCATTTGCCGTATATTTGTGGCTCAAAGGGGTGATTTTCTTATTCCCTGACTGTTCAGATTATTCATTTAACCATAGGAGGCACTTATCGGATAAACATCTACGCTTTCACTTACTAACAGAAGGAGGCGTTATGTATGCCCAGTCAATTAGCGATCAGGAGCTGATTAACAGGTATTTGTCCGGTAATGAATCTTGCCTTGAACAGTTGATTTACCGTCACAAAAACAAGGTTTTTTCTTACATCATCATGGTTGTGAAGGATAAACAACATGCTGATGATATTTTTCAGGATACCTTCATCAAGGTAATTCACACACTGAAATCCGGTACTTATAAAGAAGAGGGTAAATTTATCCAATGGGTGATGCGCATCGCGCATAACCTGGTAATTGACCATTTCAGGAAATCGAGGAGAATCCCCGTTGTTGACAGCCAGAGTGAGGAATTCAGCATTATTGATAACCTCAGAATCTATGATGATTCAGTGGAGGACAGGATGATTACAGAGCAGATTCACCAGGATGTTAGGGCGTTGATTGATTTTTTACCTGCCGAGCAACGCGATGTGCTGATGATGCGCCATTATGCTGATATGAGTTTCAAGGAAATTGCCGAACAGACCAATGTAAGCATCAATACGGCCCTGGGCCGCATGCGCTATGCCCTGATAAACCTCAGGAAAATGATTGAAAAGAAAGAAATTTCGTTGTCTGCATAATTTTTTCTTGTTTTCATGTTTGAGACAGGAGGCGTAATTGCCTCCTGTTTTTTATTTGGGAATCATTCCGCTGATTTTACCGTGATTTCAGCAACGCATTACTTATTTGGATGAAAAAAAATCATTTCAGATAATAATCGGTTCGCCTGTCCGTTACTTTATTGAAACCATAAAAAACCGAACAATCATCGCCTATGGCCAAAAACTTTACTCTTCATCATTCTTTTCAGGTTCCTTTTATGCAGCCGGCAGGGCATAACCTTAGAAGCATCAGGACAAGCCCGGTCAATGCATCGCCGAGCGAGTCGGTTATCCGGAACCTTTTAAATTACTCTAAAGCGCTAGCCGTAATTCCGGAAAGGATCTCGGGTAATTACAGCCTTTTTCTGCTGAATTAGCCTGAACCTGGAAAAAGCTCAAAAGGCTGCCTTGCTTAACGCACTGCAGCCTTTTTTTGAAGGTTTTTCAGTTTTGTGTGATTGTCCTCGCGATCTTATCGCGCATCTCAAGGAATACCGGTCTTAAAGGACTGTTCCCATCGGTGCCGTAATTCACGATGAGCGCCATGGTGGTCTGATATTCCGGAAAGTAGTAAAGATCGGCGCTGTAACCGAGCTCCCTTCCGCGATGGCCCCAGGCATAATCCCTTTCAGGATTGCCTGTATCAATAAAGTCCTTAAAGCAGGCAACGCCAATCTGTTTGCGCGCTTCTACATCGGGATGGAAGGTCAGCATTTCATCCAGTGAAGGCTGGGAAAGTAAGGTTTTGCTTTCAAACAAGGCATCGGCAAACAGGTACATGTCCCAAACCGTTGAATACACGCCTGTAAAGCCATTGCCGCTGCCGGTATTCCAGTGGGAGATGTTTTCGATCCGGCCGTTGTTGTAAAGGTCATAATATCCCTGGGCAATACCCGTTTCCGGAAGGGGATCATGCCAGTAGTAACGGGTGTCGTTCATCTGCAGCCTGTCGATAACTTCATCGCGAAGGACAACCGCATGCGGAACCCCGGTGGCCGATTCAACTACCATGCTGAGCAGCAGGTAATTTGTGTTTGAATAGCCGACGGTGTCTGCCGGTCTGAAGGAGAACATGGCATCTTTGTTGTAAACGTACTCCAGCAATTCCGCGGCAGTCCATTTACGGGCAGGATCATTCAGTATCTGAAGGTAAAATCCCTCGTCATCAATTACATCATAAAATCCCGTCGTATGATTCATCAGGTTCCGGATGGTAATTGGCGCATTCCCATTGCCGATTTTTTTGAGTGTTTTTTCCGGAATGTATTTACTCACAGGATCATTGAGCGAGAGGATGCCCTTTTCCTGAAGCCGCAGCACGGCCGTTCCTAACATCATCTTGGTTATACTGGCAATTTTTGCAATATGACAGGGCTGCATGGGGATATTGCCGGCAATATCAGCCATGCCGGTGGAACCGACAAAAAAACCCGTACTGTCCTTCACCAGCAGCGAGATGCCTGGAAGTCCGCGCCTGACATAATCATCAAGGATTTTCCTATAGGCAATGCTTTTCGTATTTGACTGAAATAACGGATTTTCCTCAACCGGACAATTCAGGACGACAGGCTTTTTTATTTCATCGCTGCTGCAGCCTGTCAGCAAAAGGCTTGTCAGGGCAAGTATAATGACGGTCAGGACTTTGGACATTCAAGTTGTTTTGGGGCAGGCTTGCTGTGGCTGCCGGGGTTTTTGAAAAGGGTAAACTGTATTCCCGCCGATAGGATGCCGTTGGGTAAAAGCGGGACATAGTTACTGATAAATGGCATCTGCAGCCTGAAGTCGTAGTTGATAAATATCCGCCGTGTATTGTAATGGTATCCTGCGTCATACCCGATGCCAATGCCTGCTCCACCCACAATCTGAGCCTTTGAAGGCAGTTTCTGACTTTTCCAGCTGCCGTCTGACAGCTTTAAAAACTGCTCAGTAAGCAGAAAGGCATGCATGTATCCCGCATGTAAGGAGACTTCGGCTGAAAATTTACCCAGATATCTCCTGTAACCGGCCTGCGTGGTGATCAGCACGGCATGGTTGACATACCGGTGATAATAATAGGAAAGGCCGATGTTCTGGAACCACTTCCCGGTATAGACCTGACGCCCGCCAAGCGCATGGGTGTTGACATTTCTGAACATCGGATTTTTGATCGTTTCGCGCCATCCGAATTCATAACTTGCTGAAAACCCGGGATGTATCGGCTGATTGAATATTGCAGTAAGCGATTTGGGCGGGTAAAGGGTTGCATTATTTAGCAGGCTGATGGAGAATGGTTTTGATTTCCATGATTGGGCTGCCGTAATCAATGGAATCAGGCATGCAGCAAGTATCAGTATTTTATTTCTCATCAACAGCGTATGGGTTGCCTGGCGCCTGGATGCCGGCAAATTGTTCAGCAAAGATAACAACTGTATCGTTCATGTCAAATGATCGGAGGCGTCGCCGCTGATTCAGGATTTTCATCCTTGAATTGAAACCGGACAGCATTAAGGAAGCTATACCACAGAAGTGATGGTTCCGGCATACGGAATCCGGCAGGAGCATGGGTGCACTAAAAAATTCTGACGTGAACCAATTATCCGGCAGGACATCCTTAAGATGTCAGCAGTTACTGTTAATAGCAGGTATGATTGTCTGAAGCGCCTTGTTGTCAGCAAGTTACCTGACAATTATTTTTCTGGTCAGTTTAAAGTTTACTGCCGAGATGCCGGCCAGGTACACTCCGGGCTTCAGGCTAATGGGCAGTACCGTCAGGTCACCTTTATCCAGGGGGGATGAAAGCACCACACGGCCCGCGAGGTCAAATAAGTGCAATTCGCCGGTAATCCCGGAAGGATTGGATACGGACAGGAGATTGTTTTGGTACCAGACAAATATGCTGTTTTGTTCAGGAATCGCGGAAGCTCCGATAATGTGCAGGCGGAAGCGGTCAGGAATTTCTCCGGCCTGATAATCAAAAATATATCCGGGATTTATTGAAAGGTCTGTGATAGCGCTGTTTTTTTTATCCTCGAGCAGCAAGCGGACAGAGGCGTCGAAGCCTGACAATCCGTTGGCGGTGATGGTATACGCCCCGCTGGCGGCACAGCTGAAACCGAGGTCAATGGTTTCGTTGAAAACCAGGGGTAACTCGTTGATGCTTAACGGGTAAGTGCCCGACCAGGAGAAGAGCTGCGGGGCTTCTTCGATGCCCCATAGTTTATGTGCATCGGCATTGGCATCGAAACCTTTGGTGGCATTTTCGTTAAAGCGGATAAAAGTAACATCCCGGAAACCATTTCCATCCACTTCAAGTTCAAGGGTATTTGCCACGGATTCCTTCAGGAAAGGGCGATTGCTGTGGACCCTTGCCGGCAGGGGGATGGTGACGTCCCTGTTGAAAATATAACCCGGTTCTGATGCTTTGATAAAAACGCCGCCCTGGGCGGAGATGATTCCGTTTGTAAGGGCGCCGATCGTACCGTTCCATGTAATATACTGGGTTCCGTTCCAGGCATAGATCGACTGCTCCGCGGCGTTTACCGATACCATATCCCAGTCGATGGCGCTTGGGAAGGGGTTGCCGACAAGGTTCCACCCGGCGCGGTCGGGGTCATTCCCGGGATTGTTGTATAAAAGCCGGGTGGTGACAGCCGCACTGTTCAGGATCCCGATGAATCCGGCAGTCTGGTTTTGCGTCAGTTGCATGGAATAAGCCGTGCCCGGAATCAGCAGGGCGCTTGCCGGGAGATTTTGCCAGTCGCCGCTGTATTCATCATATTTTCTTGCCCAGATGCCGTTTTGATTATCCGTGAAAACCCCGCCGAAAGCCGGTTCCGGGTAGCCCATGGGTGACGACAGGAAATGAAACTGCTGGTTGTTCAGATCGCGCTTTACCATAGCAGATTTCACCGTCAGGAATTCCGATCCTATAAACGAACCCCCACTCTCAATAATGATGCTTTCGCAGGATGCCGGTGCGGTCAGGGTGGGGTAGTTTTCGATATTTCCCGGAATTACCACCACGGATGAAATGCCCGGTACCCCGCTGTCCCAGTTTTCATGCCGGTCCCAGTTGTTGTCCACATTGCCGGTCCAGGTCACGGGTGCAGCACTGCAGTCCCTTACCATCATCACCACGGTATTGTTCATTTCATAATCGAAGCAGGGTGAAATCATGATGGCGGACACCTGATCTCCATTTTCTGGAGTATAGCTGAAAGATGTGCCTCCCGGGAAGGCCTGACTGTTATTGATCATCCATAAAAACTCATAATCCGCGTTGTCGTTTCGTTCCGGAGTGGCTGTGAAGGTTACCTGTGTGCCATTGCACAGGTTATTGCCGGCGGCTGAGATATAGGTTTTGGTGTTGAACGGGAGCACCAGGGCGCTTCCGTTCATCCACATGGAATCGCAGGCATTTTTGCCGAGGATCAGGTATTCCCCCGCTTCTTCGAAAAAACTCAGCGGCCCGCCGGTTCCCGTTTGTTCCATGCCATTTAACCGGAACAAATCATCGCCAAATTTTTTATAGAGATAATAGATGACCCCGGGCTCGGAGGATTCGATGCCGAACTCAAAACCAACGGCGCCGCAGTATTCACCACTGCCCCAGATGTCAAAAGCTACCGGCGCTGAATTGCAAACCGACATTACCAGTTGATTCGAAGTAACCGGATTCGTGCTGATGCAGGGTACATCACTGCCCACGGTAAGCCTGGCCTGCACGATATCGCCGTTTTGAGGCGTATACGTGAAATCATATATATTGACAGCGACCCTGATATCGTTTACAAGCCACTCCATCAGCGGGGCTGAACCTGCATTGTAGGTTTCAGCGAGGTAAGAGACCACTGTCCCTTCAGTCACCTGTGTTTCCGGAGTTGAAATATACACGGCGGCGTAAGTCGGATATACGGTCAGTACCAATGGGTCGGATACGGCCGAGAATCCGGTTGCGGTAACATTAACCTGAAGTATATCGCCATTGACAGGAACATACGTGAAATCGGGGGCATTGCTGCCAGCCGGGAAACCGTTTTTTGTCCATTGATAAACGGGGTTTTGGAGAACCGGTGTTATAGCCGTGAATGTGACTGATGTTCCGGCACAGATTTCTTCGGTATCCGGTTTTATAGATACAGGAGAGTCCGATACGGATGTTCCGTCAGCAAAACTGTCAGTGGCAATCAACATGAAGGTAAGAAATATCCCTGGTAAAATCAGTAAAGAAAAATAAGGTTTCATATTTTCAGTGTTAATGCTTATTAAACGGCCACCCGGGTTTTCACGGTTTCCTGTGGTGATAAGGCAAGCGATCCCGGAGAATGGCCGGTTATACTTTTATTAATTAGTCGCTCCTTAAAAACTATTTTTCCGAGCGGGAAAAAATAAAAAAAGAGGCTCAACCAGCGTTTGAAAAATGAAACGAAAAAACTCTAGTTTGAGTTTTTCCATCATTTTCTTCAGATTCCATGCGGTTGCAGCCATCAAAGCATTGATTTGTATGCCTTTCTCTCCTAAAAGGTAGTTCTGTCCCATTCGAAAATCTGTTTTCAGATGTCCGATAATTGGCTCGATAGCTGCCCGTGATCTGAACTTTTTACGTTTCTTATGTTTCTGAGCAATTGTATCGCTGGCCTTGGGTTTATGGGGTGTCAGGATCTTTACACCTTCAATCTCTGACCTTCCTCTTCCTCCCCGGTCATAAACCACTTCCTGAGGTAGCTTTATGTCATTGCTAATCATTTGATTAATCAAAGGCTCAATCGTGTGGCCATCGAAGGGGTTACCCAAAAATGCACTGATGGCTAAAATAATCCTCTTCCCTTTTTTGCCAGTGGTAATCAACCCTACTTTGTTGCCAAACTCATATTGCTTATGTGGTTTGCCTTTGGCTATGCAACGGGTAAAGGGCTTGTGAAGGCTGTAAACCTTGTCGGTGTCGTTTTTCTGCTGGTTGACAGCACGATGATAGAGTTTCAGTTCTTTTGCGTACTTCCCTTGCTGTTCCTCGCTCATTTTTCGACCCAGCTCCCTCAACAACGTATTGGCAATGGTCTTTAGACGTCTTTTTGACTTTTTTGCCTTTTTGGCTCGTCGGGGATGCTTGCCATTGTAAGTGTCGCGTAGCAGTTGCTTACTCTCCCTGGTGTATCGTTGCCGTTGATCAATATCTTCTTTCTCAGCTATTTTGTTGCATTGGTCTATAACTTTCTTGCATAATTTGGCATCTGTTGGAAACGTAGTATTGTTTTCCTGAACGGTTGTATCTGACAAGGAAAACTTCGATTGCTTGTGAACAGATTGCCCGTGCAGTTTTACACTGTATGCAAATATTTTGCCTATTCCTTCTTCTCCCACACGATTGCGAAAGTGAGTGAAATCGCTCGGGTCAAAAGGAAATTTATGTTCGAAAAAGACTCCCCCGCAGAAATATTGAAAGTAAACATCACGAACCCAAACCTCAGGAATACGGTCATCTCCAAGATTATAAATGTGTTTTAAGAGCAAGCAGCCAACCATTAACCTGATAGGAACACTGGGTGCTCCCTGATCAGAATAATAGACCGAGAATTCTTTCTCAAAATATCCCCAATCAATTTTATTGGCTAAACGAACAAGCTCATGATCCAAATTGATAAAATCGTCAAGCATCGGACGAAATAATTCCCTCTGGCTCTTTGTGGGTGATTTTCCAAGCATAATTTGCAGGTTTTTATGCATTAAAGATACAAAATCCTGCATAAATAGTCGCTAAAAAATGATGCTTATTTATTGACATTCAATTGTTTATAACTTATTTAAGGAGCGACTAATTAAATATGTTTTTGCAGAGGCGGATATCTGATAGCGTTGGCAGCAACTACATTGAGCTACGTTAAAATTAATATAAACCCGTACCCCGTGGTGCAGGTTCATTCAATATTTTCACGGATGGATAAAAATACGAAGATTTTCTCCGGAATGGTTGTCCGGAAAAAATTTATTTTCAACATATTCTCTCCCGGGGTATTCGCTATTTGATCTGTACTAAAAAGTAAAAGAAGCTAAGTCCCGATAGTGATTAATTCAATCTGCTTTTTCCTGCGTTGATTGACCTGAAGTCCTGATTCAGACGTCGGAATTCCGATGAATTGTAAGATAATTTTGTTTGCTTTACTCCAGGCTTCAGCCCGGGGAAAATGCAGATCTCCGAACCAACCGGCTTTAGCCGAAAGGCCGGGGGAAGTGTGACCAGGGGAATTTCCGGGCTTGCCGGATTTTACTAATGCCAGGATGCGAATAAACTTTTGCCGCCTTTTGGGCTAAAGCCCCTGCGTTGGTCAGCTCCTTATTACCTCCAACTCAAGCCGGGGGTAATAAACCGGAATTGTGCACCTTCAGAAACTGCCGGAAATAAAGAAAATTGCGTTTTAGTCACCTTGAGAGGGAGCGAAGCGGCTGCTCCACCATTCGCCTGCACTCTCCATCTGCACCCTGAAAACCCCGTTATTCCGGATTAGGTGAGGAAGCTACAGATAATTTACCGGACACGATTGATGCGCTTTAAAAAATCAGGGCTTGTCAATTAAATAATCTGCTTTTTTCCACCGCCGGAACGCGGGAAACGCAGAAATGCACCAATAATTGATCAGTTCAACGATTCTGATTTGTTATGCCATCGACTGGATTCTGATTCACGGTATAAGCGGAATCAGCCGGGAACCTGCCAATTTCATCAGAATTTTTTGGAACAGACAACGGTAATTCCTCTTGTGTTTTGATCCCGAAAAGAGGATGTCTGCTGATTTTTTTTCCTGGTCAGAAACGCAGGTGTTTTCAGAAAATATGGAACTCCCGCAATCATTGCCGGCTTGCCGGATGTCGCGGTACCCTGTTAAATATGGTTAAAAGCTTGCAATGTATTTGTTTTCCTATTATTGCCGGGTTATCTTTACATCGTAATACGCGTTTTATTTAGTATAAAATTTAATTTTATTCCTAACTGATTTATAGATGTGGTTCAGGGTTTTTCTTATTCTTTCAGTCACCCTTTTTTCTTCATTTGCCTCACATGCCCAGGTGCTATCCGGGATTATCACGGATGAAGCGGGTAAACCTGTGCCCTGGGCCACGGTGTTTGTAAAAGAACTGATGTATGGCACGGTGGCCAATCAGGACGGGGCTTTTGAGCTGAAACTTGATGCAGGAGATTATACCTGTGTGTTTCAGAGTATGGGTTATCAGGCCGAAACCCGGCAGATCAGCATCGGGAAAACAGCGAGCCCATTGCATATTCGATTAAAACCCATGGTTTATAACCTTTCAGGCGTGGTAGTGAGCAGCAGCGGGGAGGACCCCGCCTACGGCATTATGCGTCAGGTAATCCGCATGGCGCCGCAGTATGCCGGGATGGTAAAATACTACAAGGCCGATGTGTATATCCGAGGCAGTCTGGAAATCAGGTCCATATCACGAATGGTGAAATGGATGGCCAGGGAAGACCTGAAAGAGAGCGGGATCAAGGAAGGTGACGTGTATATGGAAGAATCGGTCAATGAAATAGAGTTTACCGCGCCTTCAAAGGTAAATCAGCGGGTAAAATCGATACACAGCAACTTTCCCCGCGACGACGAGAGTAAATCCTCGGCGGCCGTTGGTTATATATCGGGAAATCTTTATAAACCCGACGCTTTCGGCAACGCCTGGTCGCCCTTTGCGCCCGGCGCCTTCAACCATTACCGTTTTGCCCTTGAGGGGACCCGGGTAAACGGAAAGGTGCTGGTAAGTAAAATCAGGATAATCCCTAAAGGCAAAGGGCCGAAATTTTTGCGGGGGCATGTTTATATCATTGAGGACCTGTGGTGCATCCACAGCATTGACGTGCAGGTGGAGGAGCAACTTGGCGTGGATATCCGGCTTTCGCAGACTTACGGGGAGGTGAAGCCCTCGGTGTGGCTTCCGGTAAGCAACCGCATGAAGCTGGATATGGACCTGCTGGGCAATGCAGGTGGCTTTTTATACAACACATCCGTAAGGTACCGCGAACTTTTGGTAAATGCCTCACATATCCCGGCTGCTGAAGCGCCCCCTGTATCCATGCAGTTGCCCGCATCCCCGTCTGCAAGCCAGATGCGCAGGGACCGGCTGCAGAAGAAAGCGGAGAAACTTACGGCCAGCCCGGAGCCGACCAATTCTGAAGCTTACCGGCTGGCAAGGATCAGACAGAAACAGGAGGAATTGAAGGCCAGGGACTCACTGAGGAACAATCATCAATATGTGGAGCGCTACAAATTAAGTATTGATTCCAATGCCAGGGTATCCGATACCGCCTTCTGGAGCAGTATCAGGCCGATTCCGCTGGCCCGCAGCGAAGTGCTGAGCGTTATCAGGAATGATACCCTCCTGGCCCGTGGGAAAAAGGACGCTGACAGCACAATTCAGCCAAAGCCGGCAAAACAGCGGTTGCTGTCCGTGCTGCTCACCGGTGGAATATCAGAGATTGATTCCGTGAACCGGATTTCGTCGAACGGGCTGTTGTACCCCTTTGGGGTGAGCTTCAGCACGGTTGACGGACTGACATACGGAACCCGCTTCACATACAACCGGTTTAAAACCGGAAAATACAAGGCGATGGTTGATTTTGCCCCCGCCTTCGGGTTTGCATCCCGTGACTTTATGTGGACCACTTCGGTGGGGTTGGAAGGCCAGGGAAACCTGAAAAACAAATTCAGGATCAGCGGAGGTTCTTTACACCCTGATTTCAACCGGGAAGGGGGCGCCATGGCGATTGAGAACGCGTTATCAACCCTGCTGTTCCGGCAAAACCTGTCGCGGCTGTATCAACATGATTTCATCCGGGTTGCCCACTCCCTGCAGCCCTTTTTCGGGGCAAGCCTGAGTGCTGCCCTTACTTTGGCGGAATCCGCTCCACTGCAAAACCAAAGCGATTTTTCGTTTTTCTATAAGGATTCCAGGTCTTTCAGCCCCAACATTCCGGCGAGCCCGCTATACCGGATGGAGCGCCACCGGGATTTGATTTTTGAAATGGAACTGACTTATAAACCCATGCCTTTTTACTATATCAAAGACGGGGTAAAAGTTCCGCGCCGTGGCCTGAACCGTGCGCCGGAGTTCTTCGCGGGCATCAGGAAAGCCATTCCTTCCGGTTCGTTTACAACTGATTTTACAGTGCTTCACGCCGGGCTAAGGCAGGAGGTTGCCACCGGTCCGGGCGAACGGCTGAAGATAGAAGCGGAATCCGGAAAGTTTGTAACTGCAGATCGTCTCTATTCCGGCGATTTTACCCATTTCAGCGCCCAGCCACTGACAGTGGGAGGAAAGGACCTCTTCAACACCTTTCAACTGATCAATTATTACGAATACAGCACCAATGAAGCCTGGTTGAGGGCTTTTGCAAACTATTCCTCCCGTTATCTGCTGTTTACGCGCCTGCCACTGCTGCGCAACCGGTTGTGGCAGGAACAGTTCAGCCTGGGATTTCTTGGCGTGCAGCATCAGGGTTACCATATTGAGGGCGGTTTCGGACTGGGCAATAGTTTGTATAACTTTGGCGTCTATACGGCCTTAAACGATGAAGGAAAATGGCAGTGGGGTTTCCGGCTGGCCATTCCCGTGTTTTCGACCCGGGAGATTACGGTAGGAATGTAAACGTAAAGATTTGAATCTTTTGAATCATCAGGAAAACAAACCGGCTTCGGGCGGCGTGGCGATAGTGGTGGGCGGCGGCCCTGCGGGGCTGATGGCAGCATGGCGGCTGGCAGGTCACTTTGAGGTACACCTTTTTGAGAAGGAAAAAATGGTGGGTCAGAAGTTCCTGCTGGCCGGCAAGGGAGGATTGAACATCACCAGCCACGTTGAAGGCGTTAAGCTTGCAGAAAAGTATTCGCCCCGCGGGTTTATGGATACCGCCCTGAACCTCTTTGGCCCGCAGCAGCTCAGGGAATGGCTCGGCCAGCTGGGCATTCCCACTTATACCGGCAGCAGCGGCAAAGTGTTTCCCAAAAAAGGGATCAGCCCGGCTCAGGTGCTCAAAGCCATTGTCAACTCCATGCAACAAAGAGGCGTTCATATCCATACCAGCCATAAACTCACGGATTTCGACGGGCAGATGCGGTTTGCTTTTCTGAACGGAAACAAGCAGATAGAAATTCAGGCTGATTTCGCCGTTTTGGCCCTGGGAGGCGCTTCCTGGCCGGGAACCGGCTCGGATGGCAAATGGACGGAAATAATGAACAGGCGCGGGATAACCACATTGCCTTTTCAACCCTCAAACTGCGGGGTGAATATTGAATGGCCGGCGCAACTCAGGCAGTTTCATGAAGGGAAACCCCTTAAGAACATAATGATGCAGGTTCAGGATGTGAAAAGCAAGGGAGAGGCGCTGATTACCGGGTACGGACTGGAAGGTTTTGCTGTTTATCCGCTGGTGCCGGAGATCAGGAAGCTTATAGCGTCCGGACAGAGCGCTGCACTCCGGCTCGACCTGAAACCGACAAGTGACAGGGATTCCCTGTTGAAACGATTGGGAAATACCAGGCCGGGAAGCCGTGCTTACGCCCGTTGCCTGAAACTTGACGCCGTTTCACTGGCCCTGATCAAGGCATATACCTCACAGGAAGAATTTCTCGAACCTGCGTTATTTGCGGATGCTCTTAAAAACCTTCTTTTGCCTGTGCATTCTCTGCGCGGACTTGATGAAGCCATTTCGAGCACAGGTGGGCTTGGACTGGAATCGCTGAATCCGGATTTTTCCCTGAAAAAGTTCCCGCGGATTTTTGTTGCCGGCGAGATGACCGACTGGGACGCGCCGACCGGCGGTTTCCTGCTGCAGGGCTGCTTTTCAGGCGGATTTTCCGCGGCAAATGAAATTATCAGCAGATGCGGGTGTCAGATGACCTGACATTTCTGTCCACTCAAAAAAATCCCGAAAATAAAGATGAGCCCTGTTGCCGGGGTACAAAGGCAGGCTTTTATCAGGACCGGGGAGTGCCGGGTTTGATGTCAGACACTTTGGCATCTTCCATAATCACATCGTAGCTGTAACCGGCGCCAAAGTCCTTGTCAACCTCGATTTTGCCCTCGAAAGTGGCAATACTGCCCACCTCCAGAGCTTCCGTGGTGGTGATGGTCAGGTCATAGTTCCCTTCATCTCCGGTTCCATCCTGCAGATGAACCCAGTTTTTTCCCATGATGTTGTTGTTGACCTTTACGACCAGTCCTCTGATTTTCACCATGTCACCTTTCAGATTGGCTTTGTCTGCAAAAATTCCGGCAATGGTCAGGCTGCCTTCCACATGTTCAATCTCGATGCCTTGCACCCGTTCGTTGACAGGCTTGCCCATGCTGGCCGGCTGCTGTTTCGATACAGGGCTGTCGCTGGGATCCTGCACAAAATAGACCAGCGGAAAGGTCCGGCCAAGCTCCTTGCTTTCGAAATCTTTCATTTCAAGAAAGTCGGTGAAATAGATCACATCGCCGGGTTTTGCTTCGCGGGAAGTTACCGCAATCCAATATTTTCCATCGTTTTCAAGAACCTCCAGGTAAGTGTAATTGGTCGTCTGTATCACATCAATCACCGAAACAGCATGGGTGCCGGCCGGAAGATTTTCTTCCGCATTGGTTTTTGTTCCGCGGTTGCAGGCTGTGATGGCGAGCATGGCAAATAATGGAAGCAGGATTAATTGAAGTTTGAAGTTGAGTTTTTTCACTTTTCAGGATTTTTGATGGGTTCTGTCGATGAATAATACCGGCTCAGTTTGATGCACAGAATTTGCTTCCGGCAATAACCGAATAAAAATTTTACGGTACCGGTTAAAACATAAACCGGATTCCGGCAAAATTGTTGAACATCCAGCTACGGAATCAGCACTTTTACCGTAGCAGAGCTATTTCCGTCATTTAACTCAAGGTAGTAAATGCCCGGTTCAATCCGCCTGTTTCCGGAGATGAAAGTGAACGGCCATTCGTGGGTTCCGGAATTCGTAAGCCCGGTGTTTACGGATGAAAGCACTTCGCCGTTTGAGGTGAACAAGCGTAAAGTGTATGCTCCGGGTTCCGGGGATTTCAGTAAAATCCGGCTGTTGCCCGTTACCGGGTTGGGTGACACGCTGAATGAAAATTCCGCGCTGTGGTGGTCGGTCGCAGTGATAAAATAGCGGAAGATCATTAAATGGTTATCCTGGTCAATCAGGGTATCGGCTTCAATGGTACCGCCGGGCACGTGGATGGAGGTGCCGTGATAATTTCCGTAAACGGCATTTACGATGGTCACCGAATCTTCCGTGAGCATGGCTGTATGATACGACGGGCCGGGCCCTGTAAGCTGGATGCTGCAAGGGAATACCGGATTTCCGTGCTGATCCAGGGCTTTTACGATAATATCGGTTCTGAAGGGCTGTAACAGGAAATCAATGCCGGTGGTGGACATGCCGGGCTGGATCTCTACATCTTCAGCAGTAACGCTTGCTGTCCAGGTATGGGAGGCGGTGATGTTATGGCTGCCGACCGGCAGTTCCAGAAACCAGAAGCCGTTTGCGGAAGGGTGGGTGGTTTGATTTCCGGAACTTACCGTTGCTTCCGTAACATCATAGAAGTCACCTTCGATGGTGACATATCCCTGCACATAACCGGTGGTTGGCGCCGGGGTCAGCAAAAAGTCCACATCCGGAGTGATGATCCCGGGATTGACAACGATCCCGGCCCTGATCTGGCTGGTGTAGCCGCCAAGGCTGGCCTCCACATCCCAAACGCCCACCGGGGCCTCAAGACTGTAAAATCCCGTGGCGTCGGGATTGGTGCTGAAACCTCCGGTTGAAACCGTCACTTCGGTGATCTCCCCGCTGCCGCCGTCGAGTTCAACGATGCCGTGGATATATCCTGTGGTCGGTACCGGATCGAGCACAAAATCAACGCCGGTTGTGGTCTGATCCTGCAATACCACCACGTTGCCGACCGAGCCGGGATAATATCCCGCAAGGGTGGCCGTAACGGTATAGGTGCCCGTGGGGACTTCAAGGAAGTAAAATCCTGTGGGGTCGGGCAGGGTGGATTCGTTGCCGGCTGTGATCACTACCTGCGTTACGTTTCCTGTTCCTCCGTTCAGGGTTACCTGACCCTGGATGTTCCCGAACTGAGGGTCCCAGAAGCCCAGGGTGCCGTCGGGCAACAGGTTTTGCGCATAGATATCGGAAGGGCCGTTGCGGTCGTCTTCCCAGCTGATGATCCACTGGTTGTCCTGGAACTCATTGATCACCGTATGGACTTTCGACGATGCCACGGAACTGATGGTAACATGTTCGCCGGGCCAAACATAACTTCCATTCGTGCCTATCCGCATGGCTTTCAGCATGCCCGTGGTGGCTGAGAGGCCTTCTTCGTAAAGCACGATCATATCGGTGGGGGTGCTGCGCACCTCCAGCGGGGTGAAGGTGGTGGCTGAAAGCGGGATAAACGTCATGCCGTTGTTGCCCCACTGACGGGTGCCGGTGGCCGTAAACTTCTGCCCGAATATGCCGCGCATGCTCTGCAACCCGTTCATCTCGTTCCAGAAGACATAAACATCCTGCGATCCCGGAGGACAGGCCAGATAGGGGTAAAAGTGGTTGAACGTGGCCGCGGTGGTGGCTTCCACCCCGTTTGCCGGAAATTGTACCACACCGGACGCATCTACATGGTTCACCCACACCGATGCCATCATATTGTTGTCCCGGTCGTCGTGCCAGGCGATGTAAAAGCCGTCGCTGCCGTCGTTGATAAACGGGAATATCTGCGTCCAGGCCGAAATGCCTCCGGCATTGGAAATCACCGCCGGAGCTGCCCAAACAGGGCTGCCGCCGCTGCTGTATCGCTGTGCAAAAACATGACGTGTCGGGGCATTGGGCGGGCCGCTGTCTTCAAAATATTTCAGGATGATGTCGTCGGTGCCCACCGGCAGCATCTGGGGCCAGTTCAGGGTGTTGGCCGAACTCAGGGTGATTCCGTTGTCGCCCCACTGTTTGGCCCCCGCCGGACTGATCTTCTGCATGATAATTACATTGTCGGAAGTCCAGGCAAATACCGCGTTGCCCGCCGGGGTGGTCACCACCTTGGGTGCCGCGTTGAAGGCTGAATTGTTCGAGAGCGCGATGCCGTCGGCGCCCCATACAAAGTTTCCTTCCGGAGAAATACGGTAGGCGTAAGTGTTGTTGTTGCCGTTGCGGATATCCTGCCAGGTAAGGATGCAGTGGTTGTTGATGTCGGCGGCCATATCCCAGTCGGTAAGCCAGGTCATGGAGGGCTGGTTGCTGATCAGGATCCCGTTGTCTGCCCACAGGGCATTGCCCTGGCTGTCGAGCCGCTGGAGCTTTACGTTGTAATTGCCGGTTTCGTTGCTGAAGAAACCGATGTAGGTGTCCCCGTTGGGGCAGGTGGCGATCTTCGGAATGGCCTGCTCGCCCGTAAGCAAAGCAATGGCATTGTTGATGGCGGGATTGTCGCTCCACTGACCCCGGACGCTTATCCCCAGGATAACCGTCAGCAGGAAAATCATTGTACACTTTTTCATCTGGAAACAGGATGTAATGAATACGAATAAAGCGTTGAAAACGGAACAGGCAGTGTCAGGGAATCCGGCAGTCATGGTAAGGTAATCTTTTGCCGGCCTGACTGATCTGATCATGAGAAAGCGAAGATACCAAAAAACATTATCAGCTTTACCGACTGAATTAAGTTTTTATAGGCAGCCGGATCCCGGAATAAATAACTCCGGAGGTAATGACCTGCTGTTTTCTGATAAAGCTTTTGGTGGTAATAAAGGTAACGGGAAATTTGTCCCGGGTTACCAGTTACTTTCCCGCTGTGATTCCTCAAAGAAAAGTCTTTGATTCAGGGCTTGCGCGTGTGAAGTTTGTATATTCGCATTTTATTTTTCCGGGATGGAATTTTATCAGCAATGTTTCTGGATTACCGGTGCCGCTTCAGGCATGGGGCGGGCGCTGGCCCTGCTGCTTGCCGGATATCAGCCGAAACTGATCCTTACCGACCGCGACCCTCAGGGATTGCAGGAAGTAGCCGGGGAAGCCGGCAGGAGAGGGGCCACGGTGATCACCAGGGTGCTTGATATGTCAGATACTGCTGCCATCGCTGTCGCGGCAGCGGAGGTTACCGGGCTGGCCGGGCGCATCCACGGCCTCTACCAGTTTGCAGGCATCAGTCAGCGCTCGCTGGTGGTGGAAACTCCCGACGCCAACGACCGCCGCATTATGGAGGTCAACTTTTTCGGGGTGGTGGCGCTGGCCAAGGCCTTACTGCCGCACATGATCGCCTGCGGAGGTGGACAGCTGGCCGTGACTTCCAGCCTGGTGGGCAAATTCGGCTTCCCTTACCGCTCGGCATATTCCGCATCCAAACACGCGCTGCACGGCTATTTCGAGAGCCTCAGGGCTGAGAATAGCAAACACAACATCCGCGTTAGCATACTGATCCCCGGAAGGATACAGACCAATATATCCAGGTTTGCGCTGGATAAAGAAGGTAAAGAATACGGTAAAATGGACCCCGGACAGGCCAACGGCATTTCCGCTGAAAAGGCCGCCAGGCAAATACTGAACGGGCTCCGAAGGGAGAAAAAAGAGGTGCATGTCGGCGGCAAAGAGCTGATGATGCTTCATATACGCAGGTTTCTGCCTGCATTGTATTACAGGCTGTCTACCAGGATCAGGCCGGTGTAATCAGTTAAAGCATATAAAAGCATGGGAACACAAATCAACGGAATTCAGCAACTGGGGGTGGGCGTCACTGACATTCAGGAGGCATTCGCCTGGTACCGCCGGTATTTCGGGATGGATATCAAGATGTTTGAAGAGGCGGCCATGGCAGAGCTGATGCTGCCCCATACCGAGGGCGAGCCCCGCGAACGACATGCCATTCTTGCCCTGAACCTCGAAGGGGGCGGCGGATTTGAAATCTGGCAGCACACCGGGAAAAAGCCCGAATACCCCGCGTTTGAGCTGAAATTGGGCGACCTGGGCATCTTTGCCGGCAAGCTGAAAACCGCCGATGTACAGAAGGCCTATAATTACTTCAGGACGTTGAACCTCAATCTGCTAAGCGGCATCACCACCGATCCGGAAGGGAAGCAGCATTTCTACCTGAAAGATGTTTATAATAATACCTGGGAGGTTTGCAGCGAGCCTTATGTATTTAAGAAGCAGAAATCAGTCACCGGGGGCGTGTACGGCGCGGTGATCGGTGTGCAGGATATGGAAGCCAGTCTGCCGGTTTATCAGCAAATCCTGGGCTACGATCGGGTGGCTTACGATGTGAGCGGACAGTTTGACGACCTGCAGGGGCTTGCGGGGAGCGAGGGACGGTTTCGCCGGGTATTGCTCCGCCATTCGCATACGCCCGACGGGGCTTTCAGTCCGATGTTCGGCCCCTCGTGCATTGAGTTGTTGCAGGTACTCGACCGGCAACCCCGTTCCATTTACGAGGGCAGGCTCTGGGGCGATCCCGGATTTATCCACCTCTGCTACGACATCAACGGCATGGACGAACTGCGCGAAGAGGTAAAGGAGAGGGGTTTCCCGTTTACCGTCGACAGCGCCCGCGATATGGATACTTTTGATATGGGGGAGGCCGCCGGCAGCTTCAGCTATATTCAGGCGCCCGAAGGCACTTTGATTGAATTTGTGGAAACCCACAAGATCCCCCTGGTCAAGCGCCTGGGCTGGTCCCTCGACCTTACCAAACGCAAACCCGGCCCCCTGCCACGCTGGATGTTCAGCCTCTTCAGCCTGATGCGGGTGAAGTAATGCCGGCCCGTGAACATATTATCCATATGAAGTAAGCGTGCGTCTCCGACGCGTGTCCCGGGCATCAACAGAATTAAACTTGCATAACCAACCCACGCAAAGACGCAAAGACGCAAGGATTATTTTGCGAACCCGTAACTCTAGACTTCTCCGCAGGGCCCGGCCTCTACAATCAACGAACCGACCTGACAAGTCTTCTTCCGACTTGCCAGGTCTTCTTTTTCCCGGCTTGCGTCTTCAGACGCGTGCCATAAACCCTGCAAGGAGAAAATAACCACAATAGCCACAATAGAGCACAATAGAAACCACCAGAACGACAAAATTATCGCATTTTCATATTTCCACATTGGCTCATTTCATTGTAACCTGAACGCATGAACACATGAACACATGAACACATGAACACATGAACACATGAACACACTTTCACATTCTCAAATTCTCTCATTCTCAAATCATCACATCATCACATCATCACATCTGGCAGGCTTCATCAATCTTTTGCCGTTCCGCTCCATATTTTTTACTTCCTTTGCCTGATTCCAGAACTTAGCGGACAATTACAAACATAATCCCGGAAAGATGTCCCGACTCAGTAAACCCGAACGCTTCAAGGCCGTGATCGGCTGGTTTGAACAAAATATGCCGGTAGCCGAAACGGAGTTGCATTATGACAATCCATACGAACTGATCGTAGCCGTAATCCTCTCGGCCCAGTGTACCGACAAGCGGGTGAATATGATCACGCCCCCGTTTTTCAGGCGTTACCCGGATGCGGAAGCGCTGGCTGCCGCTGAAGTGGAGGATATTTTTGAGCTGATCCGTTCGTGTTCATATCCCAACAACAAGGCTAAGCACTTGTCGGGCATGGCCCGGATGCTGGTAAATGACTTTGGCGGAGTGGTGCCTGACGATGTGGAAACATTGCAGCGGCTGCCGGGCGTGGGCCGAAAGACCGCCAATGTGATTGCTTCCGTGGCTTTCAACATGCCTGCCATGGCTGTGGATACGCATGTGCACCGGGTTTCGGCACGTATAGGACTGACTTACAGGGCCAAGAACCCTCTTGAAACGGAAAGGCAGCTGGTGAAATATATTCCTGAGTCAAAGCTGGCCATTGCCCACCACTGGCTGATCCTCCACGGCCGCTATGTGTGCATCGCCCGCAAACCCAAATGCAGTGAATGCGGATTAAGGGAATGGTGCAGGTATTATCAGACTAAAGCGCAGGATGCCCCGCGCAAAGACGCAATGACGCAATGATTTTATTGTATCTCCCGTGACTCCTGACCTCCCCACAGGGCCTGGCTGCAACAAACAACGACCTGACCTAACAAGTCTTCTTCCGACTTGTCAGGTCTTCTTTTTCAGCCTGATAACCCAAATATTGGGGAGGTATGTCAGCACATACTGTTGACTTTCAACTTTTTATCCGCTCAGGCCGCGGGGCCTCGCTTTCGCAACGCGACTGCCTAAACTTGACCATTGCTTCATTTCTTAGCTGTTTATCCAATTCTTTGAATGTTAGTTTTGGAAGGTCAACTTTAGAAGGTCGCTTTTGCGAAAGCTGAAAATTTTTCGCACTGCCTTACTTTACTGGGATTACAAAGAAAAAGAAATTGAGTTTCATTACTAGTTAAGTGCTTCCATTCCGATTTGAGCCTGACATAACCAGTTTCTTCCAACTTGTCAGGCCTTCTTTTTTATCAGTTAGCGCGCGTCTCTCAACGCTTGCCAAGAGCCTTTCAAAGGTGAATCTGTCCCGGTGGTCGAGCGGCGGTGGTCGAGCGGAGCCGAGACCAACCGTGACCAGCCTAGATAACTTTCCCCACGAAACGTCGCAATGTCGCAACGATAATGTTGTATCTCCCTAAATTCCCGCTTCTCCACAGGGCCTGACCACAAAATTTAACGACCTGACCTAACAAGTCTTCTTCCGACTTGTCAGGTCTTCTTTTTCAGCCTGATAACCCAAATATTGGGGAGGTATGTCAGCACATACTGTTGACTTTCAACTTTTTATCCGCTCAGGCCGCGGGGCCTCGCTTTCGCAACGCGACTGCCTAAACTTGACCATTGCTTCATTTCTTAGCTGTTTATCCAATTCCTTGAATGTTAGTTTTGGAAGGTCAACTTTAGAAGGTCGCTTTTGCGAAAGCTGAAAATTTTTCACACTGCCTTGCGTTACTGGGATTACTAAGAAAAATAAAAATCGAATTTCATTACGGTTGGCTTGTTACCATTTCTAATGGTGATATTGTCCGGGGGAGCTGTTTAACAAAACTATTGAATATTAATTGAGATAGGACCGGCCTTCCAAAAATGGCGTATAGAAAACAGGCAGCGAAAAAATAGAGAAGAAACGCCTGCGATGATGGCTGGCGATGTACAGGTGATTTTTGTACATCAGTCTGAAGCAGAGGGAAAATGTAACAACCTTCGTTTCTTCCAGCCAAAACGCTCGCCTGTTTTCAGCCATTTTTGGGAAGCCTTGTTCTTTTGGTACTTTTGGACTTGTGCTGAGCGACTAGTGGTGAGCGAAGCCGAACCAAGTCGAAGCATCAAGCCAAAAGTACAGGAACTAAAGAAAAGGTAATCCGTTGGGAATGAGTGATTTTCCATGCAGATACGCTTCAACTTGTCAGGTCTTCTTTCTACTGATGGTCCAATCAATGCTAAGTGATGTCAGCACAAACAGCTGGCTTCTATCTTTTTATCCGCTCAGGCCGCGGGGCCTCGCTTCCGCAACACAGCTGCCTAGACTTGACCATTGTTTCATTTCTTAGCTGTTTATCCAATTCTTTGAATGTTAGTTTTGGAAGGTCAACTTTAGAAGGTCGCTTTTGCGAAAGCTGAAAATTTTTCGCACTGCATTGCGTTACTGGGATTATTAAGAAAAATTAAAATCGAATTTCATTACGGTTGGCTTGTTACCATTTCTAATGGTGATATTGTCCGGGGGAGCTGTTTAACAAAACTATTGAATATTAATTGAGATAGGACCGGCCTTCCAAAATTGGCGTTAAGAAAGCAGGCAGTCTCATCAGAAAAGAAACAGCACCAATGAACCAATTATTTCCTTTGACGGGAACTGTGTTCAGCCATCTTCCGGAACCCTTGATTTGCGCTGCTTGCTTACTTGTAGTTACCTGGCGAAGTATCAGGTAATAAGCAATAGTGAAAAATATGGTTATCCCTTTAGCAATGTGTAATATGTACTCAAGTTGTGAACCCGTTCAGGCTCCGGTCTCTAGATTGATAGTGCAGTTGAGAAAAGTTCCTGCATCAATACATTAAGCCTTTAAGCCTCTCTTTGCCTGTAGCCTTTTACAGACGCGCTGTAAAGCGGCATCAACAGGATCAGACCGGCGGAAACTACCATCAGCGCAACACCAACACCCAGGCGGTCGGCGGTGAAACCCAACACCGGGGCAATCAAGGCTGCAAAAAGTGTTTCTGCCTGAGATTCTGCCGAAAGTGCCGTGGCCAGTACATCTTTTTCCAAACGTTCGGCTACAACAGATATCCCTATGGGTTTACGCAGGTTTTCAATCAGGTATATTCCTGTATAAAATATTACTGCAACCAGATAAAATGTATAATGGAACAGGAAGCCGCTCACCAGCCCCATCAGTAAACCAATCAGCATAGTGACATTCAGCGGACGCGATAAATTGGTGAAACGCCCGGCAAAGCGGCCGGAGTTTCGAGAAAAGTAAGAAGTCAGCAAATAAATTACCGAATAAACGAGTCCTACCATCAACGCAGCGCGTTGTTTAGTTTCCAGGTAAAGAAACAAGGGTATGCTGAGGGCGAATGTTTTAAGTACCGGCTGTATATAATCTTTCACGGCCTTGTAATAGCCCGTGTAAACCGCCTGCGTTAGGATGGCCTTCAGTATCCCGGTGTTCCGGAATGAATAAATAAAGTCCCGGATGGTGCTGCTGAAATTCCGGAGCAGGTCACCTTTATGTAACAGTTTCCTTTGACCATCCAGCATCTTTGGATAGGTTGTCATCAGCACCAGATCAATAATATAGGGGAAAACCGAGAAGAGGAAGACCGTACGGTAACTTCCGGAGTGAAAGACTATGAGCGCTGCCATCATTGCAGAAACTGCCGATCCCATTTGTGACCATGAGCGCGTATGCCCGTAATAATGTACTTTCTGATCCTTCCATCCCTTGATTTTAAGATATTCAAAGATCATGGCTTTGTGGGTGCCGGTGCGGAATGCATCGCCATAAGCGTAAAAAAGGATGGCCACAACAAACATCCAGTAAGATGATGAAAAAAAGAAAATTATAAATGAAAGGATGTAAAAAGCAAAAGCCGAGATCATGCTTCGTCGTCGTCCCAAACTGTCGGCAAGCACTCCGGTAGGTATTTCAAAAATATTGATGGTAATCTCCTGAATGGCATATAGAGTGCCGATTTCGAGAAAGTTCAGCCCTTTTTCGAGAAAAAATAGCAACAGAAAAGGTTCGAAAAACCGCAGGTTTTTGAAAAACCCGTAAGCGCAGAATTTATAATACTGCCGGTCCTTTTCAAATGCAGGTGCCATTGACGCCGGATATGGGTGCAATTTAGCAATTCTTTTTCAGATCTTTTAACCGTTCTTTCTGCCATATACAGTGAAGCAATAATTTATCCGACCTTCCTTTTGCTGATCATCCTTATTTTTTTCCTCAAGCTCAATCTCAACCTTCTGAAGTAAGTGCCAGTCTCCGGACGCGCTCCACGGAGATAGCCACGATCCCGATGGTTATCGGGACACGAATGCAACGAGTGGATTAGCAACCCGGTTCGCATCCGTCTTCCCGATGCGTGCCAATGATTTCTCTCGGAGATAATTGAACCACAATAGGCACAACTTGTCCCGGCTACTTTGCCGGGAATAGATCACAAAATAACTTAACAGATCGACAACATTATCACATTCTTTCATTCTCAAATCATCACATTACACTTGTTCCTCGTCCCGACACTTTTTCCTTCCCCTTGTCTCCCCGTCTCCTTGTCTCCTTGTCCCATTCAGGTGAGTTGTACCTTTAACCAAACCGTCCGTCCCTCGTCCCTTTTAAGCGTCCCTCGTCCCTTTTAAGCGTCCCTCGTCCCTTTTAAGCGTCCCTCGTCCCTTTTAAGCGTCCCTCGTCCCTTTTTAGCGTCCCTCGTCCCTGACCCTAACGGCCTGCGGTGAGCGATTGCGATCGGAAAGACCCATGCCAAAGTACAACTGCCTGTAGCCATCGTAACGAGACCTTCAATTCCTGCCCTTAAAACCCATGTAAGTCAATGTCATTCCGGGCGTTAGCGAAGAACCGATTGCCTGTGACCGGGGGCTCACCAAAGTAATCTTATAATTTAACCGGACAGCAGTGGTTTAAAAATTGTATTTCAACCTCAGGAATACCTGGTTGATTTTGGACCGCTCACCGTTCAGATTGGCATCGAAATGCTGCCAGATAAAAGAGAAACCGATATCCTGCGCAAGTGAATAATCAACCGCTGGTCCGGCATAATAGCCATTCAGGTCGGGAAACCACATCGCAGCCATGGAAAGGTTAAACAATGGCATAACTACCCAGGTGAACTGACCAAATGCGGTAAACTCAGAAAAGGCGAGGTCCTTTGATGAGAAATTCCGGGCGTATAAATTGCTTATATTGCTGATATCTAATGGATTGTTACAATACATGAATTGAATCTGTGCCATTGAATTGTCCTTAAACAATCTGTCCAGGCCAGCGGTAACCAGCAGCGTGCTCCCGTCACCTGCAGCATCCTCTATCGGAACAAACCAGGTGCCCTCACCCCGGAATGACATATTCCTGACTGAACCGGACCAGCCTGCTCCGGCGACAAATTCTTCACTGTTCATAAATCCGGAGAGTATCTGAAAATCGTATTTCAATGCATTGAACCGGTAAAGGGCAGCCGCAGTCACCTTATTCTCTTCACCGGCCTTTATTGCAAACTCTGCAACCGAAGAGGAGGAGGGGAAAAACTGCAACCTGAGGGCATCGCTTCCTGGCCTTTCGGCATAATCAAAATCAAAAAATGAATAGGCATTGAAAATGTCGTTTGGATTCCAGACAAATGTTTGACCCCAGTTAATCCGCTGTCTGCCTATGGTAAGCTGAAATTTGTTGTGATGAAGATCAAGCCACAATCTGTCGATGGTTGTATTTAGAAGAAAAGACTGCTCCTCAATGATGTTCCATGATAAATCTGCCACTCCGTCGTCGTAACCGATCATGTCTGCGTAAAGTTTGCCGTACCTGACCATGTCTCCTGTAAAAAGCCGGTTCCGGAACTCAGCGGCGAAAGTTATTTTATCGTTCAGATAGCCTTTAAAGTTCAGCCGGTTATGAATAATGTTTTCGTTAAGGAAAGGGCCGGAAAGGGAATCAAAGGCAGCGCTTTGTATAGTGGAAAGATAACCGGCCAGGGTGATCACCTTCTCTTTTTCCTGACAATTTCCTGAAGACAGGAAAAGAAATATTGCATGAAAAACAAAAACAGCCCTGATAAATATGATATGTACCGAGTCAGACATTTTATTCACGATTATCATCCGACACGACTTTCCCGTCTTCAAGCGTGATGATGCGGTGAGCCATCTTAACCACGCGGGGGTCATGTGTTGAAAAAATAAAGGTTATTCTTTCTTCCTGGTTGAGTTTTTTCATGATTTCAAGAAGATTTGTCGCCGCCCTTGAATCAAGATTTGCCGTGGGCTCATCGGCCAGCACAAATTTCGGTCTTGATGCAAGCGCTCTGGCCACCGCTACGCGCTGTTGCTGCCCACCCGAAAGTTTTGCAGGCCGGCTGTTGATCCTGTCGCCCAGGCCTACGGCCGTTAACAACTCAAGGGTCCGCTCATCCTTTTTTTGCTTAGGCCATTTCTGTAGCGTCATGATAAACTCTACATTTTCCCTCGCCGTGAGTACCGGCACCAGGTTATAGGATTGAAATACAAATCCGATGTTATTCAATCTGAAGTCGATCAGTTGCGAAGGTTTAAGTTCCGCAAGGTTGGTGCCGTCTATAATAATTTCACCCGAAGTGGGCATGTCAAGTCCGCCAATCAGGTTCAGCAGGGTGGTTTTGCCCGAACCTGAAGGGCCCACGATTGCCGCAAATTCAGCTTCCTCAAAGTCCAGACTTACATTATTCACTGCGTGGACCTTAACCTCTGTGGAATTGTATATCTTATTTACATTTTTCAGTTCGAGGATTTTCATAGCCTCCCGGTTTATATTTTGGGTTAATCTGTTCTGAGTGCTTCAAGCGGATTTAATCTGAGTGCCTTTCGTGCAGGCCAGAGAGAAGAAATGATTGCGGTGGCTACTACCATCGCCGTAACAAATACGAAAAAGCCGAATGGCACGACCGGATATACTTTTGCCGCAAACCCCATAGCTTCAAATCCTTCGCCCCAGCCTGAAAAATGGATCCCGGTTTTTCCGAGGATTTCCGTAATAATCCACCCGGAAAACATGCCGGCAACTGCTCCGACCAGTGTCAGAAAAACAGTTTCCAGCATAATCATCTGAAATATCCTGCGACGGTTCATCCCGATGGCCATCAGCATGCCCAGTTCCTTTGTCCGTTCAAGAATTGACATCAGCATGGTGTTGATGATGCCAAAGGCAAGGGCAAGCATAATAATCCCGATAAAAATGAAATAGTAAATAATCATGAAATCATGCATCAATGCAGCATCGGGAGCCAGTTCTTTCCATGTCATCACAGCATTGCCGTCTGCAATCCGGCTTAGTTTGTCCCTGACTACCCCGGCATCATCAATATTTTTGAGTAAAATGGAAATCTCATGGTTGAGGATTTCACCTCCTCCGTAAAGTTTTGCCAGCTCCCTTGCATTCACAAAAACAGCAGTCTGGTCAAATCCCGTGTTGGTGGTCTTGTATATACCGCACACCCTGAATATTCCCTGGACAGGGGTTCCCCTTAAGTCGGAAAAGGTGACCTGGATTTTGTTCCTGAGCCTGTAATCCAGCGCGTATTCAGTGATAAGCCGGCCAGCTTTGTCTAATTCCCTTTTATTGAATTCCTGCTTCAGCATTTCCCTGAAGTCGCCGGGCGACCTGAACCGTTTATCTTTATGCTTTTCGAGTTTTGCAAGAATATCTGCCCGGATTCTTTCTTCCTTGAGCTTCGCGATGACGCCGTCCGTAATTATATATTGTTTCAGTTTCAGCAATCCGGCGGTTTTATCACTGATAAGTATGTCGGCCGGGCTTTGCTTATCAGGATATCTTCCGCCTCCGGGCACGATCTTTTTATAAATTTCCGTAACCTGTCTTTCTTTCTCAGGATCTACACCATAGATGATCACCCCCGTGTTTGCCCAGGGCGTATTTGCCATTGCGAAAATCCTTGTCCTGTTTACCCGGCCGGCTAGTTCTTTCAAAGAATCTATACCATTTGTAAGTTGATCATAATTCTTTATGGTGAGATCGATCTCCTCATTTTTAAGGTATTCTTTGTTGTGAATCTGAACATGAGATACTTCATTATATATGGCATCATGCAGGCGCTGATTGATCCAGCCCTCCATGATCCCCACAAGAAGCACCCCGGATATAATGCCGATGGTTACGGCCACTATCACCACCAGGCTTCGTTTCCTGTTACGCCACAAATTCTTCCAGGCGATCGACCAAATCATCATAATTCAGATTTTAACCTTTCAGGGCTTCTGTTTCTTTCATTTTTTCAATTTTCCGCAACGGATAAAGTGTCGCCAGCGCGACCATCAAAGCGACGATGGCGGCCTGCCAGTAAAAATATGGGCCAAACCATGCAGCCGGCATTACTGCTTCCCAGCCCCATTCCTCCATCATATTGGCCAGTTCTCCTTTCAGTACAAACGGATAATGGTAATAGTACAATATCAGCGGTGTGCCGGCAAGCAATCCGCCTGCCAGGCCCACAGCGCCAAGCAGCATCATTTCTATTGCAACAATTCTTTTAAGCTTCCTTTTTTGCATTCCGATGGCCACCAGAACGCCGAATTCCCTTTTCCTTTCGGAAACCATCATCAGCACTGTTCCGAATATGCCGAAGAAAATGATAAAGTAAAGAAGCCCCAGCATTGCAATGCCGCTCTGATTGTCACCCTGGATTTGCTGATACAGGACCGGGTTAAGCTCATACCAGGTCCTGGCTGTTGTGTTTTTGTCCGGCAGCAGGGCATTAATCCGGGCTTTGACTGTTTTTACTGTACGGCTTGATTTATCGGTAAGATTAACCACCAATGAGGTTATTTTACCTTCCGCATCAAACAATGCCTGTGCAGCCGGTATGGTCATAACAATCAACTTGTTGTCAATTTCGGGAGACGGAATTTTAATGATGCCCCTTACCGGGAATATCCCGGTTGCCGTAACACCATGATACCCCTGCCCCATAAGAATAACCGAATCTCCGACCGATACTTTCAGATAACCGGCAAGCCGGTCAGAAACAAGAATCCCTGCGTCATCCCCGGTAAGATATCCATTTGCCACTTCCGTAAATCTGAGAATCTCCGGTAAGTAAAGGTCAGCTTCTTCTTCCGTAAGTTCCAGTTCGCGCTTAAGTCTGTCGGCCGATGAATAGGACCGGCCTGGAATCATTTTCAGTTTATCCGTTAGATCATCAGAAACTGAACCTGTATCCGTTAAACCCTTTATTGCCTCCTCTGTGATTCTGTATTTTACCAGTTTGCTTTCAGGATCAGAAAAGCTTTTTTCTTTTACCGGGTCAATCGCCATCACAGCCACCCCCTTGGTTTGTATGCCATTGGATGCCAAAGTAAAAGATTCGAGGTGCGGGGTTACCGAAACAACTTTATCCAGCCTGGAAATTGCTTCAACGGTGGATTCATCATAGTCAAATGAGTTGTCAATCAGTGGATTGTCCTGATATTTATTGTGTTGGACCTGCAGGTAGCCGGTAAACGATTCAATCAGATTGTTGATCATCTGATCGTAAGTACCTAGTTGATACGATCTCATGATTACCGCGAAAAAAACCGCGAAAAAAACAGAAGCTGAAGTAATGACGGTGCGGCGTCTGTTTCTCCAGAGATTTCGCCAGGCTATTTTAAACTCCTCCTTCATGCCTTAAAATTTCAGTTTTCAACGCACAATTTTCATGTTCTGCTGAGAAAAATAACTTTCAGCGATCGGAATATTGTATTTAATTTCCCTGATCTCAATCAGGGTTTTATTTTCCGGCTCTTCCTCAGGCACCAGTTCGATTTTTGAGGTTATGGTTCTTCCGCCCATTACTTTAATATCCGAACCGGTTTCAGTTCTCACCAGGTAGCCGTCTTCATCGTACAATTCCGCCTTTAATACCAGAAAATCATTTTTATCAATCCATCTTACCTGCCTGCCCCAGACAATGGAGGCATTTTCCCTTGCTGTCATCCTGATTTTGTAACACAGGCGCTCCCCGATGCGCTCTTCTCCGGCAATTTCGTGGATATAGTCATTTACCAGTGAGGATTCCCTCAGGATATCGTCGTTTGTGTAATCCGATCCCATCCAGCCCTGCGACATCATGGAAGGCGGCAGTTTTATCAGCCTGCTGATTACAGGATTCCAGCTCCACATCTCAGCGCCTCTTTTGAGGAATGTCTGGCCTGCTTCTTTGGGCGGGTCTGTGATCAGTGTGAGGGAGAAATCCCTGCCCAGCGCCCAGCTCTTGAATCCGATGGTCCGTTGCCATCCGGGCCGGATGATGGTCATGGTCATAACATTGTAACTGCTTTTCTCCCCGTTGAACTTTTCATCAGCTTTTTTAACAATCTCGGTGGCCGTGAGTGACTGCGCCAAAAGTGCCGTTGAACCCAACAATGGCAGGAGGAAAATATGCAAAAAGGCAAATCTGGTTTTCATAAACGATAAAACTGATTACTTGTCATTCCTGAAGATTGAAATATACAATTTTTTTCGGTTACTAAGTGAAATTCGACGGTTTATTGCCGGGTGCTTCTGCCTGTTGCTTGTATTTCAATGTTTTACAGTGATTTTTTTTTTCATCCGTCGCCTGAAGATTCCGGTGCCCCAGGCCAGAAGCGGAGCCGGCAGGCACTGGCGCGTGCCGCGGGCCTTTCAAAGGTGAATCTGTACCGGTGGTCGAGCGTAGCCGAGACCAACCGTGACCAGCCTAGATTACTTTCCCCACGCAATGACGCAAAGCCGCAAGGGTTTTGTTGGGTTTCCCGCAATTCCTGGCTTCCCCGCAGGGCCAGGCCACAACAATCAACGACCTGACCTGACAAGTTTTCTTTCATCTTGTTAGGTCTTCTTGTTTTAAATAGTGCTTTCCTTCCCGTCGCGCACCATGAACCTTGCAAAGAGAATTAAAAACCACAATAGGCACAACTTGTCCCGGCTACTTTGCCGGGAATAGATCACAATAGATCAAACCCAGTTAGCGCGCGTCTCAAGACGCGTGCCACGGACTTCAGCAGAATTAAGCCTGCATAACATACCCCGCGCAAAGACGCTACGACGCAAAGATTATATAGCGTCCCCGCAACTCCTGACTTCCCCACAGGGCCTGGCTGCAACAAACAACGACCTGGCCTGACAAATCTTCTTCCGACTTGTCAGGTCTTCTTGATTTTGAATAGTGCTTCTCCTCCGGAAGCATGCCACGAAGTTTGCCACGAATGCACGAATGCAATGAGTGGAATAGCTAACCCGGCTCGCTTGCGTCTTCCCGATGCGTTCCAAGGATTTTTCACAGAGGAAATTAAACCACATTAGCCACAATAGGGCACAATAGATCAAACCCAGTTAGCGCGCGTCTCAAGACGCGTGCCACGGACTTCAGCAGAATTAAGCCTGCATAACATACCCCGCGCAAAGACGCTACGACGCAAAGATTATATAGCGTCCCCGCAACTCCTGACTTCCCCACAGGGCCTGGCTGCAACAAACAACGACCTGGCCTGACAAATCTTCTTCCGGCTTGTCAGGTCTTCTTGATTTTGAATAGTGCTTCTCCTCCGGAAGCATGCCACGAAGTTTGCCACGAATGCACGAATGTAATGAGTGGAATAGCTAACCCGGCTCGCTTGCGTCTTCCCGACACGTTCCACGGAGTTTCCACGGAGGTAATTAACCACAATAGGCACAACATGTCCCGGCTACTTTGCCGGGAATAGAGCACAATAGAAACCACCAGATCGGCAACATTGTCACATTTTCATATTCTCACATTCTTTCATTCTCAAATTCTCAAATCATCACATCACACCCGTCCCTCGTCCCGACACTTTTATTCTTCCCCTTGTCTCCCGGTCTCCTTGTCTCCCTGTCCCATTCGGGTGAGTTGTACTTTTAATCAAACCGTCCGTCCCTCGTCCCTATTGGGCATCCCTCGTCCCTTTTAAGCCGCTGACACTCCTGTAAAAATTATCTACCGGAAACGTGCTTACGTTTTACTGAAAACGTGCTTACGTTTTACTGAAAACGTGCTTACGTTTTACTAAAGTCATGCTTACGTTTTACTGAAAACGTGCTTACGTTTTCCAAAAACGTCCTGATGTTTTCTCAAAAACGACTTGATGTTTTCTCAAAAACGACTTGATGTTTTCCCCAAAACGACCTGATGTTTTTCAAAAACGACATGATGTTTTACCCAAAACGACCTGATGTTTTGGAACGATCCTTTATAGTCTGAAAAACAAGCAGTTGAAGAACGCCCGCTTATTTACACTCCACCTTCACATTCAACTCATACGAATGCAGGGTATAGGAGTTCAGGTATCCGATGGATCCCCTGATCTTCGTGAGGTTGCTGTCGGCGTCGAAATCGTAGAAGTATTGATAATACACGATATGATTGGGGTCGTTCATGTACCTGACAATCTTGCTTTTTACCGCCTGACGGGTGTTCTTCCCCAGCAACAGTTCATTTTCGGCGGGATCTGAGGCGCTTTCATATTCGCTGTTCATCAGCGCGTAGGCATTCGGCTGAAGTTCAAAATCATAATATTCGTACTTAATGGTGTCCACGGCCGGGAAGATGTTCGGCTTCAGGACCCTCGTCCGCTTTCCGTCGCTGTAGCTGTAATAAAGGGTGTCGTAGCTGCTGTCCCACAGCTTGCGGATTGACCTTGTCAGGTAACCGTCGTAATCATACTCAAACCAGGTGGTGTCGTTCCGGAAGGGGAGCACGGCGGTCTTCATGCCGGGCAGGCCCTGAGCGTTCAGGTGGTAGATGGCGGTGTAAGCCGGGGAGCCGTCGCCTTCGAAGTAGTTTCTGAATATCTGCAGGGCGCCGTAACTGTATTCCGCGTAAAATTCAATATTCCCGTTGGCGGTGTCGTAGGTAATGACTTTGATGAGTTGCTGATCCGGGCCATACGCATAGCTGTGCATCATCTTACCGGATTCATTGCTGATGGAAGCTATCCCGCAGAATTTATCCCCGGGATCAGGCGGTGCAGGCGGATCTTTGTGGCAGGAAGCCAGGATCAGAGCGGAAAACAAAACGGTAAGGAGGTTTTTCATAGAGGGTTGGAGTTTTGGGGTGTAAGATCTGGTTTGAATTAAACTGAAATGTGCTTGTTGTTGATGGAGTGGTAAATTGCCTGCTTTCCTTTATTTTTATCCGGTTAGCAAATCTATCAATCATTGTTGTTCGGGGAAATTATTATAATTTGACCGGAATGCTTTACAGGTGTTGGTTTCAGAAGATTGTAACAGCATACAACTTATTTTTAAATATTTCGTCACCAAGCGATGCACTGAGCCTGCCGAAGCGGCACAAAGGCACCAGGTTGCACAAATTTATTTTTCTCATTTAGTGATACTTAGTGTCTTCGTGTCTTGGTGGCAAATCCTTTCTTCATTTTATCCGGGCAATGGTGATCTGTTAAGTGTTAAATCTGTTCCGCACTGTTCTTTAAATCCCGGGCTGCAGCGGTTAAAATTTCAGAACCAATCCGATGCCGTTTCCGGTTGCCGATAAATTTATTTCACTTTTGTTCCGGCGGGCACTTGCCGGCAGCCCCCTGTTGTACGTATCAATTGCCTGCCTGGCTTTGGTGTTGAACCCCTGGCCGACCGGAATGGCTAAAACTATCAGACCTGCCCCCAGACCAGCCATCCTCCAGTTAACTTCGCTGCTCCACAACGCCCTTCCAAGCTGATAACCAATGATAAAACCTCCCGCGTAACCCAGCACCTGGCCCATGGTGTAGTTTGCCTGCGCCGATTTAATCTGTTGGTAAGCCTGCTCATTAGGTTTGATCGTTACAATAAGCTCGCTGATGGTCAACCTGTTCTCCCCCTGGAAAAACTGATAGCCGCCCGGAACTTTCTTCATCAAAATGGTATCGGTGGTATGCTGCCCGAAGGAGCCAGTTGAAATTGCTGTCAACAGGGTAAGGATAAGGGTGAGTTTTTTCATGGGGTGGGGGTGGCGTTTTGGGGTGGCAGATTGATGTTGTTTTATCATGGTGTGCGCGGTTGGGTTTACAGGGTGGCGCTGATCGGACTGGAATAACGGCGCTGGAAACTCTGGAACAAGTGGCGCCGTTTCTGCCGGAATGTCAGGTGATATTATTTCTTATTCACCTGTTTCTAATCCCAATTTTTGCCACTTTTGGGGTGGCGCTGAATGGACCGGAATACCGGCGCCGAATGCTCCGGAATGGGTGGCGCCGATTGGACCGGAATAGTCATTGTAGGCTCTTTTGTGTTTTCTGGCTTAGCATGGGCGGCTTGTGCGAATTACAAATGTGCCTACAATAGCGAGGGCTTATTTGTCTATTATTTTTTTCAATTCCTGTGCGTATTGCATTAACTGCGCGTTTACTTTCATTAAATCATCAATTAGGTCTTTATATTGAGGATAGTCTTTCTGAAACTCTTGTGGGGTCATATCCATCATTTTATCTTTTTTTGAACTACTCCATGTTCTAAAACGAGCTTGCCACATTGTAAGGTGAGGACGTAATCCTTCATTTAGCGTTTGAGTTGCTATTCTGACAATCTCTTTTGTACTTTTATTTTTACGAATCAACTCTGCTGGAATTTCGCTAATGAATTCTCGAACTTTTTGAAAAAGTGCATACCATGAATCATATATTTCTTCAATTATGTCATTTTCTTTATCAATTGGTATTGCAGCTTTTCTCGTTATTAGTTCAGTCCAGATTTTGTGGGCTATTTGTAAATCTGTTTTATTAGGTCTGAATTCTGCAGACCCAACATTGCCCAGCTTAATATCAAGTTTCACTAGGTTATACCTGTATATTTTTTTTATTACTAGAAAATAAACTAGTAATATGACAATCACAAAAACAACAAGCCATATTGAGATTTGCACAATAAGATTGAAATTTTCGTCAAAATAAAGTTTAAACAAATCCATATCGTTTTTATTTTTCATATTTAGTCCAGCTAATTGGCAGTCCTTGCAAGCCTGTTTGAAAATTGGATTGCAACCATTCAATAAATTGGTTTGCTAATTCTTCAGGTCTCACAATCTTAACGCCTTGCGTAGTATGGCATACACTTTTTAAGTAATCAGGTATCTGAGGTGCATTTTGACCAAAATAATAGAACAAATCTGAAATCAAAGCATTCTCACCCCCAATATCTTTTCTTACATGTTCTTCATTATAAATCCCGTCTTTATTTCTATGCGCACAATCAAGTTGTGCCCAGTTATCTGATTCATCAAGGAAATAGAAATTATCACCAAATAAAGTCATCAAGGTTCCATTCATATTTGGTTTTTTGTATTCAAATCTTGGGTCTATAAAATACTCATTTAATTTAATAATTTCAGTTACCTTCATTGCATAGATAAGTTTTGAAACGGACTTAATGCCTGAAGATTTTTCAAGTGATTTTGAACCGGTTCCAATAATCCAATCACCAATCTTAAGATTTTTACTTTTTCTGATATTGGGTTTACAAACAGCAATCGTACAATATTGTCCAAATGGATTTGGAGCCAACCCAAAATCATGGTCAATCATGTAAGAATAGATTTTCATTATGCTAACATCTTATTATTGGCCTATCAAATGAGTCTGTTACGACATTACCGTCTGCATTTTCGATTGGATAGTTTTTACCGGAAATGATTTCTCCTATCTTATCGATTGAATTCCAACCAATAAGATTTGATGCCACTTTTTCCAAATTCTTTGGTAATTCAGCTGTTTCTTTACTGCCATGTGTATAAACTCCAATTATCCTTTTACCTTGTTCTACTGCTTTTTGAATCTCGTAATTAACCCATGCTCTTGTGTGAGTTTTGGGGCCTACTAAGCAAATAAATGTACTTGACCAGTTAATCCTCATTCGAAGCAGACGTTCAATTACAGGTTTTGATGGTATTCTACCATCTTTATGGTTAGTGCTATCAACGGAAAAATTTCGAATATTATAACCCTTACCATTTAGCCTCGCTTTTAGGGCTTGTACATGTTTGTCATCTTTTCCATAATGGCTTATAAAGATATTATGTGACTTATCCATATATTTTGTCTTTTATTGTTTCATCATCTAAAATGTGTAAACCTATTATTGCATAACCAATAATATCTTTTAGAGTATCTTCTAAACTTTCAAAGTTTGGTTCTTTTTTGTCACAGCCAATTAGACTTTTATAACGTTTTACTTTATCCCAAAGATGAACCATGTTACCATTCAGTCCTAGGTCAAAACTTGCACCGCCGTACTCAGCATTTTTCTTTAATAAAATTGCTGTTACATCATCTGTGATTTTTTTAATACTTTCTTCATTCATAAGGCATATATTTTAAAAATAATTGATTCAATATTGGATTTGAAAAAGTTACTTCTTTATGTGTGTTGAAAGCATAAAATGTTTTATACCAATCATTAAAAAAGTCATCTTCAAAATCAATTAAATCCGCATAATTGCCTTGTCTTAGTTTATCCTCTTCACTTTTAAGCAGATTTATTTTCTCGTCAAACTCTGATAAATTGTAAAATGACTTTGAGTACTCAAATTGAGAGTCTGTTACATTTTTAACTTGAGAAATGGATTGAACCATATCTTCAAATTCTTCATAATAATGGAAATTATTTGCTATGTGATAATATTCTCCAATTTCTAAGCCTAATATTTGCGAGAAGTATTCAAGCATGAAAGTGAAATTGAAAATATTAACTGCACTTGCTCCCCATAAAAGGTCATTTGACCTCATGTAAACAGTTAAATTAAGTTTGTTTGCTTTTGGCTGTTTCTGAAAATGCAGAAGTCTTGTACAAGGAAAATCCTTTGTTATTTTTAAATTACCTTCTTTGTCAAAACAATCTTTGGGCGGGTCTCCAATATTGATAATTGCCTGTCTTGTAAACTTATCTTTCTCAAAACTTTTACAAATGAAACTAAATTGGTCAACTTCTGATTTAGTTAGTTTTGCAATATCAATATTATAAGGATTGCCAATTTTGTAATCATCATTTATTCCATTGAATTTTCTAAACCTTGGACCATAACCACCACGTAAAAATTCACCATCATCGGGGAAATTTTTCATGCTTTTCAAATAATGGCCCATAAATTCTAAATCATTTCTTCCAATTGCTAACCACAATGATTCAGCAAAAGGTAAAATTGGGTTCCATTTTCTTTCAGATATGGTTACTAACCTTGCTGTTGGATTAGTAATTTTAAACATGAATGGTTCAGGTAGTTCAATACAAACCTTATCTCTTGTTTTTCTTTTGACTCCATCGTTTAAAAGCAGAGTCGAAGCACCCACTATAAAAGAGTTGATTCCTGTGTACTCGGCTGTATACATGATGACAATATGTTAGAGTTAATATTCCACTTGGGAGGGAAGAAGAGTTCAAGTGGCTTTGTGCTTCCTTGATATTTTTGTTTAATTCGTTTATTATCAACTTGAAGTTCTGGGATTTTGGCTCTTAAGTATTTATCCGTTTCGCAAAAGCAATTTTGTAAATCAATTAATGTCGGCACTCTCTCAAAAAGAAGATTAAAATCAGTATAGCCAAATTTATTTTGGTATTTATCAAAATTATCTTGTGTGTATTTTATTACATCTTCAAAACTGTATTTTTTAGATAATGGCTCAAAACATTTTTTTATTCCACGGATTGACCCAATGCCTGCTTTAACAAAAGAATTTTCACTAAAGTCTATAACAGAAGAATAATTCATGTCAATTGAATATTGGTAAGCCAGGAAATCACCAATAAAAGAACAGTTACGAAGAAGCTCATAAACTTCTGATAATGAATTTGAGTTGATTATTTTTTTAAAAATAGATTTGCTAATTAGTTCATTCTTAACCATCTCTAACCATTTCTCATGCTTATAATTTAGATGATTATATAGTGAATGGGTTCCTGTCATCATATAAGCATTATTGAATATTGGTTGGACTTGCTTTAACTCAAATAATGCTTTATTAATACGATTTAAATCAAAGTTATTAATTGTAATAACACCAACTCTATCCTCTAAATATTCCCATGTGTCAGGTTTGTTAAATATCTTAAATACAATTATTCTCAATAAAATATCTTCATCAGAAAAAGAATTAACGGTATATATGACGTTTCGAATTAAGTATTGACTCACTCTGTCCATAGCACGATATACATTCGTAAACTTATGAACACTCAATATTTCGTCACTTGTCAATGGCCGTATATTATTATACTTGTTCCAGAAAATATTCATTCTTTCCTGGATAAAATAAAAGTAGTACTGGAATATTTCTTCTTTAGGTTTAATCATCTATAATCAAATTGTTAACTAGGAAAAATTGTACTCTTTTGTTAATTTAAGATTTCAGTGTCAGCTTGAGCGATTTGTTAATGTATGCAATGTGCGTTAACACTATTTCTATTTTAGCATACATTTCCTCCATTCATCTTCTTTTTCAGCTTTGCCTGTTACGTTTTGCGGCTTGGCTTAATGGCGGAATTTTAGCACATAAGTTCAATCGAAGAACTGCCTTGAACCTACCACAAAACTGTCATACGAAGCACTGCACCCACCATTACGTCAAACCGCTGTTACAAGCTGGGCTTCTAATTTATTTCCTTTAGACCTTTCATTATTAAAAAAACTATTTCATGTATATTCTGACTTTCAAACAGAACTAGATTTTCATCAACACTTAAGCCATTCATTTCAGACAATTTATCAAGATTGCATTGTCTGAAGAACTCTAAAAGGTTTTGGTAGTCTATGGGGACACTTGCCGTGTCGGAATATACATTCTTAAATCCTTGAATAAAGGAATTGCTATATTGAAATTCATTCGTAAATTCTTTTGGAACTTCACCAAGAATAACCCTTGACAGCGTTTTGGCAGCACCACCAAAGCCACCGATAATATAGATCGGTTTATTAGCCTTTAGTGAATAGTATGCTTCTTCAATAATACCTGGCACATAGCCTAAGAAATTACTTTGTTTCCCACCGAGTAACAATCTTGCATAACTTTTATCGGCCATTATTCTTCTCATGTCTGAGAAGCATTCCGAGAAAATGTATCGGTCTTCAATATTATTAAAAGGGTCATATTTCCGATTCTTATCAATATCCCCTAAATGCTTGGGTGTCTCTATTATAACAGGCTCAACCTGCTGCTTAACAAAATCCGCTTTTATTTCCAATGTCAGGGAATTACTGTTCGGAAAAGGGAAGTAGTTTATGAACCGAAATGATTTATCATTTAAAAATTTATATTGATAAGATAATTCTGCAAATATCTTAGTAAATCCTTCATTTTTTAAATGGCCGCCATACAAAAGTGTTCCACCATTTGCCATTATATAGCGAGCCAATTCAATCATAGTATCCTTTAAATGCTGAATCGAAAGCCCTAAGTGTTCTAGGTCTTCGTTATCTGAAACCGAAACAGCAATTCGTATTCCATTAAGAATTCCTTTTTTTCTAGATATTATTTCCAGTTCCTTTTGCTCTGCGATTGATTCCGCAAGATTTTCAGAAATACCAGAAATGTTTTTTTCTGTTTCCATCTTTATAAAGTTGGTAAATAAATAGGTGTGATGAACTTTATATCCTTATCTATATCATTCAATATCCTTAGTTCTTCTGCACCTAGGGGCGGTTCTGGATAAAGCACTATCAGTTTCTTGTTTACTGTACGTTTCTTTTTATATAAGTCAATGTAGTTGAAAAGTTCAGGTGGTGATGTGATTGTTACAAACTCGGCCTTATCATCTTTAAATTTTTCTTCAAATGATTTTAAAAGTTCTCGTTGATAGAGATTGTTTACTACTTGATATAGTGTTAAAGTCAAAATCTCATTAAAGCTTGAATTTTCTTCTTGCTTTAAAGTTATAGTAGGTGTATTACCCATATAAGGGAATGCTCTTTTCTCTCCATCTTTAATATCGTGGACTACCACAATAGAGCATTTATATCGCTTTGCAACTAAAACTTCAATTCTACACCATTCTCTGGAAGAATATTCATCAGTATGAAAAACCACAAGTGCAGCATTTTCAATATTGGCCCCTATTTGCTTTTCAAACTCATATCCATCAGCAATATCCACTGTATCAAAGAATATATCAAGTTTTGTTTCTGATTCAACAAATACTTTAAATTTCTTAGCTGTTTTTTCTCCATCCTTTTTAGCGTGACTTAAAAATAGTTTTACTGGAGAAGGTATTTTACTGCCTTTTTTATCCATCCAAACTGGTTGGAAATTCATCAGTAATCGAGCACAATCATGTAGAAGTTCAGATTTGATTTTTTTGATTTCTTTTTTGTATTCGTCTTGAATATTGATAAACCCATCATGATGCCTAATAAATTGAATGGAGTCAAGTCCACATCCAATACCAGTGGCTTGTTTACATAATGCAATTGGATAAATTCTGGTATTGTCGTCCATTAGCCCAACCAGTTGCTTCGTGTATTCTTGAAAGCCTCCATCTGTCATGAAATTTTCATCAACGAGCAGAATAATTGCATTTCTATTTGCTATGTTCTTATCAATTGGAATTAGCGAAGCACTTCGATAATAAACTTGAACCCCCAAGCCTCTTGATAGTGGCTCTTCAATATTTCTACAAAATGTACTGTACAAATCATTTGCAATTTGTTTCCCCACAGCAAAAGCAGGATGCCAGACCACAAAAAGCGATAGTGGGTATTTTAGTCTGTTTTTCATTCGCAAGTGTCTTTATCCATTTGTAAACGAGAATTAGTTCTTTTATCAGCCATCGAAATACGTCTTTCAAAAGCTTCTTCAATGTACTCTTGCACTTTCACCCTATCGTCGGTCCAATCTCTGATTATAGCATAACCTGATTTTACGTTGTCAGCTAACCGTGCAGGCATTAAATCATAGGTAGCCTGTCCAGTACCATAATCAGGATGTGATGGAAGAAGGATGCCCAATAAACCTGCATTGCTTTCGCCTACTTTCAAATTCAATGCTCCGGAAATTTCCCAATCCACATGCATTCTACATTTGGTTTTAGGGCCAATTAAAACTACCAACACAGTTGTATCAGACAAATATTCTTTCTGAATTAACTGCTTAATGTATTCATCACTGTTGTCTGAATCAATATCTCCATCTTCAACGGATTTACTGACTATTAAATCTCCAAATAGATTAGCAAATCTTGCTCTATCACCTTGATTATCTCGATGGTAATAGCTAACAAAAGTTTTCCGCTTAGTTTCATTTAATGGCAGTTTGAACTCCCAACTAAAGTAACCACCATTATAAGAAAAAGGGTTGTGTTTCTTCCATTCATCTTGAACGTCTGGATTTGGTGTCATAATTGAGATTTGGTAACCAGCCGTTACCTTATTCACCATCCACTGTCTGTTCTGGGTTGTTCCATTATCAAGGCTTTGGCCATCGTATTCATATACTGTTACGTCACGAATTAGTCGCCCATCTTCTCTAAAGGAGAGTCTTGTTACTAAGTATTCTTTATTTGCCATATTGATAAATTAGTATTTGTCACTTATCAAACTGTCCATCACTCCAGACAATGGATTCAAGGAGCTACCATAGTCACTCATCATTTTTGTTTCCAATAATATTTCTTTCTTTTTACCACTCAATCGTTCGACAAGCTCATTCAAGTCGTAAATGTCTCTTACAATTGTTGCAGTTCTTACATATTCGGGGAGTTTTCCCTTTGGAATTCCTTTTAAGCAGAGAACCCCTAAGTCTGTTTTATCATACCCATATCCAATTTCAAATGGAACCCATGTAGAATACAAAGTATCAGGAGAAACCAAAACTAGCATATGACTACTATTGTTAATTCCGTTGCAAATGGCATTTGTTACCTCCTTTGGATTGTCATTTTGATGTTGAAGTTTCAATTCCGTATCATAAACGTCTATGTAAACATCTATGCCTGCTCCTTGTAAGTATTCAGCAACTTTAATAGCTGCATCTCTGTCTTTCTTCTGATATGAGATGAATACACACTTTATACCGAGGGAAACTACTTGAGTCCTTGATTGATATTTTGTTGGATAATAAAATCTATTTATGCCTGCCATAACATTTAAATTCTAAAACCTAGAAAATCCCAGTAATCTTCTTCCATTCGTTCTCGGCTGTTATCAATTTTACGGGGAACATTGGTTCTGTTCCAGTAAGTATAGTTCACTTTGCTTTCAAAATCTCTTTCCAAATTTTCCCACTTTATACTTACCGCAAAGCCTGAGTCAATATTGTCTTGTAACCTGTTTGGAATGGAATGTGATTCTACTGGTAAAAAAATACCAAGCAGACCGTTTGGTTTGAATGATTTATAAGGGTCATACGGATGCGTGTAGCCCCTTAACGATGCCCATATTTCCCAGTCAATCCATTTGCGGTGACCTGTTCTTTCGCCAATTAAAACGACAGTAACAGAACTGCGTCTCATTTTCTCCCTTACCTTTTTATAAATAGTTTCGTCCGTTAAATGCCCTAAATCATCTTTCAGTGAATAGTCAGCTACTTTCATTTGAGTAATTACCTTTCTCAGTTTCGAGATGTATTTTTGGTCTCGCTCGTGATGGTAGCTTACAAAGCAGTTTCGGATTTTCTTTTCAATTGCCATTTTATAGAATGTCGTTCATTGGTTACAGTGTCGTCTGGTAGACTTGTTTGTAACTCAAAAATATCCTCACCAAATTATCCATCTAATTATTCACAAGCACTTGCTCCCGATACCATCTACTATATCTCTATCTATATTCCAGGGAGCAAATTACACCCGAAAATTACAAAAGAAAACTACATATCAGCAATAATGCAGGAAAAATTTTTGCATTTCATTCTCAATTTAAGGTTATTGCAACCGAAATGCTTTTAAATCTAGCAAGCGGGCATAACGGAACTGCCTGGTTGCGGGTGGCCGGTGGGAGCGGAGGTTCCTGAGTTTCTGCCGAAGGACGCACCGGTGGGCTTTAGCGCTTACCGGCCGTCTACCCGATGGTGCCCTGTATATTTAATTCCCTTTATAGTACATCGATTTTGATAATTTTGGAATAATTACTCCTGAACCCTTCTCCTCTCTATACTTTTCTAAACCCCTTTCTATTGCACTTTCAAGTCTTATTGTTTCATTCCTAAGTTCTTCTTCTGTAAATGATTCTGAAGGCTTTTTATTTAAAAGTTTAAAGATCTTTTCCATCTTCTTTGAATCATCTGTATTCACTGGCCGCAACTCTACCGCAGCTTTTATTGCTCCCATTTTTACAATCGCTTCTATAAAATAGATCTTCCCGGCTTCTAATTCTGCTTCTACAAAATCCCGATTTTCAGATCTTGCCCAAAATAAATGTTGACCAGGTTCACATTCATATCTTATATACTTTGGACCATTAAATACTCCAATAAGTTTTGTACTATCGAAATAACTAAAATTTATGGCGAATCCGGTTGAACTTGTTCTTACAAAATAAACAACAGCTTTATCTTCAGGTGCAGGATTTAAATTCTGACATAAAGAGGTAAAAGCAAAAAACATTAAAGGAAGAATTAATACGAACTTTTTTCTCATGTTAGTTATGGTTTAAATTAATCAATGTATGGGATACAACCCGTAAATATACTCAACAAATTTTCCATCTAATCACTTACAAGCACTTACAATCAACTGCTCCCGCTACTATCTCCTCAATCTTCATCGATATTCCAGGCAGCAAACCATCCCGAAAATTACAAAAGAAATTTACATATCAGCAATAATGCAGGGAAAAAGTTGTATTACTTTCGCACTTTGTGGTTATCAGGAATAATCAGCCCGGTAGAAGTTGTAATCGGATCAGTCGTACTTGTTGCATTAGCTATATACCCCGTTAATCCGGTTTTGCCAGGGCACTGCTCAGGGCGCTTATATGGTTTTCCCTTTCAAAAGAAAAAGTCTTGCTTTTTATATTGCAGATTTCAAAAAGCTGAAGCGCTTTTTCAAGATAGGTACGCGATGGTTCTGACTGCTTGCTGAACCCAATCTTCGCGATAAAAGCTGCAAGAGCCTCAATATTTTCAATGCTGAAGCCCTTGAAGCCGTTCACATACTTTTCCGACTCCGTCAGGTCCATCTGTAAAAACCGGTCAAGGTCGAAGTTTATTTCGTTAAGCAGCATTTCCCGGGCTTCGGCTTCCTGCCGCTCCAGGGTGATTGCGGGCGGTCCGCTGCCGCCAAAGATTTTCTGCTGAATGGCCCGGATAACAATGCCCAGCTTTTCAATTTCCCGGAGTAAATAATCCTTTTGTTCCACAGCCTGTTTTTTGTTTGCCCGTGCAGCGTATCTTTATTCCGTTGGTTTTCAGGGGCCCTGTCCGGCGTAGTAATGCACAATCACTATGCAGGCAACCGGAAAGGGCATGGTCAGGTTGGCCGCACTCAAATCTTTTTCCCCTTAATATCCTTCTTCTGGTAATCCTTCAGGATTTTTCCGAAAATTTTTTCTTTCCGTTTCTTTTCGGCCTGCGAAGTTTCAAACCAGGCCTTTTCCCTTTCCAGTTTAAGATAATTTCCGAGCAGGCTTTCGTCGAGCGTGCCGTTTTCCACCGCTTCCAGCACGGCACAGCCATCCTCGTTCGTATGGGTGCAGTTTTTAAACCTGCAGTGCTGCGCCAGGCTGAGCAGGGTATCGAAGGTGGTTTCCAGCCCGGAGGCGGTATCGGCAATCCCCACTTCCCGCATGCCCGGGTTGTCGATCAGTATGCTGCCGTTATCAAGCACCAGCAGTTCCCGGTGGCTGGTGGTGTGCCTGCCTTTGCCGGTGCTCTGGCTGATATCTCCGGTGTGCATGACCTCCCTGCCCGAGAGGAAGTTCAGCAGGGTGGACTTGCCGGCTCCCGAAGAGCCCAGCATGCAATAGGTCTTCCCCTTCTCCATTATGCTGTTGAGCGCATCGTAACCGTTTCCGGTGATGCTGCTGACGGCAATCACGGGGACGTCCGGAATGCGTTGCCGGATGGCGTCGGTGATGGCGCTGATCCTTTCTTCCGTGATCAGATCGGTCTTGGTCAGTATAATCACCGGGCTGACCCGCGCGGCATAGCAGAGGGTAAGGTAGCGTTCCAGGCGGTTGATGTTGAAGTCCCTGTCCACGGCCTGAATCAGCAGGGCGGTATCCACGTTGGCGGCGATGATCTGCACTTCGCCGGTATGGCCGGCCGCCTTACGGGTGATGGCGGAGGTACGCGGGATGATCTGATGGATCAGCGCTGTGTTGTTGTCGTACATGATGAGCGCGACCCAGTCGCCCACCGCGGGGAAGTCTTCGCGGCTTTTTGCCGAATACCGGAGGTTTCCGGTGATTTCGGCCTCCGTTTCCCCTTGCGCGGTGCGCACGATGTACCGCTCCCTGTGTTCGGCAATCACCCTGCCCGCCTCATAATCGGTCAGGTTCTGCTGAACTCTTGATTTTTCTGTCTTTTCGTTGTAACCGAGGTCTTTCAGTTCCATTTGAATGCTGTTTTATGCGTTGATCTCTATAAGTGTTTAGGCTAGGGCTAAGGCAAAGGTTGGGGTTTAGGTTGTGCTTCGGTTGGTCTCGGTTGGTCTCGGTTGGTCTCGGCTGGTCTCGGTTGGTCTCGGCTGGTCTCGGCTGGTCTCGGCTCCGCTCGACCACCCTCGCTCGACCACCCTCGCTCGACCACCGCCGCTCGACCACCCTCGCCCGACCACCCTTGCCCGACCACCGCCGCTTGACTACCGCCGCCCGGCCACAACTCGCTCAGCAAACAAAGCCAAGGATGCTGAGGGGTAGGGTGTTTTATACTTTGTGCTTTTATCCCGGGCCGGGGTAGGGGACGGTCTCCGTTTCGCCGGGCGGCATGGGGAAGCGCTGATGGATCCAGTCTTCCCTGGCCGCCAGCAGGCGGTTTTTGTCGGAGGATACAAAGTTCCAGTCGATGTAACGTTCTTCGGCGAAAGGATCGCCCCCGAAAACATAAACCGTGCTGCCTGCTTCCATTTCAAAGCTGCACCGTTGGCTCTCCTTTGTCACAAGGATCTGGTCCGGGCCGTAGGTGATGCCTTCGATGCGGACGGCGCCTTCAAGGATAAACAGGGCGCTTTCGCCATACAGCGCGCCGCTGAGGTCTGCCAGCCGGGCGGTGTTACATTTTATTTCGGCAAAGTAAAGCCTGCTGAAGACCGGAACCGGTGATTTTCTTCCGAAGGCCTCGCCGGCGATCAGCCTGAACTGAAGATGATCTTCCGTCCAGGCCGGGATTTTATCCGCTTCGATATGGATAAACGAGGGCTCCGTCTCTTCATATTCCTTTGGCAGTCCCACCCAGAACTGCAACCCGTGCAGTTTTTTCTCCGTGTTCCGCAGATACTCCGGCGTTCTTTCGGAATGTACCACGCCTTTGCCGGCTGTCATCCAGTTAACGGCCCCGGGTTGTATCTCCGCCACGCTGCCGATGCTGTCGCGGTGTATAATGGCGCCTTCAAACAGGTAGGTGAGGGTGGAAAGTCCGATATGGGGGTGCGGCAGAACGTCCAGGTTTTCGTTTGCTGCCAGCGTGGCCGGCCCCATGTGGTCGAGGAAAACAAAAGGGCCTACCGCGCGTTTCTGACGAAAAGGCAGCAACCGGCCTACCTGAAAGTTTCCGATGCCGGCGGCCCTTTCCGGGATAATCATTTCTATGGTTGACATCTGCATGCTGTTTTTATAAAACATTACCCTGCATCACTGGCAAACACCAACCCAAACTTACTGTTTTTTTGTTGATTTATCCCGGATTATGCCTGGTCAAATGCTTAACCGGATTTAAACCGGAGGTTTCGTTATAGGATTAGCCGGGACACACTTTACGACTTACCTTAAATAATCTGCCACTGAAGCGCAGAAACACAAAAACACGCCGGTTTCATTCTCCATTACTGAAGCCTTGATTTATCCTGATGCTGCCTGCATGCCGGACCTGCGCTTAAGCCGGTCCCGAAACCCACCAAAGATATGCCCTTACGTGATTTCACCAAAAAGCAGCAGCAAATTCCGCTTTCCTGAAGCTACAGTCACCCGGGAACCGTCGATCATTCACGCGACAGCGTCAGTGGTAAGTAGACTCCCGGCAACCACGACAGCCCTGATCATAAAATGATTTTTTACAAGCTAAAAATAAGTTATGCCAATTCAAATCAGGGTAAATCTGCCAGACTTACGATGTCATCCGGCGTCAATACTGTAATATCCGGATGTGATGCGGGTGTTTTCTGAAATAAAACTTTGATGATTTTTTCAGGTTTTGCGAATGGGATATTGCTTTCCTTCCATTTCAACGATTCTAAAACTTCAATTGTTTGATTTTTATCCGACCACTTTACTTCTCCGATTAATAAGGCTGTCTGGTCAGTTGATGAGGCAATGAGGTCAATTTCCATTTTTTTTTTGTTTAAGCCGCCACCCCACCACCGGGAGGCAGGGTTGAACCTTTTACCTTCAATTTCGATGAAAGGAATTGCTTTTCCGCATAAATCCTCCCAGATTGACGAGATATACCGGTCATACTTATTTTCTATTTCTTCCCAAACCTGTTCAACCATATTAAATTCAAGCCTGCTTTTGTTTGGGACCAGGAAAGTGAAATAGAAATTCATAAACGGATCATCCATTTTATAAAGGCTTTTTTTTGACGACTTTGGAGGTTCTCCGTAAGGTGTTTCACGCTTTATATATCCCTGATTAACAAGAAATCCAAGCACTCGTGATAATTGAGTGGCGGGTTTACCCAACCTGGCTGCGATTTCAGAAGGACGATGAACACCGGCGCCGATCAGGCTGAGTATTGAGTAGGCTTGAACAGCGGTACGCAATTCATCCGAAAAAAGCCTCTCCGGCTCTTCGCTAAGCAAACCATTCTGATCCAGGATACTATTTTTAACTGCCTGGGCTAAATTTTCATGCTGTTTTCTAACCTCCCAATATCGGGGAACTCCGCCCCAAACTCCAAATTCCCGGACTGCATCCACTGAGGAAACTGAAAGGTATTCCTGCAGATATCTGATAGCCATAGGTTTTAACTTAATAATTTCATCGCAACGGCCATAAAGCGGAGAAGTTTTCTCAAGCACCATGCTGTACATCATTTGCTGGGAAGAACCGCAAAGTATCAGGTGAAAGTTGCCGTGATCCCGGTTGTCAATGATTTTTTGCAGTACAGACGGCAATTCGGGGCTGTTTTTTACCAAATAGGGGAATTCATCGATACAAACAATCGTTCTTTCTTTTAGCGTATTGTTCAGGCTGAGAAAAAGAGTTTCCCAATCGGGGTAAACCGGTTTGGAGAAACCCGGGGCTATCTTTTCAACCTGCCTGGCAAAAGCTGAAATTTGCAAAGGTGCTTCTCTCAGATCAGCCGAAAAGTAGATCGTTTCATGGGGTAATATCTGTTGGAGTAAAGTTGATTTACCACATCTGCGCCTCCCGTAGATTACGATAAACTGCGGTTTTTTCCGTTGCAAAGATTGCTGAATCCGCTCAATTTCTTTTTGTCTGTTCAGAAACATGAGTACAATTATTATTATTATGCATAACAAAAATAATGTTTTTCAAGCATAATAAGTCAGATCTTGAATTTGTTTTCAGCATGGTATTTCGAACCGAACCAGCGTCCCCTTGGCGTTGCCCTCGTCATCTTTCAGGTCGATGATTTCCAGGGTGATTTTCTTTTTTGATTTCCTGTTCAATACCGCAATTCGCTCCTGCGTCAGCTTCGTTGCCAGGGACTTATGTCCTTTGTCTTGTTTCTCAATGATCTCCTGGGCCTTCTCCCTTCCAACTCCATCATCCTCCACCTCGAATATCGTGCAATCGCTCAATCGCGCAATCCTTATATCTATCTTCCCTTTTTCTACCTTGTGCTTTATCCCATGTTCGATAGCGTTCTCGATGAATGGCTGGGCAAGCATAGGCGGGACCATGACCGATTCAGGATCAATATCAGGATCAATGTCAATGACATAGTCGAATTTGTCGGGGAAGCGGATCTTTTGAAGGTCAAGGTAATTTTCTATCGTTGTCATTTCCTCATTTAGTGGAACAACTTCTTCCACGCTGCTGTCGAGGATATTGCGCACCAGTTTTGAGAACTTCGACAGGTAATTTGCTGCCAGCCCGTCTTTTTCCTTTATCATGAAATTCTGTATGCTGGCCAGGGAGTTGAACAGGAAATGCGGGTTCATCTGCGATCGCAGCAATTTTTGCTGGATGATCAGTTTTTCATGGGTGGCGCGCAGCCGGCTTTGCCGGATGAGAATGACTGCCAGCAAAATGATCAATATTATTATTCCCCCCAGCCCGAGCAAAAACCACCGGTTTTGTCTTAACTGCATCTCTTTCAGTTCATTTTGCTGGTAAAGAGTGAGGATTTCAGTATCTTTTCTTTCCGTTTCATACTTGGTCTGTATCTCGATCGATTCCCTGTTCCTGGCCAGCATCCGCAAAGTATCTTTGGCATCCGAACAGGCAACCAAATAGTTCATAGCCTTTCGAAGCTGGTTTTTTCCCAGATAGAACCGGTACATCTGGTCATATAAGTCAATGGCCTCTTTGTTAATCACTTCTTTCACCTGCTTTTTTGGAAATGGAAGATACAGATCGCTGCCCCATGACACAATATATTTCAGGGAATCATACCTGTAATATGACTTTCTGTCGATCATTTCTTTCAATAATGACTCTGAATGTAGAAAATGATTCTCGGCATCAGTGGCACGATTCAGTGCCAGATATACTTCACCAAGCTGTCGTGCAGCAAGTTGGGATTGTCTTAAATATCCTCTCTCAGAGAACCATGCATAAGATTGCGTCAGAAGCCGGATGACGGTGTCGGTTTCGCCCAGAGTATTATAGATGAGAGCCATGCGGAGATAATTCGTATGTTTCATGGCCCGGATGCTCATATTGGCGTCAGGGTAATTGTTCGACATCCTGAAAAAATGTAATGCGCTGTCGGGCTTTCCAACCTCATAATAGCACATGGCCACAAGACCATGGTGCACCATCATATCGGTGATCTCAAATTTATTTACTTTTCCGACATCCAGGTAATTAAGGTAAATCCTCAATGAGATATCCGATCTGCCAATATTTCGGTAAGGCAAACCCAGCCTGGAAAATATGGTCATCGTATCCCTGACGCTTCCCACTGTATTGCCATCCTCTTTTTTCTCCCGGTAAACATGAATTGCCTTATTAATGATTTCGAAGGTTTCATCATAATTTCCGGCGAAAAAATGTGTGGTAGCTATATCTTCCAGCAATTGTGCTATCTGCCGGCGATTCCCCTTTTGTTCAAAAATCTTCAGGGATTCCTGATAATGGTTCAGGGCTTGAGGGTAGTTGCCGTCGTAAAACTCCTTCCTTCCCAGGTTCCGGCAGGCACTTGCGACACCTTCCAGGTCGTTAAGTTCCTCAGCAAGGCCCAGGGCTTTCAACGCATAATATTCTGATTCTGTTTTATCCTCGAATGACAGGGAGGCCGCCAGGAAATTAAGGGTCTGCACCCTTTCTTCGCCTTCCTTTCCGGGCAGCACCGACAACAGGCTGTCCACATCATACCATTCGATGTCGTTAAAGGCCTGGGCGATCGAAGAGAAAGGGAGAAGGGGAGACAGGGAGAAAAGGAGAAAGGAAGAAAGGGGGCGGATGAGATGTAATGAAAGCCGGCGGATCGATAGTTTTTTCATGGTCATCTTATTCGCTGATGTGGTCGAAAAGGTCAAGTAATTCTTCCCTTTTCCTCGATGCTACGGGAATCTTAAGCTCATTGCCCAGGATAAGGTAACCACCTTCTGCTTTCTCGAAGCGCTGTATATGCTCCAGGTTGATCAGGTAGGATTTGTGCACACGAAAAAATCCGTATTCAGTCAGCAGGTCCTGGTAAAATTTCAATGTCGTGGAGACCATCACCTTTTTACCATCCGCAAGGTAAATCATGGTGTACTTCCCATCGGATTCACAGCAGCTGATGTCATTGACCCTCAGCAGGTATATGTTATCTGCAGTTTTCAGGATGATCTTCTTTTTAGACTGATCTTCCGTGTCCAGGTTTTTGACCAGGGTATCCAGCTGGGTTTTAAGTTCCTTTACCACCTGGTGTTCCGCTTTTTCCACAGCAACTTTCAGTTCATCGGAGTCGACAGGCTTGAGCAGGTAATCCAGGGCGCTGAACTTGAAGGCCTTGATGGCATATTCGTTGTAGGCTGTCACAAAGATGACCTTGCATTCTTGCGGTTCGATCTGTTCCAGCAGGTCGAAACCAGTGCCGTCGGCCATCCTGATGTCTAGCAGAATCAGGTCGGGGTGGTGCTTCAGGATAGCCTCCACGCCGCTTATCACACTTCCGGCTTCAGCAATAACCTTCACGTTGCAGCAATGCTCTTTCAGCATCTCCCGCAGCGATTCCCTCACCGGGGGCTCATCGTCGATGATGATCGTACGGAGCATTTTAGGGGCGATATTTTTCCTAAAGATAAACATAAGTGGGGAAATTCCAAATTCCAAGCACCAAATTCCAGGCAATTTCCAAGCAAAAAGCATCAAATATAAATTGACTCAGAGATTTGATTATCAACACCAAATACTCTGTTACCTCTGTGTAACCTCTGTTATCACTGCGGTTAATAATCGCCGGCAATTAGAATTTTATTATTTTCTTAGCAACGATTTCATTCCAATATATAACATGGCAGAAATAGAGCCCCGAAGGCAGGCTCCCGGCATCCCAGGAAATCATATGTTTCCCTTTGGCAGGATATCCATCCTGTAAACCGGCTACTTTTTCTCCAGCAGCATTGAAAACATTGATATGAACAGGGGAAGGATTTTCTATTTCGTATTCGATATACACGATTGCATAAGTGGGATTTGGGAACACCTCAACCCGGAACCCGGAACCCGGAACCCGGAACTCGGGAGTTTGCAGTCCAATGATCAGATTTTCATGCCAGGCAATCCTGCTGTCATCATAGGATGCCGTCAGGAGATCTATATCGTCGTCACCGTTAATATCACCGGCATAAACTGACATGGCACCCTTGAGATCTTCAGTTATTGTAAATTCATTAAACATATTCCCACCCAGGTTTTCCATGTAAAATAACCTGCTGGGAGTAAATGAAGGATATCCCGTCCCAAAATCTGTGATCAAAATATCATCATCGCCATCCATATCTAAATCCTGTGCAAAAAATGAACTAAAATCACCCGTCACCGAAAGAGTCTGAGCTAAAAAGTTATAATTACTGATCTGGCTGCACAGTATTTGAGTCGTATTTGACGAATAAATAAAATCCATATCCCCGTCCAGGTCGAAATCTTTGGCAGTTATTGCTCCTGCATCCCCGTATACCCCTGGAAAAACAGGAAACTCACTGAAATTCTGGGTCCCGTCATTATAATTACAGTAGATGGCGTAAAGATCACCACTTTTAGCTACGAGAATATCCATATCCCCGTCGTTTTCAAGGTCAGCAGAGCAGATTCCCCGGATTTTGATGTCTGGATCGAAATTTGAAATATTATGTTCTGAAAAGTATCCGGTTCCATTATTTTCATACCATTTAAAGGAGTCCTGGTAGGAGACTAAAATATCCAAATCTTCATCCTGGTCGAGATCATCTATAAAAAAGCTCTCAACCGAATTGAAGTACTGACAAATTTTATAATTTAAAAAGCTACCTGCCCCATTATTTTTAGAACAGAAAATCGCATCATCAAAACCATATATAATATCAACATCGTTATCTCCATCGATATCTTCTGCATAAAGCGTATGGTTATTAATATAAACCGATTCTTCCACAATATGTGTCGTAAATTGCTGGTTTCCATCATTTTCATACCAGGCAATGGTATTTGCATACCTTGACACTACGTCCATGTCCCCGTCCCCGTCCATGTCACTGTAAACAGCGTTGGTTGCCTGGAAAGCGGTTTTTGTCAATTCAAGTTCTTCAAAATCCTGTTCACCATTATTATTAAACAACGAGACATTATCATTCTCTGCAACAACGATATCCATATCGCCGTCCATATCGATATCGGAAGCAAAAACTGAAGACAGGGCTATGTCATTTTCGATGATATTGCAAGAAGGGAAATTATTTGATCCATCGTTTTCAAACCAGCATAAATCATGCGGATAATCATTAACCGGACCTGTGTCTGCAAGGATATCAATATCCCCATCGTCATCCATATCGACTGCAATGACGCCATAGCCAAATAATTCAGAAGAAATCTGGTGAGTGATGAATTCATTATTTCCAATATTTTCATGCCAGGCAGGATGGTTCAGATCTTCAGATACAATATCAAGGTCATCATCCCCATCGATATCCTCCAGAAAAACAGCTATCCCACCATTACTAATAACATGTTTACTAAAGATATCATCACCGGTATTCTCAAAAAGTGACATTTCACCAGACCCCCACCAACCTGAAGACTCTAAAGCAATGATATCAATATCCCCATCTCCGTCCATGTCCCCGGCATCGACGGAAATCCAATCAGGATAATATATGCTGTCAACAACATGAACGGGCCAAGCCCATTCGTCAGAATTCTCGTACCATTCAATGCTATTATTGGCATCACCTTCGCTGAATGCAACAACGACATCAAGGTCGCAATCACCGTCCATATCTGCTGTCGTAATTATGCCACTATAAAAGGCAAATAGGAATATATTCATCGGCGTGAAGATCCCATTTCCCTCATTTTCAAAACACCAAAGGCCGTTTTTACCGGATGCTATTATATCCGCATCGCCATCCCCGTCCAGATCAGCAGCATGAACACATTGCGCTTCTTCAACCTCAGTTGAAACAGAATGAACAGTAAAATTCCCCTGTTCATCCTGCTCGTACCAGGCAACCTTATTATCCTCCATAGAAGCAGAAATTATATCCATATCGCCATCCCCGTCGAGGTCGGCAGCGAAAACAGAACGGGCGCCCAAAGCAGCCAGTTCGCCACCAACTATGGTAAGGCTGACAAAATCAATTTGCGCCATTAATAATATTGTGCTCAGTAAGCAGGTGGAAAGAAAGACAATTTTTTTCATGGCAATGATATTTGATCCCCCACCACCTTCCTCAATGATACCAATGAGGATGCTGGGGGAAGGGTTAATACAATGCATAAAGTTAATCACCGTTGCATGATAATATCCGCCAAAGTTCTGAATGCGGGGTATCAGGGACGGAACGCCGGTTTTTGGGGAACGAACGCTTTTCCAGTTGGACAGATGGGCAGTCACTGGTCACTCGTCATTAGTCATTGGATCCTTGCTTCTGGAATTTATAGCGGCAGTACGAACCGCACCAGCGTTCCCCGCGCATTGCCTTCGTCATCCTTCAGGTCGATGATTTCCAGGGCGATCTTCTTTTTAGACCTGTGGTTCAGTGCCGCGATCCGCTCGCGGGTGATCACCGTGGCCAGCGATTTGTGGTCTTTGTCACGCTTCAGCAGCAATTCCCCTGCTTTTTTCCGGCCCACGCCATTGTCCTCAATCTCAAGAATCATCAGGGTGTGGTCAAGGTGAAACCGTACAGTAACCTTGCCTTTTGTTTCAAGGTTTTTAATGCCGTGCTCGATGGCGTTCTCAATAAATGGCTGGGCCAGCATGGGCGGAATATTCAGGGATTCAGGCTCGATCAGGGGATCAACATCAATGGAATAGTCAACCTTATCAGGAAATCTTATCTTCTGCAGTTCCAGATAATTTTCGATGGTATTGATTTCTTCTTCCAGCGTAATGCGCTCTTCATGTGAATTTTTCAGGATACTTCTGACAAGTCCTGAAAACCGGGATAAATAAACACTTGCTTTTATTTCGTCATGTTTGACAATAAAATTTTGAATACTTGTAAGAGAATTAAAGATGAAATGAGGATTCATCTGTGAAAGAAGCAGCCGTTGCTGAAATTCAGCCACTTTTCTTCCCGATTTGATCCTGTTCTGACGAACTATCAGGATAAGAATAAAAAGGAGCAGTATGGATACGGCAATTACCGTAAAAAAGTTCCATTTACTTCTGCTGATCTTATACCCCTGAATTTTATTTTCCTGTGAAAGCAACAAAATCTGATCATCTTTTTGCTTCGCCTGGTATTGATATTGCAGGTCGAGAATCTCTGTCCGTTTCTGAAAATTTGCAATATTATCCTTTATTTTGTTGAAATCTTTACTGATATAATATGCCTCCTGATAGCGATTTTGTCCTTCTCTGATTTGTATCAGGATCTGATAAGCTCCTGACATGGCCCTCCAGGCCAGAAATCTTTTGAATTCCTTATTTATGGGTATATAGAGTTCACCACTCATACCCAATAGTTTGGAATATTCTCTGATTCCATAAAATGATTTTAAGGTGTCAATTTGTGATCCGAAATAAATGACAGAATCACAATACATCACTGATTTTTCCAAATCGCCGGAAGTGAGGTACTGACGTGCCAGCCCCATGGAATTCATCATTGAGCCCCAGTAATGTTTATTTTTTCTTGCCAGTGACATACCAAGATCAAAATAATAAGATGCGCTGTCAGTAATATTCAAGGCATTGTAAGCATCACCAATTGAATAAGATAGCTGTGCAAGGTATGCTCTTTCTTCGATATCACCGGGATTGATCCGGGGCCAGGAAATTAAATATTGATCCAAGGCTTTCCGGTAATGGCCCATGTGAAAGAAATTCCTGCCATAAGCGGCGATAACCATCGTTTCTTCCAACCGGGGTACAGACATCTCTTTTGCAAATGCTGTGTATTGTTTCAGGTATTTGTAAGAACTGTCATGATTGCCTGCTGTGCTATAAAGATATTGCATCGATGAATACATCTGTGATTCCCAATGTTTAAGGCCGGATACTTTGGCATAATCAAGGCAAATCTGAACACAATGCAATCCTTCATTTATATCGGTAAAGGAAAAATAAGATACAGCGCCAATTTGATAATAGGTTTCGATAATCATATTGGTATCCCCGATTTCTTTATAAAGGTACAGGGCTTCGTACAGAATTGTCATGGCATCAATGAAGTTTCCATTGATGTAATCATTGGTGCCTTTGCAGAAAAGAGCTTTGGCCAGACCTTCCTTATATCCGGTTTCTTTTGCCAGTTGCACTGAAATGGAAGATAAACTATCGGATCTGGAGGAATAATGCCGGATCAGCGCGTAGGAAATTCCATTAAGGATATCCACTTTTTCTTTACCTGTGGCAGCAGGAAGCAGGCGCTCAAGGCTATCGGCAAGCTGCAGATTCAATGGAAAATTAACCTGTGAAAACAGGGGGAAGTATAGCCCCCCAAACAGAATAAGGACAAAAAGATGCTTCTTTAACCTTTTCATCAAGCACTGATTTCTTCAAACAAATCAAGCAATCTTTCACGGCCGCTTGCCGATACCGGTATTTGGGCCCCATTGCTCATCACCACGTTACCTCCATCATGTCTGTCAAATCGTTTAATATGTTTCAGATTGATCAGATGCGACCTGTGCACCCTCAGGAAGCCTGAACCGGAAAGCAGCGTATCATATTCTTTCAGGTTTTTCGATACCAGGATATTTTGATTGTCTGAGGTTTCAAAGGCTGTATAACTTCCGTCCGATTCGCAGTGTATAATATCATCCATGTTGATGATAAAAATACTTTCCAGGTTTTTGAGGATGATTTTTTTGTTTTGTTTTCCCTTATTTTGAAGGTTCTCCCTAAGCGCCCCCAATTGGATATTGAATTCATTCTGATGAAGCAGTTCGGCTCTGTTTACAGCTTCTGCAAGCTTTTCAGGGTTAACAGGTTTAAGGAGGTAGTCGATCGCACTGAAGCCGAAAGCCTGGATGGCAAATTCCTCGTAGGCTGTAACAAAAATGATTTTGAAGTTGATGTTTTCATAATGATTGAGCAGATCAAAGCCGGTGCCGTCGTCCATTTTAATATCGAGCAAAACCAGGTCAGGTGCTTTTTCCCTGATGGCCAGAATGCCGGTTTTCACGCTGCTTGCCTCGCCAACAACATTCACCCGGGGACAGGTTTTCTGCAATAAACCACGTAGAGTATCTCTTACGGGTGGCTCGTCATCGATGATGAGGGTGCGAAGCATTTTTTCGGTGATATTTTTTCTAAAGGTAAGCATAAGAGGGGAAATTCCAAATTCCGGCAGATCATTCGGCCTCTTTTGTCGGCTTCAGGATGACGACTTCTTCCTGAAGGAGCGAGCGTAGCGAACGACTGAAGGATCTGTTTGCTATCATTGTTTGACTATCTTGAACGCTTCCATTTCCTGCCCAGACTGCACCCTGCAGAAATACATTCCTTTGGGCAAATGTCCGGCATGCCAGGTAAACTGCTGCTGCCCGGCAGGCAACTGGCCGTGGTGCAGTTCGGCTATTTTGGCGCCCATGGCGTTGAAAATCTGGATGGAAACAATGGAGGTTTTGGGGAGGGTGAATTCAATGCTTAGCTGGCTGGTAAACGGATTGGGGTAAATGGAAAAATCTGAGCCGGCAACTGCTTCTTCAATGCCTACGGTTTCACATGCTTCTATTATTTCTGCCTCGTTATTACAGCCCGGGGCGTTGTTGTAAATGGTGACCGTTCCATTGGGCGCCGCCAGGTAATCGCAGATGCTTTGGACTTCGCAGGTGGATAAGGAAGAATTATACATTATTTGAAGGTTTGTGATTGATCCGGCGGCAATATTATCCAATCCGGTCAGGCTGGTCAGGGTATTGTTGTAAGAAATCTTAAAAGTGCCCCCGATGGAAGTTAGGTTCTCCAGCCCAGTGAGGCTGGTCAGGGAAGGATTACCAGAGGTAAAAAATCCTCCTTCATATCCTATAATTATACTTCCGCCGATAGAAGCCAGGTTTTCAAGTCCCGACAGGGTAGTAAGTGAATCATTCCCACTAATAAGAAGGTCGCCCCACCAGATGGTTGTCAGGTTATTCAGCCCGGTCAGATCAGTCAGTGCAGTATTGACTTCAATTTTTAGATGTCCATAAATGTCTGTTACATTTTCCAGCCCCGTCAGGCTGGCAAGGGCATTGTTACCTACAATCTCAAGGTATCCCCCGATGGAAGTCAGGTTATCCAGTCCCGTCAGACTAGCCAGTACGTAATTATCATAGATATGAAGATCCCCTTCAATGGAAGTCAGATTATCTAATCCTGTCAGGCTTGTCAGTGAGCTGTTATAAGAAATCCTGAGATCACTCCAGATGGAGGTCAGGTTATCCAGTCCCGTCAGACTGGCCAGGGCGTCATTAAGATCGATATAAAGTCCACCTCCAACTGAAGTCAGGTTCTCCAGCCCCGTCAGGCTGGTCAGGGCAACGTTACCATAAATACTTAGGTCACCCCCGATGGAAGTCAGGTTATCCAGTCCCGTCAGACTGGCCAGGGCGTCATTATCACCATAGATATAAAGATCACCTCCAATGGAAGTCAGGTTCTCCAGTCCAGTCAGGCTGCTCAGGGCATTGTTTTGACAAATCCAAAGATGTCCCCAGATGGAAGTCAGGTTCTCCAGTCCCGTCAGGCTGGTCAGGGCATTGTTATTTTCAATCCAAAGGAATCCCCCGATGGAAGTCAGGTTATCCAGTCCCGTCAGACTGGCCAGGGCATCATTGTCATAGATAATAAGATCACTCCCGATGGAAATCAGGTTATCCAATCCTGCCAATCCCGTCAGAGCAGGGTTATACCCAATAAACAAATTACTGTCAATCGATGTCAGAACAATTAATCCGTTAAGATTATTTATGTTTCCGGTCCAATTATCATCAATTATTACATCTCCCTCAATCTCCGTGCACTCCGGGTAATTGGTCTGGAAATTATCAATCTGTTCCTGAGTGGTGAAGGTAATGCCTTCGGGCAGGCAGCCCTGGGCTGCTGCCATAGCGTAACTCATTGTTAGAGCTGCGATGAGTAAAATAATTTTTTTCATGATGTTTTTATTTGGCTATGCTGAGGGCAAAAAGCAAAAATGCCTGGGGCACTTCTTTTCTTAATCCTAGGCTATTTAACTTTAATTATTTTCCTGGTCACCACCTCATTCCCGATTTGCAGGCGGAAGAAGTAAATGCCTGCGGGAATTTCGCTTATATCCATAACAAATTCTTTTGTTCCGGATGACTGGGTTTCAAACTGCCAGCTTTTGAGACAGATTCCGGTGAGGTTGTAAAGGCAAACCCTGAATGATCCTGAAAAGGTCGTATTCAGGTTTAAAATCATCCTGTTATATGCCGGGTTGGGATAAACGTTAAGTTGTTCTTCCCCCGTTGGTCTATTTTCGATGTGGAGAATCCAACAGGCCTCCTGCACTTCCTGCTGACTGTTGCAGCCGGGGGCGTTGTATGCGATTTCAATGGTTCCGTTGGGCGCCGCCAGGTAATCGCAGATGCTTTGCACTGCGCAGGAAGAAAGATCACTATTATTAAATATTCTCAGATTGATGATAGATTCGGCAGCAATGTTCTCAAGTCCGGTCAGATTGGTCAGGAAATAATGGTTTGAAATCTCAAGCGTTCCCCCAATGGAGGCCAGGTTCTCCAATCCCGTAAGGCTGGTCAGGGAGGATGATCCATTCATTATAGGTCCTAGTATACGCAAATCTTCCCCTATGGAAGTCAGATTGTCCAACCCAGTAAGGCAGGTCAGGCATTCGCTCGAAATTGTTAGGCTTCCCCCGATTGACGCCAGTCCTTCTACCCCTGTCAGGCTGGTTAAGGCAGCGTTATAATAAATATCAAGATCACCCCCGATGGAATTCAGTCCCTCCAACCCCGTGAGGCTAGTCAGGGCATTATTATAATAGATATCAAGATCACCCTCGATGGAAGCCAGGTTTTCCAGCCCCGTCAGGTTGGTCAGGGCATAGTTATCACAAATACTAAAGTTTCCCCCGATGGAAGTCAGTCCCTCTAATCCTGTCAGGTTGGACAGGGCATAGTTATCATAAATACTACAGTTTCCCCCGATGGAAGCCACATTATCAAAGAGCGTCAGACTAGCAAGAGAAGCCTTGCCATTTTTACTCGGGTATTCCCCGATGGTAGTTAGATTCTCTAATCCCGTCAGGCTGGCCAAATCAGCGTTGTTATATATATTAAGATCTCCCCCGATGGAAGTCAGACTCTCCACTCCCGTCAGGCTGGCCAAATCAGCGTTATTATATATATTAAGATCTCCTCCGATGGAAGTCAGACTCTCCAATCCAGTCAGACTGGTTAGAAAATTGTTAGAATAAATCTTAAAGCCTTCCCCGATAGAAACCAGGTTCTCCAATCCTGTCAGGTTGGTCAGGGCATCGTTATCTTCAATACTTAGGAATCTCCCGATGGAAGTCAGGTTCTCCAATCCCGTCAGGTCGGTCAGGACAGGGTTTCCATTTCCACCATAATCTTTTCCAATTTCTAAAATACCCCCGATGGAAGTCAATACATTCAATCCATCAAGGTTGGTGATATCATCTCCCTGAATTGTAACATACCCTTCAATCTCGGTACAACCGGGATAGTTGGTTTGGAAATTGTTGATGTCATCCTGAGATAAAAAGTAATAATTCCCAAAGGGTAAGCAAGGTAATACTATTCCACAGCCGTCAGCCACTTCAGAAGGGTTATTGCAACCGGGTGCATTACTGTATATATTCACACTACCGTTCGGACTGGCCAGGTAGGCACACAACCACGTTGCTTCGCAGGTGGATAAAGATAAGTTATCATATATATAAATGCCTGTAATTGAGCTGGTATCAATATTTTCCAGTTCCGTCAGGCTGGACAGGGTAACGTTTCCCATAATCATAAGGTCTCCCCCGATGGAAGCCAGGTTCTCCAGTCCCGTCAGGCTGGTCAGGGCATCGTTAAAATTAATTTTAAGAAATCCCCCAATGGAAGCCAGGTTCTCCGGCCCAGTCAGGTCGGTCAGGGAAGCGTTAAGCGAAATCTCAAGGTCTTCCCCGATAGAAGCCAGATTCTCCAATCCTGTCAGGTTGGTCAGGGTATCGTTTCCTCTGATATAAAAGCTTTTCCCGATGGAAGCCAGGTTCTCCAGTCCCGTCAGGCTGGTCAGTGAAGGATGGCCACCACCATAACTCCCAATTACTATATAACCCCCGATGAAAGTCAAACCTTCCAGCCCTGTAAGGTTGGCAAGCGAAGCGTTATAAGAAATCTCAAGGTTTTCCCCGATGAAAGTCAAACCTTCCAGCCCGGTAAGGTTGGCAAGCGAAGCGTTATAAGAAATCTCAAGGTTTTCCCCGATGGAAGCCAGATTCTCCAATCCTGTCAGGTTGGTCAGGGCATCGTTTCCTCTGATATAAAAGCCTTTCCCGATAGAAGCCAGGTTCTCCAATCCCGTCAGGCTGGTCAGTAAAGGATTACCACTACCATAATTCCCAATTACTAAATAACCCCCAATGAAGGTCAAACCTTCCAGCCCGGTAAGGTTGGCAAGCGAAGCGTTATAAGAAATATAAAGGTTTTCCCCGATGGAAGTCAATAAACTCAACCCATCAAGGTTGGTGATATCATTTCCCTGAATTGTCACATACCCTTCAATCTCGGTACACCCGGGATAGTTGGTTTGGAAGTTGTCAATCTGTGCTTGAGCATTGAAGATGATACCTTCGGGCAGGCAGCCCTGGGCTGCTGCCATAACGTAACTCACAGCTACTGCTGCTATGAGTAAAATTTGTTTTTTCATGATGTTTTTATTTATGCTGATAACAAAAGGCTAATGACATTTCTTCTCTTAGCCCTATGCCCTCAGCGCTTTGCTATTTGACTTTGATTATTTTCTTTGTCACCACCTCATTTCCGATTTGCAGGCAGCAATAATAAATTCCCGGTTTATAATTAGGAGTGTTCAAAACCACAAATAAAAAGAACAAAAGAATCACGAGTTCATTGACGTATTGAAAATCAAAGGTATAGCTTTTCACCTGAAGACGAGACTTGGATCACCTCCACTATGTTTGATCATAATTATGGCGATGATATCCCACATTTCGATCATGAACCTTCTTTTAGCTGTTTTATACCCCAATCCATTAATCTTTTTATAGATCAGAATCAGCATGGAGAGAATAAGGGTCATGTACAAGAGGATCTTAATTCCGTTTTCATTCACACTGATGAAGTGGGAAAAGTTCAATTCCTGCTTAATGAATCTGAAAAAGACCTCAATATCCCACCTTGATTTATAAATTGTTATTATGTCTTTGGCTGGGATAGAGAACATATTGGTAAGAAAGAAGTAAGGATATCCCTTATCATTTATTGCCTGTACAAGTCTAAAAGAATGCTCAACTACTGATGTTCCACTCTTATATAAGTAAACACGTTGATCTTTAAGGATTGTAAGATTTCTTACTTTTTGGTCTTGACTTATCTCAAAATCTTCCAGAGCAATAAATCTTGCATCTGATTTCAGTCTTGTAACAAAAGTGTATTCTTCCTGGTCCAACTTACAGAAAGTTTGTCGGTCAGATACTCCCCGATCAAAAACAAAGACATTGTCTTTGTTCTTGTCAATCACCCTGAATATCGCCTTAGGAATGGTGAGGTTTTCGCTGATATGGCATTGCTGATTAAAAACCTCAACACTACTAGGAAACATATCGGTCAGACAAACAGTATATTTAATCTGCTTTTTACCATCTTTCTTACAGCCAACATGGATCCCATTTTCCAGTTTAGCAGCTGTCTGACAAACCATTGTTGAATCAACTCTGGATAATTTGTAATTCAAAGCCAGATCGTTTTCATCGTAGAGTTGAGAACATTGCTCGTATATAGCTTCATAGGCCTTTCGAAAAAAGTCAACATTCATAGTTGCAAGACGAGCAGATAGAGAGTTATATTTGGTTGTGTTTTTATTTGGAATATTAAACAGCACCTTGTAATGGGTGGAGTTATAAAAATCCTCTAGCGACCTGAGACCAAGACGATCGCTTTCTATCAGTCCAAACAGTAAAAGGCTAAAGACATTCCTGCCATAAAGCTTTTTTACCTGATAATCAACGTTGGTTTCTGAACTCAAATCAGCCAACAAGTCATCAGGTATAAGCTTGAGTAAGTCTTGGACTTTTATACCCTGCTTACAATCTGTTCCCATTGCAGGAACAAATATAAGTCCTTAACAAGTTGATTGTCTTGATTATAGAGAGTTTTTGCCAACAGTGGCAAACATATTTTGTTGATAACCAGCTATTTTCAGACAAACAAAGACATCACTGTTAATTACAATCCCTTGTTTTGTTAAAAACCTTTGATTTTCATGATGCCAAAGAACTTTTTGAAATGTCGTTTGATGTTTTGAACACTCCTAGTTTATAATCAGCAATGTTCAGTTCAAAATGATGTTCTCCGGGCTGCTGATATCCCAGGTTGACTGTTTTAACAAGCTGACCAATCATATTAAAAATGCAGACCCGGGCTGTTCCTCCTTTATTTAGCTGACAGTAAAGGGTTAGCTGATTTTTGGCCGGAACCGGAAACACATTAAAATTTTTAAAGGCTTCCTGATAATCCGGAATTCCCGGGGTTTGATGCGACTGTTCAATAATTGAATCCATCCAATGGATAGCGGTAATATATGATTGTGTGTGAAAAGCATGAGTGCTTTCAAAATAGCTCGTATCATAGCCAATACCATAAAAACCGAGACTATCGGCAAGCTGCAGATTCAATGGAAAGTTAACCTGTGAAAACAGGGGGAAGTATAGCTCCCCAAACAGAAAAAGGACCAAAAGATGTTTCGTTAACCTTTTCATCAACCACTGATTTCTTCAAACAAATCAAGCAATCTTTCACGGCCGCTTGCCGATACCGGTATCTGGGCCCCATTGCTCATTACCACGTTACCTCCATCATGTTTGTCGAACCGCTTAATATGTTTCAGATTGATCAGATGCGACCTGTGCACCCTCAGGAAGCCTGACCCGGAAAGCAGCGTATCATATTCTTTCAGGTTTTTCGATACCAGGATATTTTGATTGTCTGAGGTTTCAAAGGCTGTATAACTTCCTTCCGACATGCAATGTACAATGTCACTGGTGTTCAGGAGAAATATGCTTTCCTGGTTTTTCAGGATGATTTTTTTATTTTGATTCCCAATATTTTCGAGGTTATCTCTCAACGCTTCGAGTTGCATGTTGAAAGCCTGCCGGGATATTACCTCGGCTCTTTTCACTGCATTGACGAGCTTTTCCGGGTTTACGGGCTTAAGCAGGTAATCTATGGCACTGAAACTGAAAGCACGGATCGCATACTCCTCGTATGCGGTAACAAAAATCACCCTGAATGGAATATTATCATAATGCTCCAGCAAGTCGAAACCGGTCCCATCAGCCATTCTGATGCCGAGCAGGAGCAATTCCGGTGCTTTTTCGCGTATGGCTTTAATACCCGATGCTACGCTGTCGGCCTCACCGACAACATTTACCTGTGGACAGGTCCTCAGCAGCAAATTCCTCAGGGTTTCCCTGACAGGCTGCTCGTCGTCGATGATGAGGGTCCGTAGTACTTTAACGGAAATATTTTTTCTAAAGTTAAGCATAATGGGGAAAATTCCAAATTCCGGCAGATCATTCGGCCTCCTTCATCGGCTTCAGGATGACGACGTCTTCCTGAAGGAGCGAGCGTAGCGAACGACTGGAGGATCTGTTTTATATCATTGTTTGACTATCTTGAACGCTTCCATTTTCTGCCCCGACTGCACCCTGCAGAAATACAATCCTGCCGGCAGATTCGCCGTATTCCAGATAATCTGGTGCTGCCCTTCCGCCAGGATGCCATCTGACAAAACAGCCACCAATTCCCCTACGACGTTGAAAACCCGGATGCTGACCGGAGAGGGATTTACAATTTCATATTCAAAATGTACTATTTCGGAAAAGGGATTGGGATAGCAGGAAATGTTGAAGGTTGATGGTTGAAGGTTGAATTCAGTGCCAACTCCTACCGATCCGAATTCGTACGCTCCCATGTCGACGATGGTGTCGCCATCCATGTCGCCATCCCAGAGGCGGTAATTGCCCATCAGGTCCCACATTGGCAGGGCCAGATCGGTAGTATCCGGAGTGCCGGCATCGATGCAGGGGGAGCCAGTGGAAAGCTGGTACGGATGATCGCCTGAATTGAGAAATAGCGGATCCTCGTTGATGTTTCCTTCTCCAGGCCACACATGTCCATTCGTCTGAATGTCGGAATATGTGGCAACAACACCACCGAGCATGGAATTATCACAGCTGTCGTTGGCATAAATAATGGAATTGTAGAAGGTGATTATGTTTCCGGGAGAATTATCACCCCAAACCAGGTATTTCTCAAAAAAACCCGGGCCGCTTTGTTCATTTTCGGTGAGGGTGCAATTGATGAACTGTGGATGTGAACCCGCTGCGATGTACAATACCGTGCCTGTAATAGCCGAATTCCCGGTAAATAGGCAGCTTTGAAACACCGGGTTTGAGTCGTAACAACTTACACCGCCCCCCACGGTATAAGAATGATATACAGTATCTGATGACCTGTTATGGTCAATGGATGTTGCGAAAAAACTGGCATCGGAATTATCTAGGTAAACTCCCCCTCCCTCTCTATCTGCAATATTTAAGGAAATTGTTGAATTTTCTATTTTAGCTTTGCTATCATGAAGATAGATACCCCCCCCCATACCTCCACCTTCTGCATAGTTTCCTGTTATGATCAGATTGTCCATGATCAAGTCCGAATAATCTGCACAGATGGCGCCTCCCAGCCAGGAACGGTTGTTTTCAAATAGAATCTTTTTTAAAATCCCCGTTGAATTTTCAATAAGTACCCCCGCCCCCCCTAAAAAAAGCGTTTGAGAATTATTTGTCACGGTAATATTCTCCATCTCAAAGACTGATTTTGAACAATATATCCCATGTCCATTAGTCACGGTGATCCCTGAAACAGAATTATTCTTTCCCGCGGTTAAAGAGATAATATGCTTGTAAACAGAAGAATCTTCTCCATTAAGGATGACATCTACAGGGGAAGAACCTTTAAGGCTTATATGATCAAACAGGGCAACTGGAAATATCTCGTCGTTCGTAGCTTTGCTGTATGTGCCATCCAGCAGGTGGATCGTGCGCGGATGCAGGCTGTCGGAAATAAGCACCCTGGAAGCATGCCGGATGGTTCTGAAAGGTTCGCCCGGTGTCAATCCGCTGTTTTTATCATCGCCCTGGGGAGAAATATATACATCAGCCTCGAGCTGTTCCTGCAATCCGTGCAAAATATCATAAGTGAAATTTTCAACAGGGTACAGATAATACCCGGTCGGATGGATTACACTGAAGGTATCGAGTATTAGGTCGATATGAGAATTTGAATTAATCTGTCTTTCGCATGGATCATAAAAATCAATGTTGCCATAAATATTGCAGCGGTTCACACTGTCGAATTCTATATTTGAATCATAGCATATTATTCCTGCGCCATTGTTGTTAGTGATTGTTATGCCGTGAAACCGGACATCGGAATATTCACAAGAGATGCCTCCCGGATTGTGTGTTATCAAACCGTCTTCAAGTATCAAACTTGTATATCGGCAAAAAATTCCATAACCATCATCTAAATGTGAATTATTAGAAATTATAAAATTGCTAATGACCATGTTCGATTCTCTCAGGTCTACAGCCCAAACACATTTAACTGAAACAATTTGAATATCATCTATCAATGATTCTGAATGATTGCAATAAATTCCCTGAAAGTAATTTGAGGGATTCAGCGTGCCATCGATCTTAAGGTATTTTAAGGTCGGGCTGGCATAATCACAATAGATTGCGTAGCCGGCGTTTGCCATTCCGTTCGTTATTCTGAATCCGATCAATTGTGCCTGGGGCGTTTCATCGTTTTCAAAAACAATAACTTTGTCCTCGCTGCTGTTGCCTGTAATCACGGTTTGCGATATATAAGAGGTGTCCAGGGTGGTCAGGAACAGAGATGTCACGGTGATCTCCTTGCCGTTGAAATCAAGATACTCATTATAAACACCTGGCTGAACCAACACAGTGTCTCCCTCATTGGCTGCATTAATTCCCATTTGAATCGTCGGGTAATCCGCCGGGATGTTGATGATCTGGGCCTGGATGACACTCAGTGAAATAAATCCTGAAATAAGCAGTAAAAATTTTTTCATGATTTTTTTCTTTGAACAAAATGAATTTACACTGGCCAATAGGTCGAAATGGAAAAGATTCATGAATGCAGGGATTGGATTTATGAATGCAGGGAACTGATTGAGGAAGGGGAGCGGTTGGCGGTTGGCTGTCGGCATTCATTCGTCACTGGTCACTGGTTACTGGTTTTTGGTTTTAGGTTTTTGGTTTTTGGAATTTGTTTAGTCCTCCAGCTGGCGGATGGTGCCTGGGATTTGTTTGGTGCCTGGTGCCTGGAATATGGAATTTGGAATTTATAGGGGCAGTACGAACCGCACCAGCGTCCCCTTGGCATTCCCCTTGTTATCCTTCAGATCAATGTTTTCCTCTATTATCTTCTTTTTTGAACCGGATTTTTGACTTATAAGCATTTCGTTATGCAGGAAAAAGTCATTGAATGGGATGCTGAACTCCTTTACCATATTCATGATGGTCACTTTTAAGGTCATTACACTTGATATTTTCGCTGAATTCAGTTATATTTGCAAATTGTAATTTACATTTTGTAATATATAAATTGTTTAAGATAAATTGGCACCCATCTCAAATCCTTTTATTACGACCGGGTATCAAGGGAGTGAATACTTCTGTGACCGCACAGAAGAAACCATGACCCTTAAAAGAAACCTGGTCAACGGACAATCAACCACCCTGGTTGCCATTCGCAGGATAGGCAAAACCGGATTGATCCGGCATTTGCTGGCCCAACTCCCTGCTGGTCACACGGGGATCTACCTGGATATTCTTCCTACAGAAAGCATGAAGGAATTATTAAACGCGCTGGCCACAGCTGTTTTTTCCACCATTCCGGAGCAGTCGAAACCTGGTAAACTGATTCTTGATTTCATAAAATCACTGAGACCGGTCATTGTTTTTGACCCGTTGACCGGATTTCCTCAGCTCACCGTGGATGTAAGGCCTGGTGAGGCTGAACGGCACATCCGGTCCGTGCTTGGATGCCTTGAGGCTTATCCGGAGAAAGTCATCATTGCCATTGATGAATTTCAGCAAATCATGAATTATCCCGAAAAAAATACGGATGCTTTTCTGAGAAGCATTATCCAGTCTCTCAGCAATGTCCGGTTTATCTTTTCCGGTAGCCAGCAGCATCTGATGATGCAACTTTTCGCCGATCCTTCGCGGCCTTTTTACCAAAGTACCGGTTTTCTGAAAATTGATAAGATTGACGCTGATGAATATGTTGCTTTTATTCGTCATCACTTTCAGCACAGAGGCCATAAGATTGAAGATGAAACCATTCGCGCCATGATGGAGTGGGCCGACCTTCATACCTATTATGTTCAATTGCTTTGTAACCGGGTGTTTGCATCTGCCGGTAAAAATGTGGATGATGAACTATGGAAACAACAGGCCGCCCGCCTGCTCCTTGAACAGGAGATTGTTTTCTTCAAATACCGGGATCTGCTTACGAAGCAGCAATGGGCACTGCTCAAAGCCATTGCTCATGAAGGTAAGGTTTTTTATCCCACTTCAAAAGATTTTATTTCGAAGTATGACCTGGGAAGCCCGGCAACTGTATTGAGGTCATTGCAAGCCTTACAGCAAAAGGAAATGATTTATTCGGATTATAACAAAGAAGGACAGATGTTTTACAGCGTTTATGATGTGTTGTTCAGGCGCTGGATGCAGGGGAAGTAAGCATTATAACGGACAGTATCGGAGTCCGCTCGCATGCCCTTCTAACTCCCTGAGGACAATGATCTCCCGTGAGATCTTCTCTTTCGCCAAGTCTTCCCGCGATGTCGGTTTTAAAGAATACCTATGTGATGCAATGAAATTTATTCCCTGATCATTTCCGGGAAAAATTACAGGTTTGGCTAAACCTTCACCTGTCCGGAATGTTTAAACAGTCAGAAAAATCTTTAAACAGAATATTATGAGCAAATTTAAACCCGGCGATCAGGCGCCGGCCTTCAGTGGAAAGGATCAGTCAGGGAATGTGGTAAGTCTTGAAAGCTTCCGTGGCAGTAAAGTGGTATTGTATTTTTATCCCAAGGACGACACCCCCGGCTGTACGGCCGAAGCGTGCAGCCTGCGCGATAACTATGAGGCATTGCTGGCCCGCGGTTACAAAGTGGTGGGTGTAAGCCCCGACAGCGAAAAATCGCACCAGAAGTTTATCGATAAATACGAATTGCCTTTCCCGCTGATTTCCGACACCGAAAAGAAGATCCTTCAGGATTACGGCGTATGGGGCCGCAAGAAGTTTATGGGCCGCGAATACGACGGCGTGATCCGCACCACATTTATCATTGATGAAAAAGGCATGATTGAGGAAGTGATCGAAAAGGTGGATACCAAAAACCACGCGGCTCAGGTGCTGAAGGACTGAAAAACCAAGGCTGTTTGTTGATCAAACCGGCGTTCTTAAACAATAGATCTGTATTCCATCGGAACTTTGCTTTTATGGCGAATTTTCCTGAAGGCCCTATAATCTGAACGCTGATATAAATAACAAATAACTGTATTCCCCGTCTATATTTTTTTTGCCGGGCATTCACCTGTTTGTTCCGATTCCTTATCTTTGAAGATCATAAGAATCTTCAGCTAATATTTATAAATCATTGATACCATGAGTAAAGATCAGAAAGAAAACAATCTGGAAAAGTTAAAGGCGCTTCAGCTGACCCTTGATAAGATTGAAAAGTCATACGGTAAAGGAACCATAATGAAACTGGGGGATGCCCCGGTTGAAGAGATGCCGAGCATTTCGACCGGCTCCATCGCGCTTGACACTGCCCTGGGAGTGAACGGACTTCCCAAAGGCCGGGTGGTGGAGATTTACGGACCGGAGTCGTCCGGTAAAACCACCCTTGCCCTGCATGCGGTGGCCGAATCACAGAAGCAGGGAGGCATTGCCGCGTTTATCGACGCCGAGCACGCTTTCGACAGGTATTATGCACAGAAGCTGGGCGTAAATATTGACGACCTGCTGGTTTCGCAGCCCGATAATGGTGAGCAGGCCCTTGAGATTGCCGAGAACCTGATCCGTTCTGGCGCCATCGACATCATTGTGATTGACTCCGTGGCGGCCCTTACCCCCCGCAGCGAGATCGAGGGCGAGATGGGCGATTCAAAGGTGGGACTGCAGGCCAGGCTGATGTCGCAGGCGCTGCGCAAGCTGACCTCTACCATCAGCAAAACAGGTTGCTGCTGCATCTTTATCAACCAGTTGCGCGAAAAAATCGGAATTATGTTCGGTAATCCCGAAACCACCACGGGCGGTAATGCGCTGAAATTCTACGCTTCCATCAGGCTGGATATCCGCAGGGTTTCCCAGATCAAGGAAAATGATGCTGCCGTAGGAAACCGCGTAAGGGTAAAGGTCGTCAAAAACAAGGTGGCGCCGCCTTTCCGTCAGGCAGAATTTGACATTATTTTCGGAGAGGGTATTTCAAAGACAGGTGAAATCGTCGACCTGGGCGTAGATTACAACATCATCAAAAAAAGCGGTTCATGGTTCAGCTACGGCGATACCAAGCTTGGCCAGGGCCGCGATGCCGTGAAGAAACTCCTGCTCGACAATCCCGAACTTGCCGAAGAACTGGAAGGGAAGGTGCGTGATGCGCTGAAGAATCCGGCAAGCTAGCATTGCCCTTATAAGATAACCGCATTCAAGCCAGCTCTTTCTTTTCAGGGAAGGGCTGTTTTGTTTAACTTTGCCGCGTATTGTAACTTAATGACTGTTATGCCAGCTTTTTCTTACAGGTCAATCCTTGTTATTGCCGCGTTTGCCGCGTGTCTTTTCTTTTTTGGTTCATCATGTAAAAGGTCCGGAAAGGTTGCTGCCGTTGCGGAGCAGCAGGTTGCCGATACCATTGCCGATGACCTTACCCGCCTCAATCAGTTGGTAAACGCTTCGCCTTCGGATACAAAGCCCTATATGGAGAGGGCGCGGTATTTTGCTGGCAAAGGACAGGAAAACGAGGCCCTGGCGGATATCAACAGGGCGCTTTCGATTGACGGAAACAATCCGGAGGTTTACGCGGCCTTGTCGGATGTGTATATGTATTCCGGCAAGATGCAGCGCGCGCTGGATGCCCTGAAGAAAGCAAAGGAACTGGCCCCGGGCGCCGGCGTCTACGACGTTAAGATGGCCCGTCTTTACCTTACCATGAGTGATTACAAGCAGACTTTCAATGCTTTGCGCGAAGGTCTGCGCAAAGACCCGGATAATGCCGAAGCATTTTTTATCAGCGGCCTGGCCAACGAAGAGATGGGGGATACCCTGAAAGCCATTGACAGCTACCAGATGGCCGTAGATAAGAATCAGAATTATTATGATGCCCTGAAACAGCTGGGCATATTAATGGCAGAGCGCAAAAACAAACTGGCGGTGGATTACCTCAGAAACGCTGCCAGGGTGAGGCCCGGCGTTCCAGATCCCCTTTATGTGCTGGGGATGTATTATCAGGAGAACGGGGAGCCCGACAAAGCGCTCAGCGTTTATGAAGAAATCCTGATCATAGACGGAAATTACAAGCTGGCTTACTATAACAAGGGTTACGTTCACCTGGTTTACAAAGAAGAGTATGCCGAGGCGGTGAGCGCGTTCAGCCGGGCGATTGAAATCGATGGTGAATATACCGATGCTTATTATAACCGTGGTTTTGCCTATGAACTGATGGGCGACCTGGCCGGTGCCCGCAAGGATTATGAAAGGGTGCTCCGGATGAAGGTAAACGACGATAAAGCCATTGAAGGACTGAACAGGCTGGATGCCCTGAAGCAATAAAAAAAATTGAAAACCGGCTTAAGCTTGCTGTACCAGCTCAGCCCTGATCTGAGTAAGATCGCCGGCCATTTCGAGCAACGAAGCCCTGATGTTGTCAATCACCTGTACTACGGTGGCTTCGTCGAAGCCGGCACCGTTTGTCTCAATCAGTTCGGCGGCTGATTTCTCGAAGTTTTTAACCATTTCAAGCAACGACGGGGCCGAGAAATTGGCAACCACCCCCTTCAGGTTATGGGCGGTGAAACGGAGCCCGGTAAAATCCCTTGCCTTTACATCGTTGTAAAGTTTTTCCAGTTTTCCCTGATATTCATCCAGAAAAATATCAATGATCTCGATGATCACCGATTTATCAAAATAATGATAGGTTTCGAGGAAGACTTGTTTGTTTACCATATCGTCGTTTCAGAATAAAGAAACCCTCAAAAGATTTCTGATGCAAATTTAGCAGAAGAATCAATACAAACAATAATCTATTCCGTTACCTGAAATTGCTGTTCTCTGGCCTCTTTCAGGCGTTTCTTTTCTTCGATTTCCTTTTTCAGGTCCTGCAGCTGGCAACCTGAGCAATCGCTGGCGCAACCGGAACATCCGCTGAGCGGGTTGGTGAATTTGCGGTACAGCTTATAGCCGGCAATGGAAGCCGCAACGCCAACGATGATGAGTACGATGATTTCCTGATATTGTTCCATAGATCAATGTCTGTTTATATTCAACATGAAATCAGTAAAAAAGTTGAGCCGGTGCCGGGAAAAAGCGCAGAATCACGAACCAGGAGATGCCTGCCCCTATGCCTGTAATCAGGATTGCCCAGATGGCAGCGGGGATATGACTGAGCCGGGCAAGGATGGTAACATCTCCGGCTTTCTTTGGCCTGGTGACGCCCAGATAAAAGACTATCAGGGTGGAGATGATTGCTTCGGCAAACACAATCTGGCTGATGCACAGGAAGAATACTTTTGTGAGCAATGGCAGGTTCAGCCAGTTTACCAGCAGGATTATCCCTGAAAAGGTGAGCAGCCATATTATCCCGTAGGTATTTCTGACAAAGAGGATAAGGTTGATCAATGCCAGTGAAATCAGGATCAGCAAGCCGGCTTTTTCGTATCCGCTGCCTGATAGCCAGAAAAAGAGGGCTGCGCAGAGGGTGGCAAAAGGGTATCCCGAAAAGGCAACCAGCATGGCCCTGATTGCAGAGGGTGTTTTTGTGAGTGCGGTACCGGATGTGTCATTCTTTAATTCGATGCGGTTCACCTCTCCGCTGAGCAGCATGGCCGCCAGAGCATGGCCGTTCTCGTGGAACAGGGTGTTGACGGTCCTGAAATACACCCCGATCAGCGGGACCCGGATCAGGATGACCGCCAGGAGCAGGGTGGCATAAAACACCTGCGCTTCATTGAGTTGCAATATAAACGCTTTCATTGAATTAAAGCAGCAGACTGCCGATCTGGAAAACCGCCAGTGAGGCAAGGTAAGCCAGGGTGGTGGTGTAAACAACGATAAACAGCGCCCAGCGCCAGTTGCCGGATTCTTTTTTGATCGCGGCCACCACGGCAACGCAGGGGAAATAGATCAGGATAAACAGCATAAAACTGAAAGCCACCAGCGGTGTAAAAACCTTTTCACCCTTACGCGGACCATCGTGATAGGTCTGTTGCTGTATCTTGGTGATGAGTGAGGCGGAATGTTCATCCGTATCATCGCCGGCCTGGTAAAGTACGCCGAGTGTGCCGACGGTAATCTCTTTGGCGGCAACGCCGGTAAGCAGGGCAACGCTCATTTTCCAGTCGAATCCCAGCGGGCGCATCACGGGTTCGATGAAGTGCCCGAGGCGGCCGATGTAAGAGTTCAGCTGACGGTGACTCTCCTTTTCATTCAGTACCTGATTTACCTCCGTTTCTTCTTCCGCCTTCAGCCGGGCAATTACTTCCTCAGGATGCTGAGTCTGAAGAATCTGCTTTGAATACTGATCGCGGATGGTGGATATCCGGTTATCGTATCTGTAGTCCTCGGCTGTTTCGCGGGGGAAATACCCCAATGCCCAAATGATGATGGATGCCACCAGAATTACCCCGCCGATCTTACGCAGATATTGCTCGGCACGGCTCCACATGTGCTTCAGGATGGTGCGCAGGGTAGGGGTGCGGTAGGGCGGCAGCTCCATTACAAAGGGCATGTCGGGCTGCTTGAAAATGGCTTTCTTGAACAGCAGGGCAGAACCGATCGCCAGCAATACCCCGATGGTATACATGGAGAACAGAATGGCTCCCTGGTGACTTACAAAGAAGGCGCTGATAAACAGGATGTAAACGGGCAGGCGCGCGCTGCATGACATAAAAGGATTGATCAGCATGGTAATCAGGCGGTCGCGGCGGCTCTCGATGATGCGGGTGGAGAGGATGGCCGGAACATTACAGCCAAATCCCATCAGCAGGGGGATAAACGACTTGCCGTGCAGGCCGATGCGGTGCATGATCTTATCCATGATGAAAACGGCCCTGGCCATATAACCGGTATCCTCCATCAGCGAAATAAAGAGATAGAGCAGCAGTATATTGGGCAGAAAGATAATCACGCCGCCAACGCCACCCACAATCCCCTGAATAAAAAGGTCTTTCAGCATCCCGTCGGGAAGCCCGGATTCGAGCCATGAGGAAGTCACCTCCACCAGGCTTTCAATCCATTCCATGGGATACTGCCCCAGCTTGAAAGTACCGTAAAATGTCAGGTACATAAGAAAGATAAAGATGGGAATCCCCCACACCTTGTGCGTGATGATGGTGTCGACCACCTCGCTCTTCTTCCGCTGCACAACGGGATTTGCCGAAAACGTTTCGCGCAGCGCCCCGGCAATAAACCCGTATTTGGCATCTGCAATCAGACTTTCGGTATCCTGTTTGAGCTCATTTTCGATACGGGTGATCTGCTGGTCAACAGCTTCAATGATCTCTCCGAAATTCCCGAGCTGTTCAGTGAGCACTTCGGTGGCCCTGTCTTTCTCGATCAGCTTGATGGCAATAAAACGAGAGGATACCTTGTCGAGCAGATGGAAATTTCCCGGTTGGCGGAGCTTCGATTGTATGTGTGAGATGCCCGGCTCAATCACAGTTCCGTAATTGATGTGGATATGCCTGCGTGTTTTGTCGCGGTCTTCGTACACATCAATAATCTTCTGGAAAAGCTCATCAATGCCTTTGCCCTTTGATCCGACCGTAGGTACAAACGGGATGCCGAGTAATCTGCCAAGCTGGTTGTAATCCAGTTTGTTGCCTCCCTTCTCCAGCTCATCGTACATATTCAGCACGCCCACCATCCGGATGTCCATATCAATCAGCTGGGTGGTGAGGTAGAGGTTGCGCTCGAGGTTGGAGCTGTCGATGATGTTGACCACGACATCGGGGAAAGACTCGGTGATGTGGTCTCTCACATATAGTTCTTCAGGACTGTAGGCACTGATGGAATAAGTGCCGGGCAGGTCAGTAACAATAAAGGTGTAATCGCCCTTGCGGAATCTGGCTTCTTTGGCATCCACGGTTACCCCTGAGTAATTACCGACCCGCTCCCGCGATCCGGAAGCGTAATTAAACAGGGTGGTTTTACCGGAATTCGGATTTCCGACCAGGGCGACATTGATAATTTTGCCTTGTTTTCTGGCGGTGTTGATCAGATCGCCTTCCATCGAACCATTCGACGGAAGCTTATGACCTTCGAAAGCTTCCTGTTCGGTAAGAATTTCAATCAGCCGGGCTTCGCTGTTGCGCAGGGTCACATTGTAACCCATCACATTGTACTCTACGGGGTCCATCAGGGGTGCACGCTGGATTACCCCGACCTGCTTTCCGGAAATAAAACCCATCTCCAGGATACGTTTACGGAATGCACCGTGACCCTTAACTTTGGTGATTACGCCCTTTTCGCCCGGTGAGAGATCTGCAAGTGTCAAGACTTCTTATTTAGAAACATTATAAATTACCGCAAAAATATCGGATTTTTTTGTTAATGGGGGCGTAAGAGAGAAATAAAAATCTGTAATGAGCAAATGTTCGTTATAAAACCGGGTTTAAGCCCGGGTTTCGAGCAGGTGCAGGGCGTAGAGTGATTTTGTTATGGCCGGCCCGTAATGATCCATAAAGTAGGATGCAATTCCGGCAATGGCATTCTCGCGGGCGGAATGGCGGTTTTTCTGATACAACATCACGAAGTCTTTCATATCCTGATAAATATCGGCCAGGTGTTCTGCCAGGCTGTTCTTTTCGATCTCTGTGTTTTCATCCCGCGGATCCTGGCACATCCAGAAATGGTCGTCGGGATAAAACTTGTTGCGCAGCGTGTTGAACAGGCTTTCCCAGCTTTCTTCGGTTACGAAGCGTTCGGCATCATCCGGTTCGGCCGGGATCAGGGGTTTCACCAGCGAGCCTTTGAGGTATATCAACGGAAGAATATGCCGGCAGTAGCTGAGGATATCCTCTTTCGGATAGTCATCGCATTTTTCCATAAACAGGCAATACTCATTGGCAACGGTGAGCATTTCTATCACCTGTTTGCTGTAAACCGGATTGTTGGGATGTTCATTCATAAAGTATAATTTGAAGGTGCAAAATTAACTTATTCCGGCGAAAGGTCCGGGTTCATATCCGTTGCGATTGCAAGAAATGCAGCGCTGGTCAGGAAGGTTCAGATTAGTTGGTACCCTGTATTCGCTCCCTTTTCTGCAGCCTCAGGCGTCCTCCCGGGCAATGAATACGTCCCGGAATTCTTTCCCGGGGCTCAGGTAAAGATTTTCTTTTTGGGTGCAGCGTTGAATTTCGTACTTTTCCTCTGACAAAAGTTATGCTTAAGATTGGATTTTGAACCAAATTTTATATATATTTACATAACGGGCAACATCCTGCCGGGAAATTGATGTTTCTGTTGCTCCTTCAATTGTATTATCAGCCTGATAGAGCCATAATCTGCAGCAGGTTTATTTCAGAGTTACCGGGAGAATGTCCGGATGAACGGTTATCGCCGGAAATGCGGGGTGTTAAGGTTTTTCTGCAAAGGATTGTTTTATAAATAATTACATTTTATTATTAAAAATAAGTAATGGACAAACTTTCCCTGAAACGAAACATCGCCTCGGTCTGCAAAAGGATTAAGATTGAGGCGGAAGCCAACCTGATGACTGCCGTGCTTGAAGCCCAGCAGAGTGCCAATGAATACGGGCAGCCGAAGGACAGGTATGATTCCTACAGGGAACAGTTGTCGTCGAGGCGCGATATGCTGGCCCAGCAACTGATCAAAATAAGGGAGGAGATCGTGTTGCTCGACAAGATTGATCTTTCCCGGGTATGCGACTGTGCCGGATTCGGGGCTGTAGTAATTACCGGAATGCAGAAGGTGTTTATTTCGATCGGCATCGGAAAGATCAGGCTTGACGACGGCAGTGAATATTTTGCAATTTCCCCGGCGGTTCCGTTTGCCAAAGCGGTACAGGGCAAAAAAGCGGGGGATCAGGTTGAGTTTAACGGGCGGAAGTTTGAGATACTGGATGTTTTCTGACAAGCCGGCACCGGAGAGTGACCTTCGGATAAATCTTTTGATTGTAAGGCATGCCTGCGGTTCTCAGCGAAATTCCATAAAATCAGGCGGGCTGATGCCAAAGCGGTTGAATCCGGCCTGATCAGGTTCTTCAAGCTCGAAAATCCAGCCCCGGGATCCGTTTATGGGGCGCGGATGCCAAACCAGGCTTATCTGGAAGGTGGAAAATACCAGGTTTTCATTCCGTATCCTGATCCCTGCTCCTATGGCTGGATATACGGCTTGTTTCAAGAGGTGTTTCATATCCGGGGCAATCATGCCCAGCTCTCCGGATGCATATCCGGCAAACCTGAATCCCAGCAGATACCAGGGAGTGAACGCGACAATTTCGTATCTGAAGGTGGCTCGGTGAAGCCCGGTAAGTTCATATTTCCTGTAAGTGTCCGTAATATCGTTTCTGTTCAGGCTCAGGGTCAGGGGAGAAGTACGGCTGATTCCCGAAAGAATATCGGCAGTTACAAAATGCCGGAACCGGTATGTGCCGGCTTTTACCAATCCTGAAATATAATTGATTGAAATATTCGCCAGGCCATCACTGAAGTTGTCTTTATCCCGATATCCGCCGAGGTAAAACGATGAGAACAGGTATCCAGCTCCATTGAGTTTTGTTCCGGATGAAAATCTGAGCGCGGCATATGGCGCCTTCGCGAGGACGGAGTTTTCATATCCCAGGATCAGTCCGGCATGATATCCTGTCGGGATATCTTCGGTTCTGCCAAAGCCGTAAATCATGTTGTTCAGGTAAAAACCGCTCCTGATCAGGCATATTTCACCGCTCAGGCGCTGAACGGAATGCAGCCTGACAGTGCCTGAGTCAACCATGGGCGGGAGGCCGGAGTATCTGAGGTCGTAATACCTTCCGGTTACGGCTGCCTGCAATCGTTCTGCTTTGGCGCCCGCCGGCCTTTCGATGATGGATGCATATCCGCTCCAGACATCAATCAGGGAATATCCTGCTGATTTTATGTATTCTTCGTTATTTAACGGGTAGGGCGTATTGAATTTTTCCGTTTTCAGTCCGCCGCCGAATCTGGTTTCGGGCGTGATGAATGGCCTGGAAAGTTCAATCCCAATGCCTTTGCGCCTGGCTGTGCTTTGCCAGTAGGCGTATGCATCGGTGAAGGAACTCCGTATATTTCTCACCCTGTATGCGCCCTGACTCAGGATGACTGCCGGACTACCCTTCAGGTCGATATCCAGCCATTGCTCCGGCTGGTGTCCCAGCCCCAGGAAGTTCCTGTTGTAAAAGCGCAGCCGGCTTCGTTCAGGTTCATTCACCTTCAGGTCAAAGCCGAAAGGGAAAACATCCTTTACCAGCAACACAATGTCCACACTGTCGTTGCCGGGTGTAGCGTAAACCAGGAAGCGCGCATCCTGGAAAACGGCGGCATCGCGGACGACCCTCTCATTGTCGGCAAGCCTCACCGGGTCGAGCGCGTCTCCTTCTTCAACCATCAGGTAGCGCCTGATCACTGCATCGCGGGTATAAAAATGAGTCTTGTTCAGTATCTGCTGCACGCGGGTTTGTTTGTCCTGAAGGCTGTCGAATAAGGAAGGTCCGAAAGCCGGATATTTCCGGATACTGATATGGCGGATAATTTTACCCTTTTCGCCGGCGAACGGAAGGTTGGACGGCAGGTTAATGATGGCTTCCGAAGGTCCTGAGGGTGGTTTTCTGAAAAGCAGCGGATAAAGATTCTTCAGAAAATAACTGGTATCGGATCGCTTATCGAGCCGGCCGTAAAAGTCCCTGGAACGGGAAATCTGCCTGGCCCGGCTATGGTATGCGGCGCTGTCGGTAATGCCGGCACTTCCTTTCCGGTTCACTGAGTTGTTTTTCTGACCGGGTTTCAGGGTGTCGGGTTGCACCTGTGCCATTGAAGGAAGAAATAAGCCGGTGAACAACAGGATAAGTGCCCGGCCCAGATACAAAAGCATACGGTTGTGAACCGGTTCCGTTGCCTTTGGCAGATGAAATGGTGATATGCGGCGGGTTTGATTCATTTATTCCTGACAAACTTCTGTAAAGATAACCTGTATCTTTTAAAAACAGAATGGTTTACCGGTATTGCCCCTGGCTCAGATGCAAAAAAAAAGTCTGCCGCGGGGGACAGACTTAATCCAACACTTATGAAAACAATGCTAAACCCTTTTTTCTTTGATTCTGGCTTTCTTACCTTTGAGTTCGCGGAGGTAGAAGATGCGCGCCCTGCGCACTACGCCGCGTTTGTTTACCTCGATCTTCTCGATAAAAGGAGATGCAACGGGGAAAATCCTTTCAACTCCGGTATTGCCTGAAACCTTGCGAACGGTGAATGTTTCCGAGGTTCCGCTGCCTGAGCGCTGCAGTACCACGCCCTGAAACTGCTGAATCCTTTCCTTATCACCTTCTTTGATTTTATAGTGAACGGTCACGGTATCGCCGGCTTTAAAACCAGGGAATTCCTTAATCTGAACGAAGGTATCCTCGACAAACTTCACTAATGCGTTCTTGCTCATTATCTTAGGTATTTAATTGTTGCGTTTTCCAAAAATGAGTGCAAATATACGGCAATTTATTTTTAATATGCAAGCCCAATTAAAATTTATTCACGACTCGCTGTTGGGTAATTCGTTATTAATTTGTTTGAAAAGGGAAAAAGCAGCCTCCCCGGACTTCCCGGCTTCAGCCGAAAAGCCGGGAGAAACCAAACCAGGGAATTTCCGGACTTGCCGGTATTTACTTATGCCGGGCTGCGAATAAACTTTCGCCGCCTTTTGGGCTAAAGCCCCCGTGTTTGTCAGCGCCTGATTACCCCCGGCTCAAGCCGGGGGTAATAAACCGGAATTAAGCATCTTCGGAAATTGCAGGCTAAAGATAACCTATGCTTACGCTGGTTGACCCGAAGTCCGGATTTGGATATCAGATTTCTGATGAATGGTAAGAGATTTCTGTTTGCTTTACTCCGGGCTTCAGCCCGGAGTAAAAGCAGATGCCCGAACCTAACGGCTTTAGCCGAAAAGCCGGAAGAAGCCAGGCCAGGGGACTCAACCATAAGCACTGTAGCGTCAAAAAAAAGTATCCGGATTATTTCGATATTTTTTAAAAGGTTATACTTTTACATCGCCTTAAGGTAGATATAAATTCAGGTGAGTCATGATTAGCTTTCTATTGTCAATTGCCGCATTGATCGCGGGATATTTTCTCTACGGATGGTTGGTTGAAAGAATTTTCGGGGTTGATGCCGGGCGTACCACTCCTGCAATAATTATGCAGGATGGCGTGGATTATGTGCCGATGAAATGGGGGAGGATTTTTCTGATACAGTTTCTGAATATTGCCGGTCTGGGGCCGATTTTTGGGGCGGTTGCCGGTGCCATGTGGGGCCCGGTTGCTTTTTTCTGGATTGTGTTTGGCTGCATTTTTGCTGGCGCAGTGCATGACTATTTCTCCGGTATGCTATCTGTCAGGCATGGCGGTAAAAGCATACCTGAAATTGTAGGCTTGTATCTGGGTAACGGTTTCAGGCAGTTTATGCGGATATTCACGGTATTGCTGATGCTGCTGGTAGGCGCTGTTTTTGTGGTGGGGCCGGCTGGAATACTCAATGGCATGGCATCCGTCGGACTTCCTTTCTGGACCGGCCTGATATTTTTTTATTATGTGCTGGCAACCATGCTGCCTGTGGATAAAATTATCGGAAGGATTTATCCGGTATTCGGGTTGTCGCTGCTGTTTATGGCTGTGGGTATTTTCGCCGGTCTGCTGGCCGGTGGATTTAAAATACCCGAAGCGATTCCGTTTGGCTTTGTCAATATGCACAACGAGCCGGGGAAGTTTCCCGTTTTTCCTATGCTTTTTATCACCATTGCCTGCGGAGCTATTTCCGGTTTCCACTCAACCCAGTCACCGCTGATGGCCAGGTGCATTACCAATGAGAAACTCGGCCGCAGGGTATTCTATGGCGCCATGGTGGCCGAAGGTGTCGTAGCACTCATATGGGCGGCAGCCGGGATGGCCTTTTTCGGAGGGCCGGAGCAACTCAATTCCGTGATGGCGGCGCATCAAGGCAATGCCGCCTGGGTGGTGAATGAAATTTCAAACTCCCTTCTTGGCAAAGCCGGCGGTATCCTGGCCCTGCTCGGGGTGGTGGCTGCGCCCATCACCAGCGGCGATACTGCTTTCAGAAGCGCCAGACTGATCATCGCCGATTTCCTGAAATATGCCCAGGGGCCTGTCAAAAACAGACTGATGGTTACCATTCCCCTGTTTGCTGCAGGCTTTGTCATTACTCAGATTGACTTTGCCATTATCTGGCGGTACATGGCCTGGTCGAATCAGACACTGGCAACCATTGTATTATGGGCAATAACCATTTACCTTGTGAATGAGAAAAAAGCCTTTATAGTTACACTGATCCCTGCTGTTTTTATGACAGCGGTAATTTCTGTCTATATTCTTGTAGCTCCTGAAGGCCTGCAGTTGCCGCTGAATACAGGGCTCGTTACAGGATTTTTGTTTACCTTCCTGGTACTGGCCTGGTTTCTGATGTATATTCGCAGAAATTCAGTGCCGGGCATGACGGCGGCGGTGGAAATAGTCAGGCCGGGCATCCGTAAAGATCAATGATCTTCTGATTCCCCGAGCAGACCGGGCCTTCTTTGCCTGGTGCGTTCCAGTGACTTTAAATAATTCCAGTGAACAATCTCTTTTTCATTGCCAGAGAGCAGAACCTCCGGCACTTTCCAGCCTTTGTAGTCGGCCGGACGGGTATATACGGGAGGGCTGAGCAGGCCATCCTGGAATGAGTCGGAAAGGGCAGAGGTTTCATCGCTCAATACCCCTGGTATCAGTCTGATGATGCTGTCGGCCAATACTGCCGCCGCCAGTTCTCCACCCGATAACACATAGTCACCGATCGAAACCTCAAGGGTGATGTAGTGCTCCCTGATCCGTTCGTCAATGCCCTTGTAATGCCCGCAGAGAAAAATCAGGTTTCCTTTAAGACTCAGCCGGTTGGCCAGGTGTTGGTTCAGCATCTCTCCATCGGGTGTCAGAAAGATTACCTCATCATAATCCCTTTCTGATTTCAGTTTGTCAATGCAATCCGCGATGGGTTGCACCATCATGACCATACCGGCACTGCCTCCGTAAACATAGTCGTCAACATTGCGGTGCTTGTTGGTGGCGTAATCGCGGATGTTGTGCAGGTGTATTTCAGCCAGCCCCTTTGAAACAGCCCGCTTGATAATGGATTCAGTGAACGGGCCCTGAAACATTTCGGGGAATATGGTGAGGATGTCGATGCGCATTGTTTTTTTTGCAAAATTAAACTTTATCATGGTATCATAATAAAGAAGTCCGGAGGGTTATCCCGGCAGAGTATTGCAGAACCAGCCTTAAAGCAAATTATGCGGTACTTTTGTGATTCGGAAATTATCCTGTAGGTTTGCATTGGTTAGGGTTTGGTGAACGATGAATAAGAATTTTGTCCGATGAGGTTGGTTTCTGTGAAATTTCCCAAGGCCGGCATTGACTGGTTCACGCCGGCGTTGCTGCTGATGATTCTGTTTGGCTGGCTATTCCCGGGGCCGGGTTTGAAAACCGGTATGTTTTCCATCAAACAACTGGCCGGGTATGGAATTTCAGTTATCTTTTTTCTTTACGGACTGAGATTAAGCCTCGGCCAGCTGGTAAAATGTGCGGCTCACTGGAAACTGCATCTGGTGATACAATCGGTTACTTTTATCATCTTCCCCCTGCTTATTTTGATTTTCAGAAAGTTTTTCGCAGATGGCGAATACGGGGAGATCTGGCTGGGGGTGTTTTTTCTGGCAGCCCTGCCATCAACGGTATCTTCGGCGGTGGTTATGGTTTCGCTGGCCGGCGGAAATATTCCGGGGGCTGTTTTCAATGCGACATTTTCGAGTATAGCGGGAATTTTGATTACCCCTTTGTGGATGGGCCTGTTTATTCAGGGGTCAGGCGGCACAGGGTTGGAAATTCTTCCGGTATTTACCCGCCTGGCTTATCAGATTCTGTTCCCTCTGGCTGCCGGAGTTGCCCTTCATCCATGGCTGGGTGATCTCGCTATAAGAAAAAAGGATTTTACCCGCTATTTTGATCAGAGTGTCATTCTTGCCATTGTCTATTCTTCATTCAGCGCTTCTTTCAGCAGCGGGGTGTTCAGTGGAATAGGCCTGCCGGTTATTTTATTACTGATGCTTGCCCTGCTGGGGCTCTTTGCACTGGTCAACCTGCTGATCACCATATTTGTGCGGCGGGCAGGTCTGCCGCGCGAAGATCTGATAGCCGCCTTATTCTGTGGATCCACTAAATCGCTGATGCATGGCAGCGTTATGGCGAAGGTGCTTTTCAGCAATGTGGCTTCCGCTGGCTTGCTGCTGTTGCCGGTGCTGATGTATCATGCCATGCAGCTGGCATTAACCGGTATGATGTCGCAGCGGTTTGCAGCCGGAAAAAGTAAGCATGGTTAACCGGTAATCTTGCATGCGGTGAAAAACCGGGTATCGGACAGGCATCCGGATTTCTCTGATTTATTGAACAGCCCTGTAATCCAGGCTTTGGCTTCGGGCATGGAAGAGAATAAACCTGTTTCAGGATTAATCCCGTAATAGACAGGGCGCTCCTGGTTTTTGCCTTTCGGAGATCCGGTAACGATGGCAATACGGTTTACTCCAAGATGCCTGAGCTGAGGTAATATATAATCATTGAACCAGGTGTGCAGTTTCATGCTGAATTCTTCGGGCAATGCGGGTGAGGATATGATGATATTTTCAACAGGGTGAAGTTCCGCTTCCCTTAAAAAAGAAAAGAAAAAGAGTGTATAGTCTGTGAAACTGCATTGAGCTTCTGAATGCGCTTTGCTGATCAGCAGTTTGAATCTGCTGATGTATTCGAAATGTGAATCCTGGGCAGTTTGAGTTGACATGAGTAAGATTTTAGAAGCGCAAAAGTAGTATAAATGTAATATATATTTACTAATATGCAAAAAATAGTGTAAAAAAATGTTATTGCCTTGCTGTTCCGGCTGAAATTATATAAAATTATTGAAGTCTGTCCTTTTTGATTCTTATACGAAGAAAAATTATTTAAATAATTCATTAACAAATGTATAAAAACAGCTTGGCTATTAAAAACCTTTACACATCCGTGATCTGACAGGATGTCAGATTGATGGCTTATTAATCTGGTTGTGTAAAAAATATATACACTGTTTTAGCCGATCTTCACTACGATCTTGCCTGATTGCCTGCCTTTCAGCATAAGATTAAGTTCTTCCGGGATTTCCTCTAGACTTATGGATCTGCTGAGTTTACCAGGATTGTCAGGTTTCAGTTTCTGACTGATCAGGTTCCAGATTTCGAGTCTTCTCTTCATAGGGGTCTCTGCCGATGCAATTCCGATCAGGCGCACGGCCCTGAGAATGAACGGGAATATGGGAACATCCAGCCTTGCGGATGCGATCATGCCACAGTTGGCTACAATGCCCCTTTCGGCGGTAGAGAGCAGCACGGTGGACAGGGTATTTCCCCCTACAGTATCCAGTGCGGCAACCCAGCGTGGAGGAAGCAGTCCTTTGCCTGAGTTATCGTTGATGGCTTCTCTTCCGATGATTTCCGTTGCTCCTGCTTCCTTCAGCATACTGGCAAACTCCGGTTTACCGGACGAAGCCACCACTTCATAACCTGCTATAGCCAGCATGGCAACCGCCATAGACCCGACCGCACCGCTGGCTCCGGTCACCAGAACTTTTCCGTCACCGGGAACTATCCCGTGATTTATAAATTCATAAACAGCGCTGGCGGCTGTAAACCCTGAAGTTCCGATGATCATGCATTCTTTCAGGCTCAGATTGTCCGGTTTTCTTACCACCCACGAAGCAGGAACCCTGATGTATTCCGCAAACCCGCCGTCGGTATTCATGCCGAGATCATATCCCATTACAATCACTTCCTGTCCGGCTGTAAATTCACTGTTGCCCGGTTCAACAACAATGCCGGCAGCATCAATGCCCGGGGTATGCGGGTAGCGACGCGTAATGCCTTTGTGACCCGTTGCCGACAGCGCATCCTTGTAGTTCAGGCCCGAATAGATTACCCTGATCAGCAGATCATGCCCTGGCAGTTCAGAGATGTTTTTAATCTTAACGGAGGAACTGTAACTGCCGTCCTCATTTTGTTCCGTTACCAAAGCCATGAAATATGTGTCCCGGGAAATATGCGGTGCTGTCATTTGATCAAATGTTTCATATTCAGATAAATACATGAATACATGTATCGAATTTTCATTACCGGATCTGTTTAAATTGATAATTTTGTACCGGATTTGTCCTGCAAAGATGGAGACTATTCCGGAAACTGCATCCGTTCAGCTGAATTTTTAAACGGGTGTTTTTTTTAACAACTTTTTTACTGATAAAAATTAATAACAATGGCATTAAGATTTATGACGGCTGAGGAAGCCGCGGATTTGATCAGTCATGATGATGTAGTGGGCTTCAGTGGATTTACGCCGGCCGGTTCAGTTAAATCCATTCCCGTGGCCATAGGTGAGAAGGCAAAGGCAGCCCATGCGCAGGGGAAACCTTTCAAAATCGGGGTAATTACCGGTGCATCCACCGGTGACTCTCTGGATGGGTCACTTGCCAGGGCAGAAGCGGTAAAATTCCGTACACCTTATCAGTCGAACGCTGACCTCAGGAATCTGATCAATGCCGGGAAAGCCGATTATTTTGATTCCCATTTGTCCACGGTTGGCCAGACGATCCGTTATGGTTTTCTGGGTAAGATGAACTGGGGGATTATTGAAGCCTGTGATGTTACTGAGCAGGGCGAGATTGTGCTGACAACCGGGGTGGGAATATCACCAACCATTTGTCAGTATGCCGATCGTCTCCTGATTGAGCTGAACTCATATCATCCCAAACGCCTGCGCGGCATGCACGATCTTCTGGTAGTTGCGGATCCGCCTCACCGCAGGGAAATTCCCATATACCGGGCTTCCGACAGGGCCGGAGCGGAAGTGATAAAGGTTGATCCCGGGAAGATCGCGGGGGTGGTGCTAACCAACCATGCGGATGAAGTTGGTGGCTTTGCCGGCAGCGATGAAGTTACCAACCGTATTGGTATGAATGTGGCCGATTTCCTTTCGAATGAACTCAGGAAGGGCCGTATTCCTTCATCATTTCTTCCCTTGCAGTCGGGAGTGGGAAATATCGCCAATGCCGTTCTCGCCGCTTTGGGCGAGCACAAAGGAATTCCTGATTTTGAAATGTACACCGAAGTGATTCAGGACAGTGTAATCCAGCTTATGGAAACAGGGAGGATTAAGTTTGCCTCCGGCTGCTCTCTTACGGTATCGCAGGAAATGCTTTCTCATGTCTATGATAACCTTGATTTCTTTCATGAACGCATAGTGCTCAGGCCTCAGGAGATTTCGAACAGCCCGGAGGTGGCCCGCAGGCTGGGGATAGTGTCGATGAATACGGCCCTGGAGGTGGATTTGTTTGGCAATGTGAACAGCACCAATGTCATGGGCCGCAAAATGATGAATGGCATCGGCGGTTCAGGCGATTTTACCCGCAATGCCTATATCTCCATTTTCAGTTGTCCATCCGTTGCCAAAGGCGGAAAGATCAGCGCATTTGTACCGATGGTTTCCCACACGGATCACAGCGAACACTCGGTTCAGGTAATCATTACCGAACAAGGGATTGCCGATCTCCGTTCGAAATCGCCCAAAGCCAAGATGGAAGCCATTATCGAAAACTGTGTACATCCGGATTACCGGGAAGCCCTGCGCGATTATGCCAACCTTGCCGGGGATACCCATACCCCTTGTACGCTTTCGGCTGCATTTGGCATGCATATGGAGTTTGAGCGGTCGGGTGATATGCGGAACATCAACTGGGGCGATTGCTTCAGGAGGTAAGCTGCTGACGGGTTCAACGGCTGACTGAATCTCCAGGATCCGGCAACGAACAGGACTTTGCCGGATCTTCTTTTTACATTCTACCAGTAAAGGGATTGCAGCTTTTCGCACAATCCTGCCCTGCTGATTAAGACCAGTAAGAATAGTTCATTTTTTCCGGCGCTTTATCATCTGACCGATAACCGACCGATACCGGATATTCCCTGAAAGGTTTACAGCATCAAAAATCAGCTGGTGTCCGATTTTTGAAGGTAAAAATCCCTTGCTTAATCAGTGTGAATCCATGAATCTGCCCTGATCAGATCCTTTCCGAAATAACAAATTCCAGCAGTTCATTCATGGTATCGAAAGCATAGTATTCATCCCAGCCTGTAAGATCAAGGATCTGAAATTTGTTTTCCGGCTGATTGTAAACATAAACTTCTTCATCTGAACGTCCGAACATAACGCATCCCGGCAGCCTGTCTGCGATATCCCATTGCAGGTTGGCAGTAATCATATCCATGAAATCGGGGGTTTCGTCCGAACCAAGTGAATAAACGTAAATTCCATTGTAGAAGAATCCGTTGGAGATCGTGAGGAAATCTGTGATTTCATCACTCCATCCATGTCCGGAGGTAATCAATCGGTCAATAAATTTTTCAAGCTGGTCTGTATCGCAGGGCTTGTATGTTTCAGCAAAGGGAAGGGCCGATGCCCTGGTGATCGTTTCTCTGGTATTTTTGGCTCTCATATTCATATTATGTAAAAAGCGCTCGTTTTTATTTTTTTTCGGAAATCATATGCACGTCCCTCTGCGGGAATGGGATGGTGATGTTGTTTTCCCTGAATTTTCGGTCAATCGCATACCTGATTTTGCTCCGGATATTTTCACTCCGGAAAGCTTCTTTTGTCCAGAAGAGCAATTGAAAAATCAACGCGGAATCCCCGAAATCGTTGAATCTGACAAAGGGCTCCGGAGCCAGGTCAATTTCAGGGATCTCTTTGGCGCAGTCCAGCAATAAACGGGTTACCAGCTGCGTATCGGATCCATATGCAACGCCGACCTCAACCAGGAACCTTGTAGAACCCTGTTCATGACTCCAGTTGATTACTCGGTCGTTGATAAATTTCGAGTTTGGAACGATCATGATGATGTCGTCGCGCGTTTTGATTTTCGAGGTCCTAAGTCCGATCACCTTGACCTTGCCGACAATATTGTTTTCGAGTTGAATTACATCGCCAACTTTCAGATTGCCTTCGAAAAGAAGAATAATGCCGGATACCAGATCATTGAATATCTGCTGTATACCAAACCCCAGACCTACCAATAGTGCGGCTGAACCGGCCAGCATAAGGTTCAGGTTTACACCCAGCGATTCCAGGATAGCAAGTATAGCAATGATCCAGATCAGGTATTTAATGATACTGTATATGGAGAATGCACTTCCCTTGTCAATTTTGCCGGCCTTTACCCTGCTGTTGAAAAATTTCCTGATCAACTGCAGCAGGATGATGGTGACGATAACAATCAGGCTGCTGATAATCAGGTCGAAGGCATTGACAGAATACTTCCCGATATTGACAATATCAAGGTTTAAAAATTCTTTCAGTTCCATAAGGAAAATGTTATAGTTTTACTATTTGGATCGGATGCCTGATGTACCCGAATCCAGTCTGAAACACCTAAATTAATCATCTTCCCTGAAATTGAGTACAAATATTTACTTTTGTCCGGCAAACCGGGAATTTGAGGTGATCTCTTTGTAGAATGAAGTAATTCCTTGCGGACAATTCCGTGATAATCTGAAGTAATTTTATCAGCCGTTGCCCTTAATTTTTTATGACAAATAATTGAGAAATGAGTGAAGAAGATATTCCGTTGAATCCTGATACTTTTTATGCACCGGCCGGCAGGTCAGACGACAAGGCTATTCAGCAAAGCCATCGTGCCCTGGCAGCGGATGTTCAGTTGAGCATGATCACAGAGGCCATGCCCGATGTGGCTTTAATTCTCGACGGCAACAGGCAGGTGGTTTATGCGAATCATGCGCTGGTAAATATGATCAGTGTAAACGACGAGCATGATGTAATCGGGCTGCGGGCCGGAGAGATTTTTCATTGCATCAATCTTGCCGCTGCAGCCAGTGGTTGCGGAACTTCAAAGGCATGCAGGATGTGCGGGGCAGTAAATGCCATTATGGATTGCCAGCAATCCGGTACAGTTGTTACCCGTGAATGCAGGATTACAACCATTAGCGGGGAGGATGGTCAGCAGCATTCGCTCGACCTTGAGGTGAAAGCCAGTCCTTTCCGCTACAACAATGAGCAATATATTATGCTGGGCATTAAAGATATCAGCGATAAAAAGCGAAGGCTGATGCTGGAGCGTATGTTTTTTCATGATATCCTCAATACCGCGGCAGGGTTGAACGGATTGCTGATGGCCCTTGAAAATCCTCAGGATGAGGAAGAGTATAAGTCCGCGATAATATGGGCGAAGAAAGCAGGTAATGAGCTTGTGGAAGAATTGATGTCGCAGCGTGCCCTGATGTCGGCCGAAAGTGGTGACCTTGAGCTGAATATCACAAGATGTTCACCTGTACAGCTACTGAATGATGTGGCAACCTACCTGTCATATCACCAGATTGCTTTGGATAAAAGGATATTTATTGATCCCTTTTCTCATTCTGCCTGGTTTGAAAGCGATCCTCAGCTGATCAAACGTGTGCTGATCAACCTGATGAAAAATGCCCTCGAAGCCTCTCCGGCAGGTTCTGTGATCAAAACCGGGGCTAAACTGATTGACAAATACATCCGTTTCTGGGTAAATAATCCGGGCGAAATACCGGAGGAGGTTAAACTGCAGATTTTTCAGCGTTCATTTTCAACAAAAGGGGCCAATCGGGGCATAGGTACCTATTCCATCAAGATACTTACCACGAATTATCTGAAAGGGAAGGTGTATTTCGAAAGTGACCACGAAACCGGAACTACCTTCTGGATTGAGATTCCTGTAAGTCTTTCGCAGCATTGAGTGCCCTGTCCGGTTTTTTTCCGGCTACATAAAGGCTGAATAAAACCGGATATCTGATATACTTAACCAGTCAGAATTTCAGGTAATTCCGGATCAGGTCGATCAGTATGGCAGGTTTGATAGGCTTGGGAATGTAGTCGTCGCACCCGGCTTTCAGAAAAACCTCACGGTCGCCGGGGATGGCGAAAGCAGTGGTGGCGATAATAGGAATTGATGGTTTTATCAGCTTGATTTCGCGGGTTGCTTCCACACCATTCATGACAGGCATTTTTATATCCATCAGGATCAGGTCAATGTCCTCATAAATCTTTGCATACTCAACTGCTTCAAATCCATTGTTGGCGCGCAACAGGTCGAAACCGGCTTTTTTCAGCAGTTTTTCAACGTACCGGTAGTTTGAATCCTCATCTTCGGCAACCAGTATTCTGGCTTCAGGCAAGGCTTGCCGGGTCATGTCTTCCGTCTTTTCTTCCATTGCTTCAAACTTGAATTTGCGCTGTCAATAAGCAGTCATCGTTTTGATCAGGTTATCCCCACTTTAAGAAAACGCTTTTATATCCGGAATAATTGTCGTTCCGGTTATGCTGTATCGTTTAAAAAATCAAAAGTAACCCCTGAAAGTGAATGATTCCGGCAATTTTTTCGAAAAATCACCCAATGGTGCTTTTTCCCGGATATTTCAAGTTTCGAATGTACGAAAAAAAACACCTGATGTCAAATTCAAGCGGGAATTTATTATCAACTGTTTTTTAGGATTTTATCTGATCAGATCCGGTGCGCAGTCCGCCATTAACGGGTAAAAAGGAACAGAAATGCTTATAAGACAGGTGAACGCGTTGGATTTTCATTGCTTTCACTTATACCGATTCCCGGCGCAGCATATGATCAATGCAAAACCTGCTTCAGCAGATGGTGTCTCAAAGCCGGGAGATTATAAACTTTGATGCAATGCCGCCGTTTTGCGACTCCCAGCGAAACAGGTAAATTCCGTCGGGTAAGGAGGTCAGGCTTAAATGAAGAAATGGAGTATTTCCGGTTGTTCCGCTGAGGATGACCTGCCCGGCTGCATTTACTACTTTATAAACTCCGCCGTAACCGGAAACCATACGCGGTAATTCAACCTGTAAATGCAATGCAGCCGGATTGGGCCACAGCTTTAACCGTTGAATCAACGTTTCCTGTTGCACACCGACATTGGTTTCGTAACACGAAATGGCTCCGGGGTCCATATAAAGCAGTTGATTGTCATTATAATAGCACAGCAAATGATGATATATATCCGTAACACACATGTAAAGGCTGGCGTACAATGGTCCGAAATGGCTGCCAATGCCTTCAGTCCAGCGCTCCTCAAAGGTGTCGTTTAAGAAAATAACTCTTCTGGATGTTCCGTTGATTTCTACAGAAGCAGTATCGATACAGGTAACCTGGGTGGGACCGGTACACCAGATACTTTGAATATAGGCGGATTCGCCCGGCAGAAGGTTGAAATTGTAAAGCAGGCACTCCTCCTCAGATCTGTTGAAAACTCCGTAAACATAGCCGTTTTCTTCCCTGACAGCGGCGATATAATACCAATCTGTTGAAACAGATGAATCCGGCTGATAGACCATTTTCCGGTAATTATTTCCCTGAATAAGGGTGTCGCCCCAGTAGCGGTATATTTCGGTGGATATTACTGTCCATCCATTTGAGTTGGCTACATTCCATTGATTGTGCTGGTCGGTAAACTGCTGGCATAATACCGGTAATGTCAGGATTGCTGCCAGGACCGTGATAAGTAATCTTTTTACCTGCATACTTTTGGATATTTGGAATTCAGGAGATTAATGTTGGATACTGATTTTTCCGGAGTAGCTTTTGTTGCCTGCAATTACCCTGATCAGATAAATCCCTGCTGGCAGATGGTTACATGGGATGGCACCGGCGGCGATTGACGGATCATAGGTTTTATAGACAATTTGTCCACCGGAAGAAAATATCTCGAGTCGTGAAAACTTTTTGTGCATTTCCTGACTCAGATCAACAGAGAACCAGGTGTTGGCAGGATTGGGGCAGGCAAGAATCTGCCCGGATTCTGTTATATTGTTCTGCACATTGCCGATAAACGATACACAGGCAGCTTCGGAAAGGAATTCCAGTTCATAAATTGCTGCCGGATTTTGCTGAAGGATACCTGCGGGAGTGGCTATAAACTGGATGTCTTCGGAGTCTATTTCTGCTTCTTCAAAGAAGGGCGTGCTTTTCCCCACGCAACTGCTGCCTTCGCCGAGGCTGTCGCAGCGATAAACCCCGATTTGCGGATAGTAACCGGGAAAACTCTTTACCCCAATAAGTGGTCCGTTTCCGAACAACATGGTACCGCCATCATCTGCCGGTACTGCATCAGCCATATACATAAAGGCATCCAGTATATATTCCGGAGTCCCCTGACTATCGGTCTTAATAAAATTTCCCCAGTCGCTGGAACCGGAGAGCAGTAAACTACCGTCAGTATTTCTGATCAGGTTTCCCTTAGATTCGTTGAAATATAAATAAAAGTAAGAATGGAATGATTTACCCCATAACGGATTGAGGTCAAATCCGATCCGCATAAGTGCAATGTCATTATCTGTTTCACAGAGCAGGGTAATCCCTTCTTCACCCTGTACAACATCATAACAGGCATTGTGGTATGTATTCTGAAAAGCAAATGTCCTAGATAAAAGTGGATTACCCTGTGCATCTGTCTGAGTCAGCAGTACCCTGTAATTGCCGGGTGAGGCTATGTATCCGGTAATCAGCAGGTTGCCGTCGGGTAGCTCCGCAGCCGAATAAGCGTATGCCGGCTCGTTTGAAGTTGGTTCATAAATTTTTGACCATAGGAGGGCCCCCTGGGGGCTAACCCTGAGCAGGAGAGGAGCCAGTTCCGAGGCTTCTGTCATAGTTGTCGCTGAGATCAGGTAGTCCTGATTGGCCAACCTTCTTAGTCTTGGGTACCATACCCTGTTAAGCTCAAGGTTCATGGTCCAGAGGGTATCTGCCTGAGCGTTCCACCGCATCAGATTCAGAATATTGTTGCCTGTTTGCCTGTAGCCAACTGTGGTGAAACCTGAATCTGCCTCGTGAATAATATCTGAAATAACGTGATCGGCAACCCCTTTTACCAATTCAGGATTCCCGTTCTCATCTGTTTTCGCGATAAATCCACTCATATAACCTCCCCCGGAGAGCAGGTAGCCTCCACCAGCGTGACGGTCAGCGGCATTGACCTGTATTCCGTCATTTTCCAGGTAATAAACGAGGCTGTTTGTTTTCGTTTGCGCATGAATACTATCGGAAATACCGTTAGCGAAAATCACCATAAATGAAACGAATAGCGGAATGTGTCTGAGCATGAGAAGATGATTTATAAGATAAAATTATGAATACCGGTTAATTGTTCTTACGGATAAAGCAGGCAGATGGCGCATGAGGCCCTGGATAAAATTCCTGTAACAAATATAAATATTATTTATACTAATCCTTCCTGATATTAAAATATTCCGGCGCTTCAGATATCTTGAACCTGCTATATAATTTTATTTTATCATATTGTAAAGCAGGCTGATTTCCTCCGCCCATTTTTCTTCATCGGGTGTTTCGAGGATGATAGGGATTTCATCAAAACGGGGGTCGTTCATTATTCTCCGGAAGACTTCAGTTCCGAGAAAACCTTTACCAATGTTGTCGTGCCTGTCAACATGGCTGCCCAGCGGTTTCATGCTGTCGTTCAGGTGCAGGCCGCGCAGGTAACCGAATCCGATGATCTCATCGAATTGTCTGAATGTTTCTGAATACCCCTCAGGGGTGATCAGGTCATAGCCGGCGGTGAAGGTGTGACAGGTATCCAGGCACACGCCGACCCTGGATTTGTCTTCAACCAGATCTATGATAAGCCGGATCTGTTCAAAAAGGTGACCCAGGTTGCTGCCCTGACCTGCGGTATTTTCAATCACGGCAATAACGCCCCGCGTTTTGTCAAGGGCGATGTTGATGGATTCTGCAATGATTTTAAGGCTTTCTTCGGGGGGCACCTGATTGAGGTGGCTTCCGGGATGAAAATTAAGGCGGTCGAGCCCAAGCTGTTCGCAGCGCTGCATCTCGTCAAGAAAAGCGGCGCGCGATTTCTCCAGTTCCGCCTTTCCGGGATGACCCAGGTTTATCAGATAGCTGTCGTGTGGAAGCACCTGCCACGGTTCATAACCATGTGTTGCAAGATTGGTTTTGAATTTTTCGATGCTCTCAGCCGTCAGGGGAGGAGCAACCCATTGCCGCTGATTTTTTGTGAATAGTGCAAAAGCTTTTGCTCCGATGGCTGCCGCGTTCAATGGTGCGTTCTCCACGCCTCCTGCGGCACTCACATGCGCTCCGATATATTTCATGTCCCTGGTTGTTTTTATGCAAAAATATTATGAGCCGGTTGTCCATCAAACAGGCAGATGATAAAAAGGCCCGTTTCACAATCTGAATTCAGCAACAAGGTAATGGACTGGAGGGCTTTCTGAATTTATTAAAAGGACAGGAGGTCCGAATGAACCTCCTGCCATCATTACAATTTGCGTTTTGAGTCCGGCTTACGCGAGTTCAAAACGGTCGAGGTTCATCACTTTGCCCCAGGCGGCCACAAAATCACTGACGAATTTTCCCTGTGCATCGGCGCTTCCGTAGACTTCGGCAAGCGACCTGAGCTCGGAATTGGCGCCAAAGATCAGGTCAACGCGGGAGGCTGTCCATTTTGCAGCACCGCTTGAACGGTCAATGCCTTCGTAGGTTTCATGGTCGTCTGATGCAGGTTTCCAGGCAGTATTCATATCCAGCAGGTTCACAAAGAAGTCGTTGGTGAGCACACCGGGGTTTTTGGTAAATACACCTTTGTCGGAATTATCATAATTAGCGCCCAGTACCCTCATGCCGCCGATAAGCACGGTCATTTCCGGGGCTGTGAGGGTAAGGAGCTGTGCTTTGTCGATCAGCAGTTCTTCTGCAGGAATGCTGAACTTCTGCTTCAGGTAGTTACGGAAGCCGTCGGCAACCGGTTCAAGCACACTGAATGATTCCGTGTCGGTTTGTTCCTGGGTGGCATCTGTGCGGCCCGGTATGAATGGCACCTTAATCTCTGTACCGGCATCCCGGGCAGCTTTTTCCACTGCGGCGCAGCCTGCCAGCACGATCAGGTCGGCCATGGAGACTTTTTTCCCGTCTTTCTGTGCCTTGTTGAATTCCTGCCGGATCTGCGTCAGCTTCTCCAGCGTTTTTGAAAGCTGCGCCGGATTGTTTACCGCCCAGTCTTTCTGTGGAGCAAGCCTGATCCTGGCGCCATTGGCACCACCCCTTTTATCGGAGCCGCGGAAGGTAGAGGCGGAAGCCCAGGCGGTGGAAACCAGTTCAGCAACGGTTAAACCCGAGGTCAGAACTATTGATTTCAGGTTTTCAGCATCCTTTTCGTCAATCAGCGGGTGGTTAACAGCGGGGACCGGATCCTGCCAGATTAGTTCTTCGGCGGGGACTTCAGGGCCCAGGTAACGGGAGCGGGGCCCCATATCGCGGTGGGTCAGTTTGAACCATGCACGGGCGAATGCATCGGCAAATTCATCCGGATTTTCGTAGAAACGCCTGGAGATTTTTTCATAGGCGGGGTCAAAGCGGAGCGAAAGGTCGGTGGTGAGCATTGAGGGGGCGTGGCGCTTTTCCGGGTCATGGGCATCGGGCACCGAATTGGCTCCGGCACCGTGCTTTGGTATCCACTGATGAGCGCCGGCCGGGCTCTTTGTCAGTTCCCAGTCGTATCCGAAAAGATTCCAGAAAAAATTGTTGCTCCAGCGGGTAGGCGTGCTTGTCCAGGTAACCTCAATTCCGCTGGTGATGGTGTCTCCGGCTTTGCCTTTACCGAATTTACTCTTCCAGCCCAATCCCTGTTCCTCAAGACCGGCGGCTTCAGGCTCGGGGCCTATCAGTCCGGCATCGCCTGCACCATGGGTCTTACCAAAGGTGTGACCTCCGGCAATCAGGGCCACGGTTTCCTCGTCATTCATGGCCATACGGGCAAAAGTCTCACGGATATCCTTGGCTGCAGCCAGGGGGTCGGGATTGCCTCCGGGGCCTTCCGGATTCACGTATATCAGTCCCATCTGAACGGCTGCCAGCGGGTTATCCAGATCACGCTCACCCGAGTAACGCTCTTTATCTTCGAGCCACTTCTCTTCTGAACCCCAGTAAATATCTTCATCCGGTTCCCATACATCTTCACGCCCGCCGGCAAACCCAAAGGTTTTGAATCCCATGGATTCGAGGGCAACGTTACCGGTGAGGATCATCAGATCGGCCCATGAGATCTTCCGGCCGTATTTCTGCTTGATGGGCCAAAGCAGCCTGCGCGCTTTGTCAAGGTTCACATTGTCGGGCCAGCTGTTCAAAGGAGCAAAGCGTTGCTGTCCGCGACCACCGCCTCCGCGGCCGTCGCCGACACGGTAGGTCCCGGCGCTGTGCCAGGCCATGCGGATAAAAAACGGACCGTAATGACCGAAATCGGCCGGCCACCAGTCCTGTGATTCAGTCATCAGCTTGCGGAGATCTTCCTTCAGCGCAAAGTAATCAAGCTTTTTGAATTCTTCGGCATAGTTAAAATCCTTTCCCATAGGATTTGACCGCTCTGAATGCTGGTGCAGAATATTTAACTTAAGCTGGTTAGGCCACCAGTCGCGGTTTTTTGTTCCTGCCGCTCCTACACTGTGCTTCTTCGTGGCACCGGTCACCGGGCATTTGCTTTCATTTTTAGGGTTGTCTTCCATATTGTTGATTTTGTTTTTAATGAAATTCATTGATTTACGCTTCGGGGTAACAGCCCTTGGGGTTCAGTTAGTCAGTAAATCGGCCAGCACTATGAGCGTACCGGATTTCAGGAGTTTAAAATTGCATAAGGGCTTAGTCCGGAAATCAGATATGCGGGTCAATGAGAGGCTGTGAAAAAAAAGCCGTGGAGTACCTGTATTCCGCGGCTGATTGAGAAACCATTCAAGGTTTGTGTAAATAACCCGGGGAAGGCCTGAAAGTTCAATTCAATTAACCTTTTTAGACAGGATAAAACCTTCCCCGGGTAAGTTCATTACAGACTCTTGTGGCAGAACCACCAGTCGTAGCATTCATATTCCTTCAGACGTTTTTTGGCTGTTTCAACGTCCTTTGCAGGTGGGATGATCACGCGGTCGCCGATCAGTTCGTTATTCGGCCAGCCGGCAGGAATGGCAACCTTGTTGGCATCAGCGGTCTGCAGCGCTTTCAGGGCACGCAGGATTTCATCCATATTGCGGCCGATTTCCTGGGGATAGAACAGGATAATGCGGATAACCGAATTGGGGTCGATCATGAATACGGCACGTACTGTATCCGATGCCTTTCCGGGATGAATCATTCCCATGGCCATGGCAACGTTGCCGGTCGAGTCGGCAATGATGGGGAAGGGGATCTGAACGTGGAGCTTTTCTTCAATCCATTCATCCCACTTGATGTGTGAGAAAATCTGGTCGATCGAAAGGCCAAGCAATTCGGCATTGAGTGCCTTAAATTGCTCGTAACGCTTTGCAAATGCCACAAACTCAGTGGTGCATACAGGGGTAAAGTCGGCCGGATGGCTGAACAGCACCAGCCATTTGCCTTTGTAATCATTGATGAGATTTTTCACCCCATGGGTGGTTTGTACTGTAAGATCGGGAATTTTGTCACCGATCAGCGGAAAACTTTTTACTTCACTCATGTTGATTAATGTTGGTTAAATGAATAATTAGGTTAATTATTTTGCCATAAAAGCTGAATACATCCAAACCAGTTTCTCCTTCTCACGGATGTAATCGCTTGCCATGGCATTGGTTCCTTCGTCGTTCAGATCTCCTGACATTTCAAGAATATCGCGTTCCTTCTCAAGCAGGGTTTTAAAAGCATCCAGAATATGTCCCACGCATTTCGGGCCATTGGTTTCATTTTCAACGGGCTTGATCTCAGCCACTTTCAGGTATCCTGAAAATGAATGGATGGGGGTGCCGCCCAGGGTTAGGATACGCTCGGCAATTTCATCGATTTTAATCTGAAGGTCGTTGTACAACTCCTCAAATTTGGCATGCAGCTCAAAGAATTTCTCCCCTTTGATGTTCCAGTGAAATCCACGGGCATTCTGATAAAGTACCTGGTAATTAGCCAGGAGATCATTGAGTTTTTCGATCAGTTTAGCTGATTTGGCCTCGTCAAGGCCGATCTTGTTCAGTTTTTTCATAATTCGTTGTTTTTTTATGATTATTGTTTCTCTTTATTTTCAAAGTCTCCCATCAACTGCAGCCGGATGTCCGTAACGTTGAAACCGGTTATTTTTTTTCTGGTGAAATAATCACTCAGCATCTGATCCAGCTCGGGATCAAAATAGTCTTCCATTCGGTCTGAAACAGCACAGTACAGATGATGGTGATGTTCGGTAATGGCGTCGTACCGCATTACATCCATATCGGTCTTCACCCGCTTTACCAGTCCCTTATCCACAAAAGTGTCAAGGGTATTGTAAATGGTTGTCGGCGAGAGACCGGGAATGGTTTTGGAAACCTCTGCAAACAACTCTTCCGCTGTCGGATGACTCTTCAGTCGCATCAGGGTTTGCATCACGGCAACCCGCTGCGGCGTGATCTTTAGCCCCGCTTCATTAAGTTTTTGAATGATTTCCGGTATGATTTTCATTTCCGATTCAGTTTTATCTTGAAATTAAAACTTGTTTGTAATAAATACAATCTGGAAGGAAAAATGTTCAATCAGTATAAGGAAAAATTTTATTTTTTATGATGTTAATCCACTTCTGATGTGGCTGATTTCGCTGTAAGGTATACAACTGATTTTAAGCTGATGATTAACAGCCGGATTGCCGGTTGGTGGTGATCCTATGCCAGTATTTGACGACAGTAAAGATTGTCGAAAAGCCGGGCAACGATCAGCCCCCCTTGATTTGCGGCCAACCGGCTTAACCTGTGTTTGGCTGATGATAAGGATGCTGAGCGCCGGATTAATTCAATCCGGATAGCAGGCAGCATGGGTATTCATGCGCCGCACCGGGATTTGACAGGATAAATTTATATGGTTGAGGCAGCCCGAAGAGAACAATCGTGAGCAATACCAGTGCTGATTGTAACAATGCTAGTTTTCGGTATCCTCATCACCGTTATCGGTATCAGGCATATCCGGCAGAAGCAGTTGTGCTTCAGCTTCGCCCAGTACTTCCACACCTTTCAGTTTTCGTTGAATGGCACGGGTCCGCTTGCCCATAACCTCATCAATCTGATTGCTGGCTGTCTGAATATTTTTCTGGGCTTTTTCGAGCATGCCGCCAAAATTTTCAAACTCTTTCTTCACGGCGCCAAGGATCTTCCAGACCTCGGAACTGCGTTTCTGAATGGCCAGGGTCCTGAAGCCCATCTGCAGGCTGTTGAGGATGGCTGCCAATGTTGTAGGCCCGGTTACAATCACTTTATAGGTTCGCTGAAGTTCTTCGAGCAGGCTCGCTTTTCTTACTACTTCGGCATAGATGCCTTCGAAAGGCAAAAACATAATTGCGAAATCGGTGGTTGCAGGCGGGTCGATATACTTCTCGCTGATGTCTTTTGCCATTTTTTTAATGGTAGCTTCCAGCATTTTCTGAGCGGCTTCCACCTGTAAAACATCGCCGATGTCATAGGCATTCTGCAGTTGTTCATAGGCTTCGCGCGGGAACTTGGCGTCAACCGGCAGCCATACCTGCCCGGTAATATCGTCTTTGCCCGGCAGTTTGATGGCGAACTCCACCACATCGCTGCTGCTTTTTTTTGTCCTGACATTGGCTTCGTATTGTTCCGGCGCCAGTACCTGTTCAAGCAGCATGGCCAGTTGCACTTCGCCGAATCCGCCGCGCATTTTAACATTGCTTAGTACGCGCTTCAGGCCGCCGACATCCTGGGCAAGCGTTTGCATTTCACCCAGACCTTTCTGCACACTCTCCAGCTGTTTACCCACCAGTTCAAATGATTGCCCGAGGCGCTCACTCAGGGTCTTCTGTAATTTTTCATCAACGGTCAGGCGCATTTCTTCCAGTTTCTTTTCGGTTCCTTCAACCAGCCGCTGCTGCTTCTCCTCCAGTTGCCCGAATTTCTCGCGCTGCAGGTTGTTGAATGACTCAACGTTCTTGTCAAATGATGCCTGAAATTCCTTAATCACCTTCTCTACCGCTTCGCGCATCTGCCGTGTTTCCACCTGCGACTGCTGACTGATCACGTTAAGCTTTTCTTCAACTTTTGCGGTGATTTTTTCCAGCTGCTCCAAAGTTTTTGTGGTCAGCTCCTTCTGTTCGCCTTTCAATTCGTCGAATTTTCCCCGTTGCTCCAGGGTAAAGTCTTTCAGACTGCTGACGAGCGTTTCGCGGTTGGCTTTGTTGTTGTCGTCGATTTTTGTTATCAGGCTGCCGATCTTTTCATCCAGGGTACGTACGATCATTTCCAGCGCCTTCTGGTTCTGTTCGGTGATGAGCCGCAGGTTTTCAGTCATTTCAGATTTGAAGCTGTTGAGCGAACTGCTCATCTCGCTTCGGTTGTCGCGGGCCGAAGCTGCGCTTTCCTCACGGTTGGTTCTGAAATCATCTTTCAGGTTCCCTTCAAGCCGGCTTAAACCTGTGTTTAATGCATCCATTTTAAAGGGCAGTTCAGCAATACCGGATTTATTCTGCCTGAGCAGGATGGTTGCCAGCAGATTTGCTGCCGCAAGGATAATGAGTACTATCAATAAGATATTCATACGGATGAAGAATTTTCTGATGGATAAAGATAGCGGTTATTTTTTTCAGACGACAGTTTGCCCGGCAAGGTTATTCAAGCCTGAAATCGGGATTCAGGGTGTAGAATACCCCTGACTCTGAATAATTCATTTTAATGATATTCAATATGATAAAATCCGCGAGGATATGTTCGCAACGGGGCAGGGAATATCCTGAAATGCGGCGGAAAGCCGAAAGGGTGATCTTTTGGTGCACTTCGAGGTACGCAAGCAGGGTCCGTTCGATGACCCCGTACTCGATATACACCCCTTTTGGATCTTTCTGCTTTTTCCACACTTTTTTAAGGACGCCGTTTGCCGGAAAGTTCTGGTCGCCCACCCGCACATAAACCCGGTATTCTCCGTCTTTGTCAGGCGCCGAATGAGGGGCATTGCCGCTTTTGGGAATAATGATTTCAAGCACGGTTTTTCCGTTTTCTTCCCACTCTTTCATCTCGAAGTGGACCTCAGGGCGGCAATACAGGCTGGCGCCGGCCTCCACCATATAAAATTCCTCATCCGACCTCACGCCGGCAATGGCGCCATTGTCCTTAACCCCCAGCAAAAGCCGGCCACCGTCGGTATTGGCGAAGGCCGCCAGGGAGCGCGCAATCTTCTTCGAGTCGGTAATCCCGAATTTGAAGTCGAGTTGCTGATGCTCCCCTTCACTGATGAGTTTCCTGATATGAGAGGGCAAGGTTGATGCGCTGATTGAAAACCTGAAATATAAAAAAGATACTGAAAGTCAGTTACCTGCTGAACTTCGGAAGCAAGTCCTTTATGGCATCCCGGTGAACCAGGAAGGTCATCATTTTGAGTTTTACATAGTCTTCATGAAAGAAGTAGTATCCGAAATTACGGTTGTTTTCCGGCCCGCCGGTTCTAGATCCGGCCCCCGAATCCTTCAGAAGAAACCAGGTAACCCCGTCTTTTTCGTAAAAGCCGGTAACATGCATTCCGTGGTCATCGGTGGTGGTGCCGTTGCTGAAACGGAACTGCCGGGCATTTTCATCAATGGCAGCAGAGGGGATGTCAAATTCAGGAACCATGGCTGCATTGGCTTCCCGGGCCATGAATCCCGCTTCTGAAACATCTCCTGCCAGTGAAACCGTATAGCCTTGTTTAAGGGCTTTTTTCAGCACTTTCATGAAATCGTCAAGCGGCACATTGTAATAGCTCTTATCATGCCACCAGTTGTCGGGCACTTCAAATACAACCTGCTTCCAGTAAGGTTGTTGCATGATGGACAGAACATCAACGTACTCGGAAGGATTAATACGCACCACTTCTTTCAGGTATTGCCGGGGTGAATATGCTTTACCGTTTATCGTGACCGTTTCGGGCGGTGTGCCGATGTAGTGATCCAGTATGCTTTTTACGGTCGAAACTACTGTTTCTTTATCCCAGGCATTCGCGGCTTTTACTCCGTTAAGATAAGCCATGATCTCTTCAAACATTTTATCATGAGAGTGAAATTCCTGACCCGGTTTCAGTCCGGAATAAGCCGACCACGGAAGTATGCCTTCCTTGTTCATTATCTTGATTACCGCATTCATTTCAGAACCTTCGCCGATATAAATTTCACCACGGGTCTCAACAAAAAGCCTTGCCCTTTCCAGATACTCATGGTAAGCGATGAACATCTCTGATAGTTTGATCTCCTGACGTGTAAGGCGGTAGATTTCTGACTCCAGCATCGAAATGGCTGAAAAACTCCAGCAGGTATTGGTATTTCCCTGCGAAACCGGCTCAATATGCCAGGCTGTGGTATAAAGCGATTTGTCAGCAGGAATATGAAGCCCCGCCGGGTCAAGCCTGAAGGTTGGTTTTGGTTTTGTCGCTTCTTTCTTGCTTTCATAGTTTTCAACACCCTTCAGGATGGTGTTCTGGAAATACCCGGGTTCATAGATTCTGAAAATCCCTTTCTGGGGCGTTTGAGCCACCGAACTTATGACCAGAGATGAAATGACCATGCTGCTGATAAACAATGCTTTATTCATAATTTCTTGGTTTTGGAAACGAAATCCGCTGCCCCTGGTGTCGGAGCAGCGGGTTCATTATTACGTGAAAATTATAAAATGTCGATGTTATTCTTACCGGTGATTTTTTCGCAGTAATGACATTGAAGTTTCAGGTCTTCTTTGTCGATTACCGTGAAACGGGTGGCAACCTGCTGGTGGTTGGTGATGCAATTCGGGTTAACGCATTTTACGATTTTCGTGATTTCGTCAGGAATTTTAACATTGCGCTTCTCGGTCACTTTGTAATCTTTGATAACAATCAGCGTGGCTGTTGGCGCTACCAGGGCAATCTTGTTTACTTCCTCATTTTCGAAGTATTTGTTGCTGACCTTGATAATCCCCTTTTTGCCGTATTTGTGGCTTTCAAGATTAAACCCCACTGTAACCTGTGTATCGGTATCTTCAAGGTTCAGCATTTTTACGACCCTGAAAACACTTTTAGCGGGGATGTGATCGATGACCGACCCGTTTTCTATGGCTGAAACAACCAGCTCTTTTCTGATATTTTCGTTTTCCATTTTTCTGATTTTTCTTTTGATACACCTATTTAACACCCAGGATGGAGGCCAGCAATGCCTGACGGACGTATACCCCGTTAAGCGCCTGCTGAAAATAGTAGGCCTGTTTGGTTACATCCACATCTTCGGTAATTTCGTTGACTCTTGGCAGCGGATGAAGAACGCGCATATTTTCCTTGCAGCCGGAAAGCATATTGGCCGTCAGAATATATGCGTTTTTCACTTTTTCATACTCAATCGGGTCTGAAAACCTTTCTTTCTGAATCCTGGTCATATAAATGATATCGGCGACAGGCATTACTTCTGACAGATCGGTGTACTGGTGGTAATTCAGGTTGTTGCTCTTGATGTGCATCTTCACATAGCTGGGCAGCTTGAGTTCGAGCGGCGATACCAGATGGAAAGTGGTGTTGAAATTACACAGTGCCATAACATTGGAATGCACGGTACGGCCATATTTCAGGTCTCCGACAAAGGCAACATTCAGTCCGTCGAGTTTACCCTGGGTTTTTCTGATCGAATAAAGGTCAAGCAGACACTGGGTAGGATGCTGATTGCCGCCGTCTCCGGCATTGATAATGGGAACGGTGGCTACTTCGCTGGCAAAACGGGCGCTTCCTTCTCGCGGATGCCGCATCACGATGATGTCGCTGTAGTTGCTGACAGTGAGTATGGTGTCCTTAAGTGATTCACCTTTCGAAACACTTGAATTGGATGCATCAGAGAATCCGATTACTTTGGCTCCGAGACGGGATGCCGCGCTTTCGAAACTCAGGCGGGTTCTGGTGGAAGGTTCGAAAAACAGCGTAGCCACAACGAAATCCTCAAGGATGCGCTGGGTCGGATTTTTTTCAAATTCTTCAGCCAGGTTAAGAATCTTTATGTATTCTTCTTTGGTGTAATCTGTGATGGATACGAGACTCCGGTTTTTCATGTATCTGATCGGGTTTTGGTTTTCGGTTTACAAAAATAATTAAGACTGTTTTGCTTCAGGTGTTTTGTTGATAAACGGTAAAAAAAAAGCCCCGATTAACGGGGCTGAGAATTATTTCACCAGATTGTGTTTTTTGACAAACTCATCAAGGATGCCGGTCAGATTGGGGGTGCCGATCTCCTGGAGATCATAGCCGACTTTGACTTTAGGCTTGTTGATCTTAACAATTCTGCTCAGATCGATCGGGGTGGCAATCACAACTGTGTCGCAGGGAGTATTTTCGATGGTTTTCTCAAGGTCGCGAACCTGTTCATCACCATAACCCATTGCCGGAAGAAGGGTTCCGATATTAGGATAGATGCGGAAGGTTTCACTCAGCTTGCCAACAGTATAGGGGCGGGGGTCAACCAGTTCGCCTGCTCCGTGTTTCAGGGCGGCAACCACACCGGCTCCGATCTTCATTTCACCGTGGGTAAGGGTAGGGCCATCTTCAACAACCAGGACCTTCTTGCCGCGGATAAGCTCGGGCTTGTCTACGGTAAGGGGTGATGCACCGTCAACAATAATGGCGCCGGGATTAACTTTTGCAAGGTTGGCACGAACAGCGTTGATGTTTTCGAGGCTGGCTGAGTCAATTTTATTGATTACGATAACATCCGACATACGGGCTACCACTTCGCCCGGGTAATAACTTACTTCAGCGCCTGGCCTGAGCGGGTCGGCAACACCGATCATCAGGTCGGGCTTGTAAAACGGAAAGTCATTGTTTCCGCCATCCCAAAGAATAACATCGCAACCATTGGGATCTTTCTCAGCTTCGCGAAGAATGGCTTCATAATCAACGCCGGCATAAATCACGTTGCCACGGACTACATGCGGTTCGTACTCTTCCATCTCCTCGATGGTGCATTTATGTTTTTTTAGGTCTTCCACGGTGGCAAAACGCTGAACCTTCTGTGCATTCAGGTCGCCGTAAGGCATTGGATGACGCACGGCCACCACCTTAAGTCCTTTTTCCATCAGGATTTCGATGATGCGGCGGCTGGTCTGGCTTTTTCCGCAGCCTGTGCGGGTAGCGCCCACTGCAATTACGGGTTTGGTGCTTGATACCATGGTATCCCTGGGGCCGAGCAGTAAAAAATTAGCGCCTGCTGCATTCACAACGGCGCTAAGATTCATAACTCTGGGGTAAGGAACGTCACTGTATGAGAAGACACAGTCGTCCACTTTCAGCTCTTTGATCAGCCTGGGGAGGTCTTCTTCAGCGTGAATGGGAATACCGGCCGGGTAAAGATCTTCGCCGGCAAGTTCTTTGGGATACTTGCGGCCGTCAATATCGGGAATCTGGGCAGCGGTAAATGCTACAACGTTGTAGTTCGCGTTTCCGCGGAAGTAAGTGTTGAAGTTGTGGAAGTCCCTTCCGGCAGCTCCGATGATGATTACATTTTTCTTCATGGGTATTGGTTTTTGTATTGTGATTGAGTGAAATTCAGCTCTGTAGCGTATTTCAGCTCTTTTACGGGCCCGGGCAGACTGGCGCCTGCTTTAAGAACCTTTACCGGCAATCTGCCGCAAAAAAACCGCTGCAAATATAATTGTTTAAGATTCAATGCAAAGAAGTTGCAACAATATTTTTATCCTGATAATCCTGATATTTTACTTTCGGAAATTTGACAATTCATGTTTAAATAAATGATAAACAGAGCTTTGGATCCTGAAAAGGGGTTGTTGAAAAAAAACTTAATTTTGCTGCACTTTTTTACTCCGGTTTTATGATTGAGAAAATTTTGACTGCGAAAGCACTGACTGCCGTTTCTACCCTGTTTAACGTGGAAATTGATCCTTCACAACTCGCCGTTCAGCGCACAACTCCGGCATTCCGCCATCAGGGCGATTTTTCACTGGTGGTATTTCCACTACTCAGAGTTTCCCGGAAATCTCCGGAAGCTACAGCTGCTATGCTGGGTGACGAAATACTCCGTACAATGCCTGAGGCAGTTAGTTTCGGAGTGGTCAAAGGTTATCTCAATATCCGGGTCAGCGCTGGTTACTGGCTCGATTTTCTGCAGAATAATTATGATAACGGAACTTTTGGAATTCAGCCCCCCGCTTCCGGTAAGCCGGTAGTTGTTGAATTCTCATCTCCCAATACCAATAAGCCGCTTCACCTCGGACATATCCGGAATAACCTGCTTGGTTTCTCAGTGTCGGAATTGCTTAAAGCTAACGGACAGACCGTTTATAAAGTGAACCTTGTAAACGATCGTGGCATCCATATCTGTAAATCAATGCTTGCCTGGAAGTTATTCGGTAATGGAGAAACCCCTGAATCATCGGGAAAAAAGGGTGATAAACTGGTGGGCGACTACTATGTGCTTTTTGACAGGCAATACAAACTCGAACTGTTGGAACTGATGGCCGGCGGGCTTACCGAAGAGGAGGCAGCAGGTAATTCGCAACTGATGCGTCAGGCCAGGGAAATGCTTATAAAATGGGAAGCCCGCGACGAGGAGACCATGGCTTTATGGAACCGGATGAACGGCTGGGTGTACAATGGATTTGATGTGACCTATAAAAGACTGGGCATTGATTTTGACAGGATTTACTATGAATCACAGACTTATCTGCTGGGTAAAAAGATTGTGGATGAAGGGCTGGAGAAAGGTGTGCTGTTCAGGAAAGATGACGGATCAGTATGGATTAACCTGAATGAAGAGGGGCTTGATGAAAAACTGCTGTTGCGCAGCGACGGTACTTCGGTATATATGACCCAGGACCTGGGAACTGCCCAGCTCAGGGCGGATGATTATAATGCTGATAGGCTGATTTATGTGGTTGGGAATGAGCAGAATTATCATTTTGAAGTGCTGAAACTTATTTTGAAAAAACTTGGCCGTCCCTGGGCTGATGGTATCTACCATTTGTCGTATGGCATGGTTGAACTGCCTGAAGGCAAAATGAAATCGCGCGAGGGTACGGTTGTGGACGCCGATGACCTCATGGATGAAATGATTGCCACTGCGCGGGCTATGACCGAGGAACTCGGGAAAATAGAAGATTTTGAAAGCGATGAGGCCGAATCGCTCTACCGTATGGTAGGCCTGGGAGCACTTAAATATTTTATCCTAAAAGTGGATCCCCGGAAAAATATAACTTTCAATCCCAGGGAAAGTATTGACTTCAATGGGAATACCGGCCCATTTATTCAGTATACCCATGCCAGGATCAGGTCTGTGCTTCGCAAGGCAGCTGCACCGGTTATTTTTGATGGTCATGCCAACATTAACCAGAAAGAGGCGGATCTGATCATACTCCTGAGCCAGTTCCCCATGGCGGTTCAACAGGCAGGCACAGAACTCAGCCCTTCGGTGGTGGCCAATTATATGTTTGAGGTGGCAAAGGAGTATAATCAGTTTTATCATGAATTTACCATCCTGAAGGAGGAAGATCCCGGCAGCCGGCAGCTCAGGCTGGCGCTTTCGCAGATGACCGCAGGAGTGATCCGTAACGGGATGAAACTGCTGGGCATTGACGTCCCCGACAGAATGTAAATACTGCTTACAGGCAATTTGAAAACTCATAAGGCTTTCAGCGTTAATATCCCTCATCGTTTCTGGTGGGGGATTTTTTTGTGAGCGTTCTTACCGTGGAAATGGATTCAACCGTAAAACCATTCCGGAGTAAAACCAGATACGGATTATCCAAATTTATTTGCCGGACATTTATAAATAAACCAAACGGATATTCAGTAAGTAAAAATGGCTGTTTCAGGGACGAAAACAGCCATTTAATCAGGGATTGAGGAGGGATGGGTTATCCTTAACCAACAATAAATGTGTCAGTAACAGGAATTTACTCATTTATAAGACAACTGAAAACACTTTTACCCCTATTCTGAATAAAAAAAAACTGCACCGGAAGTCCGGTGCAGTTTTATGTATTTGATAAAACTCTGTTTACCTGATACTTACTTTACGGGTAACGATGCCCCTCTCAGTAGTGATGTTCAGCAGGTAAAGACCTTGAGCGATACCTGTTGTTTCGAAGCGGAATTCGTTTGCATTTACTGCAGACTCATAAACCACCTGACCGGCAAAATTCACCAGCCTGATGTTTTCGATCCTGCTGTCGCCTGTAATATTAAGCAGTCCGTTCGAAGGATTCGGATATACTGTGAATGATGCTGCTTCAGGTTTACTGATGTTGGTAGTATAAGTGATTTCCACATCATCAATCATAAATACGAAGCGGTCGTTCGAAACGCACTGGATGGCAACATAAACTTCCTGGCCTATGTAATCGGCGAGGTCATAACTAACAAACGTCCATGCATCAGCCGGTGCATCAATGGGACCTGCAATGGTGGTGAAGCTGCCCGGGTTCATATCGGTGGTTGAAACCTTGATATTATAGGTCTCAAGTCCATACTGATCCGTATAGGATTTAACCCAGAAGGCCAGGGCAGGATCTTCGCCAAGCATAATTTTCGGCGAGATCATCCAGTCGTCATTCACTGCGGGGGGAACAGAAGCAAAGCAGGCGCCGAAACGCAGTCCGCCGTGTGGCTCCATATCTGTTACTGCGGGCGTAGTTTGAGCAGGATTAAATGCAATGTATGACATGGGTTCTCCCGTGTGGGGGAAGGTGATGCCTTCAAATCCGTAGGTGTTGCCTCCGTCTCCGTCAACTGCGGTCCATTCACCGAAAGTGAGAGAGAAATCTTCCAGATCTTCAAAATCCAGAATTATACCGGTGGTGCTTCCGCCTTCAATAACCGCAACTGCAGCATTTGAGTTTTCCGATTCACCTTCGGCGTAAAGTGCCCTGACATGATATTCATAAGTGCCCGGCTCCAGGTCATTGTCGTCATAGAAAAGTTCAGTAACGGTGGCAGTGTTGATCATTGCGCCGTCGCGGTAAACATTGTAACCCAGCAGTTCGCGTGAAGCATGGTTGCGGGCGGGAATAGGCAACTGATTATTGATGGTGTAGCCATTGGTACGCGCTGACAATTCAAGAGCACCTTTCAGCGCAGGGTTGAATGTAGCAGGCGTTGCACTGAGCTCGCGGATTTTTCCATCAGTATACTGAACAACGGCACGGATCAGATATGCCTCATTCCAGGAAGCCCATGTTCCTGCATTGTCATAATCCCATGAGCGACCATTGTTGAGACCTTCATCATAACCCAGATAGGTTGAGTCTACAACTGATCCGAATCCTACAACAAAATCTCCGGTTACCATCAGGTTTGCAGCACTGATGTCAACCTCAACCCATGATTCATTCACCGCGTTTATATTTTCAACACTATGAAGCAATGTAGTAGAAGGCTGTGTGCCATCCCATCCATAAACTTCAGCATTGAAGATGGTGGGTTCGAGTACGCCACCAATTGTGGTGAAATATTTAAGTGATAAGACCTGACATGGTCCCTGCGGAGTCATATGTGTCGACATGGTGTATCCATTATAACTGTATCCGCCAGTTGGAAGATCATTGTCATAAATCAGTTCTTCGATGGTACCTGTTCCGCCACCCGGAGCATTCCAGGTAAGATGAACATCGTTTCCGCTTACGGCAGCCTGCAGATCGGTAGGAGGATCGAGGGGCATTCCGGAAGATACAATCATATGAACCGGTACATTTACCGTAGCGGTTGTACTGTTGTTGGTGATTACCAGGGTTGCATTGTAGGTGTCAGCAGCAAGCCCGGTTGCATCCATGGTAACAATAACTTCGGTGCTTGTGCCGGCGGCGGTGGTACCTGAGGTTTCAGCAACGCTCAGCCAGCTTGCTGTACCGGGATCAATGGCAATGCTCCAGGTGAGGTCCTCATCACCGTTGTTGGTAATGGTCATTGTTTCGGTTGCCTGGGCGTCCGGTTGCAGGGTTGCATTGATTTCCATCGGGCTTACGGCTATCTGGGGGCCGGTGGCTCCGGCGGCAAGATCGCCGATCATACGGTACATGCCACCATTGTATTGGTTTTCGTTGAAACCGCCTGCATAACCAACGGTGCTGCTGAAGAAGTCAGCTGCAAGGAATTGCTTGCTTCCGGTTCCGCCGAAAAGGGTCCAGGTAGATCCGCCATCATGACTATAGGAAATACCTGTTGCTCCGGTAGCTGCTCCGGTTGAAACATAGGTATTTTCTGTGCCAGGAACAAAGTTAATGTCATTGGTAAGGAAAGCGCCGGCCGGGGTGATGTTTTCCCAGGTATCACCGCCATCACTGGTGCGGCGAACCTGAACAGGGGCGGTAGTCTGAGCCACAATGCCATTCATGGGGTCTTTGAAAGCAATCACATTGATACCACCATTGGCTACCGCAGTAATATTTGCATTTGAAACCCTCCAGGTAAGTCCTTTGTCGTCAGAGATGAAAACTCTTCCCTTGTTGGTACCGAACATCACAGTATTGCCGGTAACTTCAATACATGATGTCCATCCGCCTTCACCTGAGAGCGGAGTGCCGTTGGTGATATTGGCTGCAGGCACCCTTTGCCAGGTCGAACCTCCGTTAACGGTGGTATAGATTTCGAAGTAACCGTCTTTTACGTCGCCGTGGCACATCCCTTCCTGTTCATTCCAGAAATATACATTGTTGGCAAAGGATGTTGATCCCTGCAGTGCACCCGGTAACTGGGTCCAGGTTGTGCCTCCGTTGCTGGTTTTGTAAATGCCGCAGGTATTGTTCTGGTTGCCAACACCATTGTAAAGCGCAACATATGCAATGTTTTCGCTTATTCCGCAAATGTTTCCGATGCCGTAAGTGGTACCTCCGAGTATCTGACCCGTTGTCCAGGTTGAACCACCGTCGGTGGTTCTGGTAAATTCATTGATGGTCGATCCTGTTCCCGATCCGTCATAAGCAGCTGCCCAAGCAACGTTCTCATCTACAGCGTGAATATAATTAATTCCACGTGACGGACTCACGAAACCGCTGTTCTGGATAATCCAGCCTACGGGATTGTCGCCCGGCATTACACCAATAATAGCCCTGTTGTCGTCATTGAAGTTATTGCCTCCGGGATTCAGTGATCCGATGGCAAAATAACCATTGTAAGATCCTGACCATCCCCAGTTGAAATGGAATTTGTTATCGCTCATGCGATAGCCATCGCAGATCCACGCGTGGCCGCCGCTGGCGGTGCTTGATCCTGCATAATAAACAGGACGGGCAGCATCAAGTTCTGTGCGGAGCAGGGTATACCAGTCAGCCATCAGCGGATAATCAGTTTTGCTTTTTAGCTCGGCAGTGGGTGCGAAATTAAAATAGTTGACCAATGCGAAAGGAACGTCTTCGCTGAAGGCTCCAGATCCATCGGCACCATACTGCATATTTACCGATACCCCCGCATGATACATAAGGGTTGCAACTGCAGCGTTGGCCGTAGTTACATTGTTTGGCATCGCAGCATAATTGTAGGTGGCAGCAGCAAAGTCAGCTGACTGTACGCCATAGGTAGGATGCATATAACTGTGATATCCAATACCCGAGGTCGGGAAATTGTGGTATTTCATCAACACCGACATGGTAGTGGCAACGCAGCCTGTCCATGCCCTGCCGCAGGAGCCGAATCCGGCGCCCGGCTCAACAGGACAAAGCGCGTTATAATAGCATCCCTGATCCCAGGTGGTGGTAACCAGCGGAGTTACATCCATAATTTCACGCTCCATGCTTTTATTCAGGATATTGTCCCAAACGGGGCGGGTGGCAGAATTGTCCATACGTGAAGTTGCAAGGGATGCAATTTCACGGCTGTAATTCTCAATCCATGCCTGTGCAGCCGGGTTGTAGACTTCTGCATCAAGGGTTCCGCTATGCGAATAGCCCAGAACGGGAATAGATGCATCGTCGGCTGCTACCATCACAAAACCTCCTGAAGTGAATGTGAAGGTGTAGATGGTGGTGATGCCGTCAGTGGCATTTTCAATGGTTCCGCTTACCGAATAATCAGTAATTGAAGCCGGAGCATAATGAACATAATAGTTCACTGCTACCTGCTCAGCTGTTTTTTTGTCAACCGGGTTGGCAGAAACTGCCAGTGTCAACAATGCCAGCGCAAGGGTAAAGATTCTCTTCATTTTTGAATGAAAATTTAGTGAATGATAAATTGATTGAAATGAAATTTCAGCAGTCAATTCATGCTAATGCATAAAGGATTCCAAAGATTGGACGGACAAATATAAGATTTAATCAATAAGATATGCTTTTACGGGCAGGAAAATCATGAAACATTTATTAACACTATCCTGCACTGCCTGTCAGCAAATCCACAAGTTCAGCGGGAGATGGGATGATCAGGTCCGGCTTTTCGGCCTCAATCTCTTCCCGCGAGCCGTATCCATATAAAACCCCGGCGGAGGAGATGCCTGTCAGTTTTGCACCTCTGATATCATGATACCGGTCGCCGATCATTACAATTTCTTTGCCTGGTAAAATGCCATGTTTCTGCAGGGTGTAATCAATCAGCTCTGCCTTATCACTGCGATTGCCGTTGATTTCGCAGCCCGAAACCATTTCAAGGAATCTGCTCAAGCCTGCTTTTTCCACAATCTTTGATGCATATATCCCGGCTTTTGAGGTCACCAGGCTGACGCTTAGTCCCATAGATACAAGCGTTTCCAGCGCACCGGGGATGCCCGGGTATACTGTAAATAAATTCATTCCTTCGCGCCCGTAAAATTCACGGTAAATCGCTGTGGCTTCTTCTGCTTTATGGTCGCTGAAGCCAAATAAAGTTTTGAAAGACTGCCGCAAGGGCGGACCGATGAATGGATTCAACTCCTCTTCGCTAGAGGGAGCGGGAATCCCCATTTCCCTGAGTGTGTGTATAACCGATTTGAAAATGCCGGGTTTCGAGTCGATCAAAGTACCGTCAAGGTCGAAAAACAGGTGGGTGAACATAGTATTATCTGGTCAGTTGAGTGGTGAAAAAATTATTATTGAATGATGGTCATACATAAAAAGCAGGAAATGTTCTTATAACCATCCATTTGATTTTAGTCATTTTATCAACCCGAATGATTAACAGATTATTTGATTCAGGCTAAAATCAGTACCGGACTGGAAACGGGTCATGACCATGTAAACCGCCGGGTGACGAATCCATATGATTTCTGCCGGTGAAATTAAATATTTGGCTGCGAAAGCCACACCTTTTTCTAAAAAAAATAAGGCCGGTCCGCAAGGAACCGGCCAATGACGTTTTAATAACCCCTGGCTAAAGCAGGCCGCCGTTTTTGTAAATCTGCAACTGTGCATCATAAAATTTGTTGATGCGGGTGGACTTGCCTTTACTCAAATTGGAGAGATCGCCGGTGGTGAAGTTAACACGGATTACATCACCTGTTTCCATTGAGGTTTCTTCGAGCATCCCTTCTGCATAGGTAAGAATCGGAAGGGCGGCATTGATGGCGTTTCTTTCATAGATGGCTCCGTATGATTCAGCAATGATACACTGAACACCCAGCGCCTTAAAACAGTCAACTGCCTGCTGGCGTGAACTCCCCGCTCCGAAATTTTTGGTAGTAACCACGATATCCCCGGGCCGGGCCTTTTTGGCAAAATCCTCATATCCTTTCAGATTGTCGAAAGTGTACTGACCCATTTCATTTATATCGGTAATGGCCAGGTAGCGGTTGTGGAAGATCATATCTGTGTCGATATCGTCTTTACGGATAACCCAGACACGGCCTTCAACAGTGGTTTTTACCTCTGCAGGGACTTTTCTTTCTTTAACGGTCGTTTGTGTGGCGCCCTCGGTTTTGGTGAATACGGCCGGCTGCTCCGGGATATTCATCGGGTCGGTAATGTATCCTGCCACTGCAGATGCAGCCACCGTTGCCGGGGATGCAAGGTATACATATCCTTTGCCCTGTTTTCCTGCGAAATTCCGGTTTCCCGTGCTGATGGTCACCTCATCCGGTCCGTTCTGCCCTACCTGCCCGGCTGCGCAGCCTGCACAACCGGCGTTCGAAACCAGCGCTCCGGCATCCTTAAAAATTTTAATCAACCCCTCATTCAGTGCCTGTTGCCAGATCTCGTCGGTTGAAGGGACAATTTTAAGGACAACCCCGGGTGCAACTTTACGGCCTTTCAGGATTTCCGCGGTAATCCTGAGGTCCTCAATACGTCCGTTGGTACAGCTTCCGATAAAAGCGGAATCGATTTTCTTCTTCATTACCGATTCCAGCGGGGCATTGTCGTGGGGATGGCCGGGATTGGCCACCATGGGTACAAACCTGCTGATGTCGATATCAAAAGTTTTGGTATAAACAGCATCACCGTCGGCCACAACCGGGGTATAGCGCTTGCCGGTCAATGCCTGCAACGCGTCAAGTACTTTTTCGTTGGGTGTAAACAGAATGATGATGGCGCCCATCTCCGTGGCCATTGACGAAATAGTAATCCTTTCATCGAGGGTCAGCGCTTCAACGGCATCCCCATAGACTTCCACACTGTATCCCAGGAGCTTGTTTGCCCCGAAGATGGAAAGAAGGTTTAGCACAATATCCTTTGCAGTGACATTGGCAGGGAGCTTCCCATTCAGGTTGAGTTTCACCGATTCAGGAACCTTAAACCATACAGCCCCTTTGGCCCAGGCAGCGGCAATGTCCTGATCACCCATTCCTTGTCCGAAAGCACCGATTGCTCCCATAATATTTGCATGGGAGTCGGTGGAAACAAAGGTTGATCCCGGAAAGACAAATCCCTTGTCAATGGCGAGATGGGTTCCGATGCCTGCATCTACATCATAAACAGGGATGTCGTGCTGCCTGGCATACATTCGGCAGAACTGCTGATTGGCCGCATATTTCTGATCGGAACCTCCGGGGTTGCAATCGAAAGTAAAAACGGTATGTTTGGGATCTGCAACCGAAAGACCGTTGTCAAGCAGGTTTTTTACCACATTGGCGCCGCCGAAGTCACGTGCGGCCCGGGTATCGATAAACACGTCAATGATATCTCCCGGTTTTACGGTTTCCTGATCCGAATGACTGGCCAGAATTTTTTCAATAATTGTCATGATGTTTATTGTTTATCAGATTTTTAATCGTTCACGGAAGGGTTCGAAGGTCATAAAATCGGCATGATGAACCACATAGGCTTCCACGGAACGTTTTACCATGTTTCCTTCGCCGGCATGGGTGGCGATGATATGACAAACTTCTGCCGGCACGCCGCACATCTCGGCAAGTGAAACGCCTGAAAAGGGATGGCGGAGGTATTTTCCATAACTGCCCTGAACCGATTTTCCGTCTTTCATTTCGTACTCAAGCAGTTTTCCAACGTCAGCCAGGATGGCGCCTGCGATCAGCACATCCATATCTACCGGCAGGTCATTTCTGAAGAAAAGGTTCATCTGGTTACCGCAGTCTTTTGCAATATGAACCACTGCACGCTTGTGATCCATAAAGGTAACCTTAAGGTCGGGGCCGGCAAGCAGGGTGAACGGAATGCTGTTCAGGTCGGCCGGGGTGAGCACGCTCTTCTGAAGCGCCAGCGCCCAGGTGTTGGTGGTGGTTTCACGCAGCGCGGCATCTTTGATCCATTCCAGTTCGGGCCAAAGCTCTTGCGCCTGTTTGATGAATTCAGGGTTGATCTCAGGGGTCATAGCTGTTTCTTTTTTTATGTATAAACTCCCCTTTGCCTTTATAAAACAAAGGGGAGCATCAGTGAATTAATTTCAGTCGTCGTTTACTTCAGTTTTGCAATAATAGCGTCAGCCATCTGACGGGTTGAAGCAGCTCCCTGATTTACAACATCCGGCGTTCCGCGGAGCTTGAGCATATCGTATGCCCTCACTTTCCCTTCAGCAACAACTTCCATCACAGCCTTACGGATGCGGCCGGCAGTTTCATCTTCGTTCAGGTGCTCAAGCATCATCACGGCCGAAAGTATCATGGCAACCGGGTTAACAATGCTGGTTTCATAATCAGCATATTTAGGCGCGGAACCATGGGTTGGCTCAAATACGCCGATTCCGTTTTCAGGATTGAACTGGGCGCTGGTAGCGAACCCGAGACCCCCGATCAGACCGGCAAAGGCATCGGATACAATATCGCCGAACATATTACCGGCCACAATTACATTATAATTCTCGGGATTTTTGGTCAGCCACATCATCATGGCATCGATATTCACATCTTCTACCCTGATGCCCGGGTATTCGGCCTTGCTCATTTCCTGAGCTATCTTAAGCATCATGCCAGAGGTTTCGCGGATTACGTTTGGCTTTTCGCACACAGTAATTTTATCGAAACCACGTTTTTTGGCATATTCAAAGGCCGCTTTCACAATACGTGAAGTATATTTTTTTGTGAAGATGCGGGTGGATACTGCCAACTCGGGACGGGGGCACCAGGCGAAATTATCTTTGAATTTCGGATGGGTCATCAATGCGTCATATACCTGGTCGCCCGGATTGGTCCATTCTACTCCGCCGTAAAGACCTTCGGTATTCTGACGGAAAATCATCACATCCACCACCGGTTCTTCCGGATTGCCATCCTTGCCGCGGCGGATAAAGTTGAGCGGGTTACCCGGCAGCGTCTGGCAGGGGCGCATGCAGATATCAAGGTCGAACTTCTGGCGCATGCTGACGATCGGACTGTAATAAGTAAAACCTTTACCCTGAAGCTCAGGAGCGAGCTCTGCTGCAGCCTTGTCCTTAGGCTTTGATGTAATGGCTCCGAAGAGGGCAATTTTGTGCTTTTTCAGAAGCTCAATGGTACGGTCGGGCAGGGGATTGCCTTCTTTGCACCAGAATTCCCAGCCTATGTCACCATGAACATAGTCAGCGTCAAATCCCGCGGCTTCCAGCACCCTGATGGTTTCTTCAAGTACAACTTTTCCAATGCCATCACCGGGCAAGGTTACAATAGTTCTTTTTGCCATTTCTTATGATTTTTAGTTGTGATTTGGTTCCGATCAACGTGTCAAAAATATGGAACAAAACTTAACTGGCAAGTAATACGAAAAAATTATTTTAACCTGAATTTTTGTTTAAATATGCAGCAATCTGTATTTGTCTGATGCTTTATTAAGACCTGTTTTCAAGGCCTGATTAATTCAGGATTAACCCGGATTATAACTTATTGTCTGTTACTTTTACAATTATATTCAAGATTCAATATGGCAAACTGATATTTTCAGAGATAGGCTGACCTGAAGATGAAGTTCCCTGATTATTGTGAATTGCATCTTTACAGGTGGAGCTAAAGCTCTGCCTGACCTTATAATTTGGGATACTTTCGTAAATTTGCGGACTGAAGCCAGATAAATTCCGTAAATGAACCTGTCGTCTCATTTAGAGCATCCTGTTTTTAAAGCTGTTGCCGGTGCTGCCGCTGAAATGGGTGTGTCCGCTTACATTATCGGCGGGTATGTCAGGGATATATTTCTTAAAAGAGCTTCAAAAGACATCGATTTTGTTACGGTAGGCGATGGCATAGCGCTGGCCGGCAAAGTGGCCCATGCTTTCAGGGGGCATCATCCGGTAAGTGTTTTCCGGAATTTCGGAACAGCCATGTTTCATCTTGATGAGATGCAACTCGAGTTTGTGGGAGCCCGCAGGGAATCGTATCATCCTGATTCACGAAAACCGGATGTGTTGCCCGGAACACTCGAAGACGATCAGCGAAGGCGCGATTTTACCATAAATGCCCTGGCGATCAGCCTGAACCCTGAGAATTACGGGGAGTTGATTGATCCGTTTAACGGTGTGGCCGACCTGGAGGCAGGGATTATACGCACACCGCTCGGCCCGGGCATTACTTTTTCAGATGATCCGCTGCGCATGATGCGGGCCATTCGTTTTGCCGCCCAACTGAAATTTACCATCCACCCTGAAACATTTAAGGCCATATCAGAAAACAGGGAGCGTATTTCCATTATTTCGGGTGAGCGCATAAGCGAAGAACTGAACAAAATCATCATGACTGCAAAGCCGTCAGAAGGATTTCGTTTACTGGATGAAAGCGGCCTGCTGACCCTGATTTTTCCGCAGTTTGTTGCATTGAAAGGCGCTGAAACCGTTGATGGTAAGGGCCATAAGGATAATTTTTATCATACACTGGAAGTGCTCGACCGCATAGCACCCAACACCGATAACCTTTGGCTCCGGTGGGCCGCTTTGCTTCACGATATCGGCAAACCGCCCACGCGCCGTTTTGTGCCGGAGTTTGGATGGACATTTCATGGTCACGATGCCAGGGGGGCACGGATGGTTCCCCAGATATTCAGACAACTCAGGCTTCCATTGAATGAAAAGATGAAATATGTGCAGAAGCTGGTTGCGCTGCATCTGAGACCCATCGGACTGACAGAGGAGGAAGTTACCGACTCGGCTGTGAGAAGACTGCTTTTTGAAGCCGGTGACGATATTGATGATCTGATGACCCTCTGCGAAGCCGACATCACGTCTAAAAACAGGGAAAAGGTTCAACGTTACCTCAGAAACTTTTCAATAGTCAGGGAAAAGTTGCGGGAAATTGAAGAAAAGGACCGCCTGCGCAACTGGCAACCTCCGGTTTCAGGGGAGATGATCATGAAAGCTTTCAATTTAAGCCCCGGCAAGGAGGTTGGCCTGATAAAAAATGCCATAAGGGAAGCAATACTCGATGGCGCCCTTGAAAATGATCACGAAAAAGCTTATGCTTTTATGCTGGAGGAGGGCAAACGACTTGGTTTATTTCCTGCAAAAGATAACGCCTGAAATTTGGATTTTTTGTTTCAATCAATTAATTTTAACCTCGGTAAACAACACACACATTAAATTCTGAAATAATGCACGCCTATAGGTTCAGAATGCTTCACGAAGATCAGGAAGATTTCCTCAGGGACTTCGATATACTTGCGTCACAGTCTTTTGCTGACTTTCATCAGATTATCAAGCAATCGGTGGAACTCAGCGGTAACGAACTGGCATCGTTCTTTGTTTGTGACCGCAACTGGAGGAAAAAGAAAGAGATCACCCTGATAAATATGCATGATGATGCTATCTCTCAGCATGAGGAAGAATATGAAGACGAACGCAGGGGGCCTAAGCCCGGACGTATCCCTATTGCCGAAATGGATAAGGTACGTATTAAGGATATTATAGATGATCCGCACCAGCGGTTGTTATATGAATATGACTTCCTGAATCCGAAAACCTTTTACATAGAACTTATGCGGATTCTTGATGCGGACAAATCATCGGAATATCCTGTATGTGTAAAAAGTACAGGTAAATTTATTTCTGTGGTAGCTCCCATTCCACCGCTTGAAGCCGATGGCGAAGATGAGATTGCGCTTCTGAGTGAATTCGACGATATCCTTGACAATGAGGATGAAGATCTTCCGGAACCTACTTTTGGCCAGGATATCGATTTTAACTGATGTCCGTTTTCCCGCCTTCCTGTCTGATTGTAATTGCCGGCCCCACAGCAGTTGGTAAAACGGATGTGGCCATTGCAGTCGCACGTTATTTTGGCTGTGAGATTATTTCGGCGGATTCCCGCCAATTCTATCGCGGGCTGAAAATAGGTACAGCCGCACCGTCAGCGGAACAACTATCGGCGGTTAAGCATCATTTTGTAGGCCATCTTTCCGTAAAAGATGCCTATGATGTTTCGCGTTATGAAAAAGAAGCGCTGGAATTGTTGCAGCGGCTGTTCAGGGAGAACAGGTTTGCAGTGCTTACCGGTGGCTCAGGTTTATACATTCAGGCTGTATGCGATGGCTTTGATGAGTTACCTGACAGTGATCCCCGGATCAGGGCGGATCTGCGCGACAAACTGGAAAGGGAAGGATTGGCTTCGCTCAGGGCGCTGCTGCGTCAGTCTGATCCGGCTTATTATGGGCAGGTTGACCTTGCCAATCCCAACAGAATCCTGAGGGCGCTGGAGGTCAGCCTTACAACAGGGAAACCATTCTCATCATTCAGGAAGCGCGACCTTGCCGATCGTCCTTTCAGTACCGTTAAAATCTGCCTGGATCTTCCCCGTCATGAGTTGCATAACCGGATCAATGCCCGGGTGGATGCAATGATGACATCCGGGCTTCTGGAGGAGGCCCGGCATTTTTATCCGGAAAGGACATTAAATGCCCTGAATACGGTTGGTTACAAAGAGCTTTTTCAATATTTCGATGGCCTCTGTTCCCTTGAAGAGGCCGTTGAGAAAATTAAAACCAATACCCGACGGTATGCCCGCCGTCAGCTAACGTGGTTCCGTAAAGATAAAGAGGTGGTATGGTGCCGGCCCGATGCTGAAGAAGTAATCAGGAATATAACCCGGCACCTCCCGGATTACTCAGGGTAAAAGAGTTAACGCAATAACCGGAGCCTGAATGTTTCTTCGTAATACTTGAAATACCAGTATAACTTACGGTTAATTTCAATGCCGTAATCAATGGTGGGGTTCCAGTTTATATAGGAACCGATAATCCGGTTGTACCGGCCACGCATGAAATAATCATTCCAGTTGTTTATACCGATGTTATTCAATGCCCGGTAATAATCGTTGCTCCGGTCAAGTGAAGGAGAGAACCGTATATTATACCATCGCTCAAAATCCGGATCTATTATGATAATATCATACCCGGAACTGTCGATGGCGACCTTGCCGGATTCCGGCTGCCGGCCCGTAATTTCTTTCTGCTGCGAACATGCCCAAGCTGCCAATACGAGCAGAAAGAGAAACACTGACTTTTTCATAGTGCTTCAATTTTAATGTTCTGGCAATAAACTGAATGCCAGGAGTAAAACACCAAAAGTTGTGCCAGAATCAAATGATTTTGAGTGAAATCGCGGAGTTTACGCTTCCGGCGTCTTATCCTTTTTGCGATAAAAAACCCGGGCCGTGAAATAGCCCACGAAGAACACAATTGCGATCAGAATAACCAGCGGTAATTCAAAGCCGAAAAACAGCAGTTTTACTTTGACATTTGCCAGATTCTGAAAGGTGAAGATCAGCAGGATGATGATCAGGCTGATGTTGATAATCTGTTTGGTGGTGATGTTTTTCATTGGCAATGCTTTTTTGAACCGGGAAACAATTAGTTCTTTCAATCTGAGTCAGGATTATCGGGCAATCCTGTTTGTCTGATAAGTTCCGGGGCCTTCATCTGGTTTGCGCCATAAAGCGTTTACTAGATTGAATGATGCTTGTTTATTCAAAAATTTTCTGTGTTTTGACCGGACCAGACTTGTTATTTCCATAGGTAATCAGATTTCCGGTACAGCTCGGAAACAGCCTTTTATTCTCCGATGTCAGTATCAAAGATAATGTATTTATCCCGGATTCATCAACAGGAAGTCCAGCCAGGCTTCCTGCTGATGAATTTAAGGTAATCCGGATTTATTTTATTGCCATTGACTTTTCTGTAAAGATGATGGTTTCAATTTGTTACAGGCCGTCGTCCTGTAAAAGCAGCAAGTGCTTCCGGATTTAAAGAAAAGGAAAGAGGGTATCAATCCAGCGGTCTTCGGTAATGAAGAAAGAACCGAAAGAAGCCCATTCGCTCAGGAGTCTGGCTGTTTTCATCTGTTCTGCATCCATACCCCGTGCCTTGGCTTTTAGGAGTATATCGATGGTTTCATTGAGTGCCGACAACCATGTTTTGTAATCTTTCTTGCTGAAGACCGGTCCATGCCCTCCGGAAAAGGTGACATCGTCCGGATAGGTGTTGAGGATCCACTCAACATTTTTGAGATAGGTCAGCGGATTGCCACCGTTGCCGACATCCACGTAAGGGAAATATCCGGCAAAGAGCAGGTCGCCGGTCACCACCACCCGGGAAGCGGGAAAGTAAACCACCAGGTCGTTGTCGGTATGCCCACCCGGTAAATGGGTGATTTCTATGGTTTCCCCGTTGAAGTCGAGGGTCATGATTCCCGTGGTGGTGATGTCGGGCAATCCGTGAGCAGTTTTATCCGGCATTGCTTTGTCCCCGCCCGAAAGAAATTTTTTCACCCCTGGATGCGCAATTACATGGGCTCCCTTGCCAACAACGGCGTTTCCGCCCGTATGGTCGCCGTGCATATGCGTATTGATCAGAAATCTGATTTCCTTATCTGAAATGGAGTTGATGGCAGCCAACAGGTCATTTCCGGTTCTTTCGTAAGCTGCGTCGATCACCAGCACTCCGTCATTCCCTGTCTGTACAACTACCGAAACGCGGTTGTCGACAAATAAGCGGTGAATTCCCGGAGCCAGTTCAGTTGTAGTAATTTCTGTTTTTACAGTTTCGGATTGTGCAAAAACGGCTCCCGTCAGGAGCGACAGCAATAATGCAAATACAATGTTTTTCATAACAGCTTGGATAAACTTTCAGGATTTGCTGATCAGTTGAACTTATGAATATAACCAAAAGAAACCGGGAATGTTTTCGTGTTAGGTTCATTCTGATTAATTCCGATATAGCTCCGAATGTATGAAATACAACAGGCTGATGACGCCGGCCTTTTTATTGTCAAAGGGATAACCGGATTCAAATATGGGGAATCTGTGATTATTGAAGGAAAATGATAACCATCGGAAAAAATCAGGGCTATGCACTTGTTTTAATACGTGCATGCCCTGCAAGCGCAATAGTATGGTGTATATCGGTATGCCAGACGCAAGCGGGTTATGAGTAGATGGTTATTCATTGTACTCAGCCATATTGCCTTTTGACCGCTGCTTTTTGCCAGCCAGCAACCGGAGTCGTTCTAAAATAAGATCTTTGTACTTAATCTGCAGAAAATGACGTTCATTTTCAAGCATATGATATTCTACGTAAGGTGAGTTGATCAGTCTTTCCCTGGCAAATTTCACATTTTCCGGAAGGATCAGTCTGTCTCTTGTGCCCTGGAACATGATCACGGGAGCCTTTATTTCAGGCCAGAGGGGCAACATTTCGGCAAGCGATTCGTAATGTGAAAGTTTTTCATCATTCGCAACCATGATTTTGGGCGGAAGTATCCTGCGGAAAAACCTGTGCCTGATCAGATAACTGATGTCGTAAGTGGTTTCCAGACCAGGAGCCAGCGAAGCGGATACGAGAACCACCCCGTCGACCTTTCCGGGCTTTTGCATGGCCATCTTGGCCGCAACGGTTCCGCCGTAAGAAGATCCGATAATGTAAAGCGGAGATGGAAAACCTTCTTTTTCGAGAATTTTCCACATCGCCCTGGCCTGCCTTCGCACCGACACTTCTGATTTTCCGGCATCCGATAATCCATAGCCGGGTCTGTCAGCTGCGATGATATTAGCCCATCCTGCAAGACTTGTGTCCTGATAATAAGTATTGTACACAGTCATGTCGCTGGGCGATCCGTGCAGAAAAAAAAGGGTGGGGAAGGAGTCGTTCCGGTGCAGGTGCATATATCCCAGGTTCCGGTCGTCAAATTTCAGCTCTTTAAAGCGCTCCTCCTGAAATGGAAAATTGTGTGAACCCGCTGTCTGACGGGTCTGCATGCAGGCGGTAAAACCCAGGAATATGAAAAGTGAAAATAGTAAAAGAGATTTGATGGTTTTGTTACGCATAAACATGACAGATTGAAATATATAACAAAGATTGTCAAATTAAAGTTTAACAACTGGTAAATCCTTGTTATAAAGCGTTGGTAAATTCTGCTTTGAATAAATTGTTCAGGCAGTGGGATCCGCAGCCAATGCGGCATTCTCTTCAATATTGCAGAATGCATCGGCCTGCTCAATCGATTTTGACAGGTCATTAATGAATCTGACCATCGGGCCACCGTCAATGACATCGTGATCAAGCAGAACAGTAACATTAAGAATGTCGCGGATAACCACCTCATTATTCACAACTACTGCTTTCTGAATTACCGAACCAATGCCAAAGGTTACCGGATGAACCGAAATCGGAATAAACCATCCGTTGATTTTTCTTATCATTCCAAGGGAGGTCACTGAAACACTGCCCATTTTGCTGAACGCGGTTTTGGGATGGTTCAGGATATACTGCCATATAAAACGCCGCATAAATCCGGGTAAACAGTAATAGATTGTTTCGGCCATGGTTTGCCTGCGGTGAAGCAACATGTCATTTCCGGAAATTTTCTGATTTCTGGCATTTTCAATCTCCCGGGTTATTTCAGGTATTGATTTCCCGTTTACTTTCTGAATCAGTAACGGAATGGGAACTTTCTCACCGTCAATCATTTTTTCTACAAGCATTGAGATATTGATGTCATCAAAACTGATGATCCTGCGCCTGCCAGCCCGAAATGAAGCCGCTTTGCCGTGTTTTGCAAGGGTGTTTCCGATCGATTTGAGTATCCACGCATTAAAAGAAACTGTTTTACCCGCTCTTTTTACTTCCCTGAGTTTTTTCCGGCCTTCGCTCACATCAAACTCAAGCAGGGCGCTGATATGGTGTTTTTTTTTGCCTGCCGACATTACATCGAAAGTGGCAATGCGCGATAACGGAAATCTGTGATATGTATGACCGGGCTTCATACGGGTTAAATTAATGGAACCAAAATTTAATAAGATAAAAGCGGAAAACCGCCTTAAGTCTGGTTTTTTCAACGGATTGGCCCCGGCTTTTATATAATCACCGGGGGTGAATTGAAGTTGCTGATTTATCCTGAAAGTTCAATAGTTCCTAGGAAAATTTCTGGATTAACTGAACATGGCCGGGTTCCTGTCAGGGTTCCGGCCATGCGCAGTTTGAAGATTAACTATTAATGTCAATGGCCGTTACTTCAGATAGGTGTCGAGCCAATTGAAGAATTCCCTTTGCCAGAGGATTGAATTTTGCGGTTTAAGTACAAAGTGCGTCTCATTGGGGAAGAACAGAAAGCGGCTTGGGATGCCCTTCAGCTGATTGGCATTGAATGCCTGCATGCCCTGTGTATAAGGAATCCGGAAGTCATATCCGCCATGCACTACCAGCATGGGTGTGTCCCAGTTGCCCACAAAGTTGTGCGGTGAGAAGTCATAGCTCTTCGGGCGGGGATTGTCATAGAAAGCGCCCTTGTAATCAAAATTGACAAAGAACATCTCCTCGGTTTCAAGGTACATGCTTTCAAAATTGAAGATTCCGCAATGAGAGATAAAGGTTTTAAAGCGTTTGTTGTGGTTGCCTGCAAGCCAATACACGGAGAAGCCGCCGTAACTTGCACCTACTGCGCCAAGCCTGTTTTCGTCCACCCATGGCTCTGCCGCAACTGAATCAATGGCCGTTAGGTAGTCCTTCATGTTTTGCCCGCCGTAATCACCGCTGATCTGATCGTTCCACTCCTGCCCGAAAGTAGGCAGGCCCCTGCGGTTAGGCGCTACCACCACATAATCGTTGGCAGCCATCATCTGGAAGTTCCAGCGGTATGAAAAAAACTGGCTTACAGCACTTTGAGGGCCGCCCTGGCAGTAGAGCAAGGCAGGGTACTGTTTTGCCGGGTCAAAATCAGGCGGAAGGATAACCCAAACAAGCATTTTCTTGCCGTCGGTAGTAGTGATCCAGCGTTTCTCCGATTTTCCGAGCTTTACATTTTTCAGGATGTGACGGTTGGTGAAGGTCAGTTGCTCCTCACTGCCGTCGGGCCTGACCCTGAAGACCTCAGTGGGAAGGTCATGACGCATTTTTGTAATAATCAGGTCGTTGCCATCTATGGCATAAGATTGTATGTCGTGATCTCCGCTGGTTAGCCGGGTAATCTTTTTTGAAGCGAGTTCCATTTTGTAAACCTGATAGGTGGCATGAATCCCGCTGATGAAGTAGAGGTATTTTCCGTCGGCACTGAAACTGAACTGGGATGAACTTTGGTCAAACCCTTCGGAAAGGTCCGTATAAACGCGGCTTTTGATGCTTACTGCCTGTCCTGCTTTGGGCTTCAGGTCTTTTTTTAGTTTCTCAAGTGCTTTCGGGTTAAATTCAACCATCATAATGCGGTCTTTGTCGGCTTCAAAGCCGGGAGTCTCCATACTGCGCCAGACCAACCTGGAACCATCCGGTGAAAACACCGGATCCTGGTCGTATCCGGGATTGCTTTCGCTCAGGTTTTCCGTGGTGCCTGAAGTAAGGTTGTACAGATAAATATCACTGTTTGTACTGACCGCATATTCCCTGCCTTTGAGTTTTTTGCAGGTGTATGCCAGTGCTTTGCTGTCGGGCGACCATACAATCTGCTCCATTCCTCCGAAAGGAGTCATCGGGCTGTCCCAGGGCTCGCCCGGCATAATGTCTTTCCCTTCTCCGGGTTTGCCATTATTGTAAGGCGCAATAAAAATATGACTGTATGCATAGTCGTGCCAGCTGTCCCAGTGCCGGTACATCAGGTCGTCGTAAATCAATGCATCGGCGAGGGGGAGGTCGGGATACCTGTCGTGAACATCCTGCTCGATTTTTACATCCTTTGTATATGCTATATATTGCATATCAGGTGAGTACAAAAAGCCATTGATGCCCCCTTCTATATTGGAGATCTGCTCTTTGTTCTCCCCGTGAGGTCCCATTTCCCATAATTGGACAGAACCTGACTCGGCCGAAAGAAACCCGATCTTTTTTCCATCAGGTCTCCATATGGCATTGAATTCACTGCCGGTGAATTCGGTTAACCGGCGCGGTGATTCCGCATTGGGATCCAGCTTATAGATATCCCGGTTTCCTTTATTGGTTTCCGCATTATACCAGGTAACACCGTAAATAATGCTTCCGCCCTGTGGGGCAAGCTGAACATCACCCACGCGGCCCAGTTTCCACATGGTTTCGGCTGTAAATCTTTCCTGTGCAAGGCCTGTAAAAGTCATGCCCGCCATTAAAAATGCAGACATGAACAATCGTAAATTTTTCATCTTCTGGATTTATTCGTTTGAAATGCTAAAGTAGGAAAATCCTCATTCAATCGGTCAATGCCGGTGAATATTCCCATCCCGATAGTAAAAAATTGTCCCGAAGATGGAAAATATGTCCTGAAATGGGATGTAGGTTTATAGACATTGTTTATAAATCTATGATAATGAATTGTATAAAATACTGGCGGGGAGTTTGATGTGTATTTAACGTCTGCGTAAATTCAGAACAGAAATCTCTATAGCTTTGCATTGAAAGATAAAACTGTATCAGGCAGATTACCGGATGAAATAAATTGAACCAGCAAGGTCGGAACCTGAAGTATGGGAATCAGAAAATTAATTAAACAGCCACGGCAGGCAAATGGCAATACATTACTGATTTGTATTGATCATAATGGAATCATCAATTCACTGGAGGGGCCGGTGATTCATCTTTTGGGTTATCAACCTGATTATCTGATGGGTAGAGTTTTCAGAGAGTTTATCCCTGATGAAGATGAGCACAAACTTAACTGCCTGTTTGATAACTGCACCGACCGCAGTGAATTCAGGGTGCGCCGAAGTGATGGAAGCCTGATGTATGCGGATGCCTTTGTTTACGATGTGTTTGACGATACACACACGCACCTTGGTTATTGCCTGAGAATTTACGATATGACTGCGCGTATGGCACAGATTAACAGCCTTATCGAAAATGAGGAAAAGTTTCTGGCCATTATTGACAATACAAGAGATATCATTTGTATATTCAGGGATCGTAAGATATTGTATATCAATGAAGTTTCGGTGAAAATGCTGGGTTATCCCAGAGAGGAACTTTACAGAAGGGATTATTTTTCTTTGTTTTCGGAAAATGACCGTGAACGTGTTGAAGAGTACGAACTCGTGAATAAGGATAAGCGGGCCGGAAGGTGGAACTTTATTGCCGAGCTGATTACGGCTGAAGGTAAAAAGCTGATCTGCGAGTTTGATATCAAATCAATTCGCTATGGAGGATCTAAAGCCTCCATGGCTGTGATTCATGATATAACTGATTATACGCTTGCCCTTGCGGAGCTTACACAGGCTAAGCAGGAGGCTGAGTCGGCGAATCGTATAAAGTCTGATTTCCTTGCGATGATGAGTCACGAGATCAGAACTCCGTTGAATGGGGTGATCGGGATGACGAATTTGTTGCTGAATACCGGATTGACAGCAGTTCAGCGGGATTACGCAGAGAACATACAGGCTTCCGGAGAGAATCTGATTTCAATTATCAACGATATTCTCGATCTGACCAAAATTGATTCAGGCAGAATGGAGCTTGAAAGTGAAGCGTTTGAATTGCAGGTTTGTATTGAGGATACCCTCGACCTGCTGGCATATAAAGCCATTGAAAAGCAACTGGACCTGCTTTATTTTATAGAACATGATGTTCCCACTGTATTAAAGGGAGATGTACTCAGGTTGCGGCAGATATTGCTGAACCTGGTGAGCAATGCCATTAAATTCACCAGTAGCGGAGAGATTTTTATTTCTGTTCAGCTGCTGGGTCAATCAGCGGATGAAGTTGAGCTGAAATTTCAGGTCAAGGATACCGGGATCGGTATTGATCCTGATAAAATAGCGCACCTGTTCGAGGCATTTGTTCAGGCTGACAGTTCAACGACCCGTAAATACGGAGGCACCGGGCTGGGCCTGGCTATTTCGAAACGCCTGGTAAGCCTTATGGGTGGCGAAATCTGGGCACAAAGTGAACCCGGTAAAGGCTCGGAATTCTTTTTTACCATTAAAGCGAAGACTTCACTGGTGGCCAAGCCCAGGCTGAGGGTAAAAGGGAATGTTGTGCAGTTGAAGGATCGCAGGGTGTTGATTGTCGATGACAATCAGACGAATTGCCAGATCCTTAAATTACATTTTGAAAGCTGGGGAATGAAGCCTGTAATCGCTGAATCGGGTCAGGCGGCGCTGTCAATGCTTGAAAACGAAAGCGCTTTCCATATTGCTGTTCTTGATTACCAGATGCCCGGGATGGATGGTATTCAACTGGCAAGAAAAATAAGAAGAATGGGCAGGTATGAAAAACTTCCCCTGATTTTATTATCTTCGTCAGGCGATCACGAACAGCATTCAGCCGGCCTCTTTGATGCCAGACTTCTTAAACCTGTCAGAATCAAAGGCCTGTTTGATGAGGTATTGCATATCATGACCGATATTGAAAAAAGAAGAAAAATGGCAGAACCTCAAACCAACCAGATAGATGTTAACCTGAGTCAGCGACTTCCTTTGCGTATACTGGTTGCTGAGGATAATCTGGTAAATCAGAAACTTGCCATTTCTTTGCTCAACCTTATGGGTTATAAGGTAGATGCCGTGCTCAACGGGGCTGAAGTGCTCAAAATTATGAATGAGAAAGAATATGACATTATCCTGATGGATCTTCAGATGCCTGAAATGAACGGCATTGAGGCAACAATCAGGATCAGGGAAATTTATCCTCCGGAAAAGCAGCCCCATATTATCGCCATTACTGCCAATGCCATGCTGGGCGACAGGGAAAAATGCCTTGAAGCCGGTATGGTTGATTATATGTCAAAGCCAATTAAAATTTTTGAGTTGCAGGCAGCCCTTGAGAAATGGGGTGCTTTGAAACTGGAAAGCCGGAAAATCGGTTGATGCTGTTTACCAATTGCGGAATTAAAACTTCAGAGTAATAACCTGCCCGGATCACAGCCAGGCAGGTTATTGCTTTTCAGGTCAAATTTATTCCCATTTGATGACCATTTTTGCGTCCTTCAAGGCAAATCCGGCATTCAGGGTTTTAAGGGGTTTATGCAAGTTCTCCAGATAGTGAGGGTCGCCCGGCTCTAATGCGTTGAAGAGGTCGGTGAGGCCTTTTGCAGCCGTAAGTTTTTCCCCGTCAAGCCAGAACCGGGTGCCATCCGGAAAGCCATGCAGAATCAGTTTGACTTCCCTGATTTGACTTGCTTTTGAACCAGTGGCCTTTTCAAGGACTACTTCATGGCGATCAGGATCAAAAGACATCCTGCGACTGTAAAAGTTGCCCTGCTCGTAATTATATGAAGTGCCGTCGTCTTCGTAATAAATAAAAGATGAATTATTGTGGCCATAAAAGATATGCAGGAAAAGGGTTCCCCCGGGGCTTTCTGCTGTGCTTTGCACCGGTTTCTGCATGGGGATTACGGAGCCTGCTTTCACATAAACGGGCAACTTATGCAACGGGGATTCTGCGATCACTTCGTTGTTCCCGTTCAGTTTTATCCCGCTGTGCAGATCATACCATTCACCGGCCGGCAGGTAAACTTTTACGAGATCTCGGGTGCTTTCAACCGGAGCCACAAGAATGGATGATCCGAAAAGATATTGATTCTGATAGGCATACTGGTAGATCTTATCATCGAAGGTATAATCAATCGCCAGACTGCGGGCAACCGGCATACCGTTGAGTGATGATTCGCGGAAGCAGCTGTATATATATGGCAGCAACTTGTATCGCAGTGTGATGTAATTGCGCGAGATGTTTTCAACCATTTCTCCGTACGCCCAGGGTTCTGCCTGGCGGGTGTCGTAATGGGTATGGCTTCTGAAGAAGGGACTGAATGCCCCGATGCCAATCCAGCGGGCAAAAAGGGCGGGGGAGGCATCTTTACTGAAGCCGCCCACATCAACCCCGGTAAAAGCTACCCCACTGAGACCGATGCTGTTTACCAGCCGGCATCCCAACATCATATGCTCGTCGGTTGCCTGGTTGTCGCCTGTCCACAGGGCGGTGTAGCGCTGCAATCCGGAGTAACCGGCACGGGTAAGGATCAGCGGCCGGTGGTCGTTCATCAGCTTTCGGGTGCCTTCGTAAGTGCTTTTCGACATCAGCAGACCGTATACATTTTTGGCTTCGCGGTAAGAAGTCTTCCTGCCTTCCCAGTCGAACTCTACCAGGTGTGGGGTGTAACCGTTGCCCCAGGAAGCAATTTCATTCATATCGTTCCAGAAACCTGTGACGCCGTCGTTCACCAGCCCCCTGAACTTTTCGCCCCACCATTCGCGGGCCGCAGGCTTGGTGAAATCGGGAAAGTGGCACCATCCGGGCCATACCTGAGCAGTGTAAACGGCTCCGTCTGGATATTTGGCAAATATATCCTTTTGAAGTCCGTCTTCATAAGCTTCATAGCCTTTTTCAACCTTAATGCCGGGATCCACGATCAATGTGGTATGGATGCCCATTGCTTTCAGATCTGAAAGAAGCTTTGCCGGATTGCTGAAACGGTCGGGATGCCAGGTGAAGATCTTGTATGCGTCCATGTGATGAATGTCGAGGTAGATCACATCGAGCGGAATCCTGCGGTCGCGGAAGTTCTGAGCGGTGTTCAATACTTCCGTATCAGGGAAGTAACTCCAGCGGCATTGCTGGTATCCCAATGCCCACAGTGGCGGCATGGTCATCCGGCCGGTGAGGTGGGTATATTGTTCCAGGATGCCTGCTACTGAAGGGGCGTGCATGAAGTAGTAGTCCATTTCACCGTCATCGGCGCTGAAAGAACTGAAACGGTCGTTGCTGGCTCCGAAGTTAAAGCGGCTGCGGTGGCTGTTGTCCATAAATATCCCGTAAACCAGGCTGTCGTGCATACCGATGTAAAAAGGTATAGTAACATAAAGGGGATCATCGTTGGGACCATACCTGGGATTGTCGGTATTCCAGTTGTCGTAAGCCGATCCGCGGCGGTCGAGGTTGCCGGTTTTTTCGCCCAGGCCGATGAAGCGTTCCCCATCAAGCAATTGTTTGTAGGTGGTGACTTCAGTGCCTATCCAGGCTGTTCCGAAGGCCGGATCGTCGGTGTTAAGCAGGCGGCCGTCAGGGTTGTAAAAACTGAAGCGTACGGGATTGCGGCTGATGTCGAGCCGCAGCGCATCCGTGCGCACTACAAGCCGGTCCTGTGTTTCCTCCAGTGTATAACCGGCTTCACCGGGATCGGCCACTACCGCGTATGAAAAGTCATTCCTGAAATCGTCCTTCACAATTCTGACCCGCACAATGCCGGATTCATAAACGGTAAGTTCGGCCCTGCCGTAATCTGTATTCAACAACAGCCTTTGCCCTTCCCTGCTGAAGGTGGTGAGATTGCCAAGACTCCTGCTGAGTGAACCCTGTGTAAATGCCTGACTCATAAGCAATGTAGATAACGCCAGTGTGAGTATTGTTTTCTTCATAAATCATATGTTTTTCCAAAACAGGCATTCTGCTGTTTCAGGATGAAATTTACCGGTATAACTGTTATCTGTAGTAAAGCTTATAGCCCCATGCCGGAAGTTCTGCTGAATCACCTTTTCTGAATCTGGTTTCTTCACCGGAAAACAGTTCGGTATATTTTCCTTTATAGGCTTTACCACTCAGGGTGAATGAGACAGGTTCGGGACTAAGGTTCAACAGTACGAAAACTTTATGGTTTTCCTTCTCGCGGATAAACGCAAATACTTTCTCATCTGCATCCGTGTTGATCCTGAGCCAGTTTCCGCCCCAGGGGCCATTGTACAGGGCAGGGTTTGTCTTTTTCAGGTTCAGGATGGTTTTGTAAAATCCGGTCATGCTGTAATTGCCCCATTCAACAGGATCTTTCTCGAAAAATTCCAGCCGCTTGTTGAGACCGGCCTCCTGCCCGGTATATACCAGCGGCATCCCTGGAACGGTGGCGGTAAGCACATAAAAAGCCTCAACCCCGTCACCCAGTCTTTCAGACTCGGTTCCGTTCCATGAGTTTTCGTCATGGTTCGTAATGAAATACATACGGTAGGCTCCTTCGGGATAAAGGGTGTCGTTCTTCTTCAGATAGGTTTCTATGTCGTTTGCATTGGCTTCACCTTTGGCAATTTTGTTTTTGATGTTATGAAATTCCCATCCGTACGACATGTCGAAAGCAGTGTGCAGCCAGGGTTTTTCACCTTCGGCCAGCATAAACACCGGTTTGATTTTGTCAAGTTCCTTCCTGACATTGTCCCAGAATGTTGCAGGAACAAGCTCTGCAACATCACAACGGTATCCGTCAATATCAAACTCCTTTACCCAGTATTTCATGGCTTCTAGCATGTAGTCGTTGGTTTCGTTGAATTCGTAATTGAAAGCTACAACATCGGTCCAATCGTAAGGAGAAATCATATTGCCAACCGAGTCCTTTTTATAATAATCTGGATTTTCAGTTACCAGCGGATTGTCCCAGGATGAATGATTGGCAACCCAATCCAGAATCACATACATCCCCGCTTCGTGGGCTTTCTTTACCAGTCGCTTAAAGTCTTCAGGCGTGCCGAATTCAGGATTAATCCCGTAATAATCTTTGATGGAGTAATAGCTGCCCAGGGTTCCTTTGCGGTTTAACTCTCCGATAGGGTGGATGGGCATAAGCCAGAGGATATCTGTTCCAAGTTCCTTAAGCCGCGGCAACTGGGATTCAACGGCAGCAAAGGTGCCTTCCGGAGAGAACTGTCTGATGTTCACTTCATAAATACTCAGGTTTTTACTCCATTCCGGATGTTTCACCTGCCCCGGATCCTGGCCGGCTGCCCCGGAATCTTTTGCCTGTTTGCAGGATGACAGGATGCTTATCTGGGTTAAAACCAGTAAAGTGAAAAGGACTGAATTTCTGATTTTCATTGATGTGTTTTTAAGTTTCGGAATATTGGCTTTCATACACAAAGATAAACATTCTGGTAATTTCCGGGATCGATGATGCCTTGACTTATAAATGAATTACCCCTGTAATTCAGCCTGATTAATACTATTCGATAATATCAGGTAAACAGGATGGGAGAGAACAGGGTATTATTTCTAAAATCAGGATTGATGACTCCGGCTGCCTGCAAGACCAATTAAGCCCCGGTACATTTTGAGGAAGGGATGGGATTCAGCAGGTCTGTCAGATACTGATCATAGAATGGCCTTGCCGATTCCGGATCCCGGTGTGGATGAATTTTTATTTGATTCAAAAAAAATCAGGCCACGCTGGTTGAACGTGGCCTGATCTGAGTGTAAGAAAATTTTAATTTGTGCTGAAAAGGTCGTCTTTCAGTTTTGAATTGACTTTGATGCTGAGCACTTTAAGGTCGATTGTTTGCGGACCCATTTGCTGACTGATGGCAAAGGGGAACCTGACGCCGTTTACTTCACGGTAATCGCCAAACGTGGCAGTGCCCTGTTCACTCAGTTCTTTAACTTTTAGTCCTGATTTGGCATCGAAAAACTGGGTTGATTGTTTGCCGGATGGATAGGTCAGTATAAGGCGATAACATTCCACACCGTCAATTTCTTCGATACCTTCAAGGGTTAAGTTGACCCCAAGTCTTGCATAATGCAATTCCTGATTCATTTCGGCTTCCACTTTCATATCTTCAAGTTCATTGCCTTCGAGCACTTTATTTTCTCCTCCCATCGGAGAAATAAGTTTAGCGGTAGTACCGTCAAATACCATTTTCTGGAAAACCATTTCACCGGCTCCAACCTTCATCATATACTTATTGGGAGACTTTCGGTAAAAATCAAATCCGATGGTCATGCCCTGCATGGTGGTGCTTGCCATCATGGTCATGTCCTTGATTTTATTCAGGGCTTTTTCGCCGCCAATTGCATTGATGTATGATTTCAGCACGTTTTCGGCGGTCATACCTTCGGGAGCTGGTTTTACCCTGGTGTTAGGATCGTATTCCTTGCCGTTGAAATCGTAATACTTAATCGCTTTGCCTCCTGTGAATTGTCCGAGCCTCGGGGCAATTTCAGCAGCCTTGCCAACCGCCAGTATATATGCGTTTTCGGGCTTAATATATTTGCCGGCCACCGCTTTGACATCTTCTGCACTGACAGCGGCAAGGTTTTTCATATAATTGGCGTAATAATCAGCGTCAAGTCCGTAACGGGCTGTACTGATTGCAAAATTCGCGACGGTCTGGGGGCGCTCGAGTGAAAGGGCAAAATTACCGTTCAGGAAGTTTTTTACCAGGTTCAGTTCATCTTCCGGCACCAATTCTTCGCGGATGCGGCGCATTTCATAGAACACTTCATTGATGGCGCTGTCGGTGACAGAATTCCTGATTTCCGTGTTGACATTGAAGCGGCCGGTAAGTTTATCCGTATTGAGCTGTGAATAAGCTCCATAGGTATACGCTTTGTCCTCGCGAAGGTTATTGAACAGCCTGAATGTGCCGCCTCCGAGTATGGTATTCATCACCCGTGCTTTGATGGCATCCTCCGATCCGGGTTTCAGATCCACCGGATAGCCGATTCTGAGCGCTGTCTGAACTGCATCGGGGCGGTCAACAATGGCGACTGTATTGGATGCTGGCAATGCCGGTGTTTCAGGCGTATACTGGATTACATCCGCTTTTTCCCAATTGCCTAAATATTTCTGCATAAGTTCCATTGCCTCGGCCTTGGTGATGTCACCGACAATGGCCATATACCCGATATTCGGCCTGAAAAACGCCTGGTAAAAAGCCCGGCAGTGGTCTACACTGATGTTTTCAACTGATTTTTCAGTCATAGATTCCCCGTAAGGGTGGGCTGCACCGTAAACCAATTGCTTGCTGATCCTGTCGCTGATTGCTTCCGGATCATTTTCCTGCGCTTTCAGTCCCGAAATGGCCTGGGTCTTCAGTTTGGCAAGTTCCTCTTCTTTAAAGGAAGGATTCATCAGGACATCCGCCATCAGCGTCAGCAATTGACCGTTGTGCTTTTTGAGCGCGGAAGCATAAATTCCTGTTGAAGAAGTGCTCAGGTCGGCACCGATAAAGTCAATGGCTTCATCCAGTTCATCCTTTGTCAGGTTGGTTGTGCCGGTACGCAGCATCTGGCCGGCGAAATCGGCCATTCCTGCCATATTGCCTTCGGGTACGGGATTGTAGTCCAGGATCAGGGAATAAGAAACCCTGGGAATTTTATGGTTTTCAACAACAAAGACCTTCAGGCCGTTCTCCAGCTCAAAACTTTCATATTTTCCGATATTGATCACCGGAGCCGGGGCCGGCTGCGGACGGACACTTCTGTCAAGTTTTTCTGTTTTTCCGCCGGATTTCCCCGTTTTTACCTGTGCATTGAGGAACTGGGGAAGTACTGCAAATGCTGTTGCAATAATAATTATGATCAGTTTTTTCATTGTCTTTCCTCCTTATTGATTACAGGGTTTGTTTTGGTAAATAATACAGTACAACCCTGTTTTCCTTTGTAAGGTACTGGTTGGCCACCCTTTTGATATCGGCTTTGGTCACGGCCATATAGCGGTCAATCTCTGTATTGATCAGGTTGGCGTCACCGAAATACATGTGATAGTCTGAAAGGCTTTCAGCGATTCCTGCCATAGTTGAATTGCGGCTGATAAAATCGTTTTCAACCTTGTTGCGTAATTTTTCAAATTCCCGGTCGCTGAGCTCTTCCTGCTGAGCTTTGGCAATCTCTTCATTGATGGCATTTTCAAAGTCATCAGGAGCCACGCCTGAGTTTACGATACCAAATACCAGGAACAGGCCGGGATCTTCCAGGGCAAAGGGAAAGGCCCCGACAAACATGGCTTTCTGTTGCTTGTCAACAATCGATTTGGTCATTCGGGAGCTTTCGCCGTCGCTCAGCAGCGTAGTCAGCATGCTGAGTGCATAGTAGTCCGGAGTGCCTTTGGCGGGAATGTGATAAGCCTGAACAACAGCAGGCAGCTGGATATTGTCGTAAACGGTATCACGTACTTCGGCCGTTTTTACTGGTTCTACGATGTCAGGACGGTAAATTTCCTTTGTTCCCCGGGGGATGTCGCCGAAATATTTCTGAACAAGCTTTTTAGTTGATTCCACATCAATATCTCCGGCAATGGAGAGCGTGGCATTATTGGGAACATAGAATATAGAATGGAATTCCATAAATTCTTCCAGGGTGGCGATGTTGATGGATTCGGCCGATCCGATGGGCATCCAGCGGTAGGGGTGCTCTTTGAAAGCAGCACTGAAAGTTTTTTCCATCAGGGTGCCGTATGGACGGTTGTCGTACGACTGTTTGCGTTCTTCCTTCACAACGCTGCGCTGGGTTTCGACGCCAATGCTGTCGATGCGCAGGTGAAGCAGCCGCTCTGATTCCATCCATAGACCAAGCTCGAGTTGATTTGAGGGGAGCAGCAGATAATAAAAAGTCCTGTCGAAGCTGGTATTGGCATTCAGGCTTGCCCCTGCATTCATGGCAATTTTGTCGAATTCACTCCTGCCAATGTTCTCGCTTCCTTCAAACATCAGGTGTTCGAAAAAATGGGCAAAGCCGGTTCGCTCAGGATTTTCATTTTTTGAGCCCACATGATAGGAAATGGTAACTGCAACAATGGGAGTGGAATTGTCCTTGTGCAGGATAACATGCAAACCGTTATCCAGATCATACTCCGTGAAGTCGATGCGGTTTTGGGCGTTTGTCAGTGTAAAAGCCAATAGGCTGATAACCAACAGAAAGGCCTTTTTGAATGTGTTCATCTGATTGTTGTAATTTATAGTGGTTAACTGAATAATTCCCGGATTTTATTAATGTTAATTTCTGAAAAATCGCTGAGGACGCTGTGTGCTTCAGTGAGCTCAACCCTGTGATGGGTGGTTGCAACGCCTATGACTTTCATTTTTGCCTTCAGGGCGGCATCAATGCCTTTTAATGTGTCTTCAAAAACCAGGCAATCAGCAGGATCAGTTTTTAGCATAGCAGCCGCTTTCAGAAAAACCTCCGGATCGGGTTTGCCCCGCCTGACCATGGATGCGTCGGCTATGGCCGTGAAGTACTCCCGTATTCCGGTTTCAGCCAGAATAAAGTCAACATTGGCCCTTTCTGCTGATGTGGCGATGGCCATCGGGATTCCGGCTGTTTTAAGGTCAAACAGCAATTCCTTTAATCCCGGGATAAGCACTACATTATCGTGGTACAGATATCTGTAGATAAGTTCCTTTTCGGCTGAATATTCGGCAATTTTTGAAGCAGGTAATTCTTTTTTAAAAATAAAGGCCAGGTGATCTGCATTTGATCCGCCAAAAACATATTCAAGGAAATCGTCAGCAGAAATACTTTTTCCATGGCGTGAACAAAATTTCTCCCAGGCCATCAGGTGATACCGGAAATTGTCAACCAGTACCCCGTCCATATCAAAGATTACAGCTATATTCCCAGTCATTACATTTTTACTTCTCGGTTGATATATGTACTGTAATCTTTTACCTTTTGCCTGTATTCCTCATTGAAAAGGTGCGATGAAATGATGAAATCCGCGGTTGAACGGTTACAGGCGGTCGGGATATTGTATAACACAGTGATCCTTAGCAATGCTTTCACATCTACATCATGCGGCTGAGGCTGCATCGGATCCCAGAAGAAGATCATCAGGTCAATCTCACCATCGACGATCATTGCGCCAAGTTGCTGATCTCCTCCCAGGGGGCCTGATTTCAGCTTGGTTACTTCAAAACTGCTGAATTTTTCACTGTCGAGGGCCGGCTTTAGCTGTTGCTCAATAAGCTTTCCGGTAGTTCCGGTGCAGATAATTTTATGTTCAAGAAGCGTAACAGCATTGTATTCTACCCATTCTATAAGATCCTGTTTGCGGTTATCGTGTGCTACCAGGGCAATTCTCTTTTTCTTTTCCATCTTTAAAGGAATGAGCGGCGAAATTAACAAAAAGAGTAATGATGTCTGCTTTTTTTATACGGTTTGTGTTGTGTGAATCAGGGACTTCACAGCTTATTTATTTTTGTATCTTTGCAGCGTTTTTTAGAAGTGAGACCCTAAAGACCTAAGTTATTCATTTTAAAGAAGAAACTACATGAACAGAGTTATGGTACTTACCGGTGGCGGCGACTGTCCGGGACTAAATGCGGTAATCCGCGCCATCGTAAAGCGAGCCGCCCGCGAAAAAGACTGGGAAGTGGTGGGCAGTATTGAAGCTTTTAATGGCATCTTGCGTGAGCCCACCGAAATTGTTGTACTGGACGAGAAAGCTGTTTCCGGGATACACTACCAGGGTGGCACCATCATACAAACTACCAACAAAGGAGGCCCTTTTGCCTGGCCCGTTAAGCAAAAAGACGGTTCTTATATCGCCGTTGACCGCTCCGATGAAATGATCAGAAAGATCCAGTATCTCGGTATTGACGCGGTGATCAATATCGGCGGGGACGGATCGCAGCGGATTTCGCAGGCTTTGTTTGAGAAAGGACTGAATATAATCGGGGTGCCCAAGACCATCGACAATGACCTTTCCGCAACGGATGCAACCTTTGGATTTCAGACAGCAATTCAGATTGCCACCGAGGCAGTTGATAAACTGGTGACCACTGCTGCCAGTCACAACAGGGTTCAGATTCTTGAAGTAATGGGCCGCAATGCCGGCTGGATTGCGTTGAATGCTGCGGTGGCCGGGGGCGCTGAAATCTGCCTGCTGCCTGAGTTCCCATACGATATTGAGAAAGTTATGGAACGTATTGAGAAACGATTCGACAAAGGCCGCGGTTTTGTAAATATCGTGATTGCTGAAGGCGCGCGCAATATCAAGGGTGATCTTATCGCCGAGAAAAGCCAGGAGGTTGGGTATGCCAACGTAAAACTGGGAGGAGTAGGTTTCCGGTTCGAAGAGGAACTGAAAGAGGCCGGTTGTGAACACAGTATACGTACTACGGTGCTGGGCCATCTGCAAAGGGGAGGCGTTCCCATTGCCTATGACCGGGTGCTGGCAACCCAGTATGGCGTAAAAGCTTTTGAGCTTGTGCTTGCCGGTGAATTCGGACGTATGGTTTCATACCGTCATCCCTACATCACTTCCGTTACTTTGAAAGAAGCAATTCAGAAGCCCAATCTTGTGGATCCTGATACCGCGCTGATGAAAACCGCCCGTGGCATAGGAATTTGCTTCGGCGATTGATTTAGGGGGAGAAGAATCCCTGAAAATTAAAATAAATGCCTGAATGACCTTTTGCAGCCGTTCAGGCATTTACATTTTTTGGTGTTCCGTAGCACCCGGATTAATTCACCATAAGTTTAGCAACCCCGCCGGTGGTGTTCCTTACAAGATAGATGCCCGGTTTCAGGCTGCCTATATCTATTTTCTGACTAGTCACAGCCGGCAGTATCTCCCTGCCGGAAAGGTCAAAAATGGAAATAGTCTCGAACTCCTCCAGGTAAATAAAGCCGGTATTGCTGGGATTCGGATAAATATTCAGCCGGTATGCAGGGATTTCCGGGATGCCCACCATACTGTTTGTGCTTCCTGGCGTCGGATTGTCAAATAGCTTCCATTCCACTGCACCATCGGTAACCCTGCCCATGGAAATGTTGGTTGACTGGTTTATATATGTAATGCCATCGATAAGTGCAAATCCCGATGCTTCATTATCGAAAATGCCGATCTCTTCATTGTCCTTGTCAAGTTTATAAGGGGTGTGCATACTTCCCTGGGTGGGCTGACCATCGGCCCATACAAGCAGGTATCCGCCGGCACCGATGGTGGTATCGGGGAATGCCCATTTTACGGGATTGTTCAGGTTATCGCTCAGGTATTTGTCGCCCAGCCACACCGCCTGACCGCCTGCGTTATAAATCTCAATCCAGTCATCGTACTCACCGTATTCATCGGCGATGGTCGAGCTGTTGCTGGCCATAAACTCATTGATATAGAGCATGATCGGGTTGGGTGACGGAATGGTGTACTGTACGGCATCGCAGGGCTTTGCAACGGTTACCTGGTTGTTGTCGGTCGCTTTTATTCTGAATTCCAGCAGTGTATTGGCGTCCATCCCGCTGAGTGTAGCGATGAAAGTTCCGCCGTCTGATGTGGTTTTGTTGTTCAATCTGTTTCCGGTCATGGTCTTTTGCTGCCAGCCGCCACCGTTTATCCGGTACTCAAGCGTCACGGAATTCAGGTTTTCGTCTTCCGCAAAGGCAAGGATCCTGATTTCCTGAAAGGGGAGGGGGGCATTGTGCCGGATATATCTGATCATGGGCGGGGCGTTCAGGTTCTGCGCCTGTACAAGCGCTGAAGTGTTTCTTGTCTGCAGGTATGGCAGCAGCCCCACCGGCACATGCGCACCGGTTCCTGCTTCAAATGATTGATTAAACGATGCAATAGTGTAACCGTAGTCCAGCGGATAGTAGGGGTCGTTTGCCACAAAAGGCTGCAACCGGTCGCGGATAACAAAAAGATTGTCGAGGAAGTCCTGCCGGGAAGTAACCTGCTGAATGGCCTGTTTCAGGTAATAAGTGAACTGTGCTTTGTAATCCGGCACCTGCATCAGGCGCGTAAAAAGAGGACGAGGTTCGGAAGGGTGCGCCCAGCTGTAAATATTCCTTGAAGCCCATTCAATCCCGAACCAGTCAATACCAAAAGTATTGTCCACATCATAGGGGATATATTCAAACAACCCGGTGGCCGTGTTGTGATAGAGGTAAAAATTGTTTTTATTGTAGATATATCCGTCCCAATTACCGGTAATTATATCTACAGCCGCTACTTTCAGGTAATCCTGCACGTTAAAGACTTTTTCGAGTGCACACGGAAGCTGCTGGAGGGGCGTGTCGTTCAGTACATCGATAAAATGGGCCAGATCACTGTAATCATCCGCCTCTTCATTGATTTTAAGCTCATAAGCCCTGCGACCTCCGGATTCGAACTTGTACAGGTCGGGATTTGCCCCGCGGTAGGTTAGGTCGGCCGGATAAAGGCATTTGTATAGGTTACCGTCATTATTGCCAAACCATGTTTTTGCAAATTCTTCATCGATATGCTCAACATTTATATAAAGCCCGTGGTAGTTGCCGTTGATGTAAACCCGTACATGGTTATAACGCGGGCCTGCCAGCGAACACTGCCTGAGGATATCCCAGTAAATACCCGCCCTGCTCACCGAAGGGTCATTGTGCTCACCATTCAGGTTAAGTTTTTCAACCCCATGATATTTTCTGCCGGATATAAATGTATTGAAGGAAACTTTAAAGGATTTTTTTTGTGAATACCTGGAGGTGTTGCCCCTGAGCCTGAAACCAATGTCGCGGATGGTGTCGTGTACATTTCCGTTGTCAAAGACAAATACCGCCCTGAATTCATGATCCGACTCCACATTGGCATAAATCCAGCTCAGGGTGTCGGGATGAATCAGCACGTCGATGCGCGGAACCGTTGATTTGATATAGACTTCGCCATCGGCAGGAAACAATGGTTGTGCGTGAAGGAAGGTACAGGAAGTGATCAGAATGAGAATGGCGGACAATCGTTTCATTTTAAAGCGATTTACAGGGAAGTGATCCTTGATTTTATGCAAAGGTAGATTAATAATATTTGCATGGGGTGATTTGGCAGAATTACCCTACCCGCTTTTATGCCGGAATGGGAACAATTTTGCATCCGGTGTTTACTCATTAAATTAGCCTGTAAGAGTAATTTGTTAAGATTTAGTTAAAAATTATAGTTTTTCATGCGATAATAATTTAGTTAAAAGCAAGAAAAACAGCACGATAGAAATCAGATTAAAATAAAATGTTTAATAAATAAGCTAAAACATTAAACATTTTCTGAGGAGTCGGGTTTATTTAATGTCTAACAAATAAAATGAAACATTAAACAAAACCTGATACCATGAAAACAAACTTTTTGAAATTCCGTTTTGCTCTTTTGGCCATAGCGGCCACCACATTATTTGCTTCCTGCTCGAAAGATGAGGATACTCCTGCACCTCCGGCAGAAATGCCGAAAGATATTGTTGAGGTGGCTGTATCGGATGCCCGCTTTTCCATCCTGGTTGAAGCGGTCTCCAAAGCCAACCTTGTCAGCGCGTTGCAAGGCGATGGTCCCTTTACGGTGTTTGCTCCTACCAATGATGCTTTCAACGCTTTATTTGCCCAGTTGGGTGTAAGCGGTATTGCCGATCTGGATGCAGCGACCCTTACACCGATTCTTCTCAATCACGTAGTTGCCGGTAATATTAAATCTTCGGATATCTCAACCGGATATGTTTCAACACTGAATGCAACCGATCCCGCTCAGGCCGGAGTTCAGATTTATGTGGAGAAAGGCAGTGATGTAAAGATTGACGGCAGCAAGGTGATCATCGCCGATGTGATGGCCTCCAACGGTGTGATTCACGCCATTGATAAGGTGATTCTACCGGCAAACGTTGTTAATCATGCAATTAATAATCCAAATTTCAGCATTTTGGTGCAGGCTGTTGTCAAAGCGGGACTTGTTGAGGCCCTGAGCGGCACCGGACCCTTCACGGTATTCGCGCCCACCAATGCTGCTTTTAATGCCTTGTTTTCTGCTCTCGGTGTCTCCGGAATCGATGCACTCACAGCCGAGCAACTTTCGCCCATTCTTCTCTATCACGTAGTTCCCGGTAATGTACGCTCTAACCAGGTTTCAAGCGGAACTGTGCCCACACTCAAGGACGGAAGCAATCTTAATATTACTGTCAGCAATATGGGTGTTAACATAAATGGATCTGTAAATGTGATTGCTACTGATGTGCAGGGCGCTAATGGTGTGATTCACGTGATTGATGCAGTGTTAGTTCCATAATTTTAGGTTTTTGGGATTATGGTAAAAGCCTGCCGGAATTCCGGCGGGCTTTTTAGTTGAAAGTTATATGACAGTAGTCCTTTAAAAATTATTAATGAACTGACTAACAGCGGATTATAAATACTTGTTTAAGGATAGCAAATCATTTATAATCAATTCGTTACGTCTTTGCCTCCTTGCGTGATTCTTAAATTTAACGTACTGTTGAAATGAGAGATCAATCTACCGGGAGTGTAATTTCCCGGCCGTCAATAAACTGCCTGATGACTCCGGATAACAGCTTATATCCTTTGCCATTAAGGTGCTCTCCATCAAATGAATATAGGCTGTCAAGCCTGTTCGTCCGTGTACAGAGTATGTGATTAACATCAATGAAATCAGCATTATTTTCCCGGGCAATAACCCTGATTCGTTCATTTATTCCGGCAATAAAATCGTTGCTGATCCAGGCATTGTTTACAGGGATCATACTTACGCAGAGAATTCCTGCGTCAGGACATTTATGCCGGATGGATCTGATAATTTGTTCATAATAGAATGAAATAGTGTCAACAGACCTTCTAAAGGTAAGATCCTTAGGATCAAGCATAAAAATAATTTTTGAGGGTCTGGCCTCTGTTATCTGATTCACCCGGTTGTAAATTCCGATAATATCATCTCCGCCAATACCCCGGTTTTTAACCAACGGATTTGAAAGCATTTCGGCCCAATCGCAGTAATCAGCAATGCAGTTGCCCAGGATGATAATTGCATTTGAATCGGCAGGCATTTCCCTGAATGTACCGGTCTTCATTTTGTAATAAAAGCCTTCATATGAGTTTTCGCTGTATGATTGGTGGGTGAATTTTTTCCTGAGATAGCTTATCCCGCCTTTCTTTTCCACATGATTTGCAAGCACCAGTAACATAAGGGCATTCATAGCAAGTGAAACCCAAAGAAGGAACTTGATTATCCGGATATTGGATTTGGTGCTCATGCTGCCGGAATTTTAAGATCAACTTTTATCTATAAATTAAAACGTTACAGATTCAGATAGTGAGTGAAGGATGAGTAAAGAGGTTAATTAGTTCAGACTTCTGTAAAAGTGATCATTGTAGAAATCATTAACCGCTTTGATATTGCTCCGGGGTAAATGGACAGTTTAATGCAGCGTCTTCAGAAAAATGAGTTTATGATGTTCTCTCAAATATAGCAAATCTTATGGATTTTTGCAATGATTTTCTGCATTTTTCGGATAGTGACTTCCTGGGAGATAAATTGCGAAATTGTGATTGATCTGAAGGCTGTTGCAGAAAGGAGGAAAACGCTGCATTATAATAAATAATGCAGATCAATAGCAGTACTGATAATCCTTATCTTTGCAATGGTTTTGGAAATATAAAACGTACACATAATCAGCAAACTATGAGAGAGAGACTTTTTGATGCCGTAATTTTTGACCTGGATGGAGTGATAACCAAAACAGCGCTTGTGCACAGTTCGGCATGGAAAAAAATGTTTGACGATTATCTGAAGGAAAGAGAAGCGAAAAAGGGCGAACCATTCAGGGAATTTACCCATGCAGGCGATTATCTGCCTTTTGTTGATGGTAAGCCACGATATAAGGGAGTTCAGGATTTTCTGGCCTCCAGGGGTATAGACATTCCTTTCGGGGACCCTGCAGATACCCATGAGATGGAAACCATTTGCGGGCTGGGTAATCGCAAGGATTATGCATTCAATGAAATTCTGAAACGCGACGGCGTTGGCGTGTATGAAAGTACCGTCAGGCTTATTAATGAATTGAAATCATCGGGAATCAGGGTGGGCGTGGCCTCATCAAGTAAGAATTGCGCTCCGGTACTTGAAGCAGCCGGGTTGTTGCATCTCTTTGAAACCCGTGTTGACGGTGTGGTTTCGGCTGAGTTGAAGCTGAAAGGCAAGCCTGAACCGGATATTTTTACAACTGCCGCGGATAATCTGGGCGTCTCCTATGGCCGGACGGTAATTGTCGAAGATGCCGTTTCGGGTGTGCAGGCAGGTCAGAAAGGCGATTTTGGCCTGGTAATCGGTGTTGCACGTGAGGAAAATGCTGTTGAGTTAAGACGTAACGGGGCGGATGTTGTGGTTGAAGACCTGGAAGCGGTCACCATTGACAGTATAAATGACTGGTTTCTCCACGGACTTGAGGATGACAAATGGTCGGTATCCTACCATGCCTATGAGCCGGGTAAAGAGCGCACACGCGAAGCCCTGCTTGCGGTGGGCAACGGCTACTTCGGCACCAGGGGGGCCATGGAAGAAACTACTTCGAATCAGGTGAATAATCCGGGTACTTACATCGCAGGTCTCTATAACCGGCTTTCATCAAAGGTTGGCGACCGGATGATCGAGAATGAAGATTTTGTGAATGTTCCCAACTGGTTGCCGGTTACATTCCGGATCAATGATGGGGAGTGGTTTGATTTCAACAGCGCGGAATTCCTTGATTTTAACAAGCATCTCGATTTCAGGACGGGTGTTTTCAGCAGACGAATTGTGGTAAAGGATGCAGATGGAAAGGTTTCTGAAATAGTTTCAAAGCGCATTGCCAGCATGGCTGATCCTCACATCGCATCCATGCAGTATCAGGTAACTCCTTTGAATTATGGCGGTAAGATTACCATCAGGACAGGAATTGACGGCGATATTATCAATAACAACGTTGAGCGTTACAAACAACTGAACCAGCAACATCTGAAACCTGTTACCGAAGGTATCGATGGAAATATGCTTTGGGTATGCGTCGAAACCGTGCAATCAGCCATAAAGGTGGCGGAAGCAGCAAATCATACCGTTTTTGTTAACAGGAAGCCGTTAAGCGTTACAGGCAGGCAATTTACAGGCAGGAGCAGCGCATTTCTTGAATATGAGGTCAGCGTTGATCAGGGAATACCTGTGATGCTCGACAAATATGTAGCCATTTTCACTTCCAGACATGACGATGTAAATGACCCGTTGGCTGAAGCTAAGACTGCCATTGCAGTGAATCCCGGTTTTTCGCATGTTATGGCCAAAAGCAGCAAGGCCTGGCAGGAATTATGGGAGAAGATAGATGTTGTAATAGAAGGCAGCCGTATGGATCAGAAACTGATACGGCTTCACCTGTATCATCTGATGGTGTCAGCCTCCCCTCACAATGCGCGTATTGATGCAAGTTTTACGGCAAGGGGGCTGCACGGGGAGGCTTATCGCGGACATATTTTCTGGGATGAGTTGTTCATTCTGCCCTTCTACAATATGCATTTGCCTGAAACAGCCAGGGCCACATTGATGTATCGTTACAATCGTTTGCCGAAAGCGCGTGAATATGCTGTTCAGCACGGCTATAAAGGGGCCATGTTTCCCTGGCAGAGCGGAAGCGACGGCAGGGAAGAAACGCAGGTGGTTCATCTGAATCCGCTGTCGGGTGAATGGGGTGATGATTACAGTTCGCTGCAACGCCATGTTTCACTGGCTATCGCCTATAATGTATGGGAATACTATCATACTACCGGAGATCTGGAGTTTCTTAAAAATTACGGAGCAGAAATGTTTCTGGATATCTGCCGGTTCTGGATGGATAAGGCACAGCTGAATCCTGTCACCGGCCGGTATTCCATAGCCGGAGTGATGGGACCCGACGAGTTTCATGAGCAATACCACGGTTCAACCGAAGGAGGACTGAGCGACAATGCCTACACCAATATTATGGTGGTATGGGCCGTTGATAAAGCCTTTGAAATCCTCGCGCTTGCCGGAGATCAGGCTGATGCCGTAAAAACCAGACTCGGTCTGGACGATCAAGAGCTTGCGGAATGGAAACGGATTTCGCGGAACCTGAATATTATTATTTCTCCCGAAGGCATTATTTCGCAATACGACGGCTACTTCGGACTTAAAGAACTTGACTGGAACCATTACCGTCAGAAATACGGTAATATCTACCGGCTTGACCGCATATTGAAAGCGGAAGGGAAGTCGGCCGATGAATTTAAGGTTGCCAAACAGGCAGATACCCTGATGGCTTTTTACAATCTTGACGAATCGGAAGTCAGGCTGATCCTTGAGGAATTGGGATATAATGTCAGGCCGGATTACCTGAAGGAAAATCTTGATTATTACCTCGCCCGCACTTCTCATGGCTCGACCCTGAGCCGGGTGGTCCATGCCCTGCTGGCCAATATGAGTGGCGACCGCAAGCTTAGCTGGGAGCTGTATCAGGATGCGCTCAGCAGCGACTTTAACGATATTCAGGGAGGAACAACCGCCGAAGGTATTCATTTGGGTGTTATGGCGGGTACCATTCTGATTGCCATGCATGCCTATGCTGGTCTGAACCTGAGGGGAGACCGGATCAGAATAAATCCAAACCTGCCGGAAGCCTGGAAATCTATTGCTTTTGGTTTTGTATTTCAGGGTAACTCGCTGAAAATTAAAATGAATACAGTGTCGGTAGAGGTTGTTGCAAACAAAGTCAAATCTGGTGAAGTTGAAATCGAGATAAATGGATCCGTGTATTCCCTTACCGGCGGTCAGGTTCTTAAAGTTGATTTGAAGTAAGGGGGCGTAACTAACTGAATTAAAAAATAATCAAGATGCTGAATGACATTTTACAGTTGAACAAAAAGCATGAATTTGCTGCCAGAACGATCCTTGAAAAAGTGATGGCTGAAAAAACCGACAAGTATATCATTACCATTTCGGGTGAAGTGGAAACCGGAAAGTGTGAGGTAGCCCATATGCTGGGAAAATTGTTGAAAAAAGAAGGGATCAGGGTGAAACTACTTCACATGGATAACTATTACAAAATACCGCCGCTTGAACGCACTGAATGGCGGAAACGGCACGGTTTGGAGAGTGTCGGGTATGATGAATATGACTGGGATGTGGTTAACCGGACGCTGGCAGGTTTCAAGGAAGGCAAACTGACCACCCTTCCGTGCGTCGATCTGTTTACCGGACAGATTGATCAGTTAACCACCAATTTTGCCGGAATTGAGGTTTTGATTATCGAAGGATTGTATTCCGTGAAAATTGAAGAAGCCAATCTTAAGGTCTTTATTGAACAAACCTACCGCGATACCATTGAGGAACAGATTGCCTCAGGAAAGGAAGAACTGGATGAATTCAGAATGCAGATACTGGAGCGGGAACATCAGGTAGTTCAGTCACTTAAACCCCTGGCCGATTTTTACCTGGATTTTGATACGGCCAGCGAAATTTTTCACTATTAAGAAACATAAAAAAATCACTGCTATGTTAGGAGATGTATTACTGATCGGAGAAAAGCATGAGAATGCCGCCAAAGTTATTCTTCCGCGGATTCTGGAAAACCGGAAAAATAAGTATATCATTGCTGTTTCAGGAGAATCGGGATCAGGAAAAACAGAATTATCACATGTGATTGCCAAAATGCTCAGGAAAGAGGGTATCTTTTGCAAACCCATTCACATTGATAACTATTACCGCATCCATCCCCTTGAGCGTACAGAATGGCGTAAAAAGCACGGCATCGAAACGGCTGTAGGACTTGGGGAGTACGACTGGGATACCATATACAGGAATATCGATGATTTCAAAAATGACAGGGTTTCAACCATGCCTTGCATCGATCTCGTTACCGAGCAGGTAGATCATCTTACCACCGATTTTAAGGGTATCGAAATGATCATCGTTGACGGATTGTATGCCATTCATACAGAGGGCGTTGATCTCCGGATTTTTATCGAACTGACCTATCATGAGACTAAAAAAGCCCAGGTAGTAAGGGGAAAGGAGCCTCAGAACGAATACCGTATGCAGGTGCTGGAACGTGAGCACCAGGTTGTACAATCGTTACGCGAAAAAGCAGATATTTTTATCAATAAGGAATATCAGGTCGTTCCGGCCCGCTAAAAAAGCAAAAAAAACAGCCTGCCATTTTTTAAAAGGAACAGGAATGGCAGGCTGCTTATTGATGGAATTTACTGATGGTTGTCAGGAACGGGGATTTCTTCATCAGTTACCCTGTTTGTGCGGTTATACAGCGTGCTCAGATTCCGGAGGGTAATCTCATGTTCTCTGAGCAGTTGTCCGTCAAGGAACCGCCATTGCCAGTTACCTGACAGGGTGCCCGGTACATTCATTCTTCCGTTTGTTCCCAATCCCAGCACATCCTGAAGCGGAACCACCGCAATATCCGATACCGAAGCCCATGCCAGCCTGATCATCTGCCAGTGGATACCGGTACCAATACTTCCAAGGTATTGATGCAGTTTTAGTTTGTCTTCCGCGTCAAGGCTTTCGTACCAGCCAACCACCGTATCATTGTCATGCGTACCGGTATATACCACGCTGTTTTGCGGATAGAAATGCGGCAGGTATGGGTTGGCCTTGCTTTTATCGAAAGCAAACTGCAGGATTTTCATCCCCGGAAGGTTAAATTGTAACCGTACCTCGTCAACATCGGGCGTGATTACTCCCAGGTCTTCGGCAATGATGGGGAGTTTTCCCAGTTTTTTGTCAAGGGCCTCGAATAGCTCAACCGCCGGAGCTCCGATCCATTGCCCGTCGATGGCCGTTTCGGCGCCGAAGGGGATGGCCCAGAATGCCACAAGCCCCCTGAAGTGATCGATACGAATGATATCTGCCAGTTCCAGGTTATGGGCTACCCGTTTGATCCACCAGTCGAAACCGGTTGCTTTCAGATAATCCCATTTAAAGAGAACATTGCCCCACAACTGACCGGTTTCACTGAAAAAATCGGGGGGGACGCCGGCCACCATTTCCGGATTCAGGTCCCCGTCCAGCAAAAATACCTCCGGGTTAGCCCAGGCATCACTGCTGTCGAATGAAACGTAAAGCGGAATATCGCCGATAATCTGAATGTTTTTTTCGTTGGCGTAAGATTTGAGCTTCATCCATTGGCAGTTGGCAACAAACTGCAGAAATCTGTGGTATCCTGCCCGCTCTTCCAGTTCCTGTCTGGTTTTGTCGAGTGCCGGCTGCTTTCTGAGTCTCAGGTCATCGGGCCATTCATACCAGGGAATTCCCCCCAGGCTTTCTTTGATGGCCATAAACAGGGCATAGTCGTCAAGCCAGTGACTGTGCTTCTCTTTAAAGTCGTTGAAAGCATTTCTGTCGGCATCCGGCGCCGCCTCGCAAAACGCCCGGTAGGCTTTAGTGAAAATCTGCTCGCGTGAGCTGTTCACAAACGCATAATCAACCCTGCCGTTGTTTCTTCGTTTGGCTGCTGAAAGATCATTTTGGCCGATTAACCCCTTATTGACAAAATGTTGAAGGTCAATCAATACCGGGTTCAATGCATAGGCGGAATAGCTCTGATAGGGGGAGTCGCCCGGACCTGTCGGGCCAAGGGGCAACACCTGCCAGAGGTTCTGATGCGCTCTTTCCAGGAAGTCAACAAAATGATAAGCTTCTTCACCAAAGGTACCGATGCCATATTCATTCGGGAGCGAGGTGGGATGCAGCAATATGCCGCCTGATCGTTGGTTGGTCATCATGGTCTTCAGTGTTCGTCTTTAACAAACATTACGGTTGCCGCTGCAATAAACATGGAAATACCGCCGAGTACAATGGCGTAAACGGCTTCACCGCCGAACAGGTCCCGGGTAAAGAAGCCCAGTATACTGGCCGCCAGTATTTGCGGGATAACGATAAAGAAGTTGAAAATGCCCATATACGTTCCCATTTTGTTGGCCGGAAGTGCGCCCGCAAGGATGGCGTAAGGCATGGATAAGATGCTTGCCCAGGCAAATCCGACGCCCACCATGGAAACCAGCAGCAGATTCGGATCTTTGATAAAATAGATTGAGATCAGCCCCAGTCCGCCGGCGACCAGTGCCAACATGTGTGTGAACTTCCGTGAAGTGCGTTTGGCGATGACCGGAAGGAGGAAAGCCACGGCGGCGGCAAATCCGTTATATACGGCGAAGCAGATGCCTACCCAGTCGGCGCCCTTGTTGAAAAGTTCGGATGTGGGATCGGTAGTGCCATAGATATGCTTGGTTACGGCGGCGGTGGTGTATATCCACATCGCGAAAAGCGCGAACCACGAAAAAAACTGGACTACCGCGAGTTGAGCCATTGTTTTCGGCATGCGGTAGAGGTCGTGCATCACCACGGCAATGCCGTTTTTAAGGTTTCCGCTGCGGATGATCAATCCCGAGATCAGCATCATCAGGCCATAAACGCCAAGGCCGGCTGAAAAAATATAAAGTTCGGGGTGGAAGCCGAAGTGGTATATAATGTACGAAAGAACCAGCCCTACACTTATCCAGAGGATGCTCCGGTTGAGGAATACGCGGCTGACCTTACCCGGTTCTGAGATTTCCTCTCCGGGGGTTTCTCCGGTGACCAATCCTTCTGCTTCAGCGTGCGCTTTCAGTTCTTCGGGAGAGTATTCCTTTGTCCGCAAAACGGTCCATAGAACGGCGGCAAAAAAGGCAAATGCTCCCAGGTAGAAGGAGTATTGCACGGAAGGTGGTATTTTGCCTTCGGGCGCAGTATTGGCAATGCCGAACCAGTTAGTCAGGATGTAGGGCAGGGCAGAAGCCACAACAGCCCCGGTACCGATAAAGAAACTCTGCATGGCAAAGCCTTTGGTACGCTGTTCCGAGGGGAGCATGTCACCAACAAAGGCCCTGAAAGGCTCCATGGAAATGTTGATGGAAGCATCCATAATCCAGAGCATGCCGGCGGCAACCCAGAGGGTGGGGGAGTTGGGCATAATGATCAACGCAATGGATGCCAGTATGGCTCCAACCATAAAGAACGGCCGTCTTCTGCCCCAGCGGTTCCATGTATTATCGCTCAGATGGCCGATAATGGGTTGCATAATGAGTCCGGTAACCGGGGCGGCAATCCAGAGGATGGGTATTTCATCCACCTTGGCGCCCAGGGTTTCAAAAATCCGGCTTACATTGGCATTCTGCAGGGCAAATCCGAATTGTATCCCCAGAAATCCAAAACTCATATTCCATATCTGCCAGAAACTGAGGTGCGGCTTTTTACTCATAAAGACGGTTTTAAAATTTAGCGTTAAAAATACGGAAAAAACTTGCTGTACAAACTGAAATGGCCTGCCCGATAATTTTTTCATAGCCGCTGTCTTTATAAACATCAAGTTTTATTATTTTTGCAATGAAATTCCAATCGCGGAAGTAGCTTAGTCGGTAGTCTCGTCACCTATGACGAGATCTCAAGCTGAGGGTATAAATAATAACAATGCGGAAGTAGCTCAGTCGGTAGTCTCGTCACCAATGACGAGATCTCAAGCTGAGGGTATAATAATAACAATGCGGAAGTAGCTCAGTCGGTAGTCTCGTCACCAATGACGAGATCTCAAGCTGAGGGTATAAATAATAACAATGCGGAAGTAGCTCAGTCGGTAGAGCATCAGCTTCCCAAGCTGAGGGTCGCGGGTTCGAATCCCGTTTTCCGCTCAAAAAACGAGGTCAGATGGCTTCGTTTTTTTTTATAATATAGAAAGCAGAAGCTTATGCCAGGTTGCACTGCGAAAAAATAAACTGCAGGCAGTCCGTTCAATTGCTGAAATTTCATGTTTATACTCTGTCGTACTTAAAGAACGGCTTATATTTGCTGCTGAAACGGAATTATTTTTAGCATTCACGCTGGTGCAAGAGAAAGCGAAAACATCAACTGATTTCCCGGGATACTCTGTATGGCTGGTTGCAGCCATTGCGCTGGCGGTTAAACTGGCCTTGTATCCGTTTTCACAGCAGGTTGATGCCGATGCGGTCAGCCGCATCCTTACCTCCGAAGCCTGGGCCGCAGATCCCCATTGGATTGTTACGGGTGTGTGGGCTCCCTTTCATTATTACCTTAACGGCCTGGTTATAATGTTGTTCCAGAGCCGGGATGCGGCGCCCGTTCTGGTCAATATTTTGTTGTCCGCTCTGACGCTTTTTCCCCTTTATTATTTTACCCGGCGGGAATTCAGCCACAACGGGGCGGTGGCGGTCACCTTCTTTTTTGCCATCAGCCCGGTGGTTTTCCGTTACAGTTTCCTGGTGATGGCCGAAACGCCCGCGCTGTTTTTTATCGCGCTGACAATGAACCAATTGTCGCTGGCGCTCCGGAACCTGAAGTGGAAGGATTTTGTATTGGCCGGCTTCTTTCTGACCCTGGCATCCGGCTTCAGGTATGAAGCCTGGCTGCTGATTGCCCTCTTCGGCTTGCTGATACTGATTCATGGACGCCGGAAGCAGGCGCTGGTTTTTGGATTGGCCGCTTCGGTTTTCCCGTTAACCTGGATGATACAGAATTACCTTGCAACCGGCGATGCCATGTACAGCATTTCAGCCAACAGCCGGTGGACGCTTGATGTAATGGGCACCAACAAACAGGTTGATTTTGAAGCGATGTTACGCAGAATCTGGTTTTTCCCCTTCTCCTGGCTGATTGCATTTGGCCCGCCGCTTGCCTGGATCGTGGCGCGTCAAATGATCAGGATGCCGGGCAGGGAGAATTTCAACCGCCACGAAGCCCGTTGGATGTTACCTTTTGCCATTTTTCTGCTGGTAATGATCTACAATTCGGTAAGCGGGAAACTGTTGCTTCATCAACGGTTTTCCATGACCCCCGTGTTGCTTTCCATACCGTTTGCAGCCCCCTGGTTCTCAGTGCTGAACCGCAGCAAAATCAGAAAAATGTTTCTGTTCGGCCTGATAACCATTGCCCTGTCGATGCTGTACACCATAGGAGGCGTAAAGCCCCTGCCAAGACTGAAAGACCAGCGGATCGTTCAGTTTTCACGAAATTTAATCCCTGCGCTTTCGCCTGACGATTTGCTGGTGGTTGACTTTGCCGGATGGGAGAATACTTTTTATCTCGGACTGCAGTCGGGAAAAGGCCGTGATCAGTTAATCCTGCTGGAGGGCTGCTCCCCTGAAGCGATTCCGCAGCAGCGTATCCGCGAAATGATTGAGGACCGAAGGCATATTGTCTTTCTGATCAATAACGGCTCATCTTTAAGCGGGTTAATGCCTGAGCTCACCCCCTCCGGTGCCGACACCTTGTTGCAGGATCCGGATATCCGCTTAACGTTGATCCGCCCTGATATTTAAATTGAGAGTTCAGTATTTTTATGCTTCAGGCAATGCCTGAATAATATTCTGACCTGTTCATCGTTATTGAGGAAAAGTAAATATGTTGCAGCCATTTCCGTAACCGGATGCTATGACTGTTTTACATACTGTGCCACTCAATTCCGTTTCCGGATGAAAAAGTCATTTCTACTGTTTCCACTGGCATTCGCACTTATATTTGCCTATCTGTTTCACAGGCAGCAAGCCGGGGTAAATATTTTGATATTCAATGCATTGCTGATAAGCCTGCTGATCCGGACCAGGCGTCTGAGTCCGGGTAACCGGTTTCATTTAATTTTCCTGGCCGGCGCAGGCATCAGCAGCATCATGGTGGCGGTTTACGGAGATGGGGTGGCGCTGGCAGGCAATATTCTTTCATTGATGGTGCTTTGTGCAGTGGCTGCATATCCCGCGATGGTGGTGCCGCTAAATGCGATGATTGCACTGCCTTCGGCAATGCTGACAGGGCCCCGGGAATGGCTCAGGGCCATCACTGCTGAACCCGGTGGTAAATCCGGCACAGGCCGGGTATTCAGGAAAGGGGCCATGTGGCTGTTACCCCTGATTGTCTTTGCGCTGTTTATGCTGATTTACTCCGCTGCAAGCCCGTTTTTCAACAAGTTTACCGGTAACTTTCTTCAGGGATTCAGTGACCTGATGCAAAAAATCTTTCGCTGGATTTCACCTGGTTTTTTCTGGTTAACGATAGTGGGATTTGCTTTATACCTGTTCTACTTCTTTGGAACCTTCAATAATATTTTCAGGATTTTCAGGGAAGAAGAAACCGACCGGCTTATCCGCAGGCGCAAACCATTTTCCGGCGGTTTCAATGCATTGAAAAATGAATACCGCTCAGGCATTATCCTTCTGATATTGCTCAACCTGGCGCTGGCGCTGATGAACGTGCTTGATATCCGGCATGTCTGGTTGTTTTTTGAATGGGACGGAGGTTACCTGAAGCAATTTGTACACGAAGGCACCTGGCTGCTGATCGTATCCATACTGATCTCCATTGTCATTGTAGTATGGTTATTCAGGGGCAACCTGAACTTCTATTCCAAAAACCGGTTGTTGCTCGTGCTTTCCCGTATCTGGCTGTATCAGAATATAATACTTGCAATTTCGGTAGCTGTCAGGAATTTCTGGTACATTCATTATTTCAACCTGGCCTTTAAGCGGATCTGGGTGTTTGCGTTCCTGATTCTCGTCGTCTTCGGCATTATTACGGTATTGTTGAAGCTCAGATATAAAAAAACGCTGCAGTATCTGCTGGTGCAAAACAGCCTGATGGCCTACGCGGTAATTATCTTTACCGGATTGTTCAATTGGGATATGGTGATTGCCCGGCACAATGTGAAACATGCCGGAAAGGCATTTTTCCATACGGATTTCATGATGCACCTAGACAGCAGTACGTTGCCGGTGCTCAGACTCGATGCGGAAACCCTCAGTCAGATTGATTCGGTAAACCGCATCAATTTTCCTGATCATCATTACTATACTTCTATGGACTATTATTCCGGGCACATCGGTCAGCGCTCCCGGAATTTCCTGCAGGGTTATCCGAAGCTGCAATGGCAATCACTGACGGTTTCGGATGCCATTACCTATCGCAGGTTGCAATGACCTTATTTTTTTCCATAGGTCTTTTCAGGAGTCTGCAAACCCGGATCCGGATGAAAAATACCGAAAACCTTTATTCTTCCCGGAACGGCATATTGCTGTAATATTTGGACCGAAAAATAATTAAGTTGCAGGATGCAGGGGGTGCATGTCGTAAAAGCGTTGAGTTACTTCGACAGATTTTTACCGAACCAGCATGTTATAAGTGCATAGTCAATGCTTCCGCTGCAGATTAAATATCAGCAATACCTTAATTAACCTGACTTTATCAATTACCCAGTAACTGCCGGTATATCCTGAAGTTTTCATTGTCAAAGCAGACGAAAATTACTTTTATCCGGGCAGGATTGGTACTGATGAAATCCTGAACGGCACCGATGGCAATTTCGGCGGCGCGCTGTCTGGGAAAGCCGTAAATACCAGTACTGATATTCGGGAAAGCAATGGTGAAGCATTGATTTTCTAAACCCAGTTTCAGGCTTTGAGTGTAACAGGCGTACAGCAGGGCTTCTTCGTTGTGGTTACCACCCCGCCACACAGGTCCTACGGTGTGGATAACGCAGCGTGCGGGCAGGTTAAATCCCGGCGTAATCCTGGCTTCTCCGGTAGGGCAGCCCCCGATGGCGCGGCAGGCATCGAGCAGTTTTGGTCCCGCAGCCCGGTGAATGGCACCATCCACCCCGCCACCGCCCAGCAGACTGGTGTTGGCTGCATTTACAATGGCGTCAACCTGCAACGCGGTAATATCGCCTGTTATCAGGCTGATGGCTTCATTCTCCATTTCAGGTTGTTTTGATTGTTTAAAAATTCCGATAATTCGTTATCAGGCTTTTCGCACGATCAGCTGTGCATTTTCGTATTTCACGACGCGGATCGCTTCGCCTTTCTCAATGAAACCTGCTTCGGCCACGGCATCGAATATCTGTCCTTCAATGTCTATTTTACCGGCCGGTCTGAGCATGGTAAAGGCGGTGCCTGTTTTGCCTTTCATTTCCATATAATGCGCATCTGCCGAAACGTAACCTTCGGTGGTCTGCTGGGTAGAGAGCAGTGCCAGATCGCCGAACATGGTGTGCCCGCCGAAAAGCTTCCGGGTAAGAAAGAAGGACCCGATCAGGGAGAAGAATGACGCGATGATCACGATGAAAAATGCCTGGATAACTCCGTTCAGCCTCACTCCGGTAAAGTCAAAACCGATGTTGTCGATCATACTCAGGGTGAGGCCGGTTACCATAAGGATAATACCCGAAATTCCGGCAACGCCGAAACCGGGTATGGCAAACAACTCTACCATCAAAAGTATCAGTCCGATAATGAAAACAAGGATCTCCCAGTGGGCGGCCAGCCCTTCGATATATAGCGGTGCGAAGTAAAGCATTGCTGCCGTGGCTGCAGCTGCCAGCGGGAATCCGATGCCCGGTGTTTGCAGCTCAAAATAGATTCCTCCGATGATGATCATAATCAGTAGCCCGCTGATCATGGGTTTTGTAAGGAAGCCTATGATTTTGTCGGTAGCGGACAATTGTTGTTCCACCACTTTAAAATCCTGTTTGCCGGTTATTTTCAGAATTTCCTCAATGCTTTCGGCCTGGGCGTTACAGAATTTATAGCGGATGGCTTCAGTGGTTGTAAAGGTAATGACCTGGCCGGTATCTGTAACGCCTTCGATGTATACCCTTGGATCAACCATACCCTGGGCGATGTCTGGGTCGCGTCCGGTCGCCTCGGCAGTTGAACGCATGGTTGAACGCATGTATGACTGATACTTGTCCGGCATAGGTTTGCCGGTCTGGTCTACAACGGTGGCAGCACCTATGTTGGCGCCTGAGCGCATGTAAATGCTGTCGCAGGCGATCGAAATCAGGGCCCCAGCCGATGCGGCATTGTTGTCGATAAAGACCCAGACCGGGATTTTCGACTGAAGAATGGCGGTTCTGATGCTGTCTGCCGTTTCAACCATCCCCCCGTAGGTGTTCATGTGTATCAGGATGATATCGGCATTCAGCTCTTTTGCCTCTCGAAATGCTTTTTTTGTATTATGCCACACCGGCGGGGCAATCTCCTGCTTGATGTCGAATTTATAAATCAATCCGGATGGATTGCTGTTATCATTCAGGTTCTGGGCGCTCAATCCTGTCAGATTCAGCAGGAATAATGCCAGCATGATTATATTCAAAGATTTCTTTATCATTTCAGTGAGGCGTTGTTATTTAATGCGAAGATAATAGCAAATTGGTGAATATCAGGTGTTTTTTCAGCAAATGATTTTCAATTCAGATGTGACCGAAATATTTCCCGATTACCTTTTTCATTTCAGGATGCGCATGTGGATTGCCGGCAATCAGTTCCCTGCCGAAGAGGTGGTTGCTGCCACCGGTGAAATCGGTAACCACGCCCCCGGCCATCTCTACAATAAAACTGCCTGCAGCTACATCCCACGAATTAAGTCCGTATTCATAGAAGCCTTCGAACCTGCCGCAGGCAACATAAGCCAGATCCGCAGCTGCTGAGCCTAACCGGCGCAAACCGGCTGTATGTTTCATGAAGTGCTTGAAGACCGTTACATAATCATCAAGCCGGCCGTAATCATAATAAGGGAATCCTGTGGCCAGCAGGCTGTTGTCGAAGTCTTTTACCGGAGAAACACTGATTTCTTTGCCGTTGAGCATGGCTTTGCCACCTTTCCAGGCATAAAAACACTCCTCCAGGTTGATTTCATAAACCACTCCCACCACTACTGTATCGCCTTCCATCAGCGCGATGCTGACGCAGAAGACGGGGACTTTATGAATAAAATTGGTGGTTCCGTCGAGCGGATCAATCACCCATCTGAACAACTGCTGATCATGGCCGGCGGTGTTTTCTTCGGTAATAAATCCCGAACCGGGCAGCAGGTCTTTAAGGCGGTTTACAATCAGCTCTTCTGCCGATTTATCTACATAAGTCACATAATTGTGATGTCCTTTCTGCTCGATTTCAGTATGAGTTATATTGTTAAGCTGTTGCAAAATGTAATTCCCGGCTTCCCGGGCAATATTGCAAACTCCATTGCAAAGTATTTGATAATCTGGTGTTTCCATTATTAATGATTGGGTTTTACCATGTACATGCCATCCTTGTCCGGTTCGAGCAGGATGACACTTTCAATCTGATTAACTGAATTCTTATCAAATGGTTTCTTGCAATGGATGTAATTTCCGGTAAAACCGTTCATAAATCCCTTATGCATACTTGATTCCCACAGGACCAACTGATGGCTGCCCCTGTTTTCGTTGTAAAACAGTTCCTTTTTTCTTTCTGAAAGTTGATGAAGCAGCCGGCTGCGCTCCTGTTTGATGGCGTCAGGAACCTGTTCTGCCAGTAATGCGGCTTTGGTGCCCGGTCGTTTTGAGTAAGTGAATACATGCAGATACGATACCGGCAGGCTTTCAATAAAATCCACGGTTTGCCTGAAGTCCTCGTCCGTTTCACCCGGAAATCCGGTGATGACATCTGCCGCGATACAGGCATCAGGCATCATCATTATAATAGTATTAACCCTGTCTGCAAATACTTCACGCTTGTATTTCCGTTTCATCAGCTCAAGAATACGGTCAGTGCCCGATTGCAGCGGTATGTGGAAGTGGGGCATAAACCGTCGGTTTTGGGCGACCAGCGTGATGATTTCATCTTTCAGTAATTCCGGTTCCACGGACGAGATTCTGATTCTTTCTATGCCCTCAAGTTGTCCGAGTGCTTTCAGAAGCTCAGTGAAATTTTCGCCGTTCCGTCTGCCGAAATCACCGATATTGACCCCGGTAAGCACAATCTCCTTTACTTCGGAGGAAGCGATCTGCTGAGCTACCTGAAGCGTGGATGCAATGGTTGCGCTTCGACTCCGGCCACGGGCGAACGGAATGGCGCAATAGGTGCAAAAATAGTCGCAGCCATCCTGAACCTTGAAAAATGAACGGGTGCGGTCTCCAATGGAAAAGCCAGGTTCAAAGTCAGTTGGCATGGAAGGAGCCTGATTTTTTTCTTCTTTATACTTCCTCAGATCGGTAATATATTCGGGGAGCCGGTATTTGTCGCTGTTACCCAAAATGATATCCACCCCATTGATTTTATGAATTTCTTCCGGCCTGAGCTGGGCATAGCAGCCAATCACTGCAACCGAGGCTTCGGGATTTCTTCTTGCAGCCTGCCTGATAGCGGCCCTGGTCTTCTTTTCAGCATGTGAAGTAACCGTGCAGGAATGAATCACGTAATAATCGGCCTCCTCGCTGAAATTCACGATTTCGTAACCTGATGCTGTAAATTTTCCAGCAATGGCCGAAGTTTCAGCAAAATTAAGCTTGCAGCCAAAAGTCTGAAATGCAATTTTATTATTCTTCATTGCTGCAAAGATAGGCATTTGAACAGTGTGACTATCTGTTTCAGCGGCATCAGATCAGATTGTATTTCGCAATGTAAAGTGAGAATTCTGTTTTGTCATCCCTGATCTGAGGACATGTTTAATCCATCATTTTTATATATAATAATTCCGGATAAATTTTGTAACTTTGCGAATGGATATAGATTATTTCTGTATTTCTTTTGTGATTCCTCAAATCTGAATACAGAAACCGAATTGCTGTCCGTTATTTTTTATTTGAGATTTCCGGTAATGGAAAAAGTAATTGTTGATAACATCGCGGCGACGCAGGGGCTTTGGAAGGATAAGACGATATTGATAGTTGAGGATGTTGAATCGAATTATCAGTTTCTGGCTGCTACACTCCGGAAGTCCGGCGCTGAAATTCTTTGGGCAAAATCAGGCGAAGAGGCATTGAAACTGGTTTCAGGAGATGCAATAATAGATATAGTCCTGATGGATGTCCAGCTTGATGGGATGGACGGATACATGGTTACCGTTGAATTAAAAAAGATAAGGCCGGAATTGCCCGTTATTGCTCAAACTGCTTATGCAATGAAGGGAGAGAAGGAAAAAAGCAAAGCCGCCGGCTGCGACGACTACCTTTCGAAACCCATCAGGCCATCTGAATTGCTGAGAACAATCAGCAGGTATCTCTAAATAACTTTCGCGGTTTTTCCACTGAAGTGCTGAATCAATATTCCTCCTATAATCAGGATAAGGCCTGCTATTGTGGAGATAAGAATCTTTTCACCGACAAATACTGAAACAAAAATCAGTGAAAGAAAGGGGGAGAGGTATACAAGGTTGCTTACCCTTGCTGTGTTTTCGGCGTATTTCAGGGCTTTAAGCCATAGTACAAAGGTGATCCCCATTTCAAACAAACCGATATAAACAACACCGATAACACCTTTTATACCAGGCAGAACGAGGTTGTTGGTTGAAATGGCGTAAACAAGAATATAAAGAAATCCAAACGCGAAGTTCATGAAAAGTTTTTCGGTCTCTTCCCGCTTATCCTTCAGATTGAGCAGCCAATAAGATGCCCAGAAAAATGCGCTGACCAAAGCAAGTGCCACCCCGGCCGGATGAGAAAAACGAAGTGTCATGATCCTCCCTTCGATAGCAATTACAAATATTCCGGCAAAGCTTATCAACAATGCAAAGAAACTGATTAGCGAAATCTTCTGACGTAGGAATGGAATGGACAGTAACACTAAAATCATTGGCCAGATATAGTTTAATACTACTGCCTCCTGGGCCTGAAGAATGGAGTAGGCTTTCAGAAGTACGAGGTAATAGGCAAAAGGATTTAGAAATCCCATGATTGCCGACATTCCGATATTCTTTTTGCTGAGGTTGAAAATATCTCTCATTTTCCCGCTTATAGTCAGCGTCAGCGCAAGGAAAATCACGGCGATAAAGCTGGCAAAAAGCAATACCTGGACAAAGTTCAGGTAATTCAGTGTCAGCTTGAAAGCTGAACCGATGGTAGACCAGAAAAGGACTGCCATCAGTGCGAACATCATGGATTTATTGCCGGTTTTCATTTTGCAAAGTTACGGATTGGTTTGACGCGCAGCAGGTTGCCAGTATTTCTGTTTTATTGAAATTATCCTCAGCATGGGAAGTAGGTTATCATAATCGTTTTTGGAAGATATCTAGATTTAACGATTTAATTTAGTTAACTTTAGATAAAAGTCAGGGGCTTGCCAATCATTAAAAAGTATTTACTTTTGCTCCAAAATTAACCAACCAGACTTTTATGAAGAAATTAGCTGTAGTGGCCCTGGGAGGCAATGCGTTGCTCAGGAGTGACCAGAAAGGAACAATTGATGATCAGGAAACAAATGTTTACGAAACAGCAGAGCGTCTGCTAACGCTTATCCGGTCAAATTATAATTTAGTGATTACACATGGTAACGGTCCCCAGGTGGGGAACATCCTGCTTGCCAATACCGCCGGACATAAATTGTATGGTTTGCCGGATATGCCGCTGGATATTGCTGTGGCTTATTCCCAGGGATTCATTGGTTATATTATCGAACAGCAGTTACGAAATGTAATGATGGCCAATGATCTTGACAGGGACATTATTTCTATTATCACCCAGGTGTTGGTTGATAAAGACGACCCTGCATTTAAAAATCCTACCAAACCTGTTGGGCCTTATTATACAAAAGAAGAGTCTGAAAGGATTACTGATGAAACCGGCGCTAAGTTTGCAGAAGATCCGCGTGGCAGGGGCTATCGTAAAGTTGTAGCCAGCCCTAAACCCTTGGTAATCAGCAATCAAAAGTCAATCGAATCGCTTGCACGCGCCGGCCAGATTGTTATTGCTGTTGGTGGAGGCGGAATTCCTGCATTTTATGTTGAAGAAAACAAGCTGCAGGGGATAGATGCTGTTATTGACAAGGACCTGGCTTCATCCCTGCTTGCAGTCCAGATCAGGGCTGATAAGTTTTTTATTCTGACTGATGTACCCAAGGTCTGCATTAATTATAATACGCCGCAGGAGAAAGCGCTTGACCGCATGACGATTGCCGAGGCCAAACGTTATCTTGAAGAGGGTCAGTTTGCAGAAGGTAGTATGGCGCCCAAGATCAGGGCCGCAATAGCCTTTGTGGAGGGCAGTGGCAAGGATGCCATCATTACAAGCACCGATAAGCTTGGTATCGATAATGGTGGAACCAGAGTCGTAATCGTATAATTATTTTCTGAAACCATTAAAACAATCATATTATGGCATTTAATCTCAGAAACAGAAACTTCCTGAAACTTTTGGATTTTACTCCTCAGGAAATCAAGTATTTACTTCAGCTTTCGGTTGATCTTAAAAAGGCAAAATATGCCGGAACCGAACAGCAGCAGCTGAAAGGAAAGAACATTGTGCTTCTTTTCGAAAAAGATTCAACCCGCACCCGTTGTGCGTTTGAAGTTGCCGCCCTTGACCAGGGAGCGCACGTTACTTATCTCGGACCTTCAGGTTCACAAATGGGTAAGAAAGAGTCTATGAAAGATACTGCCCGCGTACTTGGACGCATGTATGACGGAATAGAGTATCGCGGTTACGGACAGCACATTGTTGAGGAACTGGGTAAATATGCCGGTGTTCCGGTTTGGAACGGATTGACCAACGAGTTTCATCCTACCCAGATCCTGGCCGATTTCCTTACCATGATGGAGCATTCCGATAAACCATTACATCAGGTTGCTTTTTGCTATCTTGGCGATGCCAGGAATAATATGGGCAACTCCCTGATGGTAGGTGCTGCCAAAATGGGTATGGATTTCAGGGCTGCAGCGCCCAAAGCCTGCTGGCCAGACGAGAAACTGGTGGCCACCTGCCGCGAAATAGCCAAAGAAACCGGAGCAAAAATCACGCTCACCGAATCGGTTGAAGAAGGGGTAAAAGGTGTGGACTTCCTTTACACCGATGTATGGGTATCTATGGGTGAACCTGCTGAAGTGTGGGCAGAGCGAATCAAACTGTTGAGCCCCTATCAGGTGAATATGGATGTTGTGAAGAAGACGGGCAATCCCACGGTGAAGTTCCTGCACTGTCTGCCTGCATTCCACAATCGCGAAACTGTTATCGGTGAGGATGTATTCCAGAAGTATGGACTGGAAGCAATGGAAGTAAGTGAAGATGTGTTCGAATCACCAATGTCGGTGGTTTTTGATGAAGCTGAAAACAGGTTACATACCATTAAAGCAGTAATGGTGGCAACCCTGGGTTGCTAAAAGCTGATCCCTGTGGATAAAATTAAAGGCGATCTCAAAGGTCGCCTTTAGTTTTTTTATAAATCCAATGTCTTCATTTGAGTTTCATGGCTGCAATCATTTCTTCAAGCTGTGCCCGCATGCCGGCATTTACCTTGTCAAATTGTGATTTTTCAGGTAATAGACCCTTTACTCCAAAGTAAAACTTGATTTTTGGCTCAGTACCTGAAGGACGCACCGTAATTTTGCTGCCTCCCTTCAGGAAAAACTGAAGAACATCTGATTTGGGGAGATCAATGGGTTTTTCATCTCCGGTAATACGGTTGAACTCTTTCTGAAGTTTGTAATCTTTGATTATCTCTACGGGAATGCCGTTGATTTCACGGGGTGGCGAATTCCGGTATCCATCCATCATTGCCTGAATCTCTTCCGCCCCTGATTTACCTTTTTTAGTGATTGAAATCAGATCTTCGAGGTAGAATCCGTACTCCTGATATATATTGATAAGCATTTCATACATCGACATACCCATATTCCTCGCCCATGCAGCTGTTTCTGCAAGCAGGGCACAGGCGGCAACCGCATCTTTATCACGAACAAAATCACCGACAAGGTAACCGTAACTTTCCTCTCCGCCTCCGATAAACTTTTTCTGACCTTCAAACCTGCGGATGATTTCAGCGATGTATTTGAAACCGGTAAGTACATCGTACGATTCAACTCCGTGGCTGATTGCAATGTCTTTTAGCAGTTCGGATGTTACGATGGTCTTCGCGATAAACTCTTTTCCGGTAAGTTTTCCTTTGATCTTCCACTGGCGGATCAGGTAATAAATCAGCAGAGATGCGGATTGATTTCCATTCAGAAGTATGTAGTTGTCATTGTTATCTTTTACTCCGACACCGACGCGGTCACCGTCAGGATCCGTGGCAAGAATCAGGTCAGCATTTACTTTTTTAGCCAGTTTCAATGCAAGCTCGAGTGCGGCTTTTTCTTCAGGATTCGGGGATACAACTGTTGGAAAATTTCCGTCAGGCGTAAGCTGTTCCTTTACCGTTTGAATGTTTGTAAAACCAAATGCTTTCAATGCTTCCGGAACAAGCTTATAACCTGTTCCATGTATCGGCGTGTAAACGATTTTCATATCGCTTTGCCGTTTGATTACGTCGGGTGAAATTGATAAGGAAACAAGCGTGCTGATGTATTCCTTGTCAATGTCTTCGCCAATGCTAACAATATTTTCAGGATGGCCTGAAAATTTTATATCCCCGACTGACTCAATCTTTTGCACTTCGGCAATCACATTCTTATCATGAGGAGGTACCAGTTGTCCGCCATCACTCCAGTAGACTTTATAACCGTTATATTCTTTAGGGTTGTGCGAGGCCGTAACAACAATGCCTGTATGGCACTTAAGATAACGGACGGCAAATGAAAGCTCGGGCGTGGGCCGGAGTGAATCAAAAAGAAATACTTTTATACCATTGGCTGCCAACACTTCCGCTGAAATTCCGGCAAAAAGTCCGCTGTTGTTACGCGAGTCATACGCTATGGCTGCCCTGATTTCACTTTCATGTATCAATGCCGTTTTCAGGTAATTGGCCAGGCCCTGGGTTGCAGCACCAACCGTGTATTTGTTCATGCGGTTGGTTCCTACGCCCATGATACCGCGTAAACCGCCGGTACCAAACTCAAGATCACGGTAAAAACATTCAACAAGCTCGGCCGGATCATTGTCCATCATCTCCTTTACCGCTTTTCTGGTATCGGGGTCGTAATTTTCTTTAAGCCAGACTTTTGCTTTTTCGATAATCTTCGGGTCTACTTCCTTTATTGTCATAATATGTCAGATTTTTCAGTGCTTTAATCAGTTTGCTCTAACCTGATTTCTCTATAAATTGTTCAATACTTTCCGGTAACCCTCAATGACTCCCGGAGCGTTAAAGGTAATAATTATTCCCATTCTTTTACCTGAAATTTTCAGCTTCGATTGCAATGAATGCAGTTGCAGCAGTGAAATCTCCCGTTCCGACTGGATTTCTACAATCGCTTGATTTTCAACAAGTATATCAACAATTATTTCTTTACTTGTTTTGATGTCCTTGTAGTAAACGGGAAACGCAACATCCCGTTTGAACAACAGGCCTTTCAATCTGAGTTCATGAAGGAAACAGGTATGATAAATCTGAACATCAAGCCCCTGACCGAGTTCGGAGTAGACTTCTGATGCTGCTTCAAATATCCGGGTATGCAGTTTGTTGAGTTCAGCCCTGTTCATTCAGCAAAGCTAGGCATTTTTTAAGGCTTTCGTACCACCAGGGGACAGCGCAGTGCGTGATTGCGGCATATTTGCTTTTGTCAAGCACACTATAATAGGGACGGGGAGCAGGCAGGGGGTATCCGGCGGTATCGGTCGGGACAACTTTGCATTGAATTCCGGAGAGTTCTATTATGGTCCTGGCAAAATCATACCAACTGCAGACCCCTTCATTGGAGAAATGGTAAATGCCGCCATCTGCATTTTTGTCGATTAGGTTAAGTATGGCATTTGCCAGATCGTGCGCCCAGGTAGGTGATCCGATCTGGTCAGCGACAACTTTCAGCAATCCCTTTTCCTTGCCAACCCGGAGAATGGTTTTTACAAAATTCTGACCATGAGCTGAATAAAGCCATGACGTTCTTATAATGATGGAACCGGGTGCAGCCTTCATTACATTGTTTTCACCCAGGGCCTTGCTTTTAGCGTATACGCCTGCAGGTTCAACCGCATCCGTCTCCAGGTAAGGTTTATAATTCCGGCCATTGAAAACATAATCGGATGAAATATGTATCATTCTTGCGCCATGGCTTGCAGCAGCCGCGGCCAGGTAACCCGGCCCGTCGGCATTTAGCCGGTACGCAGCCTCAGGCTCCGCTTCTGCTTTGTCAACGGAAGTGTATGCCGCACAATTGATGATCCGGTCGGGACGGGTCTCCTGAACAAAGCGATTAACCTGATCGTGGCTGGTTATGTCTAACTCCTGGTAATCGGTAAATATAAACTCGTGTTCAGGCAGGTTCGCAGCCATCAACTGCAACTCATTGCCCAACTGTCCTTTGCTCCCGGTAACCAGTATCTTCATTTAATTCTTATTTGATAATGGTTTTGAAATATTCTATCGTATGCTTTAACCCTTCGTCAAGCTGAATTTTTGGCTCCCAGTTCAGTTTTTGGCGGGCAAGGGTGATGTCGGGCTGTCGCTGGAGCGGATCGTCGCTGGGCAGAGGCCGGGTGATAATTTTTGATTTTGACCCGGTGAGATGTATTACTTTCTCTGCCAGCTCCCGTATGGTAAATTCATTAGGATTCCCGACATTCACCGGCCCGGTAAATTCATCGCCGGTGTTCATCAGCCGGATCATGCCGTCAATAAGATCTGAATAGTAGCAGAAACTTCGGGACTGTTGTCCATCTCCGTAAAGGGTTATTTCTTCTCCTTTAAGCGCCTGAACTATGAAATTGGAAACTACCCTGCCGTCGTTGGGGTGCATGCGGGGACCGTAAGTGTTGAAAATCCGCATGATTTTAATCCTGACATTGTTTTGCTTGTGATAGTTCACGAAAAGGGTCTCTGCGGCCCTTTTTCCTTCGTCGTAACAGGCACGCTCACCGATGGGATTAACATGTCCCCAGTAACTTTCGGTTTGAGGATGTATCTGCGGATCCCCATAAACTTCGCTGGTTGAGGCCTGCAGAATTTTGGCCTTAATGCGCTTAGCCAGCCCCAGCATATTGATGGCGCCCATCACGGAGGTTTTGACTGTTTTGATGGGGTTGAACTGGTAATGAATGGGTGAAGCAGGACAGGCCAGATTGTATATTTCATCCACTTCAATGTAAAAGGGCATGGTAACATCATGCCTTATCAACTCGAAATATGGATTGTTAAGCAAATGGACAACATTTGACTTTTGTCCGGTAAAATAGTTGTCGAGACAAACTACTTCGTTGCCTTCGTTCAGCAACCTTTCGCACAAATGTGACCCCAGGAATCCGGCGCCGCCTGTTACCAGGATTTTCTTTCTCATCTGATGGATTTTTTTGCCTGACTAAGAATCTTTAAAGCGGAATTACGGCTTTTCTGTATTAACTCCAACGCAGAAGTATGAAAAGTCGAGTGACTTCAATTCAACCGCATCATAAATATTGCGTCCGTCAAAGATCACCGGGTTTTTCATCAATTTCCTGATCACTACCCAGTTCGGGTATCTGAATTCGGTCCATTCTGTCAGCAGGAACAAAGCATCCGAGTCTATTGTTGCTTCATAAGGGTCTTTGCAGTATTCGATTACTTCACCGATCCTTCTTTTAGACTCATGCATAGCCACCGGATCGTATGCTTTTACCCTGCACCCTTGTTTCAGCAGGTGGTCGATTATTACCAGCGAGGGGGCTTCACGCATATCGTCAGTTTGTGGCTTGAATGACAGACCCCAGATTGCAACGGTTTTACCCCTGACATCACCTGTGAAAAAGCTCATGAATTTGTTGAATAACAATGACTTCTGATCATCGTTCACGGCTTCCACCGCTTTCAGTATCCGCATGGAGTATCCAACCGTGTCAGCGGTCTTTATCAGTGCTTTTACGTCTTTTGGAAAGCAGGAACCTCCATAGCCAATGCCAGGGTATATAAATTTGTTGCCGATCCTTGTATCACTACCAATACCTTTGCGGACCATATTTACATCGGCACCCATGATTTCGCAAAGGTTAGCGATGTCATTCATAAAGCTGATCTTGGTTGCAAGCATGGCATTTGCCGCATATTTTGTCATTTCGGCAGAAGGGACATCCATAAAAATAACCGGGTGCCCGTTAAGTGTAAACGGTTTATACAGCCGGGCCATGATTTCCTGCGCTTTTTCAGATTCAACCCCTACAACAATCCGGTCGGGTTTCATAAAATCATTGATGGCGTCGCCTTCTTTGAGAAATTCGGGATTGGAAGCGACATCGAAAAAGATGCCAAGTTCACGCCTGTCAAGCTCTTCCTGAACTGCTGCCCGTACTTTTGCTGCAGTGCCAACGGGTACGGTACTTTTCGTTACCACTGTGATATGTTGATTCATATGCTGGCCAATGGTCCTGGCAACATCCAGCACATATTTCAGATCTGCACTGCCATCTTCATCCGGCGGGGTTCCCACAGCGATAAAGATTACGTCAGAATCATTCACACAACTGGGCAGGTCGGTTGAGAAATGTAACCTGCCTTTCTCGGTATTCCTGGCAATCATTTCATCGAGCCCGGGTTCGTAAATCGGGGAGATGCCTTTTTTCAGATTGTCGATTTTTTTCTGATCAATGTCTACACACACAACATTGATGCCTACTTCAGAGAAGCAGGTTCCGGTAACAAGACCGACATAACCTGTTCCAACTATAGTGATTTTCATAGAGTAAAGAATTTTCCAGCTTGTTTATTTGAAAGTAGCAAATGTACCAAATAGAAGTCAGGCTGCAAAAGCCGCATGCTTAAAAATCACAGATTTGCTTCCTCCAGTGTAATCATGCCGTTCAGGATGGCAAATACAGTGAGTCCCGCAGCAGTTTTGATTCCCAGTTTTCTGATGATGTTCTTCCTGTGCGTCAGCGCAGTATGCAGGCTCAGGTTCAGTTTTTCAGCGATATCCTTGTTGCTTGCGCCGAGAGCCAGCAGCCTTACTACTTCTTTTTCGCGTTTGCTGAGCTCTTTTTCCGGAGATGACATGTTTTCGTTTTCTTTTCCGGTTTGCAGCATCATCTTAATCTTTGCTGCAAGTTCAACAGGAGTCATGAAAAGTGAAAGATTCTGCTCATTCCCCGGCAGGTGGTTCTCCGAAAAAAGGAAAATCCCCTCAGGTTTACCTGATGTTACCAGCTGATGAAAACCAGCATCGTCGCTGAATTCTTCTCCTGCAATAATCAACTGAATATCATTGTTCTCAGAGAGGTCGGTTGCGGTTGTCAGATCGGCAGCAAGGAATATCTTTACGGGCAGATTAAGATCGGTAAGGCATTGTCTCAGACCAAGCCTGATTATGTGCGATTGCGATAGGATCAGAATCCCTTTTCGTTTCATGGTGCCTGAGTTAGTGGCGGTGCAGTTTTAATGCCGCTTCCATCATCCTTACTTTTGGAATCATGATCTTGTCCTCGATACGGGCATGTTCATTCAGGTCTTTCTCCAGCCAGTATAGTTCCGCTATAATCCGGTTGACCAGGTCAAAGTCGAAAGGCTGCGGAAGGTATTTTATCATGATGTTTTTGAGGTCATTCAGTTTCTCTTCAACATTGTCATGCTCGGTTTCATAATGGTGAATGGTATAGTCAGGAATCCCTGTTTCGGATTCTTCAGGATGGTTGAAGCGGTTTTCGATACCAAGTACATAGGGGAAGGTGACCTTCTCCTCACGCATGATGTGGTCGTTCAATTCCCTGCAGTAGGCGGCAAAAAACTTGTTTACCACTTTGAGTCCGGCGTTTTCGGGTTGCTGGCCGGAGCACAACCGGTCGATTAACTCCTGAATATATGGGATCTGATGGTTCAGGTAATAGTCATGGGTTTTCTGAAGGTATCTGACCAGTTGCTTCAATGAAAACCTGGTAAGATCATGCGCCGGGAAATAGCTTTCATCAAGAAATGAATTGAGGATTACAACCATGAATACCGGGTCAATGTCTTTCTTGTGGCAGATCTCACCAACGGTGACATCCCCAAAACCGGGTTGAATATCAAATCTTCCGATAACCCTCAGCAGGTTGTGGTTTTGTAGAATAGCTTCTGCCAGGTTGGTATTAGTACCGATGGTTTTCATGTCCGGAAAATGGTTTTTGAAAAAAGCGGGTTCTGCAAAGATAAATCAGAAAGTGCAGCTGGTAACGAGGTAAGAAGAGCCTAAAACAAAAAACCCGGCGAAAGCCGGGCTGTTTTGTGATCCCGCTGGGGCTCGAACCCAGGACCCCATCCTTAAAAGGGATGTGCTCTACCTGCTGAGCTACGGAATCGTTAAGGGACTGCAAAAGTACTGCTTTTATCTTTAGATGCAAATAATTTTTTCCGGTTTTTTCAGTGGCAATTGTAATGGCCTGAAATTGTGTAAAATAATTTTTAGATTTTATCGTGAATTTGGCCATGTATGGCCAGCCAGATGCATTCAGGAGACTTGCTGGTGTATGTTACCCTGTGCCTTTCGTGGGCGGGAATCAGCAGGTAATCGCCGGGTTTTAATGCGATTTCACCACTGTTCTCAAACAGGATACGGGCTTCGCCGGTGAGCAGTATAACCCACTCATCTTTTTCCTGGTTATACCATTCCGCTTCGGGTGTAATCTGACCCCTCGAAACAATGCGTTCAATCACGACATCACCGCTGGCAAGGATTTCAAACAACTCTTTGTCATCCGGAACGGCATTGCCGTGATGGAAAATATTTGCCGGGGATAAATTTTTCATTTCAGTATTCCTTTGCCTTCTCGCACTATCAGCGGTTCCTCACCGGTACAGTCAATGACCGTGGAGGCTTCATTGTCGCCATAACCACCATCGATCACTATGTCAACCATCTGATTGTACTTCTCATAGATTAATTCAGGATCGGTGGTATATTCTATGATTTCATCATCATCATGAATAGAAGTTGACATTATGGGGTGTCCGAGTTCTTTCACGATTTCCAGTGGAATATTATTGTCTGGGATACGGATACCTACTGTTTTCTTTTTGCTTTGGATCAGTTTTGGCACATTATTGCTTGCATTAAGGATAAACGTGAAAGGGCCGGGGAGATTTTTACGCATCATTTTGAAAATCTCGTTGCTGATCGGGCGACTGTAGTCGGCCAGTTGGCTCAGGTCATTACAGATAAAAGAAAAGTTGGCTTTATCGGCTCTGATTCCTTTGATTTGTGCAATGCGCTCCACCGCCCTGGATTTGAAAATGTCGCAACCAAGCCCGTAGACGGTATCAGTGGGATAAATGATAATCCCTCCGTCCATAAGGCATTCAGCCACTGTTCTGATCTGACGCGGGCTGGGGTTTTCAGGGTATATTTTAAGCAACATGGCACGAGCTTTTATACAAAAATACGCTTTTTAACCAAAAGGGCATAAAAAAAGGGTAAGCTACTTACATCGCACCGCTACAACCATTTACCCTTGCTTCATTCCTGACCTGGGGGAGTTCAATGGGAGCTGGTCGTATAAGACTTACCCGCTGCAAAGATACGAATTTTATCGTTTTTATATAAAAATGATGCTCTATTTTTCCCTGCAACACAGATTTACTACATTTGCAGGAAACACTAATACCATTAATCATGGAAAACTTTGTTGAAAACCAGGCCGATGAGCCCATTGCCAAAGCGAAAATTTCACTGGTGAACCATGCCTTGCGCTATGGACTATATACCGCCGCAGCTTTTGTTTTGTTTTCGCTGCTGCTTTACAGTGTTGATGTAAGCCGAACCGGGTGGGTCAATTACCTGTCTTTTGTCATCCTGATTATAGGCATTGTAATAGCGACCATTGCTTACCGGGACAAAATCAACAGCGGATTTCTGTCATACGGACGGTGTCTGTCCATTGGTGTGCTGATCAGCTTAGTTGTAGGAATAGTAATGGCTATATACAGCTATGTTTTTTTCACTTATTTTGATCCCGGAGCGCTGGATAAATTATTGGAGGCTTCGGAACAGGAAATGATAAATCGGGGAATGTCAGATGAAGAGATTGATTTGGCTATGCCCTTTACCGAAAAAATGATGTCTCCGGTTTTTCTGAGCATCACTTCACTGCTTTCCATGGTACTTTATGGAACTGTATTTTCCTTGATCACCTCCATTTTTATCAAGAAAGAGGATAATAGTTTTGAAGGTGCGTTTCGCGAATCTTAATAAACTTCAGACAAGATGGATTTGTCAGTTTTAGTACCGCTTTATAACGAAGAGGAGTCACTTCCGGAATTGATTGCCTGGATAGAGCGGGTGATGTTGGAGAATAATTATTCCTATGAAATTATATTGGTTGATGATGGCAGCAATGATAATTCATGGAATGTGGTTAAGCAGTTGAAGGCCTCCAATGAAAGGATTCGCGGTATTCGTTTCAGGCGGAATTACGGAAAGTCAGCTGCCCTTAATAAAGGTTTTGAAGTCGCCGTGGGTAATGTGGTCATTACCATGGATGCTGACTTGCAGGACAGTCCTGATGAAATTCCCGGGTTGTACAGGATGATCACCGCAGAAGGCTTTGATCTGGTATCCGGATGGAAGAAAAAGCGGTACGATTCGAAAATTACCAAGAATATTCCTTCGAAGATATACAATGCTGCTGCGCGCAGGATGTCTGGCGTAAAGCTTCATGATATGAATTGCGGTCTGAAAGCCTACCGGAAGGAGGTCGTCAAGTCAATTGAGGTTTACGGTGAAATGCACCGTTATATTCCTGTAATTGCAAAGTGGGCCGGGTTCCGGAGAATCGGAGAAAAGGTTGTATCGCATCAGAAGCGTAAATATGGTGTGACGAAATTCGGCTGGGAACGTTTTATTAATGGCTTTCTTGACCTGATTTCCATAATGTTTGTTTCCCGTTTTGGTAAAAAGCCTATGCATCTGTTCGGCGCTTTGGGAAGTCTGTTGTTTTTTACCGGTTTTATTATTGCAGGATATCTGGCTTATGCCAAACTGTTTCTTGCCGGATATAAAATGACAGAACGGCCGCTATTCTATTTGGGTCTGCTTGCCATGGTGCTGGGTACGCAACTTTTTGTTGCGGGCTTCCTTGGAGAACTCATTAGCCGCAGCTCAAGTGACAGAAATCATTACCTGGTGGAAGAAGAATTTTAATTCTTTTAAATTGATTATACCCCGATGGAGCAAGCCCGAAAAAAAGTAGTGATTATTGGTTCGGCTTATCCGTTGAGAGGAGGGCTTTCAAATTTTAATGAACGCTTGGGTGAAGAGTTTCTCGCAGAGGGTTGGGATGTTATACTCTATACTTTTTCATTGCAATATCCGTCTTTTCTGTTTCCCGGGAAAACTCAACTCAGTTCGGAGTCTTATAAGGGGAATCTGAATATTAAAGTTGCCGTTAATTCAATTAATCCGATTAATTGGATCCGGGTTGGAAGAGAATTAAAACACCTTAAACCAAATCTCGTTGTCATTAAGTTTTGGATTCCTTTTATGGCACCATGCTTAGGTACAATAGCCAGAATTGTCAGAAAAAACGGAATTACGAAAGTTGTAACAATCATTGACAACATTATCCCTCATGAAAAAAGACCAGGGGATAGATTGCTTGCAAAATATTTCACTGGAAGTATAGATGGTTTTGTTGCCATGTCAAGGAAAGTACTGAACGATATTTCACTTTTTGATACTTATAAACCCAGAATATTCACTCCTCACCCTATTTATGATAATTTCGGGAAATCAGTTTCCACAGAAGAGGCCGTTAAGCTTTTGAATTTAGATCCTTCGTACCATTATATTCTGTTTTTTGGATTTATAAGGGATTATAAGGGCTTGGACATTCTTATCAAAGCAATGTCGAATCCGGAAATTGCAAATTTGAGAATTAAGTTGCTTGTAGCTGGCGAGTTTTACAGCGAACCACAGACATATTTGGATTTAATTCAGGAGTATGATGTGGAGAATAGTATTATACTTTCAAATGATTTTATCCCTGATAGTGAGGTTTTTAAATATTTTTCTGTATGTGACCTCGTTGTCCAACCATATAAGAGTGCAACACAAAGCGGAGTTACCCAGATTGCCTATCATTTTGATAAACCTATGGTCATCACAAATGTGGGTGGGCTCGAGGAGTTTGTGCCTAATGGCAAAGTTGGTTTTGTTGTAAATCCTTTACCGGAAGAGGTTGCGGATGCAATAGTCAGATTCTACAAAAATGATCTTGGTGATTTATTTTTGCGAAATATAAGAATTGAAAAAAATAAATATTCATGGAATTATTTTTTAAACAATATTAGATCGCTTTTTAACTTGTAATATTTATTTCTTACTTTTGAAAAAAGATAGCATCATATTTACGGGTTTTATTGTTGCTACTCAATATATTTTTTTAGTATTTTAATATTTATTTATTATGAAAACAAAATATTTTACCAGGATGCTTCTCATCTCTCTGATTATTTTATCTCAAGAAATGATATACGCACAGGTGGAAATCAGGATCAGGCCAGGTATTGAAGACAATAAGGATGCATATGTGAATTCATTATATGTTTATGGATACTCAAATCATCAGAGCTTAATTGCTTCAGCCTGGTCATATTACGGTGAATTTGGTATAGGCAGGAGCTTCATTGATTTTAGCTTACCATCATTGCCGGATTCAATTACTAATTTTAGTGCCAGATTAGACCTTTACTATGATTATTCTGCGACCCATGTTGGACATTATGGAGATAATTCCTGCGTAATCGAAAGAATCATTCAGCCCTGGGATGAAAATTCAATTGATTGGTTTAACCAGCCAGAAGTTACAACTGTTTCATCAGTTATAACTAGTCCTACTTTATATGAAAATCAAAATCTTATAGGAATTAATGTAACTGATTTAATAGATGATATGTATGAGGATGCACAGAATAGTTACGGATTAAGACTTAGCCTTCTTGCTGAGAACTTATACAGGAGCCTGATTCTAGCTTCGGGTGATCATCCTGATGAAAATATAAGGCCATGCTTGGTTATTAGTTACGACACCTGTATAAAGCCGATCGACAGATTTCATTTTGAGGTAGAAGACCTTCATTGTAGTTTTCAATATAATGATCATTCGGTAAATTCCTGGAATTGGAATTTTGGTAACGGTTACGGATCATATTTGCAAAATCCTGAGTATACATTTGCTGATGAAGGGACATATTATGTCTGCCTCGAGGTAGCTAACAGTTGCGATACGGTATTAATTTGCGATTCAGTTATTGTGTGTCAGGCTATTCTACCTTCTTTTACTTATTTGGTGCAGGATAGTCTTCATGTTAAATTTTTCAATCAAAGCGTTGGTGTTGATGATTTTTATTGGGATTTTGGTAATGGATATTTTTCCTTTCTCGAAAACCCGGAATTTCTTTTTTCAGAGGGTGGTAAGCATATTGTATGTCTTTCTTTAATAAATGAATGCGGCTTGAGTTTAATTTGCGACACGATCAATTTGAGTCCTTCATTAGGCTTTGAGAATATTGAATTGAATACTGATATCCTGGTTTATCCAAACCCTGCTACAGATGTTATTTTTGTGCAATCTGGTTCAAGAAAAATTCATAGAGTTGAATTATACAATGACCTTGGTATACTAGAAGATGTATATTCCCTTTCAACTGTTGGCTTCAAATATACTTTACCTTTGCAGAACAGAACTTCTGGGCTATATATTTTAAGGTTAGTTACAGAAGATGGTTGTTTTACAAAGCGAGTTATTGTTCTTTAACAAATTTTCATGATTATCAGAAGCAAAGCGCCGCTCAGGCTTGGGCTTGCCGGAGGAGGTACAGATGTTGCCCCATATTCAGACATTTATGGTGGAGCTATATTAAATGCTACCATAAGTATGTATGCGTATGCAACAATAATTCCTCGTTCTGATGGGAAGATAATTCTGAATTCGATCGATAAGGCTGAAACTTATGAGTTTGATGCCAGGAAACGTCTCTCGATTTCCGGAACTTTGGATTTACACAGAGGAATTTACAACTCGATCATAAAGAATTTTATTGGAAAACCTCTTTCTTTTTCCTTATCCACATACGTTGATGCTCCTCCGGGATCAGGATTAGGAACTTCATCCACTCTTGTTGTGGCGATCATCGGTGCATTTGCTGAATGGCTGAAATTACCCTTAGGAGAGTATGATCTGGCTAAACTTGCATACGATATAGAAAGAGTTGATTTGCTAATGGCCGGTGGTAAACAGGATCAATATGCCGCAACCTTTGGCGGAGTGAATTTTATGGAATTCTCGGCCAATGATAAGGTCATTGTCAACCCTCTTCGCATCAAAGATGTGTATCTTAATGAACTGGCCCATAACCTGGTATTGTTCTACACACAAACCAGCCGCCTGTCATCCAAAATTATTGAAGCGCAATCGAGAAACGTTGTCAACAATAACCAAAGTTCCATAGATGCAATGCATCAGTTGAAACTGCAGTCGGTGATGATGAAAGAAGCATTGCTGCGCGGCGATCTTGACAAAATCGGTGAAATCCTGGATTTTGGATGGAAATTTAAAAAGCAGATGGCAGATGAAATTTCCAATCCTTTTATTGATCAGCTCTATGAAACCGCCCGTGAGAACGGGGCAACAGGAGGGAAGATCAGCGGTGCAGGTGGTGGAGGTTTTATGATCTTTTACTGCCCGGGTGAAACCAGATCTAAAGTAATCAGTGCCCTCAAAAAGTTTGGCGTGGAAGCCAAGCGCTATGAATTCACCGGCGCAGGCCTTACCACATGGACCATCTGATCAGCAACTCAAAGCATACCCGTTTCTGCTTTTACCTATATTTGCAAAAAATAATACTATGCAGACCAGAATTCGTGAGGTTTTCCGTTCTTCCATCGATGTAAAGGAGTCGATTTTGCAGGATGACAACTTGCTTAAATCAATTGAAGCAGCCACTCGCACTATTATAGAAGCCTTTCGTATGAGCAGAAGTGTTCTTTTCTGCGGAAATGGAGGCAGCGCCGCTGACGCCCAGCATTTGGCTGCCGAATTTTCAGGCCGCTTTTATTATGACCGGCCTCCCCTGAATTCGGAAGCCCTGCATGTGAATACCAGCTATCTGACAGCTGTTGGAAACGACTACTCTTTTGATGAAGTTTATGCCCGTATCGTGAGGGCAAAAGCAAAAAAAGGCGATGTATTGGTGGCCCTTTCCACTTCAGGAAATTCTGAAAATATCCTCAGGGCCATTCAGGCTGCCGGTGATGTGGGAATGACCGTAATAGGAATGACGGGGCAAAGCGGTGGAAAAATGAAGGATAAATGTGATGTCCTTATCAATGTACCTTCGGCTGATACCCCCCGGATACAGGAAGCTCACATTACCATCGGGCATATTATCTGCGAACTTGTTGAATCTGCATTATTTCCGCGCCACTGATGTTCATGGCATATCCCGATATCGTTATTCTTGCCGGCGGACTGGGTACCCGTCTGAATCAAGCGGTTCCTGATACCCCCAAACCCATGGCGCCCGTCAACGGGAAACCCTTTCTTCAATATCTGCTCAATCATATCAATGCAGCCGGCTTCAGGCGGGTAATTCTTTCAACCGGTTATATGAGTGAAAAGATTGAATCCTATTTTAAAAACAAGTATAAAGATCTGGAGTTGCTTTATTCGGTCGAAGATGAACCTTTGGGGACAGGAGGCGCTGTGCAGCTGGCATTTCAAAAGGTTCAGACACCTCATTTTATGGTTATAAACGGAGATACGTTTTTCCGGATTAACCTGGATTTGTTGTTTCAAAAGCATATTGAGCAACTGGCCGATGTCACCATGGCCCTCCGGTGGGTGGAAGATGCATCCCGATACGGCTCGGTTGAATTCGACCGGAATAACCGAATTCTGAAGTTTACCGAGAAATCGGAAATGCCAAAGCCAGGGTATATCAACGGAGGAATATATGTGATTTCTTCCCGTTTTTTCAAAGCGCAGGCTTTGCCCGGAAAATTCTCCCTGGAAAGGGATTTGTTTGAAAGCAAACTGGATTCAGGCAACACTTACGGCCATATTTTTAGTGATTATTTTCTGGATATCGGAATTCCGGCCGATTATCACCGGGCTCAAACTGAATTTCATGCATTTGAAAATTGACAAATCCTGGACCTTGTTTCTCGATCGTGACGGTGTCATCAATAAACGACTGCCGGGTGATTACGTTAAAGCCCCTGAGCAGTTTATATTTATTGAGGGCGTACTGGAAGCTTTCCGTACCTTTTCATCAGTGTTTAAACATATTATTGTTGTAACCAATCAACAGGGAATAGGGAAGGGGCTGATGACCACAGGCCAGCTTGACCTGATACATAATAAGATGATGAATGAGATAACCTTGAATGGTGGCCGGGTTGACGGAATTTTTTATGCACCGGCTCTTGATTCCCAAGGCTCTTTCCTTCGTAAACCTTCTGTTGGTATGGGTTTATTGGCCAGAAAACAGTTTAAGGATATCTTGTTTAAAAAGAGTGTTATGGCCGGAGATTCTGTAAGCGATATGATTTTTGGAAACCGGCTCGGAATGAAAACAGTATTGATCGGGGATTGCATTTTAGCAAAACAGCACCCGGAACTTGTTGATTTCGTTTATCCTGATTTGCTTACCTTTGCAAACACGATAGATTCTAATATTAAGTTAAAGAGCTGATAGTGAATCCTGTAATTATTCTTACGGTTTTTATTTCCTATTCAGCATTGCTTTTTCTAATCGCCGGAATTACCGGCCGTCGTTCCACTAACGATACGTATTTTACAGGTAACCGGAATTCTCCCTGGTATATTGTTGCTTATGGGATGATTGGCGCGTCTCTCAGTGGGGTCACCTTCATTTCAATACCAGGGGAAGTGGGTGCTTCAGGATTTTCATATATGGTTCTGGTATTGGGTTATTTACTTGGATATGCATTTATTGCCCAGGTTTTACTCCCCGTTTATTATGGACGTAAACTCACTTCTATCTATACTTATCTTGAACAAAGATTCGGGCCATATACCTATAAAACCGGTGCTTCATTTTTCATTCTTTCGCGCAGCATCGGCTCGTCGTTCCGGGTTTTTCTTGTGGTTAACGTACTTCAGATTTTTGTATTTGATAATTGGGGAATTCCATTTGCTGTGAATGTAGCATTGTTTATGGGGCTGATTTTGCTATATACATTCAGAGGAGGAATCAAAACAGTTGTCTGGACAGATACGCTGCAAACAACCTTTATGCTTGCAGCAGTTATTGTCTCGGTTACGATAATTTCAAGGGATATGGAGATGAGCCTTGGTGCGCTGATCAATCAGGTCCATAAAAGTGATTTTTCCCGGATGTTTTTCTCTGAAATTAATGACAAACGTTTCTACCTTAAACAGTTTTTCAGCGGTGCATTTATTGCAGTGGTTATGACAGGTCTTGACCAGGACATGATGCAGAAAAACCTCACTTGCCGTAATCTTAAGGATGCAAAGAAGAATATTTATCTGATGAGTTGGTCCCTAGTTCCGGTCAATCTGCTTTTTCTTTTCCTTGGTGCATTGCTATACCTGTATGTTCAAAAAATGGGAATAACTCTGCCTCAGCGCTCTGATGACCTGTTCCCTCTGATTGCATTAAAGCATCACGGAGCCTTTGCCGGTGTGGTTTTTCTGATCGGATTGGTTGCAGCGGCATATTCAAGTGCCGACGGGTCACTTACCGCATTGACAACATCATTTAGCATCGATATTCTAGGACTTGGGAAAAATCAAAAACTGTCTGACAGGGGAAAAGTCAATATAAGAATGACCGTTCATTTATGTTTTGCGGTTTTCCTGACAGGTTTGGTCGTCCTGTTTCGCTCAATCAGCGATCAGTCTGTAATCACCAAGTTATTTACGATTGCCGGTTATACATATGGGCCCTTACTCGGATTATATGCTTTCGGTCTTTTTACAAAACGTAGGGTTGTTGACCGCTATGTGCCGGTAATTGCATTGTTTTCACCGGTTTTGAGCTACTTGCTCAGCGTAAATTCTATGCATTGGTTCAATGGTTATAAATTCGGTTTTGAGTTATTGATATTTAACGGATTGATAACATTCCTCGGTTTATTGTTTATTTCAGAAAACCACAATAGCCAATCCGGGAACTCTGAATTGAACATAAACTAGGGAATGGTGCAAGAACTCAGACTGTCTAAAAACCCCGTATCATCTCCCGAAAAAAACAGCATAAATTTTCAATAATGAATGTCGTAATAATCCAATAATAAGTTGTACATTTAATGCGTAAACAACACAACTTAAATGAAGTACCAACAAGGACAGGACAGGGAACAGCTGCATATCTTTCCAATGAGTATGGAAGCTGCCATCAGTTCCGACAATGAGGTGCGGATGATCGAACTGTTTGTGGAAAGCCTTGATATTAAGTCACTTGGATTCAAGGTTGATCACATGGAGAACGGTCGCCCGGCCTATCACCCCAAGGACTTGCTCAAGCTCTTTCTGTATGGCTATATGAACAGGATCCGCTCGTCACGTGAGCTGGAGAAGGAAACCAGACGCAACATCGAAGTGATGTGGCTGCTCAAAGGCCTGAACCCCGACCACAACACCATCAGTAACTTCCGCAGAGATAACCCCAACGCCATTAAAAAAGTGTTCAGAGCAACAGTTGCCCTGGCAAAGCACTTCAACCTGATTGGCGGCAAACTGCTGGCCGGCGACAGCACCAAACTCAGGGCACAGAACTCCAAGAAAAACAATTTCAACGAAAAGAAAATCCAGCGCCATTTAGATTATATCGAGAATAAACTGGGAGAATATGAGAAGCAATTAGCTGAAAATGATGGCGATAAAGAAAAAGAGCAAGAACTAAAGCAACAAATTGAAACACAGCAGCAACGCAAGCAATCCTACGAAAACATCCAGAAGCAGCTGGTAGAAAGCGGTGAAGTTCAGGTTTCAACCTCAGACCCTGAGAGCCGTCAGATGATTACCCGCAACAACATCACCGAAGTAGCCTACAATGTGCAAACCACAGTGGACGATCAGCACAACATTCCGATTGATTACAAAGTAACCAATGAGAATGATTCAAAAGCCATGGGCGATATGTTGCGCCGGGCAAAAGTCATTGTTGGAAACAATACATTTACAGCCCTTTACGACAAAGGTTACCACACAGGCAGTGAATTTGAGAAAGCAGCAGAGCTAGGCGTTGAGGTGTTGGTAGCTATTCCTGCTGTGGCCGCCAATGCACCCGATGAAGCCTACAATGTGGAGCATTTTCGTTATGAAGCAGCAGGAGACTATTATGTTTGTCCACAGGGATCGGAATTACACACCAATGGCACCTGGTATCAAAGCAAAGCAGCACCTTTTAAACAATACAAAACACCTGACTGTAAAACATGTCCGGTGAGGGAGTTATGCACTACATCCATCAAGAACGGAAAGATCGTCCAGCGCAATAAATATGTTGAATACATAGAAGCCAACAAGATTCGCATCCAACATAACCAGAACTATTACCGCCGACGACAGGCCATTGTGGAACATCCCTATGGCACAATAAAAAGGCAATGGGGCTTCAATTACATCATGACCAAAAAAAGCATCAAACGTGCCTCGGCCGATGTAGGATTGGTATTCACGGCCTACAATTTGCGCAGAATTTTGAATATCATTGGAAAAGAAGCACTTAGGTGTTTTCTTGTTGATTTTTTGATGTATATTGTCGTCTTTTGGGCTTTATTAGAGCATTTTTGGCGCATGCAAAAAAATCAGCTTCAAGTTTCGCTTGAAAAATCAAGTTGTTTAGAACCTAAGTATTTGTTAATTTAGCAGTGTAAAATTGAAGTAAAATGAGAATTAAAGGAGGTTTTTAGACGGACTGAACTTTTTTTAAATTGAATTGTTTGAGACATATTTATTCTAATTCTGACATATGAGCAACATCAGATTTAAAGCCCTTGAACTTGCCATGACAAGGTCTCGCAGGCAGATGGATATATTTCCTGATAAAGTATCCGATTATTTCGGAGAATTGGCCTTCAGTAAGGCGGTAATGCGTGATTACATGTCGCGTGAAGCCTACCACTCTGTGATGCGCGCTGCTGAAACCGGAGAAAGAATTGATCGTGGTGTTGCCGACCAGGTCGCATCCGCCATGAAAGCATGGGCACTGAGCAAAAAGGCGACACACTTTACACATTGGTTTCATCCGCTTACCGGAGCAACTGCAGAAAAGCACGACGCCTTTATTCAGCCTTCCGGCGACGGAAAAGCTATAGAAATGTTCAATGCCAATGAGTTGATTCAGCAGGAACCTGACGCTTCGAGCTTTCCCAGCGGTGGTATTCGCAATACCTTTGAAGCAAGAGGTTACACTGCATGGGACCCGACCTCGCCTGCATTCATTCTCGACCGTACGCTCTGTATCCCAACTATTTTTGTTTCCTATACCGGAGAAGCGCTTGATTATAAAACTCCGCTGTTGAAAGCCTCTCTGGCATTAGATAAGGAAGCTGTTGCAGTGTGTAACTATTTCGATAAAAACATTAACAGGGTTTATGCGACATTAGGCTGGGAGCAGGAATATTTCCTAGTAGACACTGCTCTATACAATGCCAGGCCTGACCTGGTTCTGACAGGAAGGACACTTTTCGGCCATTCAAGTGCAAAGGATCAGCAACTGTCTGATCATTATTTTGGAATTATTCCTGAAAAGGTAATTGATTTCATGCGGGAGTTCGAATATGAAGCTCACAGGTTGGGTATTCCTGTCAGAACCCGGCACAACGAGGTGGCTCCTAATCAGTTTGAATGTGCACCGGTTTACGAAGAGGTAAATGTAGCGGTTGACCATAACCAATTGCTTATGCATTTGCTGGAGAAAGTCAGTAAGCGGCATGGTTATACTGTTTTGTTGCACGAAAAACCTTATGCCGGAGTGAACGGATCTGGAAAACACAACAATTGGTCAATGAGCACTGACCTTGGTGAAAACCTGCTTTCTCCGGGAAAAACGCCGAAATCTAACCTGAGATTTTTAACTTTCCTTGTTAATATCCTGAAAGCACTTGATACCAATGCCGATATCCTTCGTGCTTATATTGCCTCGGCAGGGAACGACCTCAGGCTGGGAGCTCATGAAGCACCTCCTGCCATTATTTCTGCCTTTATTGGTACACAACTTACCGAGACACTTGACCTGATTGAAAAACTCGGTAAAAAGGCGCTTTCAAAAACCGGTGAAAGCAATGGAAATAACATCAATATCCCTCGCATCCCAGAGATATTGATGGATAATACCGATCGCAACCGTACTTCTCCTTTCGCGTTTACCGGTAATAAATTTGAATTCAGGGCCGTTGGTTCATCGTCAAGCTGTGCAAAACCAATGATTGTGCTGAACCTTATTGTTGCAGACCAGCTGAAGAAATTCAGAAATGATGTTGATAAATTGATTGCTGAAAAAGTCAGGAAGGAGGAAGCAATTCTTCAGGTCATCAGCCGTTACATTGCAGAATCGAGAAGGATAAGGTTTGAAGGTAACAGCTACAGTGAAGAGTGGATTAAGGAGGCTGCCAAACGTGGCCTGTCAAACATTCCTGATACCCCTCATGCCATGAAATCTCTGCTCCGGAAAGAGGCAATCCGGATATTTGAAGAACACAATGTTCTGACGGAGCGCGAAATAAGGGCCCGATATGAAATCAAGCTGGAGAATTATGTGAGAAAAATCCAGATCGAATCACGTGTAATGGGAGACCTGGCTATAAATCATATTATTCCGATTTCAATACGTTATCAGAATCAATTGATTGATAATGTTAAGGGTCTTAAGGAGGTGCTGGATAACAAAACTTATGTTGCCCTCTCAAAGAATCAGTTGGATACAATAAGGGAAATCAGCGAGCATATTTCCATAATCCGCGACCGTGTTATTAAAATGACTGAGGCCCGGAGGCTGGTTAACCGTATTACTGATATTGAGAAGCAAGCTGTTGCATATAAAGAAAAGGTGCTGGTGTTCTTTGATGAAATCAGATACCATGCCGATAAGCTTGAGCTGATGGTGGATAATGAAATCTGGCCATTACCCAAATATCGTGAGTTGCTCTTTATCCGATAAGGTTAACCCATTTATCTCAATAAGTCTGATAATAGCCATACCCTGCATCCTTGAGTGCAGGGTTGGTTTTTTTATTATCGGAATACAGAACGTGCAGGAGCATTTGATTGTCAGATGTGCATTGGTGACAATCCCGGAAGAATCTGCTGATTATTTGTGAGCCTTGCGGTAGGCCCGTTTCCAGGCTCTCCTGGCCCAGTAATTTCGTCTCCAGTATTTGCCCCAGTTAATTCCTGACCATATCCTTTCATGAAAATAATAAATAGTCAGTTTTACCGTAAAATCGATAATACTGATCAGGGAAGCGTCGCCAAGGCTTTCATTCAGCGTACGTTTGGTTGTGCTGCGGAAAATAATAAAGAAAACAAAAAACATTACCCCGGAAGCGAGCAAACGGTAAGTCAATGCCTTGATAAAACTCCGTTGCGGGCTGTCGCGGAATAGTGTTTCATCTTCAATATTTTGTGTTTTATTTCGTTTCCGGCCGGTAACTGCGCTCATAAGTGCAAAAATTTTGTGCCAAATTTACAAAATTACCTCTTTCACGATTGAAATAAACCGGTTGGCTGTTTTTGATGTTCAAGGGCTCAGTCAAGTTTTTAGTTATATTCCGGTAAAGGAAATATCCGGTAAAGGAAATATCTGATCCTTGAAATACAAGCCGGAAGTTCGCAATCAGGGGTAATAAATACATTCTGATTTGTGAAAATAGACTAATTTTGAGCAAAATATTCTGAAAGCATGAAAAATAGAGGTTTATCTTCATTGATTATTCCCGTTATCTTTCTGGCTCTCCTGCCAGGGGCGACATCAGGACAGGTTCACGTGGTTCCTTTTGGCAAAGGAATGCCTCCTGTTGAGCAAAATGGAATTATCTATGCCCTCCCAAGAAATGTTATCAAAGTGCAACTTGCAGTTTCGAAAACAGAAACGTTTAAGGGACCTTATGCTGATTTCGCTGTTAAGTATTTAGGCCTTTCTTCTTTTATTTCAAAGAATTCTGTTGAATATTCCATCGCTGAAGTAAGTCTGGAGGTGCTTGCTGAAACAGACCCCGGGCAATATTATTTTATAGAGTTGGATGAGAAGGCAAAGTCGGGAAGATCTCTTCTTTTTGCGATGAATGAGCAGGGTTTTATCAGCGGATATGCTGATGCATCAAAAGTGCCTGGCCGGAGAAAACAGACTGCGGACGGTAAACCACTGGCATCAGGTGCCGTTTCTCCGTTTATCGACCTGCTTCAGCCTAAAATACTTGAGAAGGTTGATACCATTATCCGCCGGATCAGTGTGGATACAAGTACTTTTGAGGATATCTTTATAAAACGGAGTATCTCCGAAAGATCGACCGAACAGCTGGCAAAGGAAACTGCTGAACTGATCAGAAAAATCGACGATAACAAATTCAACCTGATTACAGGATATCAGGAGGTGAATTATTCAAAGGATGCTTTGGAATTCATGATTTCGCAACTTGAAAAGACAAAGCAGGAATATCTGGCGCTGTTCAGGGGAGTGAGCCACACTTCTGTCACAAAGCATGTTTTTTATGTCACCCCTGGTAATAACCCGGAAGGAATGCTTGAAACCATTTGCGGTTTTTCAGGATCAGAAGGAATTACTGCGCGTAATACTCCCGGTGCTGAGTCAGTTAGCCTGTTGATTGAATCGATGAATCAGATATCTTCAATAAGAGAATTTATCACTCAAAGGGAAGTGCCTTCTAAAGGGAAACGGGGGCTGTATTACAGGATACCGGAGAAAGCCCGGATCAGCCTGAAGTCCGGTAACCGGGTTTTAGAGCAGAAAGAAGCAATGATCAGTCAGTTGGGTGTGGTCACATTCCTTCCTGCAGGGATATTTTCCAATGTTAAACTGAACCCGTTGTCAGGGGGCATCGAACTTATCTCCTCTGAGTAATACCATTGATCTGGCAGATGAACCGGAGTGCATTTTTTGAGAGGTTAAAGAACCTGCTGCTTTTTCCTGTTTACGAATGGAAGGTGATAAGCCTTGAAAAGAGGGCGCTCAGTGATGTATTTACAACTTATGTCTGGCGTTTAATCCTTGCAGGCGGCTTTGCCCAGTTTATAGGGAGTTTTTTCTATGTAAGAAATGTACTAGATATTGATGCCTACAGATTCTCATTTCCGTTGGTACAGGCCTTAATCTATGTTGCAGTCCAGTTTCTGGTAATCATAGTTGGTTCACTTTTCATCAGGGGGATTGTTTTCAGGTTCAAATCTGAAAAGAGTCTGATTAAAGCAGTCAAACTGTTTGCTTTTTCTTACACTCCTGTTCTGATTGTTTTTATAATTGCAAACCTGCACCAGGTTTTGTTAATTGCCCTTTTGCCCGGAGTTTATGCGATATACCTCTTCTGGACCGGTTGTCAGGAAATGCTTTCAACTCCTAAAACCAGGAGGCTTTCATTTTCAATGATTTATATGATTGTTACCCTGGGATTGCTATTTATTTTTACCAGAATGTTCGGGTATCTGTCATCATTGATATTCACAGGCTTTGACGGAGTTTAATTTACTTTTATTGGGTGCGAAGATATGCCTGGCGTATCATAACCAGATCGCTTAATAGTTTTTCCAGTAAGTTGATATTCAGCATGTTTGCACCATCGGATTTGGCATTGGACGGGTCCGGATGTGTTTCAAGAAAAATGCCATCCACGCCTGCCGCTATGCCTGCTCTGGCAATTGTGGATATCATTGCCGGCTTGCCTCCGCTAATACCACCCGGCTGGTTCGGCTGTTGAAGTGAATGGGTGATATCCAGTATAACAGGGTGTCCGAATTCCTGCATTGCCGGAATTCCACGCATGTCAATTACCAGGTCCTGGTATCCGAACATGCTTCCCCGATCAGTAATCATTACATTATTGTTCCCGGTTCCGGTGACCTTTTCTACAGCAAATTTCATTGATTCCGGTGCCAGGAACTGTCCCTTTTTAATGTTTACCCACTTGCCGGTTTTTGCAGCCGCTTCCAGCAGGTCAGTCTGCCGGCATAAAAATGCCGGGATTTGCAGGATATCAACATAACGGGATGCAACTTCTGCTTCCTGCGCTGAATGAATATCTGTGATTACCGGCAAATCCAACTGACTTTTCACCCTGGCAATGCTTTCAAGGGCTGCAATATCGCCGATCCCGCTGAAGGAATCCTGCCTCGACCGGTTGGCTTTTCTGTAGGAAGCTTTAAAAATAAACGGTATTTCAAGTCTATCAGTAATTTCCTTGATTACCAAAGCGATTTCAAGTGGCATATCATGGTTTTCAACCACGCAAGGACCGGCAATCAGAAAAAAGTTGCCGTTATTATATTGCCTGATGCCAGGTATGTCGGGAGTTGTTTTTATAGTCATGGTTTAATTTTGTTTAATACTGGTATTTGTTTTTCCAGAGATTCTTCAGGTATTTTCTGATTTCTTCCTCTCTGGGATTTTTGCCCGGGTCATAGAATCTGGTTCCGGATATCTTTGAAGGAAGGAATTCCATTTCTGCGAAGTTACCTTCATAGCTGTGGGCGTAGCGATAATCGTTTCCATAGCCCAGGTTTTTCATTAAACCGGTGGGGGCATTTCTTATTGGCAGGGGAACCGGCAAATCTCCTTTACTTCTGACAACAGACAGTGCCTCCTCAATTGCCATATAGGTGGCATTGCTTTTGGGGGAACACGCCAGATAAACAGCACATTGCGAGAGGATGATCCTGCACTCGGGATATCCGGTTTTATGCACAGCATCAAAACAGGCATTGGCAAGCAGGAGGGCATTCGGATTTGCATTTCCGATATCTTCTGAGGCCAGAATCAACATCCGCCGTGCAATGAATTTCGGGTCTTCTCCCGATTCTATCATTCTTGCCAGCCAGTAGACCGCTGCATTCGGGTCGCTTCCGCGCATCGATTTGATAAATGCAGAAATGATATCGTAGTGCATTTCACCTTTTTTGTCATACATAGCAAGATTTTGCTGTATGATCTGCAGGGTGGTTTTGTTGTCTATTTCAATGATGTCATCCTGCGGGTTTTGAACCCCTGCAATTATTTCGAGGGCATTCAGCAATTTACGTGCATCTCCTCCCGATATCCTGAGCAGGGCTTCATCTTCCCTGATTCTGATATCAAGACCTGTCAGGACTCTAATTTTAGCCAACGCTTTAGTTGTAATAATTCGAAGGTCGCTTTCATCCAACGGTTTAAGAATATAAATCTGGCATCTCGAAAGAAGCGGAGAGATTACTTCAAATGAAGGATTTTCAGTGGTGGCGCCAATCAGTGTAACGATACCTTTTTCAACAGCACCCAATAGTGAGTCCTGCTGCGATTTGCTGAAGCGGTGAATCTCATCAATAAACAATAGCGCATTTTGACCTGAACTTCTGGCATTCTCAATTACTTCCCTGATGTCTTTAACGCCTGAGTTGATGGCACTCAGTGTGAAAAAGGGCTTCTTCAGTTTTCTCGAAATGATATGGGCCAGTGTAGTTTTGCCCACACCGGGAGGTCCCCAGAAAATTATGGATGGAAGAGTCCCCGATTCTACCGCTTTTCTGAGAATGCCCTCACTGCCTATCAAATGCTGCTGACCAACAAAATCATCAAAATCAACAGGACGAAGCTGCTCGGCCAGTGGAGGAAGATTAGTCATCAGGGAAAATTTAGATTGTCGCACACAAAGATAGGGCTTTGTGAATTGTCAGCGAAAAATTGGCATGAGTTCCTTCAAATTGACCTCGCCTTGAAGGAATATTTCAGTTTTTGCGAAAAATGGCATAGAATTTTGGCCGGTTTTAAGCCCATTTTAATATTATTTTAACGATTGTTAATGCCCTAACAATATAAAGTGCTGATATACAACGGTTAATATTCATTAAAAATAAATTAAATTTTTTTGTAAAAAACTTGCTTTTTAATACGGTATTTATCTATCTTTGTCACGTTTTAAAACCCAAAACAGAACATGAAAACTTTATCACAGATTTTAGTAGTTGCCGGTCTTGCAACTTTAGTTGCTTGCGGTCCCAGTGCAGAACAGTTGGCTGAGCAGGCTCGCCTCGATTCAATCCGTATCGCTGATTCAATCGCTCTCGTAGAAGCTGAAGCAGCTCGCATTCAGGATTCAATCAACGCTGCTCTTGCTGCTGACACTACCGTTGTTGAAGAGGTTGTTGTTGAATAATCTTAATGAATTTTAACAGCAAAGGAGGCCCAAAGCCTCCTTTGCTGTTTTTAAGCAAGCCGGATTTTAATAATTTTGACATTCATCCGGAATTAATTGCCGGGTATTTAGATAATTACATCGGTCTGCAGCTGTGCCTGGCAGACGTCTTGCGGACTTCTTTATTGTCGCCCGTTACAAATTTCCTGCGGGGTTCTGCTGTTTCAATTTGCTTTTCCTTAGGCTATTGGGCATAGGTGCTGTTATGTCCTTTTATCTTTTTTTTACTGTGCTTTAGATAATAGCTCTTCAACCATGATTCGAAAATTTTCAATAACATTATCATCTATCAAAAAAGATGTTTTACCAACACAACCAGATTTCTTATAAAGATAGACCTGATCTCTTTGACCTTGAAAAACAATTTTACATTTCCAGTTATTTTTCTGCACCTCAGCATCTATACTGTTACCATTTAACTCTCTAAAATCTATATTTTTTAAAAATGAGATTATTGTATCAATATCTTGTTTGGTATTAAAGATATAAATTTCAGTTTCACTATCAGGTGAAGTGAGTTCAACCTGGATTGATGTTATTTTTTCAGTATTCCACCCCTGAATTCTGTTTTGGGCTATTCCATTCATGCCTGAATAGAAAATAATTAGAAATACAAAAACTAATGCTTTCATTCTAAAATAATTTTAAGTTATAAAATAATGTTTTTCATAATGAAGATGCTTTAGCATTAGTTTTTCCATAAAAATATTTCATAAATTATTTAATAATTGGGCATAACTAATTTTATATTGCGATGTGAATAGCTGTTCCGCTCCTTCTCCGAATGAATAAAATAACCAATATTCACGCATTGCTTTTGCTTACCTTTGACAATGTTAATTTATAATTTAAATCTCTCTTTAAAAACAGATATGGAAGAACTTCCTGAAATTTCCGAATTATCATTCCGGCATTTTGGTTTTGATCAATCTATTCAAGATGGCCTTGATTCCATTGGGTTTGAGACGCCAACTCCAATCCAGGAAAAAATAATTCCTCTTATTATGCAGGGCAGGGATGTAATCGGTTGTGCTCAAACGGGGACCGGCAAAACAGCAGCATATCTCTTGCCGGTGCTTCACAGGGTTATTACTAATCCTGTAAAAGGAATCAATACAATGATTATTGCTCCAACGCGGGAGCTGGCGCTGCAGATTGCGCAGCAACTCGAGGGATTCAGTTATTTTATGAATATCAGCTCCCTGGCTATTTATGGTGGAACGGATGGAATAGAATGGGAGCAGCAAAAGCGTGCACTAACCCAGGGGGTTGATATAGTGGTTGCTACACCAGGAAAGTTGATCTCTTTTCTGAATATGGATATTGTTCCGGTCAGTAATCTTCAGCACCTGATCCTCGATGAAGCCGACCGTATGCTTGATATGGGATTTTTTGATGATATCATGCGAATCATCAGTTACCTTCCCGAAAACCGGAGTACACTGCTCTTCTCTGCAACCATGCCACCAAGAATCCGGGAATTGAGCAAACTGATTCTGAAGCATCCAGAAGAAGTGAACATTGCCATTTCTAAACCGGCGCAGGGAATCCTTCAGGTGGCCTATCTGGTTTACGAGAAGCAGAAAACACCGCTGCTTGCCTCATTAATACGGGGCCGGGATCTTCCGAGTATTCTGGTGTTTTCTTCAACCAAATCAAAAGTAAAGTCTATTGCAAAGGAACTGAAAGCAGAAGGTTTTGAAGTATCAGATATTCATTCGGATCTGGAGCAATCTGAACGTGAAAAAGTTCTTCTGAAATTCAGAAACAGGCAACTTCAGATGCTGGTAGCCACGGATGTGCTTTCACGCGGTATAGATGTTGAAAATATCAGTGTGGTCATCAATTATGATGTGCCTCACGATGCAGAAGATTATGTTCACAGGGTTGGCCGAACGGCCAGGGCTGAACAGACGGGGATCGCCATCACCTTTATCAGTGAAGATGAACAGTACCAGTTTTCCCGTATAGAAAAACTGATTGATACGGTGATCAGGAAACAAATGCCGCCGCCTGAGCTGGGGCCAGGTCCTGAATACAATCCGAAACCCGGTCAGTCCCGGCCCGGACGCAGGCAAGGTAACGGCAAAAACAGGGGAAAGAAGGGCGCCAGATAAATCCCCGGAGAATGTTAATTATTTGAATTTATTCGAATGGCGCATTTGCCGCAATGCTTTGAATGGTCAAAGATCCCTGGCATTGTCAGTATCTGCTTTTAGTTTGAGTAACAAGACAGAAGCTATTTTATTGACCAGCCAGAAAAAAGGCACTGATAGCAAAAGCCAGATCAGGAAAGCTGTAAAAATAACCTGAAAGCTGTTGTTGATGGCTCCCCACCAGTCAGCATTGAATGCGGCAATCAGGGTTTCAGGAAAATCCTGAAGCATTTCGGAATTTATCATCCGGGCAGCTGCTTTGTAAAATGGAATTGCAAGTAATATCTGCAAAGGAAAAACCGCATAATTGATAACCTGGATCAGGGCGAGATTCATTTTGAAGAGAATCGCAACAGCGGTACACAGCAGGGTAGAGCTGCCAGGCACAGGAATGATGCCTATACAGCAACCGGCAGCAATTGTCCGGGCCATCATCAGCGGACTCAGCCCCTGCAACAGAAATGCTTTTACAGGTTTAATATAACTTTCCGAAAGCAGGTTTTTAATAAATGCTTTCATACTGGCATATCCGGATCGATTTCCATGGCATATTGATATATCCCGCCCTCCAGGATGCTGAGGTCTTTTATTTTTAGCTTGTCCTTCAGATAAATATACACCTGTTCGCTTTTCATTCCATAGATACAGTAAATGATGATTTTCTTTTTCGGGTCAATTTTATTCAGCATGGAAGGCAACTGTAGCTGAGGCATCGAAACAGCGCCTGATATATGACAGGTTTCATATTTTTCAGGCTCACGTGTGTCGATCAGCATAAAGTCCGTCTTACTGTCGATCAGGACTTTGAGCTCTTTTGGTGTAATGAATTTCATGATTTTCTATGCATTGCGTTCATTTTCTGATATTTTCAATCTGATCTGATTCAAGAATATGAATTCCGTTTCCGGAAAATGCTGATATAATCATGGCCTCTGCAACTGTTGCAGCGTGAACCGGACGATACTTTTTTAACCTGCCGGATAACAGCGGACTGATCAGTTTTGCCACTGTTTTACCCCATTCTTCCATCATGCGGTATTCATGCCTGATGCCCAGCAACATAGAGGGCCTGAGGATATTCAGATTAGGGAAAGTTAATCTTTTGAGAGACTCTTCAACCTGGCCTTTGGTCCTCAGATAGAAGTTTCCGGATTTTGGACTGGCTCCGATGGACGAAACCAGACCAAAGGATTGAACATAGTTTGAAGCGGCCGCTTTTGCAATTTCAATAACCAGGTTGTGATCTGTTTCAAAAAAAATCTCTTTGGATCCGGCTTTTTTGATGGTAGTACCTATGCAACAGAAAAGATGATCACCTTTTACATGATGGGTGATTGCCTGAATGTCGGCCGGGTTAAAAGTAATCTGCCTGGTTTTTCCGGCTTTGGTTGATATCGGCTTCCTGGTAAAGAGAATGACCTCCTTATATCTGTCATCCTGCTCAAGCAGCTCGGCAACAAAGCCTCCGATAAGTCCGGTGGCGCCAAATACCAGGGCTGTTTTCAAATTGTCCTCTGACATTATCAAGGGATGTTAATGATTAATCTGTTCATATATGCTTTATTTCCTGATCTTACCCCTTTTCATGGAAAAGAAAGTGCCTGGAATACAGAGCAATGCAAATACAACAAAAGCGTATCTGATACTGGTCATAAGTCCTGCAGTGTTTTCAAGGCCTGCGCCTTTATTCCCCATGATCAGTGCGAACATCATCAGGCTGATGCCCATGCTCATGGTTTGACCGGTCAGGCGCATGGTGCCCAGCGTAGCAGAAGCAATACCATAATGTGAAGGATTTACCGAACTCATTACAGCATTGGTGTTGGGTGAAGAAAAAAGGGCAAAACCCAGCCCAAGTATTACCTGAAGCAAAATGATAAAGGTGATGCTGCTGCCGGGATTGAGAAATGAAAATGCGCCCAGTCCGATTACTGTAAGCCCCATGCCTGAAGAGGCAAGCACATATGGTTCCAGGCGGTCGCTGAGTTTGCCTGCCACAGGTGAAAGCAGCGTCATCATCACCGGTTGGGCCATAAGAATCAATCCTGTTTTTTCTGGTGAAAGCCCTTTGATTTGCTGCAGGTAAAAGCTTAGCAGGAATACAAGAGCGAAAGTCGCACTGTAATTGATAAAAGCGGCGAGGTTGGAGAAAATAAAAACCTGATTACCACTGAATGAGCTTATCTGCAGCAGCGGATCGGGTGCTTTCTTTTCGATTACTGCAAAAAGCCATAATCCAGCGATGCCGCATAAAAGAAATATAAGACCCTGCAATCCGGGCATTTTTGGGAAACCATAGATGATAAGGGCCAGGCTGAGTCCATAGATCATGCTTCCTGAAAGATCAAATGTGCCCGATACAGATAATTTACGGTCATTCTCAAGTTTTGTTGCTGCGATCGGAATTACGATGGTCGCCAGCAATCCGATCAGTGCAAAAATGCTTCTCCATCCCAGCAGGGAGGTCATCAGTCCGCCAAGCGTAGGACCAAGGCTTAGTCCTAAGTATACCGAAGCAACATTGATGCCCAGTACTTTACCTCTTTCCTCCCTGGGAAAGGAGGAAGTGAGAATGGCAATGGCTGTGGCATAAATCATTGCGCCCCCGGCGCCGTTAAAAAAACGCGAAATTATCAGCAATAACTCAGAGCCGGCCAGGGCCGATGCAAAAGCGGTAATTGCGAAAAAAACAATTCCAAGCATAAATATTTTTTTTCTGCCAAATTTGTCAGAAAGCCGGCCAAAGGGGAGAAGAAAGACAGCTGCTGAAAGCAGGTAGGATGTGGTAACCCAGCCAAGTCCGATAGTGTCCATCCCCAGGTCTTTCCCCATTGCAGGCAACGCGATGTTAATGGCGGAGCCCATGAATGGCGTCAGAAATGAAGCCAGGGTTGTAACAAACAATATGGAACGGCGGGCGCTCATCAGCAGTTTTTTTGCAAATGTATTCTAAATTGATTTTCAAACCCTGCAAGTTGTCAAGATAAGAGGGTCGAATGACGTGAGCAATGTAATTAGCAGCATTACAGAACAAATCTTTGCATGAATGGTTTAATTCTGAGGTTGTAAATAAAGATTAAAAGCTATGAGTTATTATTTTTCGACAATAATGGATTGTTCCGTTGAGGAAGCGGTTGAGAAGGTCACAGCTAAGCTGAAGGAATATGGTTTCGGGATCATCACGCAGGTGAATGTTCAGGAAACCCTTAAAGAAAAGATCGGAGTTGAATTCAGGAAATACCGCATTCTTGGGGCATGTAATCCGGCCTATGCCCACCGCGCTTTATCAGCCGAGAACAGGATTGGCCTGTTGCTGCCATGCAATGTAATTGTTTATGAAAGGGAAGATGGCAACACTGAAGTTGCGGCCATAAACCCTAAAATCAGCATGGAAAAGGTTGGTAATAAAGAGCTGTCTGATTTTTCGTGTGAAGTCACCGAAATTATGGAAAAAGTAATCAAGGCCATGTAGGTTCAATCGGTGTAACCAAAGAGCTTTTTACTTTTAATGGACTCTGCCACATAAACGGGGACGAGTTTCTCCCAGGAGGAATCTTTGTTCTGGATTCTTTCAAGTACCATAGGGGAAAATATGGAAAGATGTTTTTCGTTGATATCTTCAATGTCAAGGATTTTTCGGGCAGAAATCAGATGCCTGTATAGGTAGGCTGAATCCTCAGGGAGGTTTATATCTCCGGAATGTCTGATTTTCCCGCTTTCTTCGTCAATGGCCGGATAAACGTACATCTTCATGTTATCTGGAAAAAGTTTACCAAAGGCCTCAAGCATTCCCCCTTTCAGATTGGTATAATAGGTTTTGTCAAAAACTTTTTCCAGTGTATCAACACCTATGACTATTCTTAGTTTATTGATCCTGAATCCGGAGAAATATGCGACAAGTTTATAGAATTCCCTGAATCCGGAGACCATAACATTTTGTCCCATGCCATTGAGCAGGTCGACGCGGTCGAGGAAATCTCTTTCATCTATATTATCAACTTCCTGCGATAGCAGGTTGTGCAATGTAATTTCGCAGAAGGAGAGGGTTGTCTTCTTGTCGTAATCTTCATCGCGTTTAAAGATAGCGTAACTTGATTTCAGGATATCAATACCTGCATAAGTGATGGGCCGGAAACTTCCTCTGAAAGCAAGGACATTTTTTTTATAGAGCATATCTGCCGGTTCCTGCACCATCCCGTACCTGTCGAACATAATGGCGCTGGTCATACCATTCTTTACCAATTGAACGGCAAGCAGGCGGTTGTCGACATATGCCAACTGGGGGCCGTTCATCCTTATCATGGTAATGTCAAGGCGGTCAGGGGAAAGGTTGTCCATAAGCGATTGCAGAAAACTATTCGGCCTGTCATGGTGAAAGTAACAGGCGTAGATCAGGTTTACGCCAACTATGCCCAGCGTGTTCTGCTGCAGCAGGTTATCTCTTTCATGCAACTCCACATGAATGATCACTTCATTGGGTTCGTCCTCCTGCTTCAGTTGGAAACGGCAACCTATCCAGCCATGGCTGATATTGTCTTTCCGGTAATTGATCGTTGAAACAGTATCCGCAAAGGCAAAAAATCGTGTAGGCTTTTCTCTTTTTCCCTGCAGCACTCCGACCAGTTGATCATACTCGCACCTGAGCATTTCCTCCAGCCGCTGGCATGAAACATAGCGTTTGCTGACCTGCTGATTGCTGTATAATACATCGCTGTATTGCTTATCGTAGGCGGAGATGGTTTTCGCTATGGTTCCGCTTGCGCCGCCGGCCTGAAAAAATGCCCTTGAAACTTCCTGGCCGCCTCCGATTTCAGCAAATACCCCATAAGTCGACTGGTCGAGGTTTAAGGTCAGCGCTTTCAGGCCGGTGCTCAGAACTTGTCTTTCCATTATTTCTTCAGGCGGTTAACCAGGCTAAGATAAAGTTTTAAAACGAAATTTTCATCGATAAGTTAAACGTTCTGCCCTGAGACCAGAATCCCCTGAATGAATCAATATCATGGGTGATTCCATCTTCACCTCGCATGATGGCCTCCTTATCCAGCAGATTATAACAACTTACCGAAGCAATGGTTTTCAGGCCTGCAATTTTAAAACCATAGTTTACAAACAGGTCGGTAATGCTGTAATCGGGTATACGGTAGGGCTGCCTCCGGTCATCCGGGTTGTTACGGCCAGCCGGATCAAATTCCGCATATAATCGTCCGTGATAGAGCCAGTTAAAGTTAAGCGTTAGATCAGGAAGCAGTATCAGCTCTCCATAAATACCAGCCTGAAATTGCGGCGCGTCGCCAACTTTCAGATCTTTTGCATAAACCTCTGTGTAATCGATAAGCACCTGATTGTCATTGTATAATTCAGCCTGAACGTCGTTTTTCCAGCGCCAGTCTCCGAGCGACAGAAACGAACCAAGCATAAGGTTGCGCGATAGTTTGGCTGTTCCTTCAAATTCCAATCCTTTGTGCAAGGCGTCAAGACCCCTGATCAGCGCCCTTGTCTGGGTGTTGTTTTCAAGTTGAATATTTTCGCGGCTCAGCAATGATTTATCTTTCCATAGGGTGTAATAGGCATTGAATTTCAGGTTGACGTTGCCCCTGCCGAAATTATAGCCGGCTTCAAAAGCTTCGATGACTTCATTGCCAAGGTCCTGTACTACTGCATTGCTGAAGTTGGCAAAAACAAATTTGAAATATGGCGCCTTGGAATAATAGCCTGCGTTCAGGTAGAAATTGTGGTGATTGTCAATGCTGTAATCCAATCCGGCTTTCAGGTCATATCCTGCTTTTGAAACCAGTTCGCTTTCAGTGTTGCCGATGTAATTGATCCGGTCAGCACGTCTGAACCAGGTATTTGAAACAGTACCGGCTGCAAACGCGTTCACTTTGCCGATCCGGTATTCTGCCTGCCCGAAGTAACTTACAACATCCACCCGGGCATCGTTATCAACATTGATGATGTCGCCTACACCTTTGATCTGATTCCTGCCACCGATCCCGGCCAAAGACCATGCGTACTGATCAACCCAGAAATTTCCTCCCAGCAGATTGCTGATCTCTTCCCTGAGGTTTGATTTGAAATATCGCGAATGAATACCGGTAATGATTTTAAAATTCCCGTTCACCTCATGGTTGAGGGTTGAAAGGAGCCCGTACCATACATGACTGGCCCTGTAATTGGTAAGGATAATTTTTGAAAACCCCTTAACATATTCACCTCCTGCCAGCTGAACCGAATCGCTGTGCGTGGTATTTTGACGGTAAACGGCTTCCCAGTCAATCTGATTGTTTTTACGGAAGCCAGATGCCCCTTCGCTCATAAAAGATTCAGAAAACTTTCCGCCTCCATCGCCGAATGAAAGATATGCAGAACTTGCCAGCAGGCTCTTCTCATTGATATTCCAATAATGATTCAGCGCGAGCTGAGGTTTATGATAAAAGTTTTCGGACAGGCTTTCAATTTTTCCGTTTAAGATTCCCCAGTTTGGATTATAGCGATTACCGAATTGATCGTACTGTTGTTTGGTAAGTCCGTAAGTCCGTTGTCCATGCCTTTCGGGAGCACCCATTCCCGTAAAAACCAGCAGATGCTCCGGATTTATTTGCTTGCTGATGGAGAGAAACCAGGCCCAGGCATCAACATGGGTAGCATCAACATATCCGGGCCCGGTTGTGCGGGATCCGAGAAATGTAAGTGCATAACCTTTTTCTGTTTTTCCGGTCGAAAAACTCAGAATAGTTTTTCTGTTGCCAAAATCGGAAATGGCATGGCTTACCGATCCGCCTTTTGATGCTTCTGTGGTTTTTGTGATGATGTTAATGGTGCCACCCACCGAGTTTAATGCAACCCGTGAGGCTCCAAGACCGCGCTGAACCTGGATGCTTTGTGTCGCATCGCCCAGTCCTGCCCAGTTCGACCAGTAAACCAGTCCGTTTTCAACGCTACTGACGGGTACGCCGTTTAACAGCAATCCGAGATTCTCCTGCTGAAAACCCCTGATACTGATACGTGCATCGCCATTTCCGCCACCAAGTTTGGTGGCATATACACCCGGTGTCATTTTCATGATTTCAGGGTATTCCTGCCCGCCGATTTCCCGTTGTATCAAAGCTGTTTTTATGGTGCTGATGGCAACGGGCGTGTTGCGTTCCCGGGCATGCGATGAAATTATGCTGACCTCGTCAAGTCCGATCATATCGGGAGTCAGTTGGATATTCAAAAACTCATTTCTATCCCCGACCATAACCCCAATGCTGAAAGGCCGGTAAGAAAGGTGAGTAAATGTTAAAATCTGATTGCCTTTTTCGATCAGAAGACTGAAATAACCGTTTTGATCAGTCACTGTGCCTTTGTTTTGCCGACCAGTCTGAATTGAGACCTGTTCTATTCCTGTCCCGCTGGTATAGTCGGTGACCCTGCCTTTTAATGCAATCTGGGCGGTTGATGTCAGTTGTGAAAAGCTGATGAGAAGCGTGATAAGAGAGGTGATGAGTTGTTTCATGGTATTCTGTTGTTTGACCTGTTTTCTTTTCGCAATCCGGATAACAATACCCGAATAACAAATACTACAGGGCAGAATACCTTTATACTACCGGCAGGCATATCTATGCCTCCGGCAGCAATCTCAGATTCTTCTTCCATCCAGACTTTACTGTCGGTACCGGAATTTAACCGGTTCAGTCATTCAGCATATTTGCTGTTTGAGTCGCGGACTCTACCGCCGATCGGGAATTTCACCCTGCCCTGAAGAATTGTGCGGCAAAAGTAAAGATATTTTTTTCGGATGCAAGCAAAAAATCAAATATGCTTCAACGGTAAAAGCCCAACATAATCTGGTGACCCTGATTATGCTATAAATTATCCTTGCCATTTATAAGTGACCATGACATGGGGGTTAAACCTTGGGATATGCTGTTAATTTATTGATATACAGTTATTAAATTAGGTGTAAAGGATCAAATTATTTAAGCATTGTCAAAATTAATAGCTTTAGAAGAATTGACCGGAATCGGAATATATTTACAAATTTGTTCCCGATATATACATTATATCTTGGTTACACATATTAAGTGGCTGATAAATAGTAAGATATTTTACTAAATTAACTATATTTTCATTATCTTTATGATGAAATATACTGAAACAATAATCCGGTGTTGTTGTTGTAATTACTTGAGTTATTTGCGCTGATCCTATGTCAGGATCAACCGGATATAATATAAATATTTGATTGTTAAAGCTGATGAAAAAAACTGGTAAAGGAATAACTTCGGCGTCAGAACGGGAAGGCAGGCCTTCTTTATCAGTAAAGCCAGATGAAGCAGATCATGGATTTTCACGTGAATTTGTCACAGCGCTTATCAGTGGTTATCCTGAAGCAATTGTAATTACCGACCAGTACTTTAATATACTTTTTCATAGTAAAAAAGTCTCTGAAATAATATCGAAATCAGAAATTCAACTTATTGGCCGGCCTGTCTTCGATACTTTACTGAAGGTTCCGGCTTCAGACTTACCGGCTCTCAAGGAAAAACTGAATGATATCGGGGGGCGTGAAATTTCTATGATCATTAAACTACCTGATAACAATACTTATGCAGAAGTGCTTATTTCAACATCGGAGGATTTGTATTCAGGTTATTATACTTTTAAAATCAGGCTGCAGCAAACCGATCAACCTGAAAACAGGGCTCCTTCAGGAAATAGTTTAAATGAGACAGAGGTCAGTGATCATGAAGTAAGTATGGCCGTCGGCCAAAAGAAAATAGACAGCGGAGTTCTGTTTAACATAATTGAAGCGCTTACACATCCCTTTTATCTGATTGATATATCTTCAGGGAAGATAGTTATCAGCAATTCTGCCGCCAGAGACTTTGAGCTTTCAGTGAAAAGTTCAGGATGCAATATGCGTCATAAACCGTCATTTTGTGCCGGAGATGCTTCAGATTGTATCCATGCTGCCGTCAGGTCAGCTGGCTCCCCGGTAAGAGTAGAGCATACCTACGAAAAACTGAACGGGGAAAAAGTGATTCATGAAGTCTTTGGCTATCCGATGCCGGATGATAAAGGAAATCCCTGGTTGGTTATTCAATATTCCATTGATATCACTGAAAGAATAAAAAATGAATCTGCGCTGAATGAATATCGCGTTATCACTGAGAATCTGCTTAAAAACATTCCTGGCATGGCATTTCGCTGCCTGAACGACCGGCGCTGGACTATGGAATATGTCAGTCCCGGCTGTAAACGGCTGCTGGGCTACAGAGCTGATGAACTTACCGGGAAAGGACAGATAGAGTTCAACAGCCTTATCCTTCCCAATGACAGGGAGAGGGTGTGGGCTGAGATACAGAACGCCTTGAAACATCATAATTTTTATAGAATAGATTATCATGTTGTTACCCGTAATGGCCGGGTGAAATGGGTGCAGGAAAGCGGGCGGGCGATATACGACAGAAACGGTATCCCTGTCCGCATCGAAGGGCTGATTATGGATATTACCAACCTGAAGACCTCTGAAGAAAAACTTCAAAGAGAACTGGCTATTAATCAGGTAATTGCTTCCGCTGGTCTTGATTTGTTGCGGGGTCATACCAGGCTCCCTCAGCTTGCCCGGATGATCCAATCTCACCTGGCCAGATTTACCGGAAGCAAATTGTCTTATCTTTTAACTCATGATAAAAGTGGAAAGTTCAGGATATACTGTCATGCTGGCGGGGATGATTCTTCGGAAGGTTTACTGGTTACGCCTGAAAGGCTTAAAGAAAGCATTTTCGGGCAGTTTATGGATATTACAGAGCCAGAGATCAGGAACGATATGAACTATAAGGGAGCGCTCCCATGTATTGCCCGTCAATCGATTGACATATCAAGGTTGCTCAGCGTCCCGGCTGTGATTGACAAGCACTCGGACGCAATGATTATTCTTGCAAACAGTGACACAGCATACAGTCATGAATCAATAGCTGTTGTGCAGCGTTTCATTAACCTTTTTGCACTTGCATCGTTCAGGATGCAGGCCGAAGAAGCCCTTCGTGAAGCAAAACTTAAAGCTGAAGAGTCGGATCGCCTCAAGAGCCTTTTTCTTTCTAATATGTCGCACGACCTGCGCACCCCCATGAATGCCATTGTCGGATTTGCAGAAATGCTTCAGGATGCTGAACTCGGGCGCGATGAAAAAGACCGGTTCCTGGATGCCATCATCAAAAGTGGCGACAGTCTGCTTCATCTGGTCAATGATATCATTGATATTTCTAAAATAGAAGCCGGACAGATGCAACTGGTGTTTTCTGATTGCGATGTCAATGCCTTGATGGATGAAATTGAACTTACCTTCAGGCAGGAACTTGACCGGCAGGGTAAAACACATGTCATGTTTTATATTCAGAAGGGAATTCCGGATACTTCATTTAAGGTGCATACTGATGCCATCCGAATAAAGCAGGTGCTCTCGAATCTTATCGGTAATGCAATTAAGTTTACCGATGAAGGTTTTATTGAAACAGGTTACCGGATTGAAAGCGGTAAACTGCTTTTTTATGTCCGCGATTCCGGTATCGGGATCCCCGAAGAGTATCAGAAACTTGTGTTTGAACGCTTCGGACAGGTAAAAGAAACTGTTTCCCGCAACATCAGCGGTACAGGACTTGGATTGACTATTTCGAAGAATCTGGTTGAAATGCTGGGTGGAAAGATATGGCTGGATTCCTTTCCTGACGAAGGTTCAACGTTTTGGTTTACATTGCCCTTGAAAAAGATTCAGGCAAATACGAAATCTCAGGCAATGAAAACCTCCGGACCTCACCGGCCGGATTTGAGTGATAAGTGCATTCTTGTTGTTGAGGATGTAGATACCAATTATTTTTACATCAGCTCGTTGCTTGAAAAAATGAATGCCAGGGTAATTCGTGCCGCCAATGGCCGGCGGGCAGTCGAGATGTGCAAAGCCGATTCATCCATCAACCTGGTGCTGATGGATATTGAGTTGCCGGTGCTGAACGGGTATGAAGCCACGCGTGAAATCAAGAAACACAGACCAGGTCTGCCCGTGATTGCCCAGACGGCTTTTGCAATGGCAGGAGAGCGGGAGCGGAGCGAAGAAGCCGGTTGTGACGAGTATCTGGCCAAACCTATACGCAAGGATGATCTGATTGAAACCATCTCCAGATTTATCTCATGAAGATCTGTGCAAAGCATTTTACAGCAGGTGAAGCAGCATGAATTTTATTTGTTTCAATGAATAGAATGCAATGATCATAATTAGCTTACCTTATTTTATTTCTTTTTATATATTTGCAGTCAGATTGAAAAAAGTCTTTTTTTGAAAGCTATCTTAAAATTTATCCTGTTCTAAGGACTGATCCTGTATCAAATTTCGGATTGGTCTGTCCGGAGAATTGCTCCGGGAGGGTATTTATACCTGTTTCTTCTGTCGTTGTCATTTTTGGATAGCGTTGATTCTGATTTAGTTACTGATCCTTCAGTTGTCTGATCATATACCATAGAAAACGGGATATCTACCTGCTATCGTCAAATAAATTATCTGTCTGATTTTAAATTTATTATCAAATGAGTCTTTCGAAAAATGAAAAGGCTGCCGGCATTGTTCTGGTAGCATTATTGTTTTTGATAAGCCTGTTCAGTACCCGATTCTTTCTGGGTGAACTTAAAATGGGCTTTGCTGATTGGATTGTTTTTAGTTCTTGCAGTCCTGTTAGCTATTTATTCATATTGTTTTTCCTGGTGTTCTTTATCCGCCGGCAGTTTTGTTGGCTTGTCCTGACCACGTTGCCCGTGTATTATCTTGGGACTCTATCCATGTTTGTTTTGCCCTGGACAGGGACGTATTTATTTGCTCATGCCGGACATATAATAATGACCCTGAGTATGTTCTGGGCATTATATGTACTTGTCATTCACAGGCAGTTTAAGGCACTGGCTACGGGATTGCTGCTCAGTATCCTGCTTTTTGCTCCATACATTGCCCATGTGCAGACATACAATCAGAAACATGCCGGAAGGCTTACAACGCTGCTTGGTAATCCTTAAAAGGCATGTATCGGTTTTGGAAGTGTGTATTATGCGGCTGTCAGTTAAGTTAATCCGATAGGATACAGGGTTAAATGCGTTCATTGCCCTGAACGGGGGAGAGGCGATGCAACTGTATCGCCTCTCCGGATTTCGGTCAATCATAGAAAGAAAGGAGAATGCTTCCGGGTTCAGGTTGCAATTCTCCGGGAGGGTTTATCTATATCTTTTTACCGATATAGAATACATAGCCGTAAAAGGCTTTATACTTATCATAAAGCCGGGCTTCATGCATTTCGTTCCTGATCAGCGACGCTGCCATTGCATTGTCTTTGTACTTTTCGAGGAAATCTTTCTGCGCTGCTGCCTGCGGCACATAAAAGTTTTTCGTCCAGCAATATTCGGGAAGAATAAACGCAGCAACCGGTATATAGCCTGATTCCTGGATACATGCGACCTTATTGGGGATTGTGTCAATTTCAGGATAGGCATCCATCCAGAATTTTTCAATCTCGGCAGGTCTGTTTCCGGTGAACCATGATGCTTCAGTTACAGCTACATAGCCTCCTGTTTTAAGGAACTTTTTCCAATATTTCAGGCCTTTCTCAAATCCGATATTATAGATGGCGCCTTCCGACCAGATAAGGTCCAGCGAAGCTTCCTGAAAAGGCAGGTTGTCCATTGATCCTACCACACCCTGTATCCTGTCCTGCAGGTTAAGCTTGTTTACATTCAGGTTCAGCCGTTCAATAAACGCAGGGAAAAGGTCAATCGCGGTAATTTGCCCCGGCGCGTTCTGGGCCAGTGTTATGGTCTGGCTTCCGGTGCCGCATCCAAGGTCGGCAATGAGTGATTCATTGTTCAGGTTTTCTGTGAAGCTGAGGGCTTTCACTGTCATCTCCGCGCTTCCCGGGCCCTGACGTTCAACTCCGGAAAAGTATTCGCAGATCAGATTGATGTCAAATTCGTGAATGGATTTATTATCGTTACTCATGATTTTCAAATTAATTGTTGAAACACCTTACAGGATTTTTTGGTAAATCCTTTGGTGATTTCAACTGGGTTGAAAGAAATAAAATAATATTATCCAGCAGGATGATGCCGGCATTGCGCAAAAGGATAACCGCAGGCCATGAGCCCGGGTTATTTACCTCACAATATCCGAAGAAGAATTAAACATCCAATGATTTTAGACGAAGCAAAGGTAAAGGCTTTTTCAGTTCCTTTTCGTTTGGCCGGAAAAAAATATTTTGCTGCAAGAGATTGATAGTATGTGATATATAAAGCATGGCGGGATGCCTGGATCAGAAGCCCGGGATTCAGGTATAGCGGGGGTCACTTTTCATCGGAAGTTTAGCCATTTTTGATACTTCGAGCGACGGAAAGCCGAATTCTTCCACAACCTTTCCTAACAGCAGGTATACGCCTCTTCCCCTGAAAGGGTAAGCGCGCGCGATATCGGGAAAATGCACCGAGTCGAAAAACTCTCCCTCAGCATCAAAAAAAGTGGCGAAGTGCATGATTTCGTTTTTGATGGTCCTTACATATTTAATGGTTACCAGCACTCCCACCATTCTGACATTTTTGCCGGTATTTTCAGCCAGTTTTCCGGCGTTGATTTCGCCCCTGAAGCTGGTTTGCAGCATATCGAAGTAAGTCATGCTGACCGGGAAGTCGAGTAGTTCAATTTCGTCGTAGGCATCTTCGAGCTGATTGTGCACCAGGGCGGGCAGGGAGAAATGCCTGACCGGTTGTCTGAAAAGGACCGCGGCCGGTTCCGGCTGCTTCTTGCCGGTGAGCATATGGGCTTCCCACAACAGTTGTTGTTTGCCCAGGCCCGTAAAACGGAGGGCGCCTGTCCGGATCAGGATAATCAGTTGCTCCATGGCCGGGTGTACCCTTTCGATGAAATCGTGTAACCCGGCGTAGGGGCCGTTGCGCCCGCGTTCGTCCAGCAGATTTTCAGCAACGCTGCTTTCAAGGCCTGAAATGTGGACAAATCCCATGTAAATGGATTTACCGTTCAAGGCATTCAGGTATTCGCTGTTGTTGATACAGGGCAGTTCTATGGTTGCTCCGCAGCGGCGGGCTTCGTTGAAGTAGACCCAGCTATGGTAGAATCCCCCGAAATTATTGATCACTGCAACCATAAATTCCACCGGAAAATATGTTTTCAGGAAGAGGCTCTGATAGCTTTCCACGGCGAAAGAAGCGGAGTGCGCTTTGGAGAATGAGTAACCGGCGAAGGACTCAATCTGCCGCCAGACTTCATTGGTGATGGCATCGGGATACCCTTTCTCCCTGCAATTGCTGAAAAACTTGTCAATGATTTTCTGAAACTCCACCCTTGAACGGTACTTGCCGCTCATGGCGCGGCGCAGTACATCGGCATCGGCCAGGTCGAGCCCCGCGAAATGATGACATATCTTCAGCACATCTTCCTGATATACCATTACGCCGTAAGTCTCGCTGAGTTGCTCTTTCATCACGGGATGTATGTATTCAAATCCGCCGGGATCGTGAAAACGGCGGATATATTCGCGCATCATTCCCGAGCGGGCCACCCCCGGGCGGATAATGGAGCTGGCCGCTACCAGGCTCAGATAATTGTCGCAGCGGAGTTTTTTCAGCAGGCCGCGCATAGCCGGACTTTCTATGTAAAAGCAGCCGTTTGTCTCGGCATTGCGGAGTTGCGTTTTAACCCTTTCGTCCTGCTTGAATTTTTCCACCTGATGGATGTCGATGCTGATGCCGGAGCTTGCCCTGATGATATCCACACAGTCGCGGATATGCCCGATGCCGCGCTGACTCAGGATATCCAGTTTTTCAAACCTCAGGTCTTCAGCCACATACATATCCCATTGGGTAACCGGCATGGATTTGGGAGGCAGGTCAAGGGCCGTGTAACAGGTGATGGGCTCTTCCGAAATCAGCACCCCGCCGGCATGTATGCTGCGGATATTCGGGAAGTCGGTCATGCGGGTGCCGAGTTCTGCAATGTGCCGGGTGATGCCGTCCTGGTTCAGCGGGTTGTTGGGATCGTCCACCAGGCGGTCGAGTTCGGCCTTGGGTAAACCCATGACCTTGCCGAGCTCGCGCAGCGTCGATTTACCCTTGAAGGTGGATGTGGCGCCAAGCAGGGCCGTATGTTCGCGTCCGTAGCGCTTGAAGATGTAATCAAGCACATCGTCGCGCTCTTTCCATGAATAGTCGATGTCGAAGTCGGGTGGGCTGCTGCGCCTGGGATTGAGGAATCGTTCAAAGTAGAGGTTAAGTTCTATGGGATCCACATCGGTAATGCGGAGGCAGTAAGCCACGATGCTGTTGGCCCCGCTGCCGCGCCCCACGTGATAAAATCCCCTTGACATGGAGTAGCGGATAATGTCCCAGGTAATCAGGAAATAGGCGCCGAATCCCAGGCGGTCGATGATGTCGAGTTCGTGGCGTACACGGGCAGCGGCTTCCCGGTTATTTTTTCCATACCGGTATTCCAGCCCTTCTGCCGCCAGTTTCTCCAGCAGCAGGCGATCATCGTACATGCTGCCCGTAAAGGTCTTTTTGTTTTTAATGGTGTGATAGTCGAAATCGATGCTGCATCGACCGGTAAGCCGTTCGGTGTTTCTGATCAGGCCGGGATAATCTGAAAAAATGCGTCTCAGTTCATCATGGCTGATCATCATATGGTTGCTGCCGGCTACCATTTCGGGGGTAAGGCGGCTGAGCAGAAGGTTGTTGTCTATGGCCCTGAGGTAGCGGTGCAGTTCGTAACCCTTCTCATCGGCGAAGCTCACCGGATTGTGGATAAGGTATCTGTCGGGATACTTCCGGTAATCCGACAATGGCAGTTTGTTTGCATCCGGGATACTTACCCCGGTGAATTCATTTTCGGCCATTTCTGCAACCTGCCTGCTGCCAAAGGGATAAACGACCAGCACATCACGGAAGGGCGGCGCCGGCCAGGGAAGGGGAGTGCCCTGCAGGTTGCTCCGGGTCAGCAGGTCGTTCAGCTCCTTGAATCCGCGGTTGTTCTCCGCGATACCGGTGTAAAGCAGGCGGTTCCCCTCCCTGAATTCAACTCCGGCCATGGGGCGTAGCCCGGATTTTTTGCAGGCCTTAACAAAATCAATGGTTCCCGATGTATTGTTGATGTCGGTCAGCAAGGCGGCTTCAGCCCCGGCTTCCAGGGCCAGGCCGGGTATCTGTCCGATACTGATTGTGCCGTAACGCAGGCTGTAATATGAGTTAAATGTGAGGTGCACGTGCAGAGAATTCAAAGTTTTTGAAGAAAGAATCCGGATTGAATGCCTGTCCCGCTTACAGCCCCTTATGCTGATTCTTCATTTTTACATTTTCGTATTTTCACGTTTTTACATTGACTATTCATCTTCCTCAACCACAACAGTTCCCATGGTGGCGGCGCGGGTGACGGCGCGCTGCCCGAAGCGGTTGCGGATACGGTCCATCGCCTGGTAAAGACTGATGGTTTCAGGAGAGTCGTCGAACATGCTGATCTGCTGCACACCGCTGACCAGATGGCTGAACCTTACGCCTACCAGCCGGATCAGCATGCGCCGCTGGTAGAGCCGGTTGAACAGACTGCGGGTAACCGGCAGCAGGATGTGGTCGAAGGCGGTGTAGGGAATGCGTTGTTGCAGGGTGTGGGTGTCGAAGTTGGCATAACGTACCTTCACGGTAACGCAGGAGGCGAGTTTCTGCTTTCGTCTCAGTTCCCAGGCCAGTTTTTCTACTTTCTTCAGTAACAGGTCGTTGATCATGCCAATGTTGATGGTGTCCTGTTCAAAGGTGGTTTCACTGCTGATGGATTTACGCTCCGAATAGGGCTCAACGGGGGTGGGGTCAATGCCGTTGGCCTTTTTCCAGATGATGATGCCGTTTTTCCCCAGCAGGCGCTCCACCATTTCTACAGGCATGCGGCTGAGGGTATCAATGTTGGCAATGCCCATCGAACGCAGCAGGTGAAAGGTCTTTTCCCCAATCCCCGGGATTTTGCTGATGGATAGCGGGCTGAGAAACGGCATCACGCGTTCGCGCGGAATCTCCAGCTCGCCGTTGGGCTTGGCCTGACCGGTTGCGATTTTCGAAACGGTTTTGTTTACCGAAAGGCCCAGTGAGATGGGCAGCCCTGTTTCGCGGATAATCCGTTGTCTCAGCTCATGCGACCATTTCACCGACCCGAAAAAGCGGTCCATACCTGTAATATCCAGGTAGTGTTCATCGATGGATGCCTTTTCGTAAACCGGAGCTTTTTCCGCGATGATGGCCGTTACCATGTTTGAGTAACGGGTATATTGCTCCATATCGCCGCGGATAACCACGGCATCGGGGCAAAGCGCCCGGGCCATCCGCATGGGCATGGCCGAGTGCACCCCGAAGGTGCGAGCCTCATAACTGCATCCGGCCACCACACCACGATCCGACATGCCGCCGATAATTACGGGAAGACCGTTCAGCCGGCTGTTGCCCAACCGCTCCACCGATACAAAAAAGGTATCGAGGTCCATATGCACAATGCTTCTGTTGTCGCCGGGATTTGTCATAAAAAAAACACTCTTTTTGTTGAATCGTTGATTTTTAGTTGTACCTTTGATTAAAATTTAATCAAAATTCCGATTACAATATAATCATTTTTCTGATAACTTTAACGGAGCCATGAATATTTTTGCATCAAACATCAAACTATTGCGCAAGCGTCGGGGCCGTACGCAGGATGATGTTGCTTTTGCCCTTGACATGAAGCGGTCCACGCTGAGTGGTTATGAAAACGAGGTGGCCCAGCCCGGGATTGAAGCCCTGCTGCAGCTCTCCAACTATTATGGTGTATCGGTGGATACCCTGCTTAAAATTGACCTTTCCGGACTGAGGGAAAGCGAACTTTCGCAACTGGAAAAGGGATACGACGTATTTATTACAGGAAGCAAGATCCGGGTGCTGGCCACTACGGTAGACAGCGGCAATAACGAGAATGTGGAACTGGTAAACCAGAAGGCTTCGGCAGGATACCGGACAGGTTTTGCCGATCCTGAATATATTAAGGTATTGCCGACCTTTCACATGCCTTTTCTCTCAAAGGAAAAAAAATACAGAACCTTTCAGATAAACGGTGATTCAATGCTTCCGATTCCCGACGGTTCATGGGTTACAGGGGAATTTGTGCAGAACTGGAATCTGATCCGCGATGGTCAGCCGTACATCATTCTTACCCTGAATGACGGAATCATGTTCAAGGTTGTTTATAATCTGATCAGAACTGAATCCCGCCTGTCGCTCCACTCCCTTAACCCGCTTTATGAACCTTACGACGTGGAGATTAAGGATGTAAGGGAAGTCTGGAAGTTCGTTCATTATATCAGCAGCGCCATGCCTGAACCCAACCTGCCAAAGGAAGACCTGACAGCTACGGTTGCCGCCCTGAAAAAGGATATGGAAAAGCTCAAAAAGCAGGTTGCTTCCTCAACCGTACTCAGGTTGCCCTTCAATGATGAGTGATGCGTTTATCAAAGACGTATTACTGGCTCTGCCGGATTCGCGCGATTTTTTATATTTGCAGTCATGAACCCGGGTAAATGAGATGACGCCGGGATGCAACATCCGGTGTTTGATATTTTTTGCAACCGAAAGAAATCCAGGTTGCTGAAAATCCGGAAAAAATTTTCTGTCCTTCTCAGATTGATTTTATGGAAATTGATCATTCGAATGGAAATCTGAATGCAGGGGAAATTCCTGAGGAAAATCCGGAAATCCGGGCTAAACTTGAACTGCTTGAACTGCTTGAGCATACATCCTCCGATGTAATCTGGATTATGGATCTGCAGTTGAGGACTGTTTATATGAGTCCTTCTGTGGAGAAGAATCTCGGGTATACCATGGAAGAGTACCTGAAGATGCCGCTCCCGGAACGATTGCCCCGGGAATCATATGAGCTTACGCAAAAGATTATGCTTACGGAGATTCTTCCTGTTGTGAAAGGGGAGAAACCCGATACCGGCAAACCCGTTGTTTATGAAATGCTGCATAAGCACAAAGACGGCAGGATAGCCTGGGGAGAGGTGAGCATCAACTTCCTGTACAACAGGAATGGAGAAATCACTTCCATCATGGGGATAACCCGGAACATCAATGACCGTAAAATTGCGCAGCAAGCCCTGGCCGAGAGCAGGGAACAATACCGGCAACTGGTTGAAAAATCACCCGACTGGATATGGGAAATCGATACCGATAACAGATTCACTTATATCAATGCTGTGGCGGAGAGTGTTTTAGGTATTCCGGTAAAAGATTTAATCGGAAGGTCCCCATTCGATTTTTCTGATGAGGAAACTGTTGAAAATGAAAAAGCCTGGTTTGAAAATTTGAAGAAGGCCGGATTGCCTTTTTCTGGTTTGCTGCAGGTATTGCGCGACCGGTATGGTCGTCAGGTATATCTGGATATCAGTGCGAACCCTAATTTCGATAACAATGGAAAACTGAAAGGATACCGGGGAGTCGGACGTGATGTTACTGAAAAGCAGATTGCATTGCGTAAGCTGGAGCGGCTTGAAAATGTCAAGAATTTTATACTGGGGCTGCCTCTTTTCGCATTGATTGAACTGGATGACAGCATGGAAATCATTGAATGGAGCGCCGGTGCAATTCATATTTTCGGTTACGACCGAAACAGGGCAATGGTCGAGAATTTGTTTCTGAACCTTTGGGAGCCCGCCCGTCGGAAATCTATCATTGCAACCCTCAGAAGGAAGGTGAAATCCAGTGAAGCCAGAACCGTTGAATCTTCGAATATCAGAAGTGATGGTACCTTAATCCGTTGCCGTTGGTTTATCGACAGCCGGTTTGATAAAATGGGGAAATTTTCCGGTGCGTTTTTAATCGCCGATGAAATTACTGATACTTTCAGGAAAGAGCATCTGACCGATGGCCTGGATTCATTCACTAAAACAGCCGGAATTGAAATCTTTTTTACTGATCTGAAACTGAATCTGACTTATGTTTCTGCTAGTTTGAGCGATTTTATCGGAAAATCATCCGATGGATTGATCGGTCAGAACGCCAGAAAGATTTTTGATGTTGCTTCATTCAAAAGGATTGCCGAACAAGGGGTCAGTTATGCGAAAAAGAACCTGAAGTGGTCAGATTCCGTGAAATTCTCAGTTAAAGGCGATGGCTGGATAGAGCGAAAGCTGGAAATTTCCGGGTTATCCGACAGCAGCGGAAAACTATCGGGATACATTTTCCTGCTTGCGACAAATAATTGATTCAAATAAAACGAAATTTCATTAAATAATTACAGGTGTTTGGTTATGCTTTTACCACGCTTGTATATTCTCTGAATAATAGCGGGCATTTGGTTATTTTTCGTATCTTTGCACCCAATTTTCAAAAGGAGTTTACTGCACATGATCAATATTACATTGCCTGATAATTCAGTAAGGCAGTTCCCCGAAGGGGTGACTTCACTCGAGATAGCAAAGAGTATAAGTGAAGGTTTGGCGCGTAATGTGCTGTCGGCCAGCGTAAATGGCGAGGTATGGGACGCTACCAGGCCATTGAAATCTGACGCCCGGCTTAAGTTGTTTACCTGGGATAATCCCGAAGGCAAAGCAACCATGTGGCATTCATCTGCCCACCTGATGGCTGAAGCCATCGAGCAGTTGTATCCCGGTGTAAAATTCGGCATTGGTCCGGATATTGAGAATGGTTTCTATTACGATATGGATTTCGGGGATCATGAAATCTCTGCCGCGGATCTTGAAAAGATAGAGGCAAAAATGCTTGAACTGGCCAGGGAAAAGCAGGTATATACCCGAAAAGAGGTATCAAAGGACTTTGCCATCCGATATTTTACCGAAAAAAATGACGAATACAAGCTTGAGCTGATCAGTGATCTGGAAGACGGTCAGATAACATTCTATGAGTCAGGCACTTTTACTGACCTGTGTCGTGGGCCGCATTTACCTGATACCGGATTTATAAAGGCTGTCAAGTTGCTCAATATTGCCGGTGCTTATTGGCGCGGAGATGAAAAGCGTAAACAGCTGACCCGCATTTACGGTATTACTTTCCCCAAGCAAAAGGAGTTGACCGAATTTCTTGAGTTGCTGGAGGAAGCGAAAAAACGTGATCACCGTAAACTGGGGAAAGAACTGGAGTTATTCACCTTTTCTCAGAAAGTTGGGCAGGGATTACCTCTTTGGTTACCCAAAGGGGCACAACTTCGCGACAGGCTGGAGCGTTTTCTGCGCAATGTTCAGCAGAAGGCCGGATACCAGCCGGTTATCACGCCTCATATCGGGAATGTTGAACTTTACAAGACTTCCGGGCATTTTCAGAAATACGGCAAAGACAGTTTCCAGCCGATTTCAACACCGATTGAAGGCGAACAGTTTATGCTGAAGCCGATGAATTGCCCGCATCACTGTGAGATTTATGCCTCAAAACCAAGGTCATACAAAGATTTGCCTATCCGTTTTGCAGAATTCGGAACAGTATACCGTTACGAACAGAGCGGTGAATTGCACGGGCTGACAAGGGTCCGTGGGTTTACACAGGACGACGCGCATATCTTTTGCACACCCGATCAGCTCAAAAGCGAATTTATTGCTGTAATTGATATTGTACTGCACATATTTAAAACCCTGAGTTTTAAGGAATATACCGCCCAGATAAGCCTGCGTGACAAGGACAATAAGGAAAAGTACATCGGCAGCGATGAGAACTGGGATAAAGCTGAGCAGGCAATCATTGATTCAGTAAATGAGGCTGGCATTGATGCTGTAATTGAATACGGAGAGGCTGCATTTTACGGTCCCAAGCTTGATTTTATGGTGAAAGATGCCCTGGGACGGAAATGGCAGTTAGGTACCATACAGGTTGACTATAATCTTCCTGAACGTTTTGATCTTGAATATATCGGAAGTGACAATCAGAAGCATCGTCCGGTAATGATTCACCGTGCGCCTTTTGGCTCAATGGAGCGGTTTGTTGCCGTTCTGATTGAACATTCAGGAGGTAATTTCCCGCTATGGCTTACTCCGGACCAGTTTATTATACTGCCAATCAGCGAAAAATACCTGGATTATTCAAAAAAACTTTTAAATCTCCTGAATAATTCCGAAATTCGCGGCCAAATTGACGAAAGGAGCGAGAAGGCTGGCCGGAAGATCAGGGATGCTGAATTGAATAAGATTCCTTTCATGTTGATTGTCGGAGAGAAGGAAGAGGCTGAAGGGACTGTTTCGGTGCGCAGACATGGAAGCGGCGATCTCGGAACTTTCACAACTGAAGCATTCATTGAATTGATAAATAAGGAGATCAGTGAAGCCGTCGGCTGATGCTGATCCTAATTAATAACTAACCAAAGGAGGATTTTTTATAGCAACGCCGTTCAGAAACCCGAGAGGTCCGCGTCCGTTTCCTAAAAAGAAAGAGGAGCTGCACCAGATCAACGAAAAGATCAAAGCCCCTGTAGTAAGAGTAGTGGGTGATAATGTGGAGTCAGGTATATACAGCATCAAAGATGCGCTGGCCATTGCACAGAGACTTGAACTTGATCTTGTTGAGATTTCACCGACAGCCAATCCGCCGGTTTGTAAAGTTACCGACTATAAAAAGTTTCTTTACGAACTCAAGAAGAAGCAGAAGGAAATCAAAGCAAAATCGGCAAAAATTGTTGTAAAGGAGATTCGTCTGGGGCCTAATACCGATGAGCATGATTTTAATTTTAAACTGAAACATGCCATCAAATTTCTTGAGGAAGGTGCAAAAGTGAAAGTGGAAGTTTTCTTTAAAGGACGGAGCATTGTTTATAAGGATCAGGGAGAAATTAAACTGCTGCAGTTTGCCTCATTGCTTGAGGATTACGGTAAGGTTGAAAAATTACCCCTGCTCGAAGGAAAGCGCATGATTATGATCATTGCACCCAAAAAGTAGAAAGTTTTGTAATAAAACTGAATATAAACCCAATTAACAATTTGTATAATGCCAAAAATGAAGTCGAAATCCAGTGCCAAGAAAAGGTTCGATGTAACCGGCACCGGTAAACTGAAAAGGAAGCATGCTTACAAGAGCCACATCCTTACCAAGAAATCGACCAAGCGTAAACGTAATCTTACTTACAGCGCTATTGTTGATTCTGCAGATGTGAAGAATGTAAAGACAATGCTTCAGTAACCCGTGTTAATTAATTATTAACCCTTGCTTTCTGCATCTAAGATTCCCCGTAAAGGAGGGAGCGCGAAAGCGAAAACAAAAACAAAATGCCAAGATCAGTAAACGCAGTTGCCTCAAGGGCACGCAGAAAAAAGATCCTGAAGGCCGTTAAAGGACAGTTTGGTCGCAGGAAGAATGTTTGGACGGTTGCAAAAAATGCATACGAAAAAGGCATGGTGTATGCATACCGTGACAGACGCCAGAAAAAACGCAATTTCCGCAGCTTGTGGATTACCCGCATCAATGCCGGTGTAAGGGAGTATGATATGTCATATTCCGTATTTATGGGCAAACTCAAGCAGAAGAATATCAACCTTGACCGTAAGGTGCTGGCCGACCTGGCTATGAATCATCCTACCACTTTCAAGGCGATCGTTGAAGCAATTAAGAATTAATTGCTTTGTATGATCAGAAATAAAAACCACCTTTCGGGGTGGTTTTTTGTTTTACCGGAATTCGTTCAGCCGTCAGTGGCTGCCACCGACCGGAGTGCCTGCTGTGGCGTGGTCGGCGGGTTCTTTAACAAGGAACCATGCAAGGGATGAAAAAGTAACGGTAACTGAACAGATCAGAAATGTGATGCTTTTGTCGGCTGCATTGCTGATCAGTTCACCAACGCCCAGACTGGCAACCAGCTGAGGCAATACAACCGATAAGTTGAATAAGCCCATATACAAGCCCATTCTTGTTTGCGGCACCTTTTGCGACATGATGGCAAACGGGAGACTGATGGTAGCTGCCCAGCCTATTCCGATGACGGCCATCATTACATAAATCATGGCAGGGGTATGGCCGAGCAGGAATATACCCAGGTATCCTGCCGCCATCAGCGCGATGCCGGTGGCATGGACCTTAACCCGGCCAAAACGCGCTGCCAGGGGCAGCAAAATAAGTACAGGTATAATGGCAGCAATCAGATTGATGGTAAAAAAGCTCCAGTTGACCACATTTCCCAGGGCGTCATTGTCGAGTGCCGGAATGGTGTCTTTTACATAAGCATACATGTATATAAACATCGTTTGCACCCCTATCCAGGTAAATGAATGAGCTGCCAGCACTTTCTGGAATCCGGTTTTTCCGTTTTCCTCGTGATTGCCGGCTTCCTTTTTGATAAGCGTTTTCCCGATAAGGATCACGGTGAGAAGCAAAGCGAAGATTTCAAAAATATGATAAGGGATGGGAGGAATGCCTGAAAGCCTTATGACCATGGCGTAAACGGCATAAAGCAGGAATCCCCAGAGCGGCTCGATGATGCGAAGCATATTGAGTAATGATCCTTCCGAGGGATCTCCGGCAGGTTGTTTTTCTGTCGAAACTGCATTTTCACCATCCTGCTGCCCCAGTTCGCGCGGTTCCTTGATAAAAAAGGGAGGGATAACTGAGAAAAGCAGCACAAGGACGGCTCCCGAATAAATCAGGATATAGTTATCAAGCATGGCGCCTATGAAATAGGCCATTACACCGAATGAACCGGAAACGGTCTGCATCCAGGTATAGCCTTTGGTGCGGGCCTTGCCCTCGGGAGTCACATCGGCAATAATGGAACGGGTTGGGTTAAAACTTACGTTAATGGCCAGGTCAAGGGTCAGTGCAACTACAATGGCTATACCCAGAATGCCTCCGGTTCCGAGCGAGGCCTGTATAACGCCGATGTTTGGCAGCGCCAGCAGCATCATGGACGCAAGAATGCCCCCAATAATAATAAATGGTCTCCTGCGTCCGTTCCAGAACCAAACCTTATCGCTGATCACCCCGATAATTACCTGTCCGATAATACCGGCCAGCGGACCAGCAGCCCATACCAGTCCTACGTCATGAATGTCGAGGTGATACTGGGTGCTGAGTATCCAGCTCAGTGCTGCAATCTGTACCGAAAGAGCAAATCCCATAGCTGTAGCCGGAAGACTCAGCAGTGCATAGAAAGAATTGGTGAGCTTTTTCTGAATTGTGAGCATATCTGTTGATTTTAAGTAACTTAATTTTAAAGGACTGAAGGATCTAACCGCTAAATATAAAACAGGTAAAGCCTTTGCTTTACCTCATGATAAAAATAGGGAAAAAATATGCAGTTTGATCCGTAGTAATAATAATATTATTGACCGGACAGATTCTTTTTTCTGCCGGAATGTTGATTCAGAAAAGCTTCTATCTGGGGGGTGAGTATCCGTTTGGCAATAATTCTCTTCTCGCGGTCGAGAACAAAGAAAACAGGAGATGAATGCACATCATAACGATCCCTGAAATCAGGTGTTACACTGTAAAAACCATTTACATTTATCCATGGTAATTGATTCTTACGAATGTACTGCTTCATATCCGTCCACGAAGTATCCATACATACGGCATATACTTCCAGATTGAGCATTTTGCGGTTCTTCAGATAAAAATCCCGCATCAGCGGACTTTCCTTCTTGCAATGGCTGCAATCAGGATCCCAGAAGTAGATAATCGTATAATCTGCCAAAATATGATGAAGCGAAACAGGGTTCTTCAAGGTGTCCAGCAATATCATCTCAGGGGCTGTTTTGCCGATAAGCACCGGTTTGAGGGCTTTTGCACGCTTTATAAGATTTTCTTTAACAGTGGGATTCATCCAACCCATCCTACGATCCTGATAATAGGTGTCAACGAGGTGAACAAAGACAGCATCATAGCCCATGATTTCAGAACTCTCATATTTTACCGTCAGGTACCAGACCAGGTATTTGAAAGCCTCCTCGCTTGTTTTGATGCGGCGGAATAGTTCATCAATAGCCACAATCAAAGAGTCGGGGGCCGGTACGGTCATCTTGCCGAGGAATTGCTCTACTTTATTGTGAATGAATGGTGTACGGATAATTCTTGCATCGGAGAGATCGATATTGTCCCAGAAATGGGACTTATAATACCTGTAAGGAAAAGTTGAATCGGGTCTTCCATTTGGTAACAGCGGAGCAGGTGGAACTTCCGGTTCCTGCATTGCCCTGAGAAACATTGAAATGAATGTTCCGGGATAACTGTTGATAATTCCCTCGATATAACGCTTTACTTCATGATTTAACAGATCCAACTGGTTGCCGGTGACCGCGGCAGAATCGCTGTCCGGCGCAAATCTTCTTTGCAGTTCACGCAAAGCAGCCTGTTGTTTTTGCTTATCAGAAAGAAACCGGATATAGTCAAAGAGCAATTGATTGTCCTTGCTGTTTCTGGCATTCAGGCTATTGGGAAGACTCTGTTTGTTGCCGGTAATGGTAAAATCCTGATTGCCGGAAACAATGAAATCGAACAGCCGGTTCTTGCTGGACCCGGCGATAATATACATCCCTTCGGGCAACTTTTCTTTTCCGGAAAAAAGATAGCTTTTCTTGTCTAAAAATGCTGTATCAACTACAAACTGCTTGTCACCGTTATATCCGGCAAGTATGAGAAGGCTGTCGGCTAATCCTTCGATTTGAATTGAAATCATATATGCCTGCTGTGCCGCCAGGGGACCGGGAAAAAGAATCCGGGCAGATAACACGAAAAAAATCAACCTGAAAATGAAGGATTTCATCTTTAAATAGCGTACTTTAGTAGTGCAAACTTACTGCTTTTTGGCGATAATTCGTTTTTTTACTCCCTCTTACCTGATGAATAAATTGTTAATCAGTTAGTTCTGGTAGACGAGAACTTATAAAAAGAACCAATAAATTCAAATACCGATGAATTATTTTTTACCACTTCTAATGTTGGTTCTCCCTTTAACCATGCAGAATGCTGGTGCAGTTAATGCCGATACACTGCTTGAGGCTGAACGCTTACACTATTACACAAAGTACCGCTCCTTGAAAGATACCATTACGGTCAATACCTGGGTGAATATGAAGCGGATGAATGATCATCTTGAGAAGATTGTCGAAATAGACAACGCGCTGTTTGATTCCATCCGGTCGGCACATCAGCGCGACTCTCTGGTTTTGGACGCTCAGCAAGAAATGAATCAGCGTTATAACAATCTGATTATGGAGTATGATAAGCTGAAAGCCAGAACTGATAATGACCTTAATATGATGCTGTATCTTAAGATGGCGGTTGGTGTGCTGGCGGCATTCATGGTCCTGCTGATCTTTGTACTGATTGGCCGCAATGCCCTGAATAAGAGGAACAAGGAGAAAGCGGAGCATTATGAGGCGATATTTGAAGAAAAAAGGCTGGAAGCCGAGGCTTTACAGGTTGAGCTTGATCGAATGAAGAGGCGGGAGAAAGAATTCAGGGATGAACTGGAGAAAGGAATGCAGCTCAATATGGAAAGATTGCAGGGATTGCAGGAAAAGTGCAATCAACTGGAGGAAGACAAAAGACGCCTCGAACAATCTGCCCGGTATATACCAGAAAGCATTCCCGGAAGGCGCAAAGATGAAATAATTGCATCAATTCCGGAAGATGCGGGTGAAATGACGGAAATGATCAGGACCCTGTCCGAAGAAAGGGACAGCCTGATCAATCTGGCCGGCCAGTTACAAAAGAAACTTGAGAATGAGATGGCGCGCAGAGCGGCACTTCTTGAAAGAATTGACGCGCTGGTTCAGAATCTTTCCCAAATCGGGAATACTGAATAATTTAATATATTAACCTGTTTATTTACTGCGGATTAATCCGGCGAATTCAGGGCAAGGTAAAGGACCGGATTTATCAGGTCTGACAGGCGGGAGTCTGTAAATAAATCCAATTATAGCAAACGAGTATCTGTCGTTTATTCCGGTAGATCCGGCATGGGCATCCAACAAGTCATCATCAGGCATTCTGAAAGCAAATCTGCTCCTGATGACCAGTGATTTGTTCAGGTCAAAGCTCAGCAGAATTCCCGCCGGAAATACTGCAGTTATTCCCGGGCTACCTTTTTTATCCCCCGAAGAATTTCTGCCAACGGAATAAACATAAGTGTTATCGGATATCCTGGATTTGGTAGATCGATAAAAAATGGATCCTGCGCCTAATGAAAGACAGACCTGAAATCGCTGATATGACTGGTTTGAAATAATTCTGGAAAGGCTTATGATCCCATTTAAGGTAAGTTCGGTGAAATTTCCGGTAAAAGACAAATCATTGTTTTGATTTGACCCTTTCATACCTCCGTGATCAAAATTCATTTCGAGATCTATCCATTGGTTCAGGCTTTTGCCGGCTGTTAATCCGGCAACAAACCGGCTTTCATGCCTGATCTTATTGACCGGATCGAGGTCGTAAAAGCTTAAATCTCCGAAATATGATGCAATGCCTGCATTGGCTCCCAGATACCACCCGCTTTGAAAATCATAAAAAAGCTGTGCCCGGGTAATTGCTGGCAGTAGAAACAGGCAAAGACAAAAGGCAATTTTCCGGAAGATCATAATACAAGGTCTGACCAGATTATTTGATAGTGTTAATTATTAAAATGCTTTCCGTTTGCAGCCAATGGTGTTAATTAATGCACATAGTTTTTTTCCCCGGCTTTTATTGCAGTATTCAGAAAATTTCCTTCCGGAGGGACCGGGCAACTGTACTTCTTGTTATAAACGCAATAAGGGTTATATGCCCTGTTGAAGTCTATTTCAACCAGTCCATCGTTATTAAATTCAAGATCAATGTAACGCCCGCCGCCATATGAAGCAGCGCCTGAGGTCAGGTCGGTGAAAGGCAGAAACAGATAACTTTCATATCCGGGCTTTGTCATTAAATCAATGTTTCTGTATATGGTAAGGCGATACTCATTGTTTTTCAATGTAAACTGCACTTCCCCGAAGACCAGGTAAAGCGGCCTCCGGTCGGTTGTTGTTACCATTTTTATGGTATCAGGATTGCTGAATATTTCAAGCTTTGCCATGATCTTGTATGAAAGATCCGGTTTAAAGTAATTCAGTCCCCTGAATTTAACCCTGTCGGCGTGTGCTATCGGAGATTTATCGGCAGTTGCGAATTCCATGTCTTTTTCAGCACGCTCTGCCCTGATCGCTGCCCGGTATTGCTTTTTTGATGAAAAGTCCTGACCGGATGCGAAAAGGGTTAACAGCAATGCACCGAGAGTCAGAAGGTAAGATAATTTAACTTTCATCGGTTAGTAGTTTGATACAAAGGTATAGATTTTGGCTGGCTTTCGCTGAATTGAACAGTTGTATATCTAGTTTGTTGTTTTCTTAAAATTCTGCAATGAAAATTTCCGCAATCCGCAAGGATTATATAAAGGACCGTCTTTCTGAACATGAAGCGGGAGAGGATCCTTTGGCCTTATTTGGTAAATGGCTCGATGATGCTGTTAAATCGGGCGTGTGCGAACCTACTGCAATGGTGCTTTCAACCATTTCACATGAAGGTTATCCGTCGTCGCGGGTAGTGCTGCTGAAAGGGCTTGATAATGGCAGATTGCTTTTTTATACGAATTATACAAGCAATAAAGGCAGGCATCTGAGTGAAAATCCGCGCGCTTCCCTGTTGTTTTTCTGGGGCGAATTGGAACGCCAGGTGCGGTTCGAGGGGAATGTGACACAGCTGCCGGCTAAGGACTCAGATGAATATTTTTTGTCAAGACCTTATGAGAGCAGGATCGGGGCGCTGGTATCGCGGCAAAGCACCGTAATTGCAGGCAGGGAAGAGCTTGACAGGGAATTTGCCAGACTTTTCAACAGGATGAAAGCAAATCAGGAAGAAATGAGACGACCTGAATACTGGGGCGGTTACGCATTGGACCCCGTGTCTGTTGAGTTCTGGCAGGGGAGGGCCAACCGGCTTCACGACAGGCTCAGATACAGTAAGGCAAATGTCAATTGGATCAGGGAACGCCTATCTCCCTGAAAAGGGATCAGGAAACTGCTGCAGCCTGGTTCAGTGCTGAAATCAACTCACTGATTTGTTGTTCAGTGTAATTTTTGTCAAGGGCCAGTTCTTCAAGCGTTCCCCACACCGGCTCTCCGCAGATAATGCATTGCAGGCCCCGATCTGACAGGAATCTGCCTGCAAACGGATAATCTCTGATCAGATCTTCAACAAGTATCTGGCGGTTGATTTCCGGCTTCATGATTCAGGCTGGCTGGTGCTCTTTTCTTAAAAGATCGTTCACCGTTTTTACCGGATTAAAGGTAATCGGCGGAACCTCAACAAATACGGTGATCCAGTCGGCCATAGCGCCATTCCATAATCCGGGAAGTTCCTGCGCTTTTAGTTCCCTGCCGTCCTTTGATTTTATGGAAATAAAGCCTGTTTCAGGATCTACATACTCACGCAGGTCAAACTGTTCGCCCTTGTAATTGCGCAGGTAGCAAACCAGGTCTACGGGATTGAAATGAGTGGATTTGCCGAAAATTTCCTTTTGACTGGCATCTGATAGGTCTATTTGTGATGATTCCACTATCTGAAGAGAAACTTCACCTTCGGAATTTTTTACCCAGAAAGGTCCGCCACCGGGTTCCCCCTCATTTTTCACCATCCCGCATATCCGGATTGGGCGGTTGAGTTTCGTGAACAGAAAATCTACTTTTTCTATTTTACTCATCTCTCCGAAATCCGGGCCGGGGCTGATGCATAGTTTTTCAGCAGCAAACGCTATGACTTTCTTCAACTCATTGTCACTGATATTCCCGTCTTCGAGTTTTTCAAGATAACTGAAAATTGTATCCCGGAGTTCAAAGAGATACCCGCCTATCACGCGTTTAAACCTGTAAGTCTGCTCTTTAAGCCGGTCAGGGACGATGTTGTCAATGTTTTTAATGAAAATAACTTCGCCCTCCCGGTCATTCAGGTTTTCGATAAGTGCGCCGTGCCCACCGGGCCTGAATACAATACTTTCATCGTCGTTTCTGAAGGGTTTGTTCTTCGAATCAACGGCAATGGTGTCCGTGGAAGACTTTTGTATGGAAAAAGTAAGTTCATAGATTACTTCGAAGAGTTCTTCATATTTTTCCTTTACTTTATTGATCTCTTCGATCACCCGATCGGCATGCTCTGGAGAAACTGTAAAGTGAATCGCCACCCGTCCCTCCTTGTTTTGCCCGTAATCAGCTCCTTCAACCAGGTGTTCTTCCAGGGCCAGCCTTGATCCGTTATCGTAACGGTGAAACTTCAGCAGGGCTTTGGGAAGTGAGGCATAGCCCAGCCCTTTATCCTCAAGCAGGAAGTCTATAATGGTTACATAATCTTTCTGATCCAGGCACTCCTTGATATTTAACCCATTCTCTGCCATTACCTTTTTCAGGTCGTCGAAGAATGCGAATTTTTTAATGTTTGCAAAAAACTGCCCGGCAGTGTTTGAACCTTTGTCAACAGGTGTTAACAATTCACTGCCCTTTGATTTAAGGCATTCTTCCCGAAACTCAAACAGTGATTTGAACATCCGGCTGGCAGCACCCGAAGCAGGGACAAATTTCAGGATCTCATAATCCCCGGCATTTTTATTATAAAAGACCAATAGCTTGTCGGCTTCAGTTTCAGAGAAACATACAATTCCATCGCCCGGAACGGCTGGCCTGACCAGCTTTACAAACGGAAAACCGGATTTGAAGTTTTCTATCTGTTGTTCTATGGTTTTGATGTCAATTCCTTTGGCCTGGAATTGTTTCAGATCGTTTTGTGTAAACATAAAAGAAATCTTGATTATTGTAATTCTGATGGACAATCAATTCATGAGTGAATGACCAACAGCAACAAAGATAATGAAAAACACGCCCAAATCAATGGTCTGACGTCAGCCTGATAATTTTCAGTGCTGTTTTATTCCTTTTTATCTGAATGGAAATGATTTGTCTGTATCCAGAATCAGAACCAATGTGTATGCGACAAATGCAAGAAAGAAGATCGCTCCTTCGAGTCTGTTTATTTTTTTCTCTTTACCGAGAAAAACAAAAATAAGCAGCAACATGCTCATGATAATCAGAAAAATCATATCGAAATTCGAGGAATTATCCGTAGCAAGAGGTATAGGCCTGATGGATGCGCTTATCCCGAGGACAAAGAAAATATTGAAAATGTTGGAGCCCACAACATTCCCGATCGCAATGTCGCTTTTCTTTTTTATAGCAGCTACAACTGATGTTGCAAGTTCAGGCATGGATGTGCCGGCAGCAACAACGGTAAGCCCGATCACAGCTTCGCTGATTCCAAGGAATCTGGCTATACTCACGGCACCCTCAACCAGGAATTTGCCGCCAAAAAACAACCCCGCCAATCCTGTAATAATAAATATTATAGCTTTTAAAAGACTCATTTCAACAGTAGTTACTTCTTTTAACGGTCCCGATGATTTTGCCAGGGCAAAGGTATAAGCCATAAAAATAGAGAAGAAGCACAGCAGAATAAAACCATCAATTCTGGAAATTATATCTTTAAATTTCCCGTCTATCAACATGTCATTTGCCATAAAAGCCATTACTAAAACAGCCAGTATGCTGAACGGGATTTCCTTCCACACGGTGGTGCTTTTTACTGCAATGGGGGCTACAATGGCAGTAAGTCCAAGTATGGCCAGTGTATTGAAAATGTTACTTCCGACAACATTTCCGATGGCGATGTCGGTATTGCCGTTGAACGAAGCGAAAAGGTTAACGATCAGTTCGGGAGATGAGGTGCCGAATGCAACAATGGTAAGGCCGATTACAAGGTCAGAAATGTTAAACCGCCGGGCAAGACTTGAGGCACCATCAACAAGCCAGTTAGAGCCTACAATCAATAATACCATTCCGGCAATAAACAGAAGTAAACTCATATAAACAATCTTTCTGATTCAGGGTGACAAAGTTACTAAATCCTGCCATTATATCGGATTCGTATAATCAGCCGTTTGGTTTATTTCCTTAAATGATAAATATTTATTCGGGCAAATTCAGCTGCCCGAGGATTTTATCCATGTTAAAATCTTCTTCTCCGTTAATAATTACAGGCTTTTGAATTGTTGAAGGAAGCCTACCATAGGAAAGATAACTTTCCCAGATGTGTTCAATATACCAGTCCGGCTCTGCTCCCCATCTCAGATCTGCTCTTTTCCGCTGCAAGAAAACATCTTTTGAAAGTGATATAAAGATGTTCCTGTCGTACAGCTGATTTAAGGTTTCATTACGGAAAACCAGCAAGCCTTCAATGATCACATACCTGAAATTTTTCCCGGCAACCTGTATAGCATTTTTAAATGCCTGCCAGTCGATGGCTTCCGGTCTTTCCCAGTCCAGATGATCTTTGATCACAGGAATGTCCTTTTTGTCAGGAATATAGATGTCCTGGTGAATAATTACAGAATCAGGCAATATGCTTCCAAGCATCTCTGAAAGAAAGGTCTTGCCTGAACGACTGACCCCGCCGATGGCAATATAAACGGATTTATGAGGTGAGAGATTTCGTAATTTTTCCGCCAAATCATTCATTGCCAGATAGCTTGCTAAAACAGTCTGCAAATATAACCGGATTACGTTCAGAAGTAGAAAAAAAGAATTGTCAGATGTTGTGAAAATAAAAAATTGTTTTACCTTTGCGCACTCAATTGCCCAGGTGGTGAAATTGGTAGACACGCCAGCTTGAGGGGCTGGTGTCCTTAAGGATGTGCAAGTTCGAGTCTTGTCCTGGGCACAAAAATCCGAGTAAGTTCGGTGGCAGTCGGCAGACTGCATTTTTTTGAGAATTATTACGCCCGGATGGCGGAATTGGTAGACGCGCTAGTTTCAGGGACTAGTGTACGTACGTACGTGCAGGTTCGAGTCCTGTTCCGGGCACAGATAAACTTCGATAATCATTTGTAATAGAATGTTTTATCGAAGTTTTTTATTTTGTTACTGTAACATTACTGAAACTTATTTATTTAGTAGCACTATAAGCTATGCTATCAATCTATATCCCATCCCTGGAATTATTTCAGTGAATATATGCAAACCTGTTCATTTGTTGAAGAGGCAATACACCTGTGTGATGCATCAGAAATTATTATATTTCGGGAGTTCAGGTTTAGTTTGGATGATTTTAATGCGAATTACTTTGATGTAAAGGTTAGATAGGTTTTTTGGGCGATTCCCGCCTAAGAAAGCGGGACCGGGCTTTCCACTGTATCTTTTGCCGAAGGAGCAAAAGGATGCCGCTTCAATCCCTATCGCGATTTGCATTGATTTTGAATAAGTCATACATTTGGACCTGAGTTACGTGTATTTATCGTACAATCCGGTCTTAATCAGTAAAAAACGAGTAAAAATATAATAGTTGATCGCGGTTAGTGTTGATTGATAATAGATTAAATTTGAGAGGAATTGCTAAACTAAAGCAAATAGTTGGGTGAGTATAGCCACTCCTTATGCACTATGCAGAAGAAAATCACAAATTAAAATGAAATATTATGAAAAAACTTACTTCTTTATTCGCATTGTTGTTACTTTTCTCTACTTCTGGATTCTCGCAGGGATGCCTGCCTGAGGGCATAGGTTTTTTTTCTCAGGATTCTATTGACAATTTTCAGACAAATTATCCCGGATGTACTGAAATTGAAGGCAATGTTATTATTTCTGGTGGAAATATCAAAAATTTATCAGGATTGAATTTACTTGAGGCAATTGGTGGCGAATTATTTATTGCTTATTGCGATTCACTTATCAGCTTGAACGGACTTAACAACCTCACTTCCATTGGTGGAAATGTTGACCTTTCAGCCAATCCCAGGCTGAAAGATTTGATAGGCTTAGATAACTTAACATCCATTAATGGATACCTTTGGATTGAATATAATGATTCTCTTCAGTCTTTGGATGGGCTTGAGGGTTTAACTGCTATAAATGGCAAAATTCAGATTGCCGGAAATACAAGGCTGACCAATATCGAAGGATTATCCAATATAGATCCAAATTCAATAACGAATCTTCTGATACTGGAAAACAGTTCATTGGCAGACTGCAATGCGCAAAGCATTTGTGATTATATAACCAATCCCACCGGAACTATTGACATTATGAATAATTTACCGGGATGCAACTGCCCTGGTGAAATAGCAATCAACTGCGGTGTCGTTATTCCCTGCCTGCCTTATGGCAATTACCATTTGAACCATCAATATCAGATTGATAGTTTTAGCACCTACTACCCTGACTGCATTACACTAAACGGCCAGGTGAAAATTACAGGTAGTGATATAACAAACCTGAATGGGTTAAACCTGATTACCTCAATAAACGGAAGTCTGGTGGTTTCAGAAACAAGCATATCAAGCCTTGAAGGTTTAGGGGCCCTTGATTCAATTTCAGGATACTTCGACATCGCGTTGAATAATAATCTGATAAGTGTTGAAGGGTTGGACAATCTGAAATTCGTCGGGCAGGATCTGGATATAATACAGAATCACCAGCTGGAGAATTTTGAAGGATTCAACTCTCTTACCAGGGTTGGCAGTTTTCTGAGGTTCTGGTATAACAGTAATCTTAAAAGTATAAGAGGGTTCAGCTATTTATCTTCTGTTGATGGTAATCTGTGGATTGAATCGAATTCTGATCTGACAGATCTTTCTGGTTTTGCAAATGTAGATTCAGTAGGTGAGCAGTTGTATTTTCGAGGAAATGCCTCTTTAAAGGACTTTTCGGGACTGGGTTCAATATCTGTTGTCGGAACAAACGTAATCCTAATTAACAATGACTCCTTATTATCCCTGGATGGATTGAATAATCTTTATTCTGTGGGTCAGGATCTGGTAATAATTGATAATCAATTACTAAGCACATGCGATGTTGAAAGTGTGTGTGCATATCTTTCCAGCCCAAACGGTTATGTAAGTGTTCATGATAACGCCCCGGGATGCAACAGCCAGGCAGAAATTGAAGCAGCATGCCTGGTCGGTGTATCGGAATTGAGTGATAAACCGCTTGTAAGCATTTACCCTAATCCTGCATCAGATTTTATAAGCATTAACGAAATTGGCTTAAACAATGAAATCAGCGTTATCTTTTATAACCAGTTAGGACTAATTACCAGCACAATAGAATTAACTTCAGACAGAGTTGATATTTCACATCTTGAAAAAGGTATATACATAGTAGAAATTAAATCAAACAGTGGGGTGAGCAGACAAAAATTTATTAAAAATTAAACAAAACAGAGTGCATAACCAGCTTAAAAGAACCAGAATAATGGCAAGCTTAAACATAAACTTAGTTAATCCCGGCAAAACTCATTTCCTTTTAACCCTTTCTTTTATGAAAAAAATTCTATCTTTTCTATTTGCCCTATCCGCATTAAATTCGGTTACTGCGCAAGGCTGTTTTCCTGAAGGAATCACATTTACCAATCAAACCCAGATCGATAATTTCCAATCGGACTATCCCGGCTGCAGCCTTATTCTGGGAGATGTTAACATCATTGAAGACGGAAGCGAAATCATCACAAATCTGGATGGATTGACGGCCATGCAAAGAATCAACGGGAACCTTCTGATAAAGGAGAATTATGATCTGGTCAGCATCACCGGACTACAGAACCTCACGTTCGTAGGAGGTAATCTTTCGCTGCAATTCAATTATACACTGCCGTCATTAACAGGACTCGAAAACCTGGACTCCATTGGGGGTGATTTCGTTACTGGCTGCACCAATCTTATCACGGATCTGGAAGCATTGGGAAATTTAACTTACATAGGTGGCGACATTGACATTAACTGGCATCCTAACCTCGTCAGTCTGCATGGCCTGGAAAACCTGAACCATCTTGGAGGTGGTATCACCCTCAGTAACAACGTAATCCTGACAGACCTGTCACCACTCGAAAGCATAACTACTTTAAATGGAAGTCTATTTATCTCGTGTGTTCATTCGCTGGTTAATCTAGAAGGGTTGAATAACCTGATGTCGATTGAAGGCGATCTTGATATAAATTGGTGTGATGACCTTTCTAATTTTACCGGACTCGAAAAATTAACGTCAATAGCAGGCAATTTCATTATTGACGGCAATGGATATTTGGATGACCTATCGGGCCTGAATTCACTCAAATCGGTTGGCGGAACATTATCAATCATTTACAACGATGATTTATACAGCCTTACCGGCCTTGACAGTCTTTCATCAATTGGAGGTAATCTGACCATCGGTGGTAATGGCTCGCTGACCAGCCTGGCCGGATTGGACAATATTGCTGCCGCTACAATTACAGGGTTGATAATTGAAGATAATTCTTGGTTATCAACCTGTAATGTGAAGAGTGTCTGTGAGTACCTGGCAAGTCCGGGAGCAGTAGTCAATATTTCAGGAAATTATACAGGATGCGACAACCCTCAGGAGGTGGAAAATAGCTGTATCACCGGTAACGCAGAAGAATTGGCAGATAGCAATTTTTCATTATTCCCCAACCCATCCGGCAGGGAAATCACTATTAAATTCCCGTCAAATCAGATAAAAAATGAGGTTTGCATAATTAACTCCGGTGGTCAGCAATTGATTAACCTTGAAATAATAGGCAACTCAACAAAAATTGACATTAGTTACCTGCCTATAGGGGTATATTTTGTGAAATTGACCGGAAACAATGGATTTAAAATGATAAAATTTATCAAAGAGTAATACTGTAAGTACCCCCAAAATTCAGACAGTTTTAATTAGACTTTTGGAAAGAAAGAATAATTAAATTTAAGCTGTCAGATGAAAAAAGCAAGATTCACAGAAACACAGATTGTCGGAGTACTAAAGGAGTACGAAATTTGAAAAAAGTCTAATTTTGTGTTGTTTGAAAATTGGGATACCTAAACCATAGCCTTTCATCGCCGTTTTTTTTATCATTAACCATGCCCGTTGATTACTTGCCTGAAGGATGCGTTAAGGAATGCAGGGGATGCGGTCACCGACTGATGACTATGCAGGAAAGCCTAATCCAGAAAAAAACTTTTCTGCAGAAAAAACTTTCAGCATGGAGCGACCTTATAGAAGATGTGAGGTCGGCGCCAGCCACGGGCAGGCTTGGATATCGTGATAAAGTGAATCTGGTCATGAGATGGAACGGGACCAACTGGGAGACCGGTACCCTCAATCGGGATGTACTGATTCCCATTCCCCGCTGTCCGGTACATAAAATCTACGTTAATGAAGCTATCCGGCTTTTTCACTCCGTACTGCCCCGGTATACCGAAATAGAGGCGGTAAGGTATGTTCAGACTGCAAAACAGATAGCCATTGTAGTCAAAAGCCGTGATTTGCCCGGCACCGGATGGCTGACAAATGCGTTTGCCGAAAGGCTTGCATCCATCGGCATCGAAGGGGTTTGGCTGCATTTGTTTCCATCAAGCGGAAAAAAGGTTTTTGGCAAAGGCTGCTGGCATTTGATTTGGGGGAAGGAGGCATCACAGGATGAATCCGGGCTATGGTACGGGCCGGCAGCATTTCAGCAACTGCTCCCGGTGCTGGCCGGCGAAGCCCTTGATACTGCTTTGGCATTTTTGAAACCGGATGCAAATTCCGCCGTTATTGATATGTACTGCGGCACCGGTTCAGGTCTTAAAAAATGGACTCAAGCAGGTGCAAAGACGCTGGGTACAGAGATTTCGGCAGAAGCGCTGCGCATGGCAGCCATGAATGCGCCACTGGCAGAAACACTCACCGGAACCTGCAGGCAAAGACTCCCGCAGATGGAAAAATGGCTCAATGCTATTGAAGATGGATTTACCCGGCTTTTATACGTAAATCCGCCGCGCACCGGGCTGGAAGATGGCATTGCGGAATGGATTGCCGGTTTTATGAAGCCAATCAGAATGGCATATCTGTCATGCAGTGCCGGGACTTTGGGCCGGGACCTTTCAATTCTTTGTAAATCGGGTTATTCTGTTGATAGAATAATTCCGTTTGATTTTTTCCCGCAAACCATACATGTTGAATGCCTGGTATTGCTGAAGCGCAATTAGTCACGGAGTTTTTCAAGCAGGTAAATGTAAGCGGCAGTGGTGTGATGTTTGAAAATATTGTCACCCGAATCGGGGAAAACCTGATAATAGTTTTCATCAGCATAAAGCACAACGGTATTGCCAGTTCTGACATAATTGCTGGTATTGGAGAATTCAGGCAACTTCAGTTCCGGATAGACATTTCCTGCCATTTTGCCTGCCAAATTTCCAAGATATTTCCTGTAGTTTTTTACCGCCTTTGCGGGATGCTTTTTAAGCTTTCTGTAAGCGTGTTTCATGGCTGTCCTTGCCGGAAACTTTTGCTTGTTGATTGTCTTTAATGCATCTCTGAATGGATTGAGTGTATTGAAGTCGTCGGTGGTTTGAACGGCGAGTGGCGTTTCAGGTACCCAGTCGGCTGAATTTACAACATTGAATGCATATCCATCCCGGGTAAGGTTTTCATAATCATAGGCGTAGTAAAGATTTCCGGGTTTGGGAGCCGCACTTGCATATGTTTTGAACCGTATATCAAGCGGAAGTTCTCCTTTATGCTGAAGATGCCTGACCCAGGAAGTTATAAGAAATGAAATCGCACCGCCCTGACTGTGACCGGTAATTATAAAATCACGGACACCGGTTTTATAGCATGAATCAATTTTTGGAAGTATGGTTTGCATCAGAAAAGCTGAAGCCATAGTCCAGCCTGCATGAACGGCAGCCCGCGGGTTATCGGAAAGTACATATTTAACAGGGGTATTGTTGTCGAGGTAAATAGTTCCCGTGGCCGGAATCATGGCTGCATAGAAATTCTCCAGCCAGCTGGTCTGATTGGGCGTAGTTCCCCTTATACTGATGGCGGCAACTTTATCTTTACTTAACCACAAATCCCAACGGTTGTCAAGCCCGGTTACCGGAGAGCGGTAAGCAAGCTTAAAATCTTCAGGAACCATTCTTTTATTCACAAAAGGAGTGTCAGAAACAGCATGCGCCATCTTCAGCGCTTCAATGTATTCCGGTTTCAGGAAACCTGGCTGCAGCGTTTGTGCGAATGCGCCGGGAGAAATGAGCACTGCTGTAACTACAGCCTTTATCAGATAAACAAAAAACCTGGCAGGGTTGTAACTATTCATTTCTGTCCTTATTTGAATTAACTTCCATAGGGAAATTTTTAAAGTTAAAATTTTATTTTCAATGCCTTGAGTAACATATTTCAGATAATTTTGTTAAGCCGATACAAGATTTATTATTATGAAAAAAGAAATGCTTACCCTCTTTATATCATTAATCTTTTCCGTTTCATACGGACAAGTGGTAAGCGGCAGTTTTATTTTTGAAGGAGATACGCGCACCTATAGTGTCTATTTTCCTTCCGGCTATCAGCAAGGCCAATCCATGCCTTTGCTCCTTGCATTGCACGGATATACACAGACAGGGCAAACGATGATGACTTTCAGCGGATTCAATCAGATAGCCGATACTGCAGGGTTTGTTGTAGTGTATCCTGATGGGGTCGGGAATGCCTGGAATGTCGGTTTTTCAGGTGGTTCAACCGCCAATGATGTAGGATTTCTGATGGCGCTCACTGATTCTCTGCATAACAGTTATAACATTGATTATTCAAGGGTTTATGCAACCGGATTCTCAAATGGTGGATTTATGAGCTACCGGCTGGCCTGTGAAGTTCCGGAAAAGATAGCTGCAATTGCACCCGTTGCCGGCACCATGACCAATGGATCTGCCTCTTCCTGTGCTCCGGGGCTGAGTGTTCCGGTAATGCATATACACGGAACTTCAGATTTTGTGGTTTCCTACAATGGAGGATTCGGCAATCTTTCAGCAGAACAGGTTGTGGATATGTGGAATGGTTTCAATGACTGCCCTGCCCAGCCAACCATAGAAAACCTGCCCGATATTGTCGCCGAAGGTTCAACGGTTCAGCGATACACCTGGGCACCCTGCAACGATGACTCAAAGGTCGTTTTATTGAAAATAATCAACGGCGGTCATACCTGGCCGGGTTCTGTGGGCGTCACAGGAATTGGTATTACCAACAGGGATATTAATGCCGGTTCGGAAATCTGGAATTTTGTGAAACACTATTCCCGGCCATTGTTAACTTCGACTTATACCGCAGCCGGGAACTACACACTGGTTTATCCTAACCCATTGCAAGGCAATGTACTGCGTATCGAATCCGGGGAAAATTGGGAAATTGCCGAATTGGTTGACCCGCTCGGGAGAAAGGTTTTCAGCCGTTTAATTTCAGATACTGACACCTGGATTCAGATTCCGCAACTTTCCCCAGGGGTGTTTTTTCTGATACTCAAAAACGAAAAAAAGCGGGAAACCATAAAACTGATTTTCTGCCAATAAGACAGCCCTTATTGATATTTCACAACCCGGAGTTAACCATTACCTCATCAACAAAAAGCCATGCTTTATTGCCTTCCCCCCAATGTCCTTTCGGGCAGATTCCGATATTTTTGGCTTTAAAATGAATGTACCTGGCTTTTTTCCGGATATTTATCACAGAATAAAGAATTCCGAGCGGTTCGTATGGGGTGATGATGTCGGGTTTATTACCTCCGGCATCGGTATAATTGACTCCATCTTCCGAAATTTTTATTTCAACGGCAGCCGGCATAAAAATCCAGTTATCCGGATTGTGCAGGAGCCCGATACTCACATTTTGAATATCTTTTACACTTCCAAGGTCAATAACCAGGTCTGCATCCTCCCCAAGGAATCCAAGCCAGTCGTTGATCAGGGAATTGGCATCCCCTCTTAGTCCGTCGGTGAGGCTGATATTTCCATTTGCCTGATAGCGATGGTCGTATAAAGTATTCAGCAGTGGTTTGATGCCAAAAGCATCGTTATGCCATACTTTACGTTCGGAAATTTTCAATGGCAATCCTCTTCTGTCGCTGAGCCATGCTTTGATGATTGAAACAGCGTTGATTTCAAAAGGAGCCTTGTAGCTCCGCTCGCTGCTGGTGCCGTTTTTATCCGTGATTGTATATAAAATCTCAGCACCAGGTAAGTCTGATTTCAATACGGCTTTCAATTTCTCTGAATTTTCATCGTATTGCATTCCCACATCCACCCCAAACGCACTTTTGCTATAATTTACATTCTTCAGATCGAGGCGTTTCATATTTACCACCAGCCGTTCTATAAAGTTTTCCCAGTTTTTCGATTCACGAGGCGACCAGTTGACTTCGGCCAATGCAATGGCCCTTGGATAGGCCATATATTCAACGTGCTCTGAAGTTTTTATGTATTCAGTCCATACATTCCCCTGTGCTCCCAGGATGTGCCTGCTTTCTTTTTCATTCAACGCATCAGGTACGGGTTCAAAACTGTATGTTTTTTTTAACGTGGTAAATCCTCCGATTGCAAAAGGTTCGCCGGCCGGATTGGCCTGATAATGATCCAGATAGCAATGACTCCCGGGGGTCATTATAACATCATGTCCCATTTTGGCTGCTGCAATCCCGCCTTCGGTACCTCTCCACGACATAACTGTGGCTCCCGGGGCAAGCCCTCCTTCCAGAATTTCATCCCAGCCGATAATCTGTCGGCCATGTTTATTCAGAAACTTTTCGATCCGGGTAATGAAATAACTCTGAAGTTCATGAGAATCTTTAAGTTTCTCATTTTTTATCCGTTGCTGGCACTTTTCACAAACATCCCATCTGGTTTTGGGGGCTTCGTCACCCCCTATGTGGATATATTTTGATGGAAAAATATCCATGACTTCCGTAAGGACATCTTCCAGAAATTGAAAAACCTCTTCATTTCCTGCACAAAAAATGTCATCGTGAACGCCCCACATTGTCCAGACCTCATAGGGTCCGCCTGTACAACCCAGATGCGGATATGAGGCAAGCGCTGCAAGCGCATGTCCGGGCATCTCTATTTCGGGAATAACATTTACATATTTTCCGGCGGCATATTCAACGATCTCTCTGGCTTCTTCCTGAGTGTAAAATCCACCATAAAAGATATTGTCATCTCCGGCATTTCTTCCGATGGGAGAACTTCTCCGGAAAGCCCCGGTTTCTGTAAGCAGGGGGTATTTCCTGATTTCAAGCCGCCACCCCTGGTCCTCGGTGAGGTGCCAGTGAAAATTGTTGATCTTGTACATTGACATCAGATCAATGTATTTTTTAATAAATTCCACCGGAAACATATGCCTTCCGACATCAAGGTGCATACCTCTGTATGGGAAGCGGGGGTAATCAACAATCTTACATGCAGGAATTTTTACCGGAGATGGTCCGCGCTTGCTGTTACCTTGTAATGGCATGAGCTGAAAAAGACTTTGTAAGCCATAGAAAATTCCTTTACCGGTGGTTGCTTTCAGCGTGATGCTTTTTTTCGATACTTCAAGGATGTATCCCTCCTTGTTACTGATTTCATTGTAGTTGTCAATACTAAGCAGAATACTGTTGGCCGGTAGTCTGTCCTGCTGCATTGTTGTGACGGGAAGTTGGGAAATTCCATAATGGTTCAGCGCTTCGTTAAGAGTAGCAGCCAGTTTCGAAAGCTCTTTTGAAGATGAGTTGATTATAATAACGGTTCCTGGTTTAATACTGAATGTGCCCTTTCTGCCCTGAAAACTTACAGGGGTGGGAATGATACTGTGGGGGGGTGTGCCTTTTTTTGTTTCTGCATGACCACATAAAACAGTCAAAATCAGAAAGATTAAGGTGAGGGTTTTGAAATGCTTTTTCATATGAGGATAATTTACGATTTAACTGCATTCAGGCGGGCGGTTACCCTTGCAATGATCTTGTTCATGGCCTGCATCTGCTCGTTCATTCTGCTGAACAGGGTAAACTGAGCCCTGCAGCGGGTAAGATTATGGCCTGGATATCTGGTAGGGTAGTATAGGTCTCCGTTAATGAAGTCGGTGAGAAAACGGATGCCCATAATGAAAGTCATATATTGGGCCGCAACAGGAAAAAGTCTGATCTCTTCCCTGGTTAGCAAAGTCTCGGCGCATTCGATATACCCTGCAGCAAAAGATTCAAACACAGATATATCAAAGCTGATTTTATGGATATCCGATTCATCTTCGCGACCTCTGTTTGCAGCAGTTCTTATAGCATCGCCAAAGTCGAACAATGAAGTACCCGGCATAACCGTATCAAGGTCTGTTACAGCGATTGCTCTGCCATCGGATGAAAAAATCAGGTTGTTGAACTTTGTGTCGTTGTGAACAATCCTTAAGGGCAATTCGCCCGAACTGATCATTTCCGGAATGAGCATCATCCTGTCAATCGTATCTTTTGCAAAAGCAATCTCTGCGAAAGCTTCAGACTTTCTGTTGCCCGGATTTAATTCAAGCGCATGCTCAAATGTCTTATATCTTGCTTCAAGTGAATGAAAATCAGGAATTACAGTTGTCAATTGATCGGGAGTCAGTTTGGAAACCCCTTCAAGAAACATCCCGTAAGCCTTGCCGCCTTCATAAGCATGGCTGTATTTACGGACAGACTCTATGGTTTTTGCCCCGTTGATATAGGTAAACATCCGCCAGTAACCGCCGTCATTGTCCCTGTGAACCCAGTTTCCATCAAGGGTTGGTACCAGGCGCTGAACCTGAAGCTGTCCCGGTTTCTGTGCAACATATGCCGAAAGCGTTGACAATACCAGCCTGGTGTTTTGCATCAGGGCGTCAATATCACTGAACACTTTATGGTTTATCTGTTGAAGTATAAAGGCCGGACATCCATCAACCAGAATTTTGTAGGTCTTGTTGATATGTCCGATACTCAGCTGCAGTGCATCCGTTTCTGCATCCGGTTCAAGAAAGGAACCAAGAATGTTTTTTACATCCGTTTTCATTCAAATGTTGCTGATTAAATATGAACCCGATATCCAGGAGGAGAGGATGATTGTTTGCGGCAAAGTTTGATCAGGTGATTCCGTAGTTTTATTCCCAGAGTTTTTCAGGGTAGTGGCCGTTTCTTACCAGATTTCTGACTTTTTCTACAACCAGGGGTTTGTCTTCCTGATAGGTGATGCCAAACCATTGCCCGGGGTTTCTGAGTACTTTAACCTTCTCCTGTCCCGATTTTATAAGGGTGTCAACCACCGAAGGGATATAAAATTCAGATTTAAGATGGTCTTTGTCAGAGTCAAGAAACAGGGTAAACTCTTTTTTCAGATGATCGAACAAGGATGGGGTAAAACCCCAGAAATTCATCGAAACCGGATCATTTTCCCGGAGCAATGTTGTTTCTCCACCGGGCTGAATATCAGCAATGCCACCTGTTGTTTTTGCTATTCTGGTAAGTTCTGTTACACTATTAAGCCATCCCTGGTTGTCGGTGACACAAATTCCCCTGGACACGGTCCCGAAGTCGGAGAGGGTATTGTTTAATTCATAGGCTACCATTGCATAATCTTTCTTCTTTTGTATTTCCTGTTCATTAAAGAAGGTGGCAATGGTTTCAAACGCCTGCCTGCCGTAGAAATCATCGGCATTGATTACGGCGAATGGCTCTTTTACGGCATCGGCTACCATAATCAATGCGTGTCCTGTTCCCCAGGGTTTAATCCTTCCCTGCGGAACACTATAACCCGCAGGCAGTTTGTCAAGTTCCTGGAAAACCCATTCAATTTTAATGTGTTTGCTCAACCGGCTGACAAATACCTCTTTAAAATCATGTTCAATATCTTTCCGGATAATGAAAACAACTTTTCCGAAACCTGCCCTGATTGCATCAAATACCGAATAATCAAGTATGGTTTCACCCGAAGGGCCTATGGGATCAATTTGTTTCAGACCACCGTAACGGCTTCCTATTCCGGCGGCAAGTATGACGAGTGTTGGTTTCATGGTTTTATCATTAAATCATCTTGTTTTAAGTTTTTTCCATGTTCTGGAGAGCAGGTAGGATGCAATTACCCCTGAAGACAGGAAAGCAATCGCCGGAAACGTTTTTCCGTAAAGGAAGAATCCGGTGGAGAATAAAATGCTGTACACGGCAACGCAGCCGAGCAACATGCAGAGAATTCCCGTTGGTACATCCCATCTGAGGTCATCTTCTTTTTGCAGATCAACTCCCTGACTGAGGGCTTTAATTCTGACTGCTTTCCATCCGGGTCCGCCGGGCCTGATTTTAGTATAGAATTTCTGTAAGGTTTCATCAGAGGAAGGTGGCGTAAGATAGGTAACAATAATCCAAACCAGAGAGGTGGCCGCCACAACGCCAATAAATTTTACAATATTCCAGACGGTGAAAGAGAGGGTGATTCCCCAGAGTTCAACCATTCCATCACCGGTGTGGATCAGGAACAGATTTTCAGTAAGTATGAAGGCAAGCGAAAAGACACCGGCGGCTATCATAGCGGAAAGTTCCGTGAAAGCATTGATTCTCCACCAGAACCACCGGAGAATGTAAATCAATCCCGTACCGGCCCCGATCATCAGCATATACTGGAAAGCCTGCAGGGCATTCTCCAGCACCAGTGCCAGCAGAACGGAAAAAAACATCAGGGTAACAGTTGAAATCCTGCCTACGAGGACTTTTTGCTTTTCTGTGGCTGATTTGTTCAGAAAGCGTGCATAAAAATCATTGACCAGGTAAGAGGAGCCCCAGTTTACCTGAGATGCCACTGTCGACATAAATGCTGCAATCAATGAAGCTACAACCAGGCCCAGGAAGCCGACCGGAAGGTAGCGAGAAAGCATGGCCGGATAGGCAAAATCATGTTGGATGAACTGGGCAGGGACGTTTGGAAAAGCTGTCCTCAGGGATGCAATATCGGGAAATATGATAAGAGAGGCGAGTCCGACGATGATCCATGGCCATGGCCTGAGTGCATAATGGAAAAAGTTAAAAAGTAAGGTTGCACCCATGGCATGTTTTTCTGATTTAGCCGAAAGCATCCGCTGTGCCACATATCCTCCTCCGCCGGGCTCTGCACCGGGATACCAGGCGGCCCACCACTGCACAGCCAATGGAACGATCAGAATACTCAGAAATACATCTGTTTGATTTATATCTGGAATGAGCCTGAGTTTTCCACTGACATCCGGGTGACTTAACAGGGCTTGTAAACCGCCGATATCCGGAGAAGTGGTAACATACCAGGCGGCGCCGAATGCTCCTATCATTGCAATGGAAAACTGGAAAAGGTCGGTGTAAAGGATTGATTTCAAACCACCCAGGCCACTGTAGAATACGACCACAATTGCTGCGATGATCAGGGCGATTGCAGGGGATAAACCAAGCATCACCGCTGCAATTTTGATAAATGCCAGCGAAACACTGGCGATGACCATCACATTAAAAAAGAAACCCAGGTAAATAGCCCGGAATCCACGCAAAAAAGCTGCCGTTTTTCCACTGTACCTGATTTCATAGAATTCGAGATCTGTCAGAACTTTTGACCTGTTCCACAATTTAGCATAAATAAATACGGTTAGCATTCCGGTAAGCAGAAATGCCCACCACATCCAATTGGCTGCGACCCCGTTTTGTCTGACCATGTCGGTAACAAGGTTAGGGGTATCGCATGAAAATGTTGTAGCTACCATGGAAACACCCAGCAACCACCAGGGCATGCTTCTGCCGGAAACAAAAAAATCGGCGGCGCTGCGGCTTGCATTTTTTGAGGCCAGGTATCCGATTGTCAGTAGAATAATGAAAAATACTGCAATAATTATCCAGTCAACAGATTGCAGAAGCATAAGTAGAGTTATTTGGGTTAATATTAGTCGGAGGCTTTAAAATGAAAAGGTAATATTAAATTTTCAGGCGAATATTTTATTCATAACCAATGCCACAGTGCCCATCAGTCTTGCGTTGTCGCTCAGCTCCGAAGCCACTATAACTGCATCGCGGCGTATCCTGGCAATTGAATAGATATTCAGGTTACTTTCAATAGGTGCGATAAGATAATCGGCAGCTTTTGATATTTCACCACCGATAATGATCAATTCCGGATTAAACAGATGTATCAGCGTGGCCAATCCTTTGCCCAGGGCTTCTCCGATCTTTGCAAGAAGGTCAATGGCATACTGATCCCCTTCACGGGCAGCATTCAGGATAGTCCGGATGTTAAGTTTTGACAGGTCGCCTCCGATCATGCTGCTGATCTGGGTGATGGCGCCTTCTGCAATGTCTTTCTTGGCCTTGGCAAGCATCACTTTTCCGGAAGCAACGGTTTCGATGCAGCCTATTTTTCCGCAATGACAGAGCTGCCCGTTTGGTTCGATCTGAATATGGCCAAATTCGCCTGAATAGCCTGAATGACCCATGTAAATTTTGCCGTCAAGGATCATGCTTAACCCGATCCCCGAACCGATGTTTAGGCAAAGAACATTCTTCAGGTCACGCGCCAGGCCGAATGATTGCTCGCCCCATGCCATGGCCCTGGTATCCTGCTCTATAAAAACCGGCAGGGATGTTCGTTCACTAAGGATTTTGGCAACAGGTTTCCCTGTATTCAGATACGTGTATGAAAGCCCGGTACGCATATCAATCAGGCCGGGTAATGAAATCCCGATGCCCAGGATATTGTTTTCATCAATCCCGTATGCTTCAATTAATTCTGAAATCTTCTCAGTTATAAACCCGATGATGTCGGATTGGGTTTCAAGCCCTGTGTTGAGTTCGTGAATCTCGGAAACCGGCTGATTGGCAAAATTGAAGAGCCCGATCCGGATAAAATATCGTTCAATGTCAATTCCGATTACAAAACGTGACAAAGGATTCAGGCCATATATGCTCGGGCGTCTTCCTCCTGTGGATTCGCCAATGCCTATCTCGGTAACCAGCCCTTCTGAAATCAGTTCTTCAAGCGCCCGTGTAATGGTTGGGGTGCTCATCTTTATGGTGCGTGAAAGATTGTGTATGGAAAGGTTTGCATGCTGATATAATTCTCTGACAATAAACTGCTTCAGATTTAGCTTACGCAATTGATTGTTCTTAAGAGGTTCTTCGTTAAAGGAACTTTTAAAAAGATACTTTATCCCTGCCATATCATAGGAATTTTATGGTTTACAACTTTGTAAAATTATTGATTTTCGTTTAAGCAACAAAATTATTAAAAAAAATTACTAAGATTTATCTGATAATAAGCTAATGTGATCCCATTTATTTATATTATTGTATATCAGCTATATATGATATTATCATTGCCGAATTCATTTTAAAATGCTTCGCTTTTTAAATGTAATAATAGATCGTAATAAATTTTAAAATATTGACTGTCAGAGATGTTTCTCCTTTCTTCCTTTGCCCGGGGATACACTTTCCGGAACATTGATTCCATCCCCGGAATACCATTAATCTTAAAATGGTGATATACCGGATTGGCTATTTTGTAAATGGTTGTCCTTCTTTCTGATGGAATCTATGCGGTCCGGAGGTGATCCGTAACACTCAGGGTCCATATAATATCATGAACAGAATGATCAGTTAATCAATCTGATACACTCTTCGGAACGGCCCCGGACATTTATTTTCTTAATTTCGTATGACTACTTTGGTAACCCGGGAATCCGGCAATGAGAGCGTGAGAATAAATATACCTCTTTCATTGCCTGTTGTGCTGTTTATGTTGCAGTTCCATCTGTATGACTGTGCGCCCGGATAAATCACCGCTTCATGAACGAGGATGCCCCTTCCGTCAAAGATGCTTAAGGATACCGGAACAGGGTAAGTTCTGCCGAGGTCTATGCATAAAAGATCACTGAACGGATTGGGCCTGACATTAATGTCTGCAGAAACAATGTGAAGATCCGAACCGAGATCAATCTGGTACTCGTAGGCTCCCATGTCCGGCAGTATCCCGCTTATTCTCGGGTTTTCCGACAAGTCTTTATCAGGATAGTTTATCCATCCGGGATCAAACATCCCCTTGTTAATGCAGGGAGAGTTGCTTTGCAGTGAGTAGGGGTGAGGACCGTTATTCAGAAAGCCGGGTAATGAGTCGATGTTATTAATATATGCGGAGTGGTAACCGATACCGCCGGTCCCTCCGAAGGCCTCTTTACCGCCTTGAACATTACAATGATAGAATTCGGGCGCCGAGAGAATATCCCAGATGTATAACTGTGCACCTTCACCGGCATGGTTGCCGCAGATTATTGTGTTTATAATCACCGGTGCAGCGCTGTCGTTACAATACACCGCTCCGCCGTATGAAGAAGATTGGTTGTCAGTGATGGTGTTATGCAGCACCAGCGGGGATGCTTTGATAAAGGCAATGGCGCCGCCGAAAAACAGACAGGAGTTGTTCACAAACAGGTTTCCTTCCACCATCCTGTCAGGCGCTGACCTCAGGTAGCCCATTGCTCCGCCAAGTCCACTGAAATTTTCAAAGAATCTGTTCTTAGTAACCATTGCGTCAGTGTATTCGAGAGAGATAGCTCCGCCTATCCCGGTTGAAATATTGCCTGTAAATTCGCAATAGCTGATGTCCGGCCGGGAATGTCTGAAACAAACGGCGCCTCCGTATCCGTAGGGCGGAGCAGCCTGCCCGCAGACATTGCCCTGAAAAATGCTGTGGCTGATACTGATATCTCCAGATTCGGCAAAAATGGCGCCGCCCCAGTGATATGCATAATTATTTGTAAATGTGCAATTGGAAACAGAGATTTTTCCGAAATCTCTGATATTGAAAATGCCGCCCATTTTTTCAAGTGAATCTCCGGTTGCCTTCCCATACTCAAACCGGCAGAAAAGAAAAACTGATGAATCCGCCAGAGGGTCGTTTCCGTTAAAATGAAAACCATCCCAACCTCCCCTTCCGTTTTCATGATTTGAGAAGCCTGCCGTATCAGCCACCGAGAAAATAACCGGACTTCCGGGCTCGCCAATGGCTGATATGCTGCCATTAACATCCAGTCTGAAATGCCCTGTTGCCAGAACCATTGTCCCGGCTTTAAATTTCAACTGTTCGCCGGTTGGTACTGTTACATTTCCAGCTATCAGCACGGTGTCAGCTTCCAATAACCCCGATTGTGTGCCCTGTATCAGTATAGTTTGTGAATGTCCCGGAAAATTGAAGTTTAAAAGTAAAATAAGCAACAGAAATACAATTAAAGGCTTTTTCATTGTCAGCTGTTTTTGGAATCAATCCTGCTCAAAACATTTAGTTTGGTTCTTTAAGACCAGGGCCGGTTGGCCGGATCCGGGCAAAGGTCTGAAAAAAAATGCCTGCATTAAACGTCAATTTTTAATCCACTGTTGTAAGCCATCGTGCATTATTGGATAAAGAAGAGAACAGGTTGCCAATCTTTAATAGATTGATCTGTATTCTTAGTGTCAGATTTGCGACCCTGACATATTCCCGGCACCCCGGTTGGTCTGGTTCTATTACCCTATTAAAAATCTGGTTTTCAATATGAATATGAATCCTTGGGTATATCAGGTTAAGCAGGTTGGTCCGGATAAGGATTATAAAAGTGAAAAAAGTGTACGATTTTGCTTGATTTATGTGAAAAATATGCTATTTTTGTCTGTAATTCAGGTGGTTACGTAAATTCTTGCACAGTTTTTAACTGTAAAATAATTTTACATCAAACACCGGATCCTATGCTACCCCAAACCCCTAAAAGATAGCATTTAACGGATCTGTATCCGTCATTTTTGCTCATTGGTTATTGCCGGATGAATAAAAATTTCTTTTTGCGGGAATTTTTTTTACTAATGCAATGATTTTTTAAATATTTGAATGTAAGGCATTTGGGGAAAACATGTTTTTATTAAGACAACAGGAATTACTACATAAACAGGCTTTTTGTATCGAAAAGCGCTGCTATGTAAGTTACTTTTGATTCAAATATCAATAAATAATCGTGATCAGGCAGGGGTTAACCGGACAACCGGCTTGTCGAAATGAAAAGGTCATAATGCATGAAACTAACTGACGCCTATTTTCCTTACAGCTTTCCTGCAGAATTGGCAGATTGTGTCTGTTGTCCCCGCGAATGTCATGCTGACCGAACGGCAGGGCCCGGCGGATACTGTAAATCGGATGCTTTTCCCGGAGTCAGTTCAATATGCCTTCACAGAGGTGAAGAGCCGGTGATCGGAGGCGAACAGGGTATTTGTAATGTTTTCTTTGGAAGATGCAACCTTCAGTGTATTTATTGCCAGAACTGGCAGATCAGTAGCCGTAATGAAGCGATACAGATTGAATATCAGCGTATTGACAGCATCGTTCATGCTATATCAAAGTTGCTGGATGAAGGTTGCAGAGCAGTAGGATTTGTTTCTCCTTCCCATATGGTTCCACAGATGCTTGCCATCATCAACGCATTGAATGATTCAGGCAGAAAACCGGTAATTGTATACAACAGCAATGGATATGACAGGGTTGAAACTCTCAAAATGCTTGAAGGAATTGTTGATGTGTATCTGCCTGATCTGAAATATATGGATTCACGCCTGGCACATGAATATTCAGATACCGGAAATTATGTTTCGGTTGCCCGGAAGGCGCTGAAGGAGATGTTCAGGCAAAAGGGAACAGCGCTGATTACCGATGATGCGGGTCAGGCTTTAAGCGGGTTGATTATCAGGCATCTGGTGCTTCCCGGTAATATTGAGAACAGCATGAATGTGCTCCGGTTTATCGCTGAAGAACTTTCTCCCGGAATTCATATATCATTAATGTCACAGTATTTTCCAATGCCTGCAGTTGCCGGCCATCCTTTACTTGGCAGAGCCCTTACCGAACTGGAATATAAGCTGGTTGCCGAAGAGATGGAAGCACTCGGGTTATTTAAGGGATGGATTCAGGAAGCAGGTAGTTCAGGTAGTTATCTCCCTGACTTTTGTTTTGATCATCCGTTTGAGAAATATTAACATATAATAACAGCGCCTTGCGACCTGACATAAATACCGGAATAAAAAAGATGATGGGGTTACTCCTGCTGGCAGGATTGCTGACCTCATTTTCTCTGACCGGATTCGCAATGGCGGGGCAGGAATCTGACAGCCTGCGTATTGTGCTTGAAAAGGCGGAAGGTCCTGTTCAGCAGGCGGCAATCATAAAGCAACTTTCAAGGCTCGCCTTATCGGAAGGGGATTACCCGGTGGCCATTGAATACCTGAACCGGGAGCTGGAATTAAGGGTAGTTACGGGTGATTCGGTTTCGTGGGCGAATGCGCATTATAACCTCGGTATGATATTCAGTATGATCCGGAGCTTCGACAAGGCAATCCATCATAGTCTTATCGCACTGGAATACTTTGACAGGAGCCGGCTTTACAACGAAGTGGCCAATACCTGCATAAACCTGGGGTTTGTTTATAATGAAACCAGAAATCCTGATCTGGCATATTCTTATTACGAAAGGGCCTTGCACATATTTAATGAACTTTCCAGTAAGCAGGGGCTTGAAGCTTCTTATCTGAATCTTGGAATTCTCAGCGATAAAAGCATTGATCAGGGAAAGGAAAGGCAAAAGTTTGACGAAGCCCAGGGTGGCGTGAGAAAAGCCAACAATGCATCTCTGATTGTAATTTACACCAGCCTTGGCAAATTAAACCTGAATAAGAATGATTTGATTCAGGCGGAGAATTATCTCAAGCAGGCCCTCGACCTGGCAATTCAGATGGGCGATCAGCAATATGAAGCGGTTATTAAGGTGTCTCTGGCGTCGGTTTATTTTACTTCGGGAAGAAGGCCGGACGCATACAGACTTGCCGAATCAGGGTTGGAACTGGCAAAGAGCCTTAAAATCAGGAATGTAATACTTGAGGCCTATGCCGAACTGGCAAAGATATCCATGGGATTGAATCAGCCGGTGCTTGCCTATAGTTTTCTCGATCAGTACTCAAAACTTAAAGACAGTATTTATGATGAACAGCAATCCTATTTGCTGAGCCAGGCGCAGGCTAGATTTGAGGTAGGGCGCAAGGAGCTTGACAGTGAAAGACTGCTTCGCGAAAACTTAGAGCAGGCATTGAAACTGGAGCGGAACAAAAAGTCGAAGGTTGCCCTGATAGGTGTTGTAATATTTATTGTGATATTGCTGGCTTTCTTTTTTAAACGGTATTATTTTAAAACAAAAGCCGTTGATAATCTGGAAGATAAAAACAGGCTGATTGAAACCCAGAAAGCGGAACTTGAACAATTGATTCAAACGAAAGACAGATTTTTATCTATTATTGCCCACGACCTCAAAAACCCTTTTACTTCGCTGCTTGGGTTTGCGGATCTTGCTTACAATGAGTTTGATGATATTACTGATGCCGAAAAACGTTCCTATCTGGGTATTATCAGGCAGTCAAGCCAGCATATTTATTCATTGCTCGATAACCTGCTGACCTGGTCGAGGGCGCAATCCGGACGCATTGACTTTAAACCTGAGCCAGTTGATCTTTCCGAGATTGTGGAAACCTCTATTGATGTTGTCCGCAGCATGGCTGATAACAAGCAGATTTCGCTCTACACTGATTTTACTAAAGATGTGATTGTTAAGGCTGATAAAAACATGCTTTTTACGGTGCTGAGAAATTTGCTGAGCAATGCCATTAAATTTACGCAGAACGGAGGATCTGTTACCGTGAGCTGTAATTGCAGCGGGGGGAAAGCCGTCGTGAGCGTAACAGATACGGGAATCGGAATGAATGAAGATGAGCTGTCACGGTTATTCAGGATAGATGGGAATCTGAAAACCTCAGGCACCAATAACGAAACCGGTACCGGCCTTGGGCTGATTCTCTGCCAGGAGTTTATGAATATTCATAAATCAAAGATTCAGGCCCGGAGCACGCCCGGGAAAGGCAGTACCTTCAGTTTTACCCTCGAGATAATTCCAAAATAAAAAAGCATCTGTTTACTTTACCGGTATCCGTTCATCTTTACGGAAGGGTATGTCAATTTTTCATGCTTTGATCTCTGTCCGGGATCCGGCAGGCCGCCGGGATAATAAAAAGAATAACCCGTCAGGCTGGTAAGACCTGACAGGTTTATATCCAAAATCGATCCTGGTCCTTATCAGAAGGGCAGATCATTCGTAAGTTCGTCAGCGGCAGTTGAGGCTATGCCTGTATCCGGCAATGAGGAGGCAGCCTGTTGTTCAGGGGCGGCGCCTGCACCTTCTATCTTCCAGGCTTCCAAATTGGTGAAGTAGTTGACATTGCCGTCTTTTTCCCATTTTCGCCCCCTTAAGTTGAACCACAACCGGATATCCTGTCCGATATTGTAGGCGTCAATCAGGCTGCAGCGATCCTGCGTCAGCTGGAATTTCAGCATTTCTGAGAATGAAGAGCTAGGATTATCCCTGTACTCGATTACAAATTCCCTTTTTTTAAATTTATCAGAAACGTTCTGTGTTTCAAATTTTTCAATCAGTTTTCCTGTAATTTCAAAAGCCATTGTAAATAAATATAAAGTGAATTAATAAGGAATTTTTCTGTCGGATTCTTTCCATTGTCTGAACACATGCAAAGCCTCTTCCCGCAATAATTGTCCAGCAGGAATGGAGCGCTGTCCGGGGTTAAGGCTGATCTCCCTGTAGATAAAGTCATCGTCAAAGCCTGCATCAGCGGCGTCCTGCCGGCTAGCGGCGAAATAAATTCTTTCGGGGCGTGCCCAATAAATGGCGCCGAGGCACATCGGGCATGGTTCGCAGGAACAGTAAATTTCGCAGCCTTTCAGCTGAAAATCGCCCAATACAGTACAAGCTTCCCTGATTGCAACCACCTCGGCATGGGCTGTCGGATCATTGTTTGAAGTAACATGGTTGCTTCCGCGGGCAATGATTTTTCCGTCCTTTACCACAACAGCGCCAAAAGGCCCTCCGTTGCCCGAAGAAATATTTTCTTCTGCAAGGCGCAGGGCTTCAGCCATAAATTCTTTTCTTGCATCATTCATGTTCAATCAGAATTGGTTCCACGATCCCCTGCTGGTATCAGCCTCCAGCGCTATCATTAACAACCTGATGTAATCATTGCGGGAAACCGTATAAGCCCCCAGACTCAGCAGGTGAGGAGTCGGCAGCTGGGCATCAATAAAAAGAAAACCTTTCTCCGCCAGTTTTGTGCAAAGATAATAAAGGGCAGCTTTGGAAGCATCATTCACCAGGTGAAACATTGATTCACCAAAAAATGCCTTGCCCAGCGAAACCCCATACAATCCGCCGGCAAGGCGGTTTTCATGCCAAACTTCAACCGAATGGGCCAGCCCAAGCGTATGCAGTCCGGTGTATGCAGCAATCATTGCAGGCGTAATCCATGTTCCGCTCTCCTGTTTTCTCCTTACTTCAGCACAAAACTGAATCACCCTGGTGAAATCTTTATCAAATGAAAAGGTGAAATGTCCGTTTTTTAGTTTTTGTTTCAGGCTTGAGGAGGTTCTGAACGAACCGGGCTTAAGCAGGCACCTGGTCTCCGGGGAGTACCACAGAATTGGTGTCGAAGCATCATACCACGGGAAAATACCGCTGCTATATGCTTTTACAAGCCTCCCGGGACTCAGATCGCCCCCTGCGGCCAATAAGCCGTCTGCCCTGCAATCACTCAGGGGTGGAAAGTCGTCGGATGTGCGCAGATATTTTATCCTGTGATCAGTTTTCATGACCATTCAATGATTTTCACTGGCTAATTTAGGCATTTTAACCTCCCGGTTATAGTCATATTATGAGTAAATATTTTACTCATTTAGGATTCCGGCAAAAAAAAACCGGTCACATGAACCGGTTTTAAATTAATTAATGCCAGTGATCAGGCATTTTCTTTTTCGAAGTCATGCATACAGGCTACCAATGCTTCTACGCTTTCCTTCGGCAGGGCGTTGTAGGTTGAAGCCCTGAATCCGCCAACTGAACGGTGGCCTTTAATGCCAACCATACCGCGGCTTTTGGCAAATTCCATAAAGGCATCTTCTCTGTCCTTGTACTGTTCTTTCATCACGAAGCAGATGTTCATCAGTGACCTTGAGTCTTTCTCTGCGGTTCCTACGAACATTTTGCTGTTGTCTATGGCATTGTAAAGGATGTTTGCTTTCTCTATGTTCATTTTTTCGATGGCAGCCACTCCGCCAATGGATTTGATCCATTTCAGCGTTTCTTTCACTGTAAAGATGGGCAGACACGGAGGGGTGTTGAACATGGAACCTTCCTTGATATGGGTACGGTAGTCCAGCATGGTCGGAATGGCTCTTTCAACTTTGCCGAGGATATCTTCGCGTACAATCACAAAAGTAACACCTGCAGGTCCAAGGTTTTTCTGGGCACCTCCATAGATCATGGCATACTTCGAAACATTAACCGGACGGCTGAGAATGTCCGATGACATATCGGCAATCAGGGGAACGTTGCAGTCTAAATCAGTGCGGATTTCAGTTCCGTATATAGTGTTGTTGGTGGTAATGTGGAAATAGTCGGCATCGGCAGGAACGGTGTAGCCTTTCGGAATGTAGGTAAAGTTCTTGTCAGCTGATGAAGCAACAACATTCACTTCGCCAAAAAGCTTTGCTTCCTTGATTGCTTTCTTAGCCCAGACTCCGGTTTCGAGGTAGGCTGCCTTTTTCGACATCAGGTTGAAGGGAACCATACAGAACTGCAGGCTGGCCCCTCCGCCAAGGAAGAGAACCTGATAACCTTCAGGGATGTTGAGCAACTCTTTAAAAAGGGCTGTTGCTTCGTCAATCACTGCCTGAAAATCCTTGCTCCGGTGAGAGATTTCAAGGATTGACATACCAATGCCATTCAGGTCCAGCACAGCCTTGGCCGTGTTTTCGATAGCTACCTGGGGCAGTATGGAAGGACCGGCGTTAAAATTGTGTTTTTTCATGATGTTGTTAGTTAAGTTGGTAAACTTATTTTATGTCTGAAGCACTTAAATACCGGCTGAAAAGTGAAGCAAAGGTATAAAGTTTTATACAGTTGCCAAGCTTATGCAAATTCTTTTATAAAATTGGTTAATCAGCTGTGAAATAGTAAATTGCCGGTATAAATTTAAATAAATTATGTGAACTTTGCAAATTGTAAATGAATGTTTTATGTATATAATGCCGGGCCGGACGAAATAAATGAGTGCCAGCCCGGGTAATTCCGGGAATGAGTTTAGAATTCAGGTCAATTAACCTGTTATTATCTATTTGTTAAGAACAAGGAAGGGATAACTTTAATAAGCTTCACTGAGGCGGAAACAGATCATAGCTGACCGGTTTGCGTGATTTTTTTTCCTTGCCGGATGGCGCCGGGTTGCGTGGAGCAATATCTTCCACAAAGCTCCAGAGCTTATTGAAAACTATATAGCCGTCATAAACATTTCCGGCCGGTACATAGGCCCATCGCTGTCCTGTAAGTGATTCATCCATTGGCACCAGACGGTCGAGGACAATTATTTCATCGGTTACCTTTCTCTGTGATTTCCTCACATTGGAGAGGGTGACTTTCTGGCGGTCATAGCTTTGTGTGAATGATGCCTGTGAAGCGTATTCCGAAACCACCCTGTTTTTTAATCCGTCTTTTGTCCTGAATATGGATGCCCCGAAAACAGGAAATCCATCCTGATCAAAACTAAGTGCATCAATTGTCTTTCTGCTGGTGGTCCGGTTGAAACCATCCCAGCCAAGCAGGGTGTAAAAGGAACCGGTTAGGTCGGTCCTGTATATGATGCGGTAATACAGTCCGCCCGGCCAGTTTCCGTCCCGGAAAATGGTTTCTTCCGATATTTCCTGCAAAGCAGGCAAGGGCTTCATGGGTATAACCTGGTTTGTAATGTTGTTTTTGATTATCAGGAAGTAAATGTTAATTCCGTTGTTTTGCTGCAGGTTCCAGTTGAAAAAAGTGATTTTTGCATCCGGTGAAGTGATTATACCGGTATTCAGCGAATCGAATATCTTGTCCGAAGCAGGCTTTTCTTTAAGCGCGGCAGTCAGCTCAGCAAAGAAAACATTATTGATTTCCAGTCGCAGTGAGTCTGATTTTTCTTTGCGGGCACTGTCGATCAGCGCCCTCAGCCTGTTGCCGGAAGTTTCCTGCAGCGGTTGAAGGGCTTTGAGGCTTAATCCGTTGAAAGTAAACAGTAAAATCAGGCTAAGGGACAAAATGGGTTTCATTGAATGCAATTGGATTGTAAGGCATTTCAGCTGAGAAATCTTAATTTTGCTGCAAATATACACTTCAATAACGTTCATGGATCAAAAACCGATACAGGCAGGACTGTATAAATTTGCAGAAGAGTTGTTTTTCCTGTCGGGGGAAAACATCCGGCCTTTCCATGCAGCCCAGGGGACGGCCCGGCATGATGATTTTCGTGAGCAATTTCTGTCAGGCATTCGTGCTGACCGGTGGTTTGTTGATGAGCATATCAGGTATGCCCTGAGGTGGCTGGCGGAAAGTATGCTTGTGACGGGTCAGGTGCTGCCGGCGATGAAGCCTGTGAACAAATCTTTGCCGGTTGCTTTCTGGATAAAGCCACTGTCCCCGCTTGAGGGAGTGGGAGAAATTATACTGGCTGCCTTTCACGGATACAGATGCTTATTAAAGACCAGTTTCAGCGACAGAAAAATGTATGAAGCTGTTTTCGGTTTGCTGGGCAATTATATTGCCGGTTTTACCGAAAGAATAATTTATGTTGAGGACTCATTTCCTGGTTTCAGCGGGATGATTGTTATTGGCGAAAAGAATGGGCCGGTTTCAGAATCATACCTCGTGCGGTATCCGTTGCTCAGGTTCAATTATAATCAAACGGCGATTATCACAGGAAATGAGTCAGATGAGGAGTTGTGCATTCTTGCCGAAGATATTTGCATTTATTTCGGACGCTCTGCGCGCAATGTCAAGATGTTGAAGGTGCCACAGGATTATGATTTCCGGTCATTGACAGAAGCAATCTCAGCATACAACTGGCAGATCAATTATTCGGTTTACCTGAATCATTATGAATATCATAAGGCTTCGATGTTGTTGGGCAGGGTGCCGCACCTTGACAGCGGACATCTGCTCCTAACTGCAAACCGGGAATATTCAGGCAGAATCGGTGTTTTGGTTTATGAATACAGTCATCAGGGGCCGGAAACCGATAATCCGGTTGCCGGAACGGCAGGTGGAGTCCTGAAATCAACTCAGACGGGAAGGTGCCGGAGTTTTTTCTGCAATACGGACGAGATGGGAATATTTCTTGAAAAACTGAAAGATTGTATGTAGATAAAAGTTAAAATAAGTTTCAGATTTTTTTGGCTATTAGTAAAATAGTTTTTACTTTTGCAGTCCCAAAAATTAAAGGGTTAAGCATTGCAGCAATGCTGCAATCGTTTAAAAGTAAAAACATTGATTGAACCGGGATTTTTTAACAATAACTGAACTCATGAAAAAAGACATTCATCCCAAGGATTACAGGTTGGTGGTTTTCAAAGATATGTCGAACGACTATACATTTGTCACTAAATCAACAGTAGCTACCAAAGATACCATTGTTTGGGAAGATGGTAAAGAGTACCCGCTGGTAAAGCTTGAGATTTCGAATACATCTCATCCTTTTTATACCGGTAAGATTAAGCTTATCGACACCGCCGGACGTGTTGACAAGTTCAAAACGAAATACCAGAAACATTTCGACAACAGGAACAAGGCCTGAAGCAAGTTTTCAGCATCCGGTTGTTAATAAGATTTCCACGGCCCTTTTCTTTAAAAGGGCTTTTTTCGTTACTTTTGTTGATATTATAAGTTTAAGCACCTTTAATTTCTTTCTTTTATGAACTATGTCCTTTTTGACGAGTCGAGGCGCGACAACCTGCTCCCGCTGACCTTTATGAGGCCTGTTGCCGATATCAGGTTTGGTATACTTACAATACGTGAAAAGTGGGAATACTTTTTGAAATGTAAGACTTCGACCCTTACCGAAAACTATCTCTCTGCCAAGTTTCCTCTCGTGAAGGAGAAAGAAAATATCATCATCAATGGTGCTGTTTGTCCGAATGATATGCTTGTTGAAGAAATTGGTCAGTTGCAGGCCGGACAGGCGCTGGTGAAGGGGGATACTGTTATTGCCATGTACCTGAATGAGTCGGATTTTGAAAAACCAAGCGGTGCTGTCGAAGAGATTGAAACAGAAGCTGAATTTCTGGAAATCAACAATACCTGGGATATATTTGCGAAAAATGGATTGGCATTGGCTTTTGATTTTGAGTTGATTACCAAAGGCAGAAAATCACAGAAAATTCCTGCCCACTGTCTGGCTATAAATCCTGAAAATATTTTCATTGAGCCGGGGGCTGAAATACTTGCTTCCACCCTAAATGCTTCTGCGGGCCCTATTTATATAGGTAAAGATGCCATTGTCATGGAAGGGTCCAACCTGCGCGGCCCGCTGGCATTGTGCGAACATGCCCAGGTTAAAATGGGTGCCAAGATATACGGGGCAACAACCATAGGCCCCTGGTCGAAAGTGGGTGGTGAAGTCAATAACAGCGTGATTTTCGGCTATTCCAACAAAGCCCATGATGGTTTCCTCGGGCATTCTGTAATCGCCGAATGGTGTAACCTGGGTGCAGATACCAATACCTCCAATCTGAAAAATACTTATGACCAGGTGAAATTATGGAATTACCCTGACGAGTCATTTATTGAAACCGGTCAGCAGTTTTGCGGACTGATTATGGGCGATCATTCAAAATGCGGAATCAACACTATGTTCAATACCGGAACTGTGGTGGGGGTCAGCTCAAACATTTTCGGATCCGGTTTTCAAAGAAACTTTATCTCGTCCTTTAAGTGGGGAGGGGTGGCCGGATTTTCAGTTTTCCTGCCAAAAAAGGCCATTGAAGTGGCAAAAGGAATGTATGGCAGGCGTGAACTTGAGTTTACCGATATAGATGCAAAACTTATCGAGGATGTTTACAATCTGACACATAACTACCGGAGAATGTAAACTTTTTAAGTATACCCTTGTTTATCCGGTAATCTGAAAAGGCTGCCGGATTTTTTTTGCTGATGAAAAATTGAATGCAGTATCGCTGACTCAAAAGAAATGCACCTGAAATTTCAGTAGTTTCAAAAAACATTTGCCGGCATGATATTTGACTCCGGTCAAAACACTTTTCCTGGCCTGTTGAGCCTGACAAATTGAACATACTATAACTTATCTTTACTGATATGACGAATGATGGTTTCGGTTTGACCGAACTGATTGAAAATGAAACTGAATTTATTCCGCTCCTCTCTACCGAAGATGAAGAGCAGATGAATGCGGAGGAGGTACCTGAAACGCTGCCGATTCTTCCCTTGCGCAATACGGTATTGTTTCCCGGAGTTGTAATCCCTATCACGGTTGGCCGTGATAAATCTATCCGTTTGATCAAGGATTATTATAAAGGAAACCGGATCATCGGGGCTGTTGCACAGAAAGATGTTGATATTGAGGATCCATCGTTTAAAGACCTCAATGAAATAGGAACCATTGCCTACATCATCAAGTTGCTGCAAATGCCTGACGGGAGCACAACTGCCATTATTCAGGGGAAAAAGCGTTTCCGCATTCTTGAGATGCTTCAGGATGATCCCTATTTTATTGCCAGGGTCAATCAGTTTGACAAGGTGAAACCACTGGTGCGTGATAAGAAATTCAACGCTTTGATTTCGTCTGTAAAAGACCTTGCAATTCAGATCATTAATTTATCCCCGAGCCTGCCTTCTGATTCGGTTTTTGCGATCCGAAACATTGAAAGTCCTGTTTTTCTTGTAAATTTTATATCATCCAACCTTAATATTTCGCTTGAAGAAAAGCAGAAACTGCTTGCCATCGATGACCTTATTGAACGGGCAAATATGGTTCTTGGGCTTCTGACCCGGGAACTTCAGATTATAGAACTTAAAAATCAGATTCAAAGTAAAGTCAAGATCGATCTTGACAAGCAGCAGCGCGATTACTTGCTTAACCAGCAACTCAAAACCATACAGGAAGAACTGGGCGATAATCCGCATACGCAGGAAATTTCTGACTTAAGGGAAAAAGCTGCAAAAAAGCGTTGGCCTGAAAATGTGGCAGAGGTCTTTGAGAAGGAATTGACAAAATTGCAGCGCATGAATCCGGCGGCCATGGAATATTCCATGCAGTTGAATTATCTTGAGGTATTGACTGACCTTCCGTGGAACGATTTCACGGTGGACAATTTTGACCTTAAACATGCACAAAAGGTATTGGATAAGGATCATTACGGACTTGAAACCGTGAAGGAGCGCATTATTGAATATCTGGCTGTACTGAAGCTGAAAGGAGATATGAAATCGCCCATCCTTTGTCTGTTTGGCCCTCCGGGGGTTGGAAAAACTTCTCTCGGAAAGTCAGTGGCAAGGGCGGTGAACAGGAATTACATCCGGATGTCGTTGGGTGGCCTGCGCGATGAAGCTGAAATCAGGGGACACAGGAAAACATACATTGGTGCGATGCCTGGCAGAATATTGCAGAGCATTAAGAAGGCCAAAGCGTCAAATCCGGTTTTTGTGCTGGATGAAATTGATAAGGTAATCGGAGCAAATATCAATGGCGATCCTTCGGCTGCCCTGCTCGAAGTGCTTGATCCGGAGCAGAACAATACTTTCTACGATAATTTCTTGGAACTTGAATATGACTTATCAAAGGTGATGTTTATTGCAACCGCAAACAACCTCAGTACTATACACCCGGCCCTGCGCGACAGAATGGAAGTAATTGAGATTACAGGTTATCTGCTGGAGGAAAAAATTGAAATCGCACGCCGGCACCTGGTACCCAAGCAACTGCATGAACATGGCGTTAAATCCGGTCAGCTTGCGTTCGATAAAAAGATTATCGAACTCATTATCGACGCATACACCCGCGAATCAGGCGTCAGGGAACTGGAGAAGAAGATCGCCAAAATCATCAGGCATCAGGCGAGATTTATCGTTAGCGGAGATCCATATAATCCCTCTGTAACGGTTGAAGATGTTCATAAAATTCTTGGTCCGGCGAAGTTCAATAAAGAAAAAGATGAAACTCCTCATGCTGCAGGTGTGGTTACCGGATTGGCATGGACCCCGGTAGGCGGCGAGATTTTGTACGTGGAAACCAGCCTGAGCCGAGGGAAAGGGAACATGGGATTAACAGGGAATCTCGGAGATGTAATGAAGGAATCAGCAACCCTGGCCTTTGAATACCTTAAGTCGCATAGCGATCAACTCGGCCTTGAACCTTCGGTTTTTGAAAAATGGAATGTTCATCTTCACGTTCCGGAAGGGGCTACCCCCAAAGACGGTCCTTCGGCCGGAATCACCATGTTCACAGCGCTGGCTTCGGCATTTACCCAGCGATTAATCAAGCCCCGGCTTGCGATGACCGGTGAAATTACCCTGCGTGGTAAAGTGCTTCCGGTTGGCGGGATAAAGGAAAAAATTCTGGCCGCCCGCAGAGCCGGCATAAAAGAGATTATTCTGCCTGCAGATAACAAAAAGGACATTGAGGAAATCAAGCCGGTGTATCTGAAAGGGCTGAAAATCCACTATGTTGAACAGATGATTGATGTGCTTGATCTGGCCCTTATGGGGAAGCTTGCATCAAACCCATTGAAAATCAATTATTAATTTTTGCTGATCTGGCATAAGGTTAAAAGGCTCAATGAAAAAAATACTGATTATTCTGGGGCATCCGGTTAAAGATACGTTTTCAAATTCGTTGTTCGAGCATTATCGCAAAGGGGCAATATCTTCGGGCGCTGAAATACGGGAGATCGTCCTCAGGGACCTTGACTTCGAACTGAATTTCAGGGAAGGCTACAGAGGAAATCAGGAACTGGAGCCTGATCTTCAAAAAGCGCAGGAAGCCATCAAATGGGCAGAACATATCGTTATTATTTATCCGAACTGGTGGTCAACCTTTCCGGCATTGATGAAAGGATTTATAGACCGGACTTTTCTGCCGGGATTTGCATTCAGGTACCGGAAAGGAAGTCTTCTGTGGGATAAGTATCTGACCGGTCGTTCTGCAAGGCTGATCATCACCATGGATACACCGCCCTGGTATTACTGGCTGGTTTATCGCAGGCCTGGACACAATGCGATGAAGCGCGGAATTCTCGGGTTTTGTGGTATCAGGCCTGTACGTATCACCACTATTGGTTCACTCAAGGTTTCATCTGAAGCCAGGCGTCAGCAATGGTTGCGCAAAGTGGAAAAACTTGGCCGGAAGCTGATATAGCTTTTTTGATTGATTCCAGAATCCTGCTCCGGTTAATAGATTGTATCAGCCAAAAATTCGCTGATATCCGGATCCTAATTTCCTGAAACAATAAGTTTTTTCGTGAATATCTGGTTCCCGGATTGTACGGTAACCAGATATGCTCCTGCCGGATAATTCCGGATATCGATAGACAGTGAATGGAAGCCCGGCGGATAATTTCTTACATCCGTATCAATCAGATTTTTACCAGACAGATCAGTGAGTGATATCTTTACAGGCATTTTAGTTTCTATGTTAAAACTGACAATCGCCTGAGCGTATGCCGGATTCGGCGTAATGCGGATATCTTTTGTATTGGGTGTAATCACCGGATCGATCCCCACAACCGTTGTCGCCTGTTTCAGCAGAATATTGTTACCGGGATCGAAGGTCAGGGCGACGGGCTCCTGATCGAACTGAAAAATAAACACCTGATCGTTTTCATCATTGGTCACCCTGATCAGCGTATCTCCGCCATTTTTGAATGAAACCAGGATTTCTAAAGGCATTTCAAAGAACGGGGCGTTTGTTTGTATTTGACTGGCTTTGAAGTAGACATTCCAGAGTCCGTTCTCAACTTCCAGGAAACTATAGGTATTGTTGTACACAGGATGATTGGGCTCAAACAACCACTGGTTGAAAAACCAATCCAGTTCCTGCCCGGTGGTTTCATTCATTTTTTCAATAAAATCAGGGATGGTTGCTGATTTATACCTGAAGTTCGCGGTATCATTGGCATACTCATAAATACTATGGAAAAAGAGGGAATCCCCCACTACGTAGCGGTACATATAAAGCACGCAGGAAGCTTTCATATATGTAATTGCGTAGTTGAAAAGCGTTGAATTGGCGGGAGGATTGGTAGCCCAGGCCGGATTTGAGATGGCCCAGCCCGGGTTTTGCGCCAGATAATAGCTGGCATTGCTTTCCATTTCTTCCTTATAAGCCTGATGTCCGTTAACTTCTCCCGTCCACGTTGCTTCAAAGTAAGTGGCAAAGCCTTCGTTCAGCCACAGATCTGCCCATGTGGCACAGGTAATCATATCTCCGAACCACTGATGGGCAAATTCATGGGCGATAAGACTGGAATACCAGCATCCCTGGCAGAGGCTGGTCAGGGTCTGATTTTCCATCCCGCCCCACATAAACTGGGGGCTAAGAGTGGCAAATCCGTCTTTTTCAAAGGGATGGTCGCCAAACATCGAATAATAGAAGTCGGCCAGGGGGATAATCATATTTTTCATCTGCGACGGATTCTCCCCGGGGTTATAATAGAATCTGATCGGCAAAGTGTCGTAAGGCGGTCCGGGTTTGGTCCAGTAAACGATATCCAGGTTGTAATTTACCCTTGAAGAGATAACCATCAGATAGGTAGGAACCGGATCTCGGCTCACCCAGGTATACCAGGTTGTATCGTTCACCGCTACCGAATCGGTGAGGCTTCCGTTAGAGCCGAGTTTAACGTTGGCCGGAACTTTGGCCCTTAGTGTCAGGGTCGCTTTATCATAGGGCTGGTCGTAGCATGGAAACCATTTGCGCGCACCCTGAGGCTCGCAGTCGGTAAAAACAAATCCATTGCCCACATAAAATGCCAGATCAGGTACATCCAGGTGCTCATAGTCAATACTGACCGATGCAACTTCTCCGGGTTGATACGTGCGGTTCAGCATGATTGTAAGGGTATCCTGGTCGTGGATAAATGAAGTTGCAGCCAATCCCACTGCATTGATCTGCAGTGATGTCTGATCTGCATTCAGCTTAATGGCTGACAGAAGGGTGTCGATCCGGAATGTTATAATGTTTGATGCCGTGAACGTTCTGGGATATGGAGATGCATAGCAATGATAAATATCCATATCAAGTTCATAATTAAGCACATCAAAGGTGTGTCTTGGTGAGTTAGGTGAGCGCTGACCTGAGTTTTCCTGACGGGGGCGCATCAGCTTTCCATGAGCGCAGAATTCGCTTCCCCTGGTGGTTTCGGTAATCTGTGCATCGGCAAAAATAACGGTCAGCAGCAAGGCTGAAATAAACAGCGGCAGTTTCATAATCAGATGTTTTAAGAAGTTCAAAGATATCATTTATGTTAAAAACTTTTACATAAATTGCAGAGAAGCGGATGCCCGGCAAATTTTTCCGCAGCCTGCCGCAATTATCCTAAATTTGTGATATGATTCATGAATATGTGTCTTAAGGTTAATTCTCTGATTTTAATTACATCAATACTTTTCGTTTCCTGCACAGGGACCCCCGATCAGCAGGCAGGTCAGACTGTTTTCCGGTATAACGAATCGTCAGGAATTACCTCACTGGATCCTGCATTTGCCCGTGACCAGGCCAATATCTGGTCGGTCAACCATTTGTATAATAGTCTGGTGCAGCTTGACAGCAACCTGAATGTTCAGCCATGTCTTGCCCGCAGATGGACTGTGTCAGAAGACGGGAGAGTATATGAATTTTTCATCCGCAGTGATGTATATTTTCATGACAGCGAGGTATTCAGCGGAGGATCAGGCAAAAAGTTAACGGCACAGGATGCTGAATACAGTTTAAAACGGCTCCTGGACCCCGGTCTGGCGTCGCCGGGAGCCTGGGTACTGGCACCTGTAAAGATCCATGCCGGAACTCCTGCTATCAGGGCTGTGGATGACACTACGCTTGTGATTGAGTTGGCTGAACCATTCCCTCCTTTCCCTGGAATGTTAAGTATGCAGTATTGTTCTGTTATTCCGCGCGAAGCTGTTGATTTCTACGGTGAGGACTTCAGGGCTAATCCTGTCGGAACGGGGCCTTTCCGTTTTGGGATGTGGAAAGAAGGAGTAAAACTTGTTCTTCTGAAAAATAAGAACTACTTTGAATCGCAGGGAAATAGGAAGCTTCCTTTTCTGGATGCTGTTGCCATAACTTTTATAGTTGACAAGCAGACGGCATTCCTTGAGTTTGTAAAGGGAAATCTCGATTTCATGTCAGGCCTGGATGCGGCCTATAAGGATGAGATGCTGACCCCTTCCGGGAAACTGAACCCAAAGTACAGGGGAAAAATTAATCTGTTGAGCCAGCCCTACCTGAATACAGAATATCTGGGAATACTGATGGACCGCGAAAATCCATTACTCAAGGATAATCCCTTGTCGGATAAACGGATCCGGCAGGCCATCAGCATGGGCTTCGATCGCGACAGACTGATAAGATACCTCAGGAACAGCACCGGCACACCAGGTACGCATGGTTTCATTCCAAAGGGGCTGCCTGGTTTTGCGGATTCAGGGCAGTTCGGGTATGACTATAATCCTGAAAAAGCAAAGCAACTTATTGCTGAAGCCGGTTATCCGGCTGGAAAAGGCCTGCCGCCCATTACCTTGTCGACCAATGCTTCATACCTTGATATTTGTCAGTTTATTCAGAACCAGCTTTCTATGATTGGCATAGTTATGAAGATTGATGTTAGTCCGCCGGCTACACTCAAGGAGAATATAGCTCGTTCGAGGGTGGCATTTTTCAGGGGCTCCTGGATTGCTGATTATCCGGATGCCGAAAACTACCTGTCATTGTTTTATTCGCGTAATTTCACCCCGGCCGGTCCGAATTATACCCGGTTCGGCAATGATGAGTTTGACCGGCTTTACCAGCTTGCATCCGTAGAGAATAACGACAGGAAGAGGACGCAATACTACCGTCAGATGGATAGTCTGGTTATGGAAGAGGCTCCGGTGATTGTATTATTTTATGATCAGGTTTTGCGTTTTGTAAGGAGTGACATTTCCGGACTTGGGTCAAATCCTTTGAATTTGTTGAATCTGAAAACAGTACGAAAAAATGGAGACTAATGGTGCCTTTAAAATAATTAAACCAGTAGGTCTGGAGCGTAGCGCAATCAGGCTGATAGGGGAGGAATGGATGCTGATAACGGCAGGAAGCGTGGATAAATATAATACTATGACTGCCAGCTGGGGAGGGTTGGGGATGCTCTGGAATAAACCGGTGGCTTTCATATTTATCAGGCCCCAGCGGTTTACCTTTCATTTTGTTCAGGAAAACGAACTGTTCACCTGCAGCTTCTTTGAACCTGAATTCAGGCCTGCACTTCAGTTCTGTGGTGCTCATTCGGGACGCGATGTGGATAAAGCCTCTTCTACTGGTTTGACGGCCTGTCTGACTCCCTCCGGCAGTGTTACCTTCCGGCAGGCAAAAATTTATCTGGAGTGCCGGAAACTCTATTATGATGACCTCAGGCCGGAGAACTTCCTTGATAATTCAATCGGACGGAATTATCCGGACAGGGATTATCACCGGATGTTTATTGGCGAAATCATAAACTGCGGAATAAAATAAGTATTTCAGAAAAAATCACTGTAGTCTGCCTTAACAGACCAATTGTTTTATATTTTTATGCTTTATTATCAGGTTTAATATTTCAGATTGATCTATCCGTTGATCAGTCTGTTAATCGTAACGACATAAAACTTCAGGATTGAGTCTGATTAAAAATTTGAGGATTGCATTCGGCAAGCGGGCTTTGCGCAAGGAAGCTGCCAGAAACAGCCGGATACGGCGGGCAGTAAATCTTGCTGAAGCCCGTGATATCGGTATACTTTTTAATATGACTTCCGAGGCTGAGTATGACCGGGTTAGCCGGTTTGCACGCAGCCTGCAGGAACAGGGGAAAAAGGTTCAGGTAATAGGATTCTACAAATACAGGAAATTGCCGCCATATTATGCGCAAAAGCTTGCATACGATATCATGCAGCCGCAGAATCTTGATCCTTTTTACCGCCCGAGGGCGGGATTTGTCACGCATTTTATCAATCATCCGTTTGATATACTGATTGATCTTGGGACAGCCAATGAGTTCCCGTTGTATTATATTGCGATATTATCGAGGGCAGGATTCAAACTTGGCCGCAAGGGTGGTGATAAAGCAGGCATGCTTCCTTATGATCTGATGATTGAAACAAACCAGGAAACAGACAGTGAAGAGTTGATCAGGCATCTTGTTTATTACACCAGCTCATTCAGGTTTAACGGATAAGAGCTTATTCTCCGTAAAAATTTATAAATTTAAGGTATGAAGAAAAATCTAAAAGGAACAGGGGTAGCCCTTGTTACCCCTTTTCACAAACAGGGAACCATCGATTTCGGATCGCTCGGGATACTGATCGAACACACCATTTCAAACGGGGTAAATTACCTTGTGGTGCTGGGGACAACCGGTGAAGCGGCCACATTGTCAAAAGACGAGAAGAATGCTTTAATTCAGTATGTAAAGGATCAGGTTGCGCAACGCTGCCCTTTGGTTTTGGGCATGGGAGGTTATAATACGCAGGAGGTGATCAACAATCTCCAGGTCTTTGATCCAGATGGCTTTGATGCTATTTTGTCGGTGACACCTTATTACAATAAACCTTCGCAAAGAGGCCTTTATCTGCACTACAAACATATTGCCAGTGCAAGTCCGTTGCCGGTTATACTTTATAATGTTCCTGGCCGCACGAGTGTAAATATGAAAGCTGAAACCACGCTTGAGCTTGCCGCGGAGTTTGAGAATATTATTGGTGTTAAGGAAGCCTCGGGCAACATGAGCCAGATAATGGAAATTATCCGCAATAAACCCAAAGATTTTCTGGTGATATCGGGGGATGATGGCATTACCATGCCTTTGATTGCCGCCGGCGCCAGTGGGGTTATTTCGGTGGTAGCCAATGCATATCCTGCAGCCTTTTCTTCTATGGTGAATGCAGCCCTGCAGGGAAAGATGGACGAAGCCCGCCGCCTGCATTACCTGCTGATTCCTTTGATAGATGCCCTGTTTTCCGATGGAAGTCCCGGGGGGATCAAAGCAGCACTGGATTGCATGAAGATTGTTCCCAATAACCTCAGGTTGCCAGTGGTGAAAGTGAACAAAGCTACGCAGAATCTGATCAACAGCCTGATCGCAGAGCTTAAGGATAAGGGAATTGAGTGCTGATCTGTTAATGAAAAACTTTTGAAAATGAAAAAGCTTACCGTTGTTTTACTCTTGCTTGCTGCCGTATCTGCCTTTGCTCAGCGAAATATCATGGATTTTAGTCCGGACGAACTTTTTTTGACAACCGGAGAAATATATTTCGCGCTGCCTGATGCCGCCCCGGAAGCAAACAGATTGACCAAAATCGTCAGTATTGATAAAATTGATGGAAATACAATTTATGCTTACGCCAGCCGCAAGGAATTTGAAATCCTGATGAATTCAGGGATTTCTGCCTTTGAACTGTTGCCCCATCCCGGTGATCTGGCTGATATTGAGATGTCCTCAGATCCGCGGCAGGTAATGGAATGGAATTATTATCCAACTTACACCGCCTATGAAGAGATTATGGCGCAGTTTGCTGCCGATTATCCTGATATCTGTAGTCTTCATACCATAGCGACCCTTCCCAGCGGTCGCAAGTTGCTGGCCGTGAGGATATCCGACAATGTGGATGTGGAGGAAAATGAACCGGAGTTTCTTTATACCGCAACCATCCATGGTGATGAAACCACCGGATATATTCTGACATTGCACCTGATTGACTATCTGCTTGCCAATTACAATCAGGACCCCAGGGTTACCAATATGGTAAACAGTACCGATATCTGGATCAATCCGCTGGCAAATCCTGATGGTACCTATTACGGAGGCAACCAGTCGGTAAATGGCGCCAGGCGTTACAATGCCAACAATGTGGATCTGAACAGGAATTATCCTGACCCGGCAGATGGGCCGCATCCCGACGGCAACCCGTGGCAACCGGAAACCGTTGCCTTTATGAATTTTGCAGAGGAACGCGATTTTGTGATGGGCGCCAATTTTCATGGCGGTGCAGAAGTTGTAAATTATCCATGGGATACCTGGAGCCGGATAACAGCCGATAATAACTGGTGGGTAATGGTATCGCGCGAATATGCGGATACCGCCCAGGCGCACAGCCCCAGCGGATATATGGACGATCTTGATAACGGAATTACCCATGGCTACGCATGGTATCGTATTACCGGCGGCCGTCAGGATTACATGAACTATTTCCAGCAATGCCGTGAGGTTACGCTCGAGATTTCAAATACAAAACTCCTGCCGGCCAGCCAGTTGCTGAATTTTTGGGAATACAACTATCGCTCCATGCTGAATTATCTTGAACAGGTTCAGTTTGGTGTGCACGGGGTGGTTACTGATACCGTTACGGGGGAGCCTGTCGCAGCCCAGGTGCTGATCAGCGGACATGATATGGACAGTTCCATGGTCTTTTCATCGTTGCCGGTGGGGAACTATCACCGGCTGCTTAAGGCGGGCACCTATAACCTGACTTTTATCGCTGAGGGATACCTGCCGAAAACAGTCAAAAATGTGGTTGTGAACGATAAATCAACCACAGTACGAAATGTAAAGTTGTGGGACGGATCAGCTATTCCTGCTTTTACCTCCTCAACAACAACAACATACCCCGGTGGAAGCGTGCAGTTCTTCGATAATTCAGGAGGAAATCCGACCAGTCGTCTCTGGACATTCGAAGGTGCTGATATCCAGACTTCAACAGAGCCATCGCCGGTTGTTACATATAGCCAGCCGGGAAGTTATGATGTAACCCTTTATGTGGAGAATATGATTGGCGGCAACCAGCTGACGATTGAGAACTACATCACCATTGAGCCTGATTTCTATATCGGCAATCCGGGAAGCACCACCTGTAATGCCAGGTTTTTCGACAGCAACGGGCCTGATGGTTCATACAGCAACAATGAAAACCTGACCACCACCTTTTATGCTGATGATCCCGACAGGGTTTTCAGAATTCATTTTATGAGTTTTGATGTTGAAAGCACCCCTGATTGTACGGGAGATGCCCTGCTGGTTTACGACGGGCCAGATGCGACAGCTCCATTGATAGCCAGGCTTTGTGGAAACACCCTCCCTGATGACATCCTGACGTCGGTGGGAGGGGGTGCCGTTACCTTTGTTTTTATTTCTGACGCGCTGAATACCGGAAGCGGTTGGGAAGCAATAATTACCTGCGACAGCGGTGTGGGTATTCACCAGCTTGATAAGCCTGATCCTGTTCAGGTATATCCGAATCCTTCAGGAAAATCCGGGTTTATGATCTGCTCGGATAATGATCCGATTATGGAAGTCCGGATTTTTGATGTCTCGGGTAGAATGGTTTATTCAGCCTTCGCAGATCGGGATTTTGTCAGAGTGCCGGAAATGCTGGCAGGAGATGGATTATATCTGCTTACTGTCAGAACTTCCAAAGGGAATTACACCCGGAAACTGATCATCCGGAATTAAAACTGAACCGGATAATTCAGCACAATGCGGTATGCTCCGAGGATTACAAGAGCGGCAATTATCAGGTTGCCGCTTATTTTTGTTTCCCTGGGTATTTCATCATAATAAAGATCCGTTGACCCCAGGCTGTTGAGCCAAACCGGAAAAACTACCATTACAGGGGTGACAATCCTCAGTAATTCATAAAAGCTGACAGGAAGCCGGAGCAAAATAATAATCATGGTTCCTGCGATGAAAGGGATGATTAGCTGGTAGTTCAGAAAAGATTTAATGTCATCTGTTTTCAGGTTGTTGTAATAACTGTTTCCGCTCAGCAGAAACAACCTTGTAATGGCAAAACCGGCAGCGGCAAGCAGAAAAAGTGAGATAAGGGTGATAATAAGCTTTCCGGTATCGGGCAGGAACATCCAGATCAGCACGTGACCGAAGCCCTCCCCGAGTAAAGATCCTGCATAGGCCGATCCCAGCAGCATACTCAGGCTGTGAACAAAACCCCATAGAAAGAAAAGTTTCAGTTTTCCTGAATATTCCCTGTAGCGGAAGGCTACAACGATCATAAATACAGCTAGCAACAGACACGCCAGGGGCCCTGCACTGTATATAATCTTAACTGAGTCAAAATACCATTCGTAGCGCGAAACCAAAAACCGGATGTCAGTGTAATCAAGTTCAAGGTTAAAACCAAACATCCTGGCAGATATAATGGTAAAAGCCTGATGCAGGATAAAAACTATAAAATATGACAGCAGATAATAAGCCAGTGAATTGGCTGCTATCATAAGTTTTTGCGAAATTTTCATGATGGTAAAAATACGAAGTCATGATCTTATATAAAGTCCTGATTCCAAATTTTCAAGAAATCATTCATACAGCATGCTTTGGATGGACAGCATGTATAAATATTTGTAAATGATTGTATTCGTGCTCATTGTAATTATAATTCAGGAATTTACCTGTACTTGTCCGGTTAACATAAACTTAATATTCATTTAAACGTAGCTTAAAATACTTCCGGATTTGAATGGGTTACTTTGCAGCCATAAATCAACCCATAAAAAGCCATGAAAAAGATTTTGATGTTTGCCCTTGTTGCATCGGTAGCCCTTTTTACTGCCTGCAAGGATGATGAAGAGACCTTCAACGCTCCGTCAGTAGCTACCCCGGACCCCGTGTCCGCAGAATTTAATGCAGAAGTTGAGCTTACTTTTAATTATACCACTGATGCAGGATATAAATCGGCCAGTGTTTCAGCAACCAACGGAACCGCAACCATTAAAACCGGTGGAACAGTTGGTTCGGCATCAGGAACCGTCGTTGTTACTTTTATCGCTGGCGATCAGGCTGGTGCGGGGAGTGTGGAACTTTCAATTACAGACAATGCTGATCAGACCTCAAAAGCAACCGCGGTAATCAGCGTGCTTGAGGAGCAGGTTATCTTTAATGTTGATGGCAATATCACCGCCAATACCACCTGGGAAACCGGAAAGGTGTACGTTTTAAAAAGCCGTATTTCTGTAGTTTCCGGAGTTACCCTGACGATTGAGCCTGGCGTTGTAGTAAAAGGCGAAGCCGGAACAGGCGCCAACGCCACCGCCCTGATCATTGCCCGGGGAGCACAGATTAAGGCTGAAGGTACTGCTGAAAAGCCGATTATCTTTACTTCGATTGCCGATGAAATCATGCCCGGCCAGGTAGCCAGTCCCAACCTTGACCCGACCCTGAACGGTTTGTGGGGAGGTTTGCTGGTGCTGGGGAACGCCCCCATTTCAGCAAGTGCGGCATCGGTGCAGATTGAAGGAATTCCCCCCTCAGATCAGAACGGTTTGTATGGTGGTTCTGATGCGAATGACAACTCTGGTGTTATCAAATTCATCTCTATCCGCCACGGTGGCGCCAATATCGGCGAAGGAAATGAAATCAACGGCCTTACCCTGGGTGGGGTAGGAGCAGGTACGATCATTGAAAATGTGGAAATTGTAAGCAATCAGGACGATGGTATAGAATGGTTTGGCGGTACCGTTAATGTTAAAAACGCGGTTATCTGGAATACCGGTGACGATGCTGTGGATACCGATCAGTCGTGGGGAGGAACACTTGATAATTTTATAGTGATCAATCCCGGGGATGAATGTTTTGAGCTTGATGGTCCTGAAGGAGCAATGGCGGCCAAACATACCATTAAAAACGGAACCGTTTATGCAATGGACGCCGATGGTTTGGTTGATAATGACGCCAACTCTTATGTTGACATGATGAACGTTTACTTCCGCGATCTTAAAACAGGGCAGGATTTTGATCAGCTCCCGGTTGATTACGCCTGCACATTCAGTAGCCTTGAGGCTACAATACCTGATGGAGCAGCTGTCGCTGATTTCTTCAAAGATGGATCAGAAGCTTTTGTAACCGCTGTTGCAGCCGGTGCCAGCACAGTTGGAGCTGACCTCTCGAAATTCGAAGGATGGTCCTGGGCCCATGCTTCAGGTTCATTAAAATAATCAGATTTATTAAATAATTCAAAGCCCGCGGGTTATACCCGGCGGGCTTTATCAACGCCTGGTGACTAATAACAAACCAAAAATTATGCGTTCTATTAAATTGTTTCTTGCTTTGCTGTTGACAACATCGATGGTTGCTGTTCTTCACGCTCAGAATGGGTTTATCCGCGGCAGCGTATTTGATGATGCGACCGGCGAAACATTGCCGGGAGTAACAATATTTGCGGAGGGAACGACAAATGGCACCCTCACGGATTTTGATGGTAAATTTAACCTTAGCATTGCTCCCGGTACTTACAATCTCAGGATTTCCTTCATATCATATGAAACCATTAATTTAAAAAATATTAAGGTTGAAGCGGGAAAGGTTAGTCTTTTTGAGAACCTCAGGCTGAAGGAAGCCAAAATTGAACTGACAGAAGTCACCATTACTGCTGAGGCCGTGCGGAATTCGGAAGTTGCGCTTCTGACTATGAAGCAAAAATCGGCAAATCTTATTGACGGAATTTCAGCAGCCAATTTCAGAAAAATAGGAGACTCCGATGCTGCCTCATCCATGAAAAGGGTAGCCGGTGTTTCAGTTGAAGGCGGTAAATATGTATATGTACGTGGGTTGGGCGACAGGTATTCCAAAACAATTCTTAACGGGATGGATATTCCGGGAATCGATCCTGACCGGAATACGGTGCAGATGGATTTATTTCCGACCAATATTGTCGATAATATTATTGTCCACAAATCCTTCAGTGCCTATCTTCCGGCTGATTTTACCGGTGGTGTGGTTGATATTGAAACCAAAGATTTCCCCGAGTTAAAAACCGGCAATGTGTCTTTAAATCTGGGTTATAATCCGGAGTTTCATTTCAATAAAGATTATCTTACCTATGAGGGTGGAAAAAATGATTTTCTCGGGTTCGATGACGGAACCCGCGCCATACCCGCAACTGATAACATTCCGCAATTCTCGGAGGTAGCAGGAAATCCTGATGGGGAAAAAGGTTTGCGGTATAAAGAGATTCTTAAAGGGTTTAACACCGTGATGGGTGCCACCCCCGAAACCAGTCTGATGGATTTCAGCCTGGGGGTTTCTGTTGGCAACCAGATACCGAAAAACAAAGTTACCTGGGGCTACAACGCATCTCTTTCTTACAAAAACGCTACAGAGTATTACAAAAACGCGGAATATGGCCGGTATGGGGTTGATCCGGCAAAACCGGATTTTTATGAAATGGAATACCGTGAGTTTCAGAAAGGCGACTATGGAGTCAACAGTGTTATGCTCAGCGCAATGGCTGGTATTGCAATGAAAACCAAATACTCCAAGTTCAGACTTAATATACTTCACCTTCAGAACGGAGAGAAAAGAGCCGGCATTTTTAATTACAGCAATTCGGATCTTGGAGCAGTTTTTGAAGGTGTTCAGCATAACCTGGAATATACCCAGCGGTCCATGACAAATGTTTTATTGAATGGTAAACATATGTTTTCTGATAATAACTGGCAAATTGAATGGAAGCTATCTCCTTCACTTTCAAAACTGGATGACCCTGACATTCGTTTTACCAGATATGAAATAAAAGAGGAAAAATATATCATCGGAACGGAAGCTGGTTTTCCTGAGCGTATCTGGCGGGAACTTGATGAAATCAGTTTAACCGGAAATTTTGACATAAGCAGGAATCTGCTTGTTTTTGGAAGCAAGTCTCAGTTGAGATTCGGTGGTCTTTTAACACGCAAGGACCGGAGTTTTATAATACGTAACTTTCAGTTGAATGTCAGGAATATACCTTTGACCGGCGATCCGGATGAATTGTTCTTCCCTGAAAATTTATGGCCATACAATGGGAATGCTTCACGGGGGACTACTTTTGAAACACCCTTTATTCCGGTTAACCCAAATCAGTTTGATGCAAACAATCTGAATACGGCAGGCTATCTTTCATGGGAAGTGTCGCCATTGAAATACCTTAAACTGATTGTGGGAGTAAGAACTGAAATGTATCAGCAGCGGTATTCCGGACAGAATCAATTGGGTGATATTGTGCTTGACAATGAAAAAGTGCTGGACGATCTGGATGTATTTCCGGCTGCCAATGTTATCTTTAGCCTTAACCAAAGCCAGAACCTGAGGTTTTCTTACTCTAAAACCATTGCACGCCCTTCTATGAAAGAACTCTCGTTTGCTGAAATTTTTGATGCAATTACCGGCAGGACTTTTATCGGAGGTTTATTTACTGACGCCAACGATCAGCTTGGTATTACCTATTGGGACGGTAATCTGACAAGCACCCGGATTGATAACCTTGATGTAAGATGGGAAATGTTCGGGAAGGGCGGTCAGACAATTTCATTCGGAGCTTTTTACAAATATTTTAAAGATCCCATCGAAATTGTACAGTATTTTACGCAGGCAGGTGCTTTCCAGCCGCGTAACGTCGGTGATGGCCAATTGCTTGGCCTGGAAGCTGAATTCAGGAAAAATCTAGATTTCCTGTTTCCTTCACTTTCCGGAATCAGTCTGAGCTCTAATTTTACTTATAGTTTTTCCCGGATCAGGCTCAGTTCCACCGAGTATGAATCGAGGCTTGCCAACGCAAGAACTGGCGAAACAATAGATGAATACCGCAGCATGGCTGGACAAGCGCCCTTTATTATCAATGCCGGATTAGCTTACGATGGCTCCGGCAAAGGGATCTTCAACGGGCTTGAGGCTGGTTTATATTACAATGTCCAGGGCCCCACCCTCGAAGTGGTGGGGATTGCCGACCGGCCGGATGTATATTCCCGGTCGTTCAACAGCCTGAACCTGAACATCAACAAAACCTTCGGCGAAAGCAAAAAACTGCAGCTGGGGCTCAAAATTGAAAATATCCTGGGTGATGTTAAGGAATCTGTATTTCAGTCGTTTGAGGCTGCAGACCAGTTCTATACCTACCTCAATCAGGGACGCACGTTCCAGCTCAGGCTTGGATACAGGTTCTTTTAATTCAACAAAATTAAAAAACTGAACCGCCAGGCCGGAAATCCTGAAAGTTCAGTATATTTATTCACCGGTAATTTTCAATACGACCATAAACGATGAAACAATCAATCATAACCGCCATGTTGCTGCTGATCGCCGGATTTGCATTGGCGCAGGGGCTTGAATACAAGGATGGCTTGTATTACAAAAAGGGGATGCTCTATACGGGGACGCATACCGAGCATTTCGAAAACGGCAATGTCTCCGTTGAACTTTCGGTTAAAAACGGTCTCGAAGACGGAACCGTGAATTACTACTTTGAGAATGGCCTGATACGGGAGCAACGTGAATACCTCGAAGGAAAGAAGAACGGTACCTGGCAAACCTGGAACGAAAACGGAGTTAAAGTTGCCGAAGCTTCCTACAAGTCAGATGTTAAGCACGGACCATGGAATATCTGGAGCGCGGACGGTATAAAACTTTATGAAATGCATTATACCGAAGGTGCAAAAACCGGAATCTGGAAGCAATGGGATGAAGAGGGTAAGCTGATTATGGAGCGCGATTTCGGCAATTAGGCTTATTATAACATTCAAGAGAAGGACAGAGCGGGCGTTTCTGTCCTTTTTTGGTTTCCGTCGATCGCGGATTAAGCATTTGAAAATGCCTAAATGATCAGTTGCCTGTAATCAGCGCAATGCTGGTTGGGCTGATTACAGACACCAAACCGGGGTTACCCGCATAAAATCAATAGCCCGGTCCAAAAGGGATTCCTATTGATTAATCCGGGTTTAACCGGCTTGCAGTTGACAGTTGCGGGACTCTCTTGCTTCTTTTCACAACTAAGTAGTTATTGACCTCTTTCGGACGAGGAGGTACGCGCCAACAGGGTGCGGTGCAGACGCTCTTCGAAAATCAGATATACAAGACAGTCCCCGGAACACGTGGAGTGCTTCCAGTGCAAAGCTCTGCGGAATTCATTAAACGAACGTTGAATATCCCGGCATCCGGAAGTAATGGAACGACGATGGCACGCTTGTGATAACGGGTGATTTTTAAAGATGGCTTTATCGTAAAATTATATTATCCCTTACAGAGAACTTCTGCCTTTATTTTATAATTTTATTAACTGCACCTGCCAGGCGCGGCCCATCTAAAGAGGGTTGTCTTGCTTTATTCTGTCTGAATGATTTATCTTATTTAAATTCATGAGTTTATGATCAAAACCCTGCGAACTATTTCAATATTGATTCTGTTGGTTTTAATCAGTTCTGAAGGTTTCCCGCAGCGCCGTATGGTGGCCGAGTGGGAACCGGCTTTTGGCACCCTTATTCGCTGGCCGCTTGGTATACCGGGCGATCTTGTTGTTGAACTTGCCCGCCATGATACGGTTTATGTGCTGGTTGAAAATTCAGCTCAGCAGTCGCAGGCTTCCTATACTTTCTCTTCTTACGGTGTGAATCTGAATCATTGCCGTTTCATTATTGCCAATACCTGGTCGCACTGGACGCGTGACTGGGGGCCGCATTATGTATTTAACGAAAACGGGCAGGCCGGAATAGCCGATCCCATGTTCGAGGGTTATCCCTGGGTGCCGGGGTGCAATGCAAAAACAGCTTCGTATTCAATTCGTGAACCGCGGGGTTATGAAGAAGATGATGCTGTTAATATTACGCTGGCTGAAGAATTAGGATTGCCACTAATCAGTTTCACGGCATATCTCACAGGGGGAAACATCATGACCGATGGTCAGGGGAGGGCCTTTTCCACCCGGCAGATGCTGGATGAAAGTGCACAGTTTTGCAACGAAGTATGTTTCATGAACATAGCGGAAGAGTTATTGGGGATACAACAGTATTTTATTACTGAAAATCCTGAAGTATATGGAATACAGCATATTGATTGTTATGCCAAGTTCCTGGATGAGGAACGTATTCTTGTGAAAGACCTTCCCCAGGGCCATCCTGAATATGAGTGCGTCAGGCAACTGGCTGAATATCTTTCAGGCCAGAACAGTTGCTACGGAAGACCCTATGAAATTCACCGCATTTATTGCCCGGTCATAACCGGAGATGAAGTTCCTGCATACACCAATTCATTTATACTAAACAAAAAAGTGCTTGTTCCTTTATTCGGCATACCGCAGGATGAGCAGGCATTGCAAACCTATCGTGACCTGATGCCGGGATATGAAGTCATTGGTTTTACCGGCAGCTGGTATTATTACGATGCCCTGCACTGCCGTACTATGGGTATATTTGACCCGCAAATGCTTGTAATGCGGCACAAGCAGCCCCAAATGACCGCTGCAGGTTTTCCGGCAAATATGATACTAAAAGTTGACGACCGCAGCGAAACCGGATTGGTTCCTGAAAGTCTGAATATTTACTGGAGGGAGCAGGGAAACATTCAATGGAATGTTTTGCCGCTTCAGCCCATGACAGGACCCGATAGTCTGTATGCCCAATTGCCGGCTTTTGCTGACGGCAAAGTAATTCAGTATTACTTTACCGCTGCTGATTTATCGGGCAGAGCGGAAAAGTTGCCGCGTACCGCTCCCGGAGGCTATTATTCCGTTGAGTATTCTGATCTGTTTGTCCCTGTCTCAAATAAGGAAAATGTCACCCGATTGTCGGTTTTCCCGATGCCATTCAATAAGTGTATAACAGTTCGGTTTACCCCCCTTGTAAATGGAGAAGTGAATGCCAGGTTGTATGATGTTACAGGCCGGCTTGTTAGTGAAATAAGAAAGCAGGGAATCGCTTCAGAGGTAACTGAATTTAATTTTTTTACAGGTAATCTGGACAGCGGTTTTTATCTGTTGGGCGTTTACTCCGGCGATGCTGCGGTCTCAGTAAAGATCTTAAAAGATGAATAAATTGCTGATCTTATGAATTTAATATTCTTAGTTTGAATTCAGGAATATTGTCACAGACGCGGACTTCCACGCCAACAGGAGATGCCCGTACTCAGCGGATTAATTTCAATAACATGACAAAAGTAAAACCGGCTTATGATATACCCCGGTTGATCGTTTGACAATGCCTAAACAATTGAGCATCTGTAATCAGCGCAATCAACATTGTGCTGAACAAAAACCAGACCGGGGTTACCCGCATAAAATCAATAGCTCAGTCCTGTTGGATTTTCTATAGACTAATCCGGGATAAAAAACAGCCCGGCGGAATCCACCGGGCTGTTCAGAAGATATATGGGAAAAATCAGCGGTTATTGTCAAGTTTGATGTCGATTTCTTCCTGCTCATTGGCTTGCAGTTCAAGGTTCTCAACCAGGCTGCTTTTGTATGAGATCATCGACAGCACCAGGTTATATTTTCCGGGCTCCAGCCCTTCGATGTTGAAATTTCCGTCAAAATCGGTGTATACCTTAGTATCGGTTCCTTCAACAAGGATCGCGACCCCTGCAAGTGTTTCACCTGACTGCAGGTCGACCACTTTTCCGCTGATGGAAGCCGTGGCGGCCGGAAGTTTTGTCGGGTGCAGGCCTGCATATGCGGAAACAGACACCAGGGTGAGGGCGATGATTACTGTGAGTATGCTGATGGATTTTTTCATGGCTTTGGTTTTTTAATGATGCAAAAATAACCCGGCACCATTAAGCCAGTTTAAAGCCAATATTAAATGAATGTTAAGTTTTAACCGCCTTGCTTATTTCAGGCGTGCAGCAACGGGATGAAGCGGATTCAGCAGCGGCTGAAGCTGCCGGTAGGGCAGAAAGATATTGATTGCTCCGGTTTCAGGGCCTGCTATCTCATAAATATTATAATGGCAGAGGATGCCGTACGCGGTTAAGGCGAAATGCTGCGGCACAGGGATTTCATTGCTGAAGTAACCGTAACCGGTAAGGTCGGCGGTGGGATCGATGCCTGTTTTGCTGCATACTGCGTTACGCAGAAGTGCGGCAAGGGATGCGGAGGCATCCGGCATGAAAAGATCCGTGAATGACACCTTTTTGCCTTCCAGGGCGTCAAAAACAAGGAAGCGTCCCATCTCCAGCCCGCTGTCACCACCGGTGTAGGCATAATCACGCAGATAAAGGCTGATAACGTTATTCCTGTTGTAAACGACCGTCAGCAGCCGTGATTTCTCCCAGTTCAGAAAACGGTAATTTTCTTCAATGTCAATTCCGGTATTGCTGGTCTGGTATTGACTGAAGAACGCGGATTCATTGTTCTTCAGCATGGCAACCGGCTCACCGGCCGGTTCACTTCTGAAGAGTTCCCTGAAAACCAGTCCGGTTAATTGGTTGCGGAGGATGCCGTATTTGTTGCCGGGAAGACTTAAAAATGTCGATTCATAAGAGGCCAGGGGTGAACCTGGCTGAGCGGTCAGCGGCTGTATGGATGCCACGGCAATGACATCAAAAGGCCCGGACCCTTCCGGCAACTGAGGCGACATTTCGAAGGGTCTTTCCTCATCATCATGATGCCATTTTCCAAAGAGAACTTCGCTTTCGCTGAGGCTTCCGCTGATAACAATTTTATCGGAAGTTTTATCGCGCAACTCAAGCAGGCCTTCCGGCGAAATCACCCCATGCAGAAATACAGGCGCTCCGGCAGAAAAATGATTTTGAACAGTTCCGGTAATCTTTGAACCGAAAATGACAAAATCGGCGGTAACCGCTTCCTCGTTGTCGATGTTCCCTTTCAGATGAAGGTAACGGTCCTGGGCCTTTGCGGTAATAAAGCAGGCCATCAGCAGAATGGCCGTCAGGAAATATTTCGGAAATGTGCTTTTCATGATGCAAGGTTGTATTTAATGATAATCCCTTTCCCCGAAAAGGGCAGTGCCGATCCTGACCATATTGCTGCCTTCCTCAATGGCAATGTGGTAGTCGCCCGACATGCCCATTGACAGCGTGTCAAATTCTTCCCTTCCGGAGAAAAAAGTGCGGGAAAGGTGGTCAAAAAAGGTTTTCAGTGCGGCAAATTCATTCCTGACCACATTGTCATCGTCTGTAAATGTCGCCATGCCCATCAGGCCCCTGATTCTGACGTTTTTCATCGCCGGGAACTCATCATTGTTCAGGATTGCCTTCACCTCCTCTTCGTCCAGTCCGAACTTGCTCTCTTCTTTAGCGATAAATACCTGAAGCAGGCAATCGATAACCCTGCCGGCCTTTTCGCCCTGGCGGTTGATTTCTGCCAGCAGTTTTAGCGAATCTACGCTGTGGATCAGGTGCACAAACGGCGCGATATATTTGACTTTGTTGGTTTGCAGGTGTCCGATCTGGTGCCAGCGGACATCGCCGGGCAGCAAAGGCTGTTTTTCGGTCATTTCCTGCACCCTGTTTTCGCCGAAATCGCGCAGACCCATCCTGTAGGCCTCTTCAAGAAGTTCAACAGGCCGGGTTTTGGTCACGGCAACCAGGGTTACGTGAGGCGGGAGCTCCTGAAGGATGTAATTGATATGCTCCGACAACATTTCCATTATACCAGTGATTGTTTCTGCAAATGTAGACAAAAAAGCGGGTTGCATCCGGAAGGAGCCATGAAGGGCCGGGAAATATAGCCTGTGAAAAGTATTGTGCAAAAATTCAGGAACTTACTCAGCCGGCAGAAATGCAGATCGCTGTGTTTATTATCTTTGCTTAAAAATCGTACAATGCGACAGTTTATCAGATATATCCCGTTTTTCTTCCTGCTGTTCATGGCTTTTGTCCTGCTGTCCTGTTCCGGCAAGGATAAAAATGATGAGCCGTTACCGGATAATTCAGGCCCTTCTTTTGAGGCATTGGAAATTTTTCTGGCAAACCGTGCAGCCTACCTTGTTTTTTCGGAGCCGGTATATCAGGGCGGTACCATCCGCCAGCCATTGACCGCCGAAAGTTTCAGCATTGTGTTGCAGGGAGGTACTGCGGTGCTCGACAGCGTGAAAGTCACTTCTGCAACGGGTGATTCGGTGGTAATTATTAATCTTCATATCCACGGGCTGGTGAGCGGGGAAGAGACCCTTACCATCCGGCCGGCAGGCGCTGAAGCCATCGTCAATGCCCGCGCTGTGCCCATGGATTCAGCAGCCGTTATTGCTGCAACCCTGCAAGATCCGGGAATCATTGGCAGCTGGATATCCACCGGCGAAAACCTCTCGGTACTTTTCGGGCAGTTCGGGTTTGATTCTGTTAAAATAGTCTATGGCCATGACGGGAAATACACATATACATCGGTAACTACCGGCGGCATGAAAAATGTGCTTACCGGAACCTATGTACAGGAAAAAGTTCCGGGCAATGCCATCCGGAAAATCCGGATGAACCAGCTGAGTCCGGTTACCGCCACCATTGAGGGGATTTTTCAACTTGAAAACGGTGAACCCGTCAGGATGATCTACGAAACCGCCCAGACCGAACCTGCCGTTGCCGGACTCACGCCCCCTACGCCAGAGGCGGGCTTTGGCAGCACCGGGCTGACAGGCAGTGACAATACGCAGGTGTATGTCCGGGTGTTGCCGGAATAAAGGAAGTAACCTGTCTGACTGAGGAGAACGCTATGTCGGTACGTCTGAAAGATTTTACACAATTTGCCAATGCGCTGCTGCCGCACGAAGTTGCGTACCTTAAATCGGTGAACCATTTCAAGGATCAGGAGAATATTGATATTCTGGACCTGATTTATCACAATACCCACAACCCCGAACATACCTTTCCCTACAAAACATCCATCGATAAACGCAAGTACTCAAACCTGAAGATCTGGATCAATTCCAGGCTGAAGGCCCTGGATGTGGATGCCTACTACGAATGGCTGATGGAGATTGACCGTAAGATCATGACCGATACCATACTGCCACGCGAAGAGGATGTGCTGATCCGCCTGATCCGGGGTTTCAGAAATCCGCCTTTTTACTTTGTCCGTTTTTACGAAATCATACGGAATTACCGGTTTTACCTGCTGATCCGGTTCCGTCACCATTATAACCGTATTGTTGACCGTTTCCTGGTTGATTATCAGGGCCTGTATGATGAATGCTTCGCGGTAAACAGGCAGTTGCACGAAGCTACCATTGACATTGTGAATCAGTATGCCCGCAACGATACGGATTCACGGAAATGGGAAGCCTGGCTGACAGGGATTTTTTATAATGTCAACCTCGACGGATTGAACCGATACCTGGCCATTGTCAGGCTGACACTGATCTATTTTAACTACCGGGAATACGACAAGCTTGACCGCATTTACGATGATCTGGATGGTATGCTGCGAAACGGGGAGTTTTATGCGCGCCGGATTCTGCAGAATTATTATGCCAACAGGGTTATGCTGCATTCAAGGCGAAACGAGCCTGAAAAAGCGATAGAATACGGATTTCTTTCCATCCGTCAGCATTCGGGCGATTACCTGCACTACGTGAACAACCTTTGTGCAGTATTACTCCGGCAAAACCACAATTCCCGGGCGCTGAAGCTGATGCAGGATTCGTTTCCCGAATTGAAAAATACCAGAAGTCATCACAACCGTGTCGGATTCGCTTCATTCTATATACGGGCGCTGAATGAAAACAAACGTGCCCGTGAGGCCGAAAGCTATGCCGAAACCTTTCTGAACGGTTACAAAGAGCAGATATTTGAATTCCGCTGGCACACGTTTTTCTCTGCTTACTTTCAATCGCTTATTATGCTTGAAAAATACGGCAGGCTGCTGCATATTGCCCGGCGTTACCGTCTGATGGACCATGAGTTGGAGTACCGGCAGCGGGCGGTATATATACCCACCATCAGCTGGTATCATTTCGTTGCCGCCTACAAGGAGTGCCAGATCAACGGGGAGGAGTTGCGCACCCGGATTCATGAGCCGGCTGTTCCATTGCTTCACGATGCCCATAAAACCCGGCTGATGTTATTGCTGGGCCGTGAGTTGCACCACCATATCCCGGAATTATTCCAGCCCGACGGGAGTTTTAACAAAGCGGAGAGTTCCTGATACTGTCATTCAGGCAATAGATTCCATGGTTTCTTTACCGATTCCCTGCTTTATTTGTGTTATGGAAGTCAGGCTATAGGATTTATTTAATATAACAGCTGATATACAATAATATAGCTATATATTAACTGGTAAAAGTGCCAAAAGTCAGCCCCATCGAATTGAGGATCCGGTTTTGTTGCCGGAGATAATGGTGATTACTTCGCTGTAGAAATAGAGAAACCAAAGCGCAGTTATTATGAGAGAAGTTGTGATTGCCTCGGCTGCCCGCACCCCCATAGGGTCATTCGGCGGCACGCTTTCCGGTCTGAACGCCGTTGAACTGGGTACCATCGCCGCCAGGGAGGCCATCGTCAGGGCGGGAATTGATCCTGCATTGATTGACGATGTGATTGTTGGTAATATATTGTCTGCCGGGCTTGGGCAGAATGTGGCGCGCCAGATTTCCGTTTATGCCGGTGTCCCTGAAACGGTTACCGCGATGACCATCAACAAGCTGTGTGGTTCAGGCCTGAGGGCGGTAAGCATGGCGGCCCAGTTTATCATGCTTGGCGATGCAGACATCATACTTGCCGGCGGAACGGAAAGCATGAGCAATGCACCATACCTGCTTCCCAAGGGGCGTTTCGGCTACCGCATGGGCGATGGGAAAATCATTGACTCCATGATCCACGACGGGCTCACAGAGACCTTTAACAACTATCATATGGGCGTAACCGCCGAGAATATAGCCAAACGCTGGAATATCAGCAGGGAGGAGCAGGATGAGTTCGCGCTCGGAAGCCAGCTGAAAGCGGAAGCCGCACAGAAATCCGGAAAGTTTACGGATGAGATTGTAAAGGTATCGATACCCCAGCGCAAAGGCGAGCCTGTGGTTGTGGATACCGATGAATATCCCAGGCATGGCACAACCCTGGAGAAACTTGCCAAGCTGCCTCCTGCTTTTGATAAGGCCGGCACCGTGACCGCGGGAAATGCATCAGGCATCAACGACGGGGCGGCAATGCTGGTGGTGATGTCGAAGCAGAAAGCCGATGAACTGGGCGTTAAACCACTGGTTACCATCCGGTCGTATGCCTCGGTAGCCCTTGACCCCACCATTATGGGATACGGACCTGTGCCCGCTTCAAGGAAGGCGCTTGAGAGGGCCGGCTTCACCGTTGATCAGCTTGATCTGGTGGAAGCCAATGAAGCATTCGCTTCCCAGTCGATTGCGGTAGTCCGCGACCTGGGCCTCAATCCCGAAAAAGTAAATGTAAATGGCGGCGCCATCGCGTTGGGTCATCCCATTGGCGCTTCCGGCGCAAGGATACTTACCACCCTGATTTACGAAATGAAGCGCCGGAACGCCCTTACGGGACTGGCAACCCTCTGTATCGGAGGCGGGATGGGAACTTCAATAATCGTACAGCAATAAAAAAAGTCAGGATAAAAAAACCTATAGAACAAACCAATGAAAAGACTCGAAAATAAAGTAGCCATCATTACCGGAGGCGCCGACGGAATAGGCAAAGCCACCGCCATCCGCTTTGCTGCGGAAGGGGCTGTGGCCGTTATATGGGACCTTAACGCTGAAAAAGGTATGCTGCTGGCGGAGGAAATCAGACAAACGGGCGGACAGGCTGAGTTTTTCAAAGTAAACACTTCCGATTACGGGCAGATTGAGAAAGCGGCAGCCGGCGTGGCCGGGAAATACGGTAAAATAGATATCCTCATCAATAATGCCGGGATCACCCGCGATGCATCCATGAAAAAGATGAGCGTGGAACAATGGCAACAGGTAATAGATGTTAACCTCAGCGGCGTGTTCTATTGCACCAAAGCCGTTTCCCCTTACATGGTCGACAAAGGTTACGGACGTATTCTGACTACCTCCTCGGTAGTGGCGCTCTATGGCAATTTCGGCCAGACAAATTATGTGGCCACCAAAGCCGGCGTCATAGGGATGACAAAAACATGGGCGCGGGAGTTCGGCCGTAAAGGCATCACCGCCAATGCCGTTGCGCCCGGGTTTATCGCTACCGAAATGGTGGCGGCCATGCCCGAAAACGTGCTGGCTTCCATGCGCGAAAAGGTTCCTTCAGGTAGGCTGGGAAAGCCCGAAGAGATTGCATCGGCTTTCCTGTTTCTCGCCTCCGATGAGGCTGCCTATATCAACGGGGCCGTATTGAGTGTCGACGGGGGAATAACCATTTAACACGACTTGCAATGCGAAACGCAGTGATCCATTCCACCGGCGCTTACGTCCCCGAAAGGGTGGTGCCAAACAGCTATTTTGATGAGCTGCTGGGCGAAAATGTCAGCGACTGGCTGGTCGAGAATGTACATATTCACGAACGCCGCTGGGCTGCCGAAAATCAGTCAACCGCCGATTTGTGCATACCTGCCGCCCGGCAGGCCTTGGAAAGGGGAGGGGTGAAACCCGAAGAGATCGGCCTGCTGGTGATCTCTACCGATACGCCGGAGTTTATTTCGCCCTCTACGGCCTCTAAAGTCCAGTACGAACTGGGATTGGTGAATGCCGGTACCTTTGACATCAATACGGCTTGTGCCGGATTTGTGACCGCCCTTGATATCGGCGCCAAATACATCAGGGCCGATGAACAATACCGGTATGTGATGGTCATTGGCGCCTATGCCATGAGCAAATATCTCAATCTTAAAGACAAAAAAACTGTCACCCTCTTTGCTGACGGTGCCGGGGTGGTGATCCTGAAAGCAGAAGAGGATGCAAAACGCGGTTTCCTGGCCAGCGAATTGCTTACCCAGGGCCAGTATTACGGATATATGGGCATTTATGCCGGCGGCACTTTTCAGCCGGTGAACAGCCAGGTAATTGAAAAAGAGGATCATCTGCTGAAGTTTGTTCAGAAATTTCCCAAAGAACTGAATCCGGAGATGTGGAGCAGGATGGCCACCGACCTTACCCGCAGGATAGGGGAAACCCCCGGTTCGGTGGATCATTATTTCCTCACGCAGATCAACATCAACAGCATCTGGGAAACCATGGACCGGCTCGGCGTGGAGCGTGAAAAAGCCCATACCATCATGCAGTATTACGGTTATACAGGATCTGCCTGCATCCCCCTTGCCTTTGACGATGCTGTAACCAAAGGGAAGGTGAAGCGGGGGGATTTGCTGGTATTTATCGGTTCGGGAGGCGGACTGGCTTTCGCTTCTGCAGCCTTCAGGTACTAAACAGACCTCATCAGAAATCTCTATGTAATGAAATTGCAGCATTAACAACCAATACGGATATCAATTGGCAACATCAGCACAGGTTACGGGCGCATGGATTCTGGTAATCCTCTATATGGGGGTCATCCTCTTTTTCGTGATCCGCGGGGCGCTTAAGATCAAAAGCATATCTGATTACGCGGTAGGAAATATCATGTTTTCTCCTGCTGCCGTGGCCCTTTCGCTGGCTGCCAGCATGACAAGTGCCGCAACTTTTGTGATCAACCCCGGATTTATCGCCAACTTCGGAATCAGCGGGGTCATCTCCTACGGCATTCTCCTGCCCCTGGCTTCCATGCTGTCGCTGGCCGTGCTCACCAAAAGTTTCAGAAAGTACGGACAGTCGGTGAAAGCCCTTACCCTCGCCCAATGGATAGGCGACAGGTACAAAAGCAGAAATTATGCATTGTTTATGGGGTTTCTGGCCCTGCTGCTGCTTACTTTTATCGTCCTTATTGCCGTGGCAATCACCCAGGTGCTGTCGAAGGCCCTGAATGCCGACCCGGTAATCGTACTCGTTTGCATAACCGTATTTATCTTTGGGTATATGATGTTCGGCGGAGCCAACAGCATGGTTTACACCAACACCATACAGGCGGTCATCATGCTGGTAGTGGCTGTAATTCTGCTTACTTCGGGTTATGAACACTTCAGCCGGGGAATCGGTCAAATGATGCAGAAACTTGCGGCCATCGATCCGGTGCTTGTCAGTCCGGTAAATCCGGGAAGCCCTTTGTTCCGTGACTTCTTCGAGATTGTTTTTGCCCAGGTTGTGGTTGGTATCGCCATTGTGGTCCAGCCGCACATCATCACCAAATCGCTGCTGCTGAAACGCGAAAGCGATGTCAATAAATTCCTTGTGATTGCCATTGCGGCCGAACTGTTGTTCTTTTTTGTTGTCGTTACAGGACTTTATGCAAGGCTTTCATTTCCCGATCTCACCATCGGCGGGCTTCCCCTGAAAAACGACGGCATTATCCCCGCTTATGTCATGCATGTATTTTCGAACGGGACGGTGGCGGTAGTGATAGGCCTGGTAGTTGTACTGGGGCTGCTGTCGGCCGGAATTTCCACCCTCGAAGGACTGATTCAATCCGTGTCAACCACCATCACTTCAGATATCATCAAACCACTGGCGGGAAGCCGTCTGAGATCGGACAAATCGCTGATCTCACTGAATAAAATTGTGATTGCACTCATGGCTGTTGTTACAATATGGTTGTCATACAGCCAGATTACCGCACCTAAACTGAGTGTGGGCATTTTTGCCCAGAACGGGGTATATGCCTATTTCGCTTCCGCTTTTGTTCCTGTGATTTTCGGCATTTACCACAAAAAGATGAAAGCCTCGGTCGCCTTTGCCGGCTCACTGATCGCCTTTGGCGTGCATTTTGCAGTCTATTACTTCATGCCATTTTTAGTGACATCCTATGGGATGACTTTCGGCTTTTTTACAAAATATCTCGAAGGGCCGGTCCGGAATCCGGCCATTGCCTGCGCGTCCGCTGTGGTAATTTCAACCCTGGCTGTACTGATTATGTTGTTGTCCGATAAAAAATCCGCAAACACCACGAAGGCATGATTACAAACGACTGGGCCCGTCAATGGGCGAAATACAGCGCCGGCAAAGTGGCAGTAGAGGAATTCGAAACAGGTCGCAGCCTGACGTATTCAATGCTTAACCAGCTGTCTGTCAAATATGTAAATTACCTTACCGCTGAGTTTGCTTTAAAAAAGGGCGACCGCATTGCCATTCTTGCCGAGAACTGCCTGGAATATGTAATTCTGCTTTCCGTTGCCCAGAAAACCGGGATTATTCTGGTTCCCCTCAACTACCGGCTAACCCCGCGGGAGATAGATTTTTTGATTCACGACAGCGATCCCGACGTGTTGATCGTTGAATCGAAATTCAGGGATAAGATCAAAGATATTCCTTCCACCGCGCAGGTGAGTCATCTGCTCGATCTTGCCGTATTGCAGCAGAAGACCGGATTGTTCAGCAGTGAACCTTTCAGCGATCATCCTGAGCAATCTCAGGAAGGTACCACCCATGACGACCCGGTGCTGATCATATACACCAGCGGCACCACTGCCTTCCCGAAAGGATCTGTTTACACCCACGGCATGATGTTCTGGAACAGCCTCAATACCCAGCTGCGCCTTGATATCACTTCGGCCGACCGCTCGGTTAATCTTGCACCTCCTTTCCATACCGGAAACTGGAATGTGCTATTGACCCCTTTTCTGCATCACGGGGCTTACACGCTTATTATGAAAAGTTTTGATGCAGATAAGGTGCTCGAAGCACTTGAAAAATACAATCTTACAATATTCTGGGCGGTGCCGACCATGCTGAAGATGATGTCAGATTCGCCCTTGTTCGACCGTGCAGACCTGAGCAGGATAAGGTATTTCGTAGTGGGCGGCGAAGCCATGCCTGTGCCCCTGATCGGGCAATGGCATGCCAAGGGTGTACCTATCCGGCAGGGATACGGGCTGACCGAAGTGGGACCCAACGTTACCTCCCTCAACCATCAGGATGCCATCCGCAAAGCCGGTTCCATCGGGAAGGAAAATTTTTACTATCAGGCGAAACTTGTAAACGACTCGGGCGATGAAGTGGCCCCCGGAGAGCTGGGAGAACTGGTCCTCAGCGGGCCCACCGTTACGCCCGGTTACTGGCGGAATCCTGTAGCTACGGCCGCAACCATCAGGGATGGCTGGTTTCATACCGGAGATATTATGCGCCGCGATGAAGAAGGATTTCTTTTTGTGGTGGACAGAATAAAGAACATGTATATCTCCGGTGCCGAAAATGTGTATCCCGCGGAAGTGGAATTCTTACTACGCAGTCATCCCGGTATTGATTCAGTGGCCATCATCGGAGTGCCCGATGAAAAATGGGGGGAATCGGGTATGGCTTTCGTGGTGATCAGGGAAGGGTTCTCAGTGACAAAAGAGGATGTCCTTACATATTGCGAGGGCAAACTGGCAAAATATAAAATTCCGAAACACGTTCATTTTCTGGATGAATTACCCAGGAACGATGCCGGAAAAATTGACCGACAGCAACTGCGGATAATATCAACATTAAATCAATAATCAAATCCATTCATTGTTAAACCAACCTAAAATTCAAACAAAATGAAAAACAAACAATTAAGCGTGCTTGCATTGATGCTTGGCATGATCATGAGTGCCGTTTCCTTTACCGCCTGCGACAAAGAGGATGACAAAGGCGATCCGCCCACTATTGCGGCCTTCGCGGTATCCAACGACAATGAAACTGCTACCGTTGTTTTCAGCGAAGCAGTTTACAAAGCAGATAACCAGACCGGCAACCTCGACAAAGCCGCTTTCAGTGTAACCATTACCGGAGGTACTGCCACCCTGGCTGACTTTGAGGTTACCCACACTGCCGGTACCAATGAAGTAACCCTGGCTCTTGATATCGATGGTGTTGCCGACGGTACCGAAGTGGTGACCGTTAAGCCTTCCGGCGCCAATGCCATCTTCAATGCCAAGGGTGCCGCTATGGATGCTGCACAAAGCAGGACTGCCACCCTGAACGACATCGGGATCATCGGCAAATGGCAGTCATCGGGCGTCAACCTGGCCCCGCTGCTTGTTGCTTTCGGTGTGGATTCGCTTTATGCCCACTTCAGGGGAGATAACACCTACACCGTTGAGTCGTTTACTGCCGACGGATCCAAAACTACCCTTACCGGAACCTTTACCCAGCAGCGTTCGTCGGTTGCCGGCATCTGGGACATCACCGTAAGCCAGTCTTCACCTACCGCGCTTGTGAGTGTCGGCATTTTCCAGGTAATGGATCAGGATCCACAGATGATGAAATATGAGATTGCCCAGACTGAGCCCGCCGTGGTTGGAGTTACGCCTCCCACTGCCGCTGCCGGCTTTGGAAGCACCAGCTCCGGCGCATACGGGGTAATGAATGTGCAGACATACGTGAAGATAGACTAATCCTGATTTTCACAGAAAGGTTCAGGCCCGGTCGCTCAACTTTACCGGAAGGCATTACCGGGCCTGCCTTTTTTAATATTTGATAATATCCTGCCAGATATGAAGAAAATTTACCTTTCATTATGCATGTTGGGGCTGGCCGCCCTCACATTTCAGGCTGGTGCACAATCCGCCCTGATCGATTACCAGACATCCGCTGTGCCCCGGAAAGCAAACAAGGAATTTCAGTTCCTGGCATTTTATATCAATCAGGGCGTTACTTCCAATTATTATCCCACCAGCGAATTTCTCAAAGGCCAGGTCGTGGGCAGACTGTTCGGACGAAACACCAGCACCACCTCCGATACCAACCAGACCTATTACGTTGAACAGCGGCTGATCCCTTTCTTTATCTATCAGCCCAACCTCTTCAACGGGAAAGCCATCCTAAGGGCTTCCTTCGAAATTGACTGGACCTGGGGCGATGCATCTTACGGAACCGGTGGAAATATCGGAGGCGGTATTTCGGGAGACCAGGTAAATATCCAGACTCAGAATATCGAGCTGGAACTGATCCCGTGGAAAGGCTATGCCATCAATTTGGGCCTGATGCGCATGTTCGATTCCCCCTATAATCCTTACCGGACGCTGGCCGATAAAATGCTGACCACCGGTTACCGTCTTGCTTACTGGGGCACTGATGCCGTGGGCGTTTCCATTCGCCGCGATATGGATTTTTCACGCTGGAAAGCCGGATTTTACAAGCTTTATGAAAACGATATCCAGCTCGATGACGATGTGAATATGTTTGAAGCCATGTATGAAAGGCAGGTGAGCAGACTCTGGAAAGCTGGGGTATCAGCCAATTATGCACGAGACCGCAGCGAAGGAAAGGGAGGCGTTTCCATACTCGGGCAGGGATTAAACAGCATGCTGGCACAATACAACGGAACCTTCCAGTTCAGGTTTGGCAGCGATCCCTATAAGGCCGATATATTCTGGCTCGGAGGCTTCTTTGGTCGCAACCAGGACTTTATGATGGACCGGTGGCAGGTTACCGGATTTTTCAATTACAACCTCGGCAAGGCTGAGGTGAAAAAGGAGGGGAGCTGGGAAAAAGGTGCTGACATCTCCGGTTTCGGCGCCAATCTCAAAACCGCTTACCGCTATGGTCAAACTACCGACGATCAGGTGAAGCTTGACCTGATTTATACAACCGGTGATAAAAACGGACTGGATGACAAGAAATATTCAGGGGTAATGACCGCCAATACCTGGGGCGCTCCCGGGGCCATTTTTATCAGCAGCGGCGCGTATATCCTCTTCCCGCATGCCAATGTGGTTAACCGCTACACGCCGGCTGTGGCCGATATCTCAAATATGGGATACGGTCTGGCGGGAGGAACCCTTGTGGCATCCAGAGGCATTATTCCTAATAAGCTGGTCGCCAAGGCGGGAACCGCCCTGGCATTCAGCAATGCAAAACCCCTGCTGGGCGGGTACCACCTTGGAACTGAGGCCAATGCCGCCCTCATTTATAACCTGGGCACCTATATGAGCCTGGAACTCCATGGCGCTTATATGTGGCTGGGCGATTTTTACGAAAGCAGCGATGATGCCTATGGCTCGCCCGTGAATGGCAGTTTCCCCTCAGGCACAAGACCTTACAACCCATTTACAGCCTTTGTGGTATTTAAATGGCTTATGTTCTGACAGCCTGTCAATAAGTGTGTTAAACTGAAAATGCGATAACATGAAAAATATACACAAACTGCTTTTCGCGATGGCCGTAATGCTGATTTCCGGACCGGTCAGCCTGCAGGCGCAGACGTCCGGCGGGTTTCTCAGACCCTATTCTGAACTTGTTCCTTTAAAAAATATGGATGATCTGGTATATCCCTATGCCGTAAAAAAGGTTACCCTGCCGTCGGGCCCGGAGATCGCCTACGTGGATGAAGGCAAAGGGGAGAAGGTGATCATATTTATCCACGGACTGGGGAGTTACCTGCCCGCCTGGACCAAAAACATCGAAGGACTGAAATCCGGCTACCGGTGCATCGCCATCGACCTTCCGGGTTACGGCAAATCATCGAAGCAGCCGCATAGCGGTAGGATGAGCTATTATGCTGAGGTAGTAAAGGAATTTGCCGGAAAACTAGGACTTGAAAAGGTCATTCTGGCAGGTCATTCCATGGGCGGACAGATTGCCATGGTGGCAGCCCTGAATTATCCCGGAATGGTTGAAGGTCTTATCCTTATTGCCCCGGCCGGATTCGAAAGGTTTACCGAGGGGCAGAAACAATGGTTCAGGAATGTGATGACCTCCGAAGGGGTGAAAAATACTTCCGCCGAAGATATACAGACCAACCTGGCCGTAAACTTCTACAATATGCCCGCCGACGCGGAATTTATGATTACCGACCGCATTGCCATGCGCAGCGCCGCCGATTTTGACCACTACTGTTATGCCGTGGTGCAATCGGTCAACGGGATGGTGGATGAACCCGTGATCGATGTGCTGGATAAAATCACCCAGCCGGCACTCATTGTCTTCGGCGAAAACGACAACCTGATTCCCAACCGCTTTCTTAACCCCGGAAAGACCGCCGGAATTGCCGCTTACGGCCATAAAGCCATCAGGGGCAGCCGGTTGCTGATGGTAAAGAAAGCAGGTCACTTTGTACAATACGAGCAATCAGGCGAAGTGAACGATGCCATCCGTGAATTTCTGAAATAGTTGGTTGATTAATGGAGTGTAAAAAGCCGGGAGGGATTCCGGCTTTTTTAGTAATTGCTGAGAATGAATGGTCCAATAGCTGCAATAAGGCTGAATAGGAGTGATTTGTTTAATGCATGACCAATTTATCTTATGTCTTAGCGGATATATCAGATTTGAGGAGGATATTCAGGATAACAAGGTGGTTTTGAAGTATAAAGTGCCGCTAGGATGTCCGGATATTTAATAAGTTGATATATTTGAGGTGAGAATGTAATCAGTAATTTTGCTTTGGGAGGGGTGAGAGTGATTCGGATTATACGCTGTTGTGCGGGTATGCAATCGTTATGTGGGATTTCAGTATTTCGGAACATAAAGGAATTAATTCATTTTATAATAAAATAAATTTTGTCAAACATGAAAAAGATTTATTTTGCAATCGCAGCCTTTATAATTATTTACGAGGTAAATGCACAAACCTGGCAATGGTTAAATCCATTGCCACAAGGGTACCCCCTTTTTGACATTGAATTTGATGCCGGCAACAATGCCTATACTGTCGGAGACTATAACACCGTATTAAAATCAGTTGATGGTGGTTTGACCTGGAGTCCTCTTTCAACCGGTACGATGAATCTCTGGTCATCATTGTCCATTACGGATGCAGGAACCATATTCCTGGCAGGGATGGGTGGTAAGATTTTAAAGTCAACTGATGGCGGCAACAACTGGACAATGCTTCCGACAGGCACCTCTACCTGGATTCTGGCAATTGATTTTCCGGATGAGCTGACCGGCTATGCCCTGGACGGAACAGGAAATATTTTTAAAACTATTGATGGAGGTACAAGTTGGAATAATCAAACTCCGGCTCTCAACGTTTCATTGAATGCTATGTATTTTCTTAATGCCGACACAGGATTTATTTCGGGGGATGTTGGCGTTATATACAAAACCACAAATGGCGGTAACAACTGGACACCCCTGAACTCAGGCACTAACGTATTTCTGAATTCAATCTTTTTTACCGATGATAATACCGGATATGTGGCCGGATATGGAGGCACGATCATCAAAACCACGAACGCCGGAGATTCCTGGACTTCCCTTAATTCGGGCACAACCGAAGAATTTTATTCCATACATTTTACATCAGTAAATAAGGGATATGTATGTGGCAGAGGATTTACAATACTTCAAACCAACAATGGAGGAGTCAACTGGTCTCCTGTAAATCAAATCTTACCAGCCCCGGATGATGAGCCCTTAATGTCAATGAACTTTGCCAATGCCAATCTGGGTCTGGCGGTTGGTTATTGGGGAACCATTTTCAGAACAGATGACGGATCAAACTGGTCTGCTGTTTCATCAGGACCTGTAAATACACTATGGTCAATCCAATTCTTAAATAGTAATACTGGTTATGTCGCAGGTCGAAATGGCATGATTATGAAAACGTCAGATGCCGGAGACACCTGGACCGAGCAAAATTCAGGAGTATCATCATGGTTGTTTGATATTGATTGTCATTCTTTAACCAGTGCTGTTGCAGTGGGAGAAGGAGGTAAAATTATTAAAACCAATAATGGTGGATCTGATTGGAATATCATCAATTCAGGAACCAACGCTGATTTGTGGACAGTATTTTTTACAACAACTGATACCGGGTTTGCAGGTGGTAATAATGGCTTGATCTTGAAAACTTATGATGGGGGAGCGACCTGGTCACAAAAACCTACAGGAATACAAGCGATTATTTATGATATATACTTTCCCACTACCGATATTGGATATGCAGTTGGGGAAGCCGGAAAAATTTTGAAAACGGACAACCGCGGTGAAACATGGTCATTGGTTTATTCCGGGGGAAATCAGGATTTGTTATCGGTCTTTTTTATTAATACAGATATCGGTTTTGCTGTTGGCGATCTGTTTGATCACATATTAAAAACTACCGACGGCGGTATTTCATGGACACAGGTTTCAACCCCAGCCCAAAATACAGCTTTTTCTGTTATTTTTACCTCTCAGGATACAGGCTACATGGCTTGCATTGGCTTTATTCTTAAAACTACAGATGGGGGATTAACCTGGAGTTACATGGAGAATCAAATTTTTGGAAATTATTACTCAGCTTGTTTTACTGACCCTGATCATGTGTACTTCTGTGGAGAGGGGGGCACCATCACTAAATATTCAACGGGTGGTTCTGTTGATATAAAACCTGTTAATCTTGGTTTTTCGTGCATTAAGATTTATCCAAATGCCACAAATAATCAGTTCATTCTCGAAATACCTGATAATTCTACTGAATCCGAATTGGAGATTTTTGACCTGAAAGGCCGGACTTTATTAAGAATGCAATTAAAAGTCCAAAAAACATTGGTAGATGTTTCCACATTTGCACCAGGAATATATTTGGTGCACTTCAGGAACGGGAATATTGATAAAACGTTGAAATTAATTAAGAAATAGATATTCAAGATAAATTGGTAACCCCACAGAACAAGCAGTATAAAAAAAATGCCGGCTCAGTAGGTTATTCAAGGGTTGTACCCCGCTTCGACTTTTGTGTAACTTGACAGGAAATCGCCCGCAATCGCCTACTTTGCATATACTTACCGTTATGCGTAATTTTATAATATTCACCATATTAACAAATTAATGAAAACTACTGCCATATTATTTTCAACTCTAATCTTAATCAGTGGATGCATCTTTTCTCAAAAGAATGATTGTTCCTCATTTAAAACAGGAAAATTTGAATTAATAGATGAACAGCACTCACTTCACTATTTGGTAGAAAGAGATGATTTTATTCAAACTGAGACTAATGTAAAAACTGGACAAATCTCAAGCTTTAAGATAAAGTGGTTAAACAAGTGTGAATATCAATTAGAAATGATATCTGGAAGCAATCAGGCCATGGAGTTTTATAAAGGGAAAAAGCTGATTGTCAATATCGTTGAAACATATCCTGATGGATATAAATTCTCAACACAATTAGAGGGTGATGAGAGAATAAGGTATCAAACATTGAGAAGAGTAAACAAATAAACTACGCATAATAAATAGGAATATGAGCGGTCTGCAATTCCGATTGCTGTCGGAACCAGCCATTATTACAGGTAAATTAACCGGACCATTATAATTGTTTCTTCCGCTAATTCAGCCTCCGCCATTCCACTTCAACTGGCACCAGCCTCTCCGGAACTTTAACGGATTTTCTTTTTCCGTTGCGCATCGCAGCGGAATTCGGGGTCAGGATGGTCCGGAATCTATAATAGATGGGGCGGGGAGAGATTACTTATATATCGGGGAAAAAGCATTTTTGTATCTTTACGGGATGCTGCAGTAGGTTTGGTTCAGCATGCGTATATGTGGCAATAACGAGTGAAGTGGTAAATCAAAGGTCCGTGCCTTTCAGAAATTTTGTGCTGAACGTACAGGTAAGTGCTTCCGGCCGCTGCTGCTTATACCGCAAAACGCCAGCCAAATGCAACAGCGCAATGGACAATGGAACAGAAAATTGAAGTAATATAAATGAAAGAAAGCAATCAGATGCAGAAAAAGGCTTTAGTGGTAATTGACCTTCAAAATGACATTACCAAAAACTACAAAGAAATCATTGACAATGTTAACCGGTCAATAGATTGGGCTGTAGAAAATGAAATACCAGTCGTTTACATAAAGCATTATAACTTATCTGCCGGTACAAGGACTTTCAAACCTGATACCCGCGGGTCTGAATTGGTTCCTGATATGAAAATTGTTTCCAGAAATATTTTTGAAAAATCCAAAGGCAACGCGCTGACCAGCGAAAATTTCGCAGACTTTATAAGGAAAAATGAAATAAACGAATTTTATATAACGGGAGCAGACGCCATTGCCTGTGTGAAATCAACCGTATTTAACATGTGCAGGGAAAACTTCAAAGTTACAGTTATATCAGATGGTATTACGAGTTATGATAAAAGGAAAATTGACGAAATGCTGAAATATTACGAAAAAAATGGTTGTAAAATAATTACAATGAATGAGTTGCTGAATTCTGAATAAAATTGCCGGCGGCCAGCGAATAAGACTTAAACGCAACCGCTGCGAAAAGCAAAATTCCGGCCCCGGCATATTTTCGGGACTAAATAGGATTTAAGTAGGTGTTATTGCGATACTTTGCCTACCTTTATATTAAGATAGCAAATCAAAAACAAACTTTTCTCATCCCAAAAAATGTAAGGTGTCAGGCGGATAACGGATGGCTAACTGAATTGACTTCATCAGAGAAAAGGAGGCATTCATGAATTTGGTCTCAATGATTTTTCTACCCTTACTTCTTTTACTGTTTGCTTATCTGGTGTTTCGTATTCTAGTGCGGCGCGTCTATCTTGAACGGGGTCGGCTAAGCGTCATTTCATCGGGTCTTCAGCTGGTTGTTTTTGCCGGATACTTCGGTTTAGGATATCTGTTCAATCCACCGGAGTGGATAGTTTTCTGGATGATCGGCAGTGCATCATCCCGGGAACTCTTTACGGCCGGCTTCCTGATTGTATGTATTGGCCTCGTGGTGGCATTCGGAACTATGTTCTGGTTTGGCATCGGAAGGGCTTTCGGCGTTCATCAGGATGGATTGAAAAAAACAGGGCCGTATAGGCTGAGCCGGAATCCTCAGGTTATCGGAGGATATTTACTGGTTGCCGGAACCTCGCTTCAATGGCCATCGCTGTATGCAATTGGCTGGATACTGATCTATGCCGTCATTGCCCACTGGATGATCATTACCGAAGAAGAGCATCTGCACCGCTTGTTTGGTGAAGAGTATCAAGCCTATTGCGCTGAGGTGCCACGTTACCTGCGCGTTAAAATGAGGGCTAAAGGCACGGCTCCGGACTGAAAGAGCCGGTGCGAAAGCATTACAGATATAATATTCCGGATTATCTTCAGAAGAATCATACCTTAACGGGAGCCTCCTTATACAATTGTCCGCATGCCATTTACCTGCCGGTCAAAGACTTCACCCGCTCATCAACACCTGTTGATTATATTTTCCGGCATTTTGTATTCACAGGGTTCTAACCCGGTAAAGGCAAGCCAGTATGTTTTGGTGGACCGAAGCTGACTGGCTGCCGGCCCGGGAGCTTCAACGCTGCCGACCCGCATTACGGTAGATACGATAATAAAATGCAGAATCGGATATCCCTTAGAATGTTAAAGTTAGAGACTGAATACTTCTGTGCCGGGGTGCATGCAGATATATACCATTATTGATTCCGGAAATATGTTACCAAAAGTGCGCTTCAGGTTTAAAACTAAACAATACTGAAATACTGGTGTTGTAAAAATATTATCCTAATTTGTCTGATATGAAAAATAATGAGAAAAGGCAGGGCGTCATTTCGGGCGTTTCGTTGATTGTTATGGCCATACTGGCGGGTTTTTCTTTTGGTTATGCGCATAGTTCGCTCGTAGTTGAATCGCCGGAGTTAACTTTAAAAAATCTTTTTGAGAATAAGCCATTGTTTCTGGCAGAAATATCGGGGTGGAGTCTGATTTTTGTTGCTGATCTGGTTGTGGCGATATCGCTGTACTTCTTTTTCAGAAATACCTCAAAGCAGGTTTCATTGATCACGGCTTTGATAAGAATTGCCTACACATTGTTATTGGGCGTTGCCATCGTGCAGTTGTTTAAAATAATCCCGGTTTTAAATTCGGAAAATGCGGTATCAGATGCACTTATGATTGCAAAAACATCTGAGCATCTGCAACTTTTCGAAAAAATATGGTCTGTTGGTCTCATTGTATTTGGATTGCATCTGATCGGACTGGGATATTTATCGGTTAAGTCAGCATCAGTGCATGCATTTATAGGCTATTTACTGTATTTCGGCGGCTTCAGTTATACCCTGCTGCATAGTGCCCGTCAACTGAATTTATCAGATGCGGGCGTGCTGAATTCGGTTGAGGGAGTTCTTGCTTTGCCGATGGCGCTTGCTGAAATGCTGCTTGCTATCTGGTTGATATACAATGGAGTCCGGAAATCATCACTCAAAAACAAATCCGGGGTATGAAAAAAGTCGTTATAATCATTGTCCTGACACCCGTAGTTCTTCTGATACTTTTACTTGCAGGGTTAGCGGTGAAATATTCTCCGGTCTACCTCTACCGTCTTATTACCCAGAATGTAGCTGATGTTTACGATTATCAACGTTATCATAACAGAACTATAAAGGCTGCTGATCGTACATTTCAGTTCCCTGAAGCCAGGGACACGGCTTATGTGGAAGGTTTATTCAGCGACAGGGTTACTGCTTCCGGGTATAAAGCCTTTGATGAATGGGCGGAGAAGTCGCAGACCACAGCCCTGATTTTTATCCGGAGGGATACCGTTATATATGAGAAATACTTCAACGGTTTCGGCAGGGACTCCTATTTTCATTCACAGTCAATGGCGAAATCGTTTATTTCCTTTTTAATTGGCGCAGCCATTGATGATGGCATAATTTCAAGCGTTGATGATGCCATGACTAAGTACATTCCGGAACTTTTGCAAAGAGATACGGGATTTGGAAAAATTACAATCAGGAATTTATTGGAAATGCGGTCGGGACTTGCCTACAATACCGGATATATTCCGGGGACTTATATTCATGCGCCCTGGCATGATGAGGCGGTAGGCTATTACCATCCGGATGTCAGGAAGCTTCTGCTTAAAAGGGTTAAACCTGCTGCGGAGCCGGGCGGTGCTTTTCAATACTGCAACTACAATACCAGTTATCTGGGACTGATCATTGAGAGGGCTACCGGCATCACAGTTTCGGAATACCTTGAAGAGAAATTATGGTCAGAAATCATGGAATACGATGCCTTGTTTTCGGTCGACAGTGAAAAGGCGGGATTTGAATATATGCCCAGCCGGATAATAGCAAGAGCAATTGATTATGCAAGATTCGGGCGGCTGTTTCTGAACAATGGCAAATGGGACGGGAAGCAGATCATATCTTCCGGCTGGGTGGAAGAATCAACGCGGGAGGATAAATCAATTCCCCGCGAAATATACCCGGAGTGGTTCGGAGATGGATGTAAAAAGGTTTACTACAGTTATCATTGGTGGGGGCACGCAAATTGCGACTCCACATTCCAGTTTACTGCTTCCGGAAATCTGGGACAGAATATTTATGTAATCCCGGACAAGGAGGTGATCATTGTACATTGTGGAAACTCGCTGGAACATTACGGGGACTTTGATTTATGGCATGTTGCTGAGCAACTGCAGTAATTTTGGAGTATCGTATTGATGAATCAACGGATGCGTTTTATGAAAACACTGATAATCTTAATTTCTACAGTAGTACTTGTAAATTCATGCCGTAACAACCCAAAAGAGTGGGGTGGCCCGGTGCTTGTGCATCCACGCGATCAGCTAACGGTTGAGCAGTTGCTCGGAGACAGCAGTCTTGCCTTTATTGATATGAGTTATTTTGCAGAACCAGACTGGTCAGTTCCCGCCAGCACCGGTTTTTCAGGCACCATCCTGCTGGAAGATACCAGGATAAATTTTTTCAAGCAAAAAGCCTATTACCCCGGAGAAAATCTCTTTCCAAAGCTGCAACTGGATTTCATCACACATCAGGGAGTGCTGATCCCACTCCGGAAAGACCGGATCATAACAAGGTTCCAAAGCGATAGTTACTGGGATGTGGTTGTGGGGGCCGGAAAAGTTTGGCATGAGCCGGAAGACGGAGAATGGAACCGCGCTTCATTTCCGCTTACGCTGACAGACAGGTGGGTGGGGCAAGCCAGAAATTGCGTGGCCGCCTTTGTTTTTAAACCTGATACGATAAGCAATATCTGCCTGCAATGCAGTCAGGAAACGGCGGATATAGATGATATGCAGCTGGGCGATATCAACGGCATGCTCCCTGCCGGATTTGAGCCGAAACGATATGTTGATTCAGCGCAGATTGTTGAACGACATAAATCTTCAGTAGCAGGAAGAATTCCGGTTCATCCGCTTTCCGAAATCGATGAAGATAATATGATTGCAAGGCATTTTGACAGAATGATTCACTCGAATGCACCCACCAGCCTGGGGGCTGTATTCATGAACAATAAGCTATACCTGCACCCGCCTTCAACCCGGCACGGACTGTATCCTTATCCTGATGAAATGCGTCATGGTTTGTATTCTGTTACCAAGAGCCTTGCCGGTGCTTTGGCGTTGATGTATCTTGAAGAGCGATATGAAGAAGATGTATTCGGTGCGCTGATTACAGATTATGTGCCGGCATTGGCCACACATGCCGGATGGCAGGGGGTGACATTCTCACACACGTTGAATATGGTTACCGGAACAGCCGGAGGCGAAGATGCTGAACGCTTGTATAGCACCTTAATAGTTGCCGAAACGGCAGAAGAGGCCATCCGTAATATCGCCGGCCTTGGCGACGCTCCCGAACCTCCGGGCCGGAAGTTTAATTACGCATCTACCAATCTTTTTGTGCTGTCATACGCCATGCAAAAGTTTGTTGAAAAAAAAGAAGGCAGGAACGTTAATTACTGGGATCTGGTTCATGACCATGTATTGGTGCCAATCGGAGCGGAACATTTCACGGTTTTGCACACATTGGAAAAAGATGAAGAGTCTGCAATGCCCGTGCTGGCGTATGGAGCATTACCCACCATTGATGAAGCTGTGAAAATCGCTTTGTTGTTTGCCAATTATGGGAAACATGGAGAAAAACAGATTTTGCACGAAAATAGGGTAAAGGAGGTTTTTGGACAGACGCCCTGGAAAGGATACAGCACTGACAATGATTACCGCGGAACTGGCTACCGGCATGCATTCTGGTCGAAAGAGATTAAAACAAAGACAAGGCAAGGAAATATAATGGTCACCTTTATGCTGGGGTTTGGAGAAAACTATATTGTATTTTTATCCGACAACACTGTTATTTTCAGATTCTTAGATGAGCATGATCTGGATATTGACGAATTGATAAGAGATGTGGTGACCCTGAAGTCTCCGGTTCCATAGCCTCAGATGCAGGCAGATGCTGATTTGGCATAATCACAGGTTATGTTGCTGAAAATGTTTTATTGTGAACCTCCGGGTGGTATAATCCTGAACCAGGGCCTGAATGTAGCAGAAATTTACCGGCTTAATGCTCAATCCGGAATGCATGGTATATAAACGCTTCGGGATCCGGCCCGGTAAAAGTGAACTAATTAATACTTTACCCATCGAATGAAAACTAAAATCTTCTTTTTACTTGTATTTCTTTTCTCTGCATCAATCATACCGGCGCAGCGAACGGATACGCTTTCGTTTTATTCGGAAGCATTTGGTGAACAAAGGACCGTGTACATCCACAAGCCCGGTTTTTACAAGTACAAATCCGGTTCCGTTAAACTTCCCGTGATTTTCTTGCTTGATGGTCAGCATGAGTGGTTTATCAATCCCATACTCTCTGACATTAAGTATTTACAGTACACCCACGAAATCCCAAATGCACTGGTTGTCGTTGTTCCGCATAAAAACCGGAACGATGAATGCGGGTTTTCCGGACTGCAACCGGGCATGCCGCTGGATATCTTTATCACGGAAGAACTTACCCGGGCGTTGACAAAGTACAACCCCGGCGAAATCAGGATTATTGCCGGGCACTCATTTTCAGCCTCTTTCGCGCTTTACGCGTATTTAATGCATCCCGGCTTTTATACTGCCGTGATGGCACATACGCCACTCCATGAACTTGAATCGCTGGTGGAGGCTCTCGGAAAAACCGGCCAGGCCGATAAAGACAGGATCTTTATCAGTACAGGCGGCATTGCCGGTGACAAGGATTATCATCACAGAAAAAAGTATGATCAGTTAAAAAGCAGTTATCCTGACTTCTTTAGTGACATTGTTACCTTCGAAGCTGATTATTCCGCGCACAACGCGGTACCCATCGTGGCAACACCGGTTTTCCTGACCCGGATCTTCGAAAGATTCAGGGGCAGGTATGCCGGAATCGCGAAGACAGATGATGAGTATAAGCTGATTGATATTCCCGAAACGGCTGAAGCGGAAATAGATAAAGTCCTCGAAGCTTCGGTTATTGGCGATTATTTTTATCCGCCCGGAATTGCGGAAATCAATGGCATTGCCTCCCGTTACGCGTATAACGGCTATAACAGCCAGGCGCTGGAAATCTACCGGCTGGGTATAACATACTATCCGGATTATTATGAGTTTTATCTCTCACTTTACGAACTGACATACGGTCAGGATAGTGAACAAGCCCGGGAGTACCTGAACCGGGCGGAATACCTTTTAAAAACCGTTGAAACCGGATGGGACGGAAAAAATGCCCTGCTTGATGAGATCAGGATCGAAAAAGTTAAACATGGATGGGAGTAATCCTGCCGGCTGATTACCCGGCTTGGGGCGGGGGTAATCAGGCGCTAGCCAACACAGGGGCTTCAGCCCAAAAGGGGGCATAAGTTTATTTACACCCTGACATTAGAAAAATCCGGTAAGCCCGGGAATACCCCTGTTCAGACTTCTCCCGGCTTTCCGGCTAAAGCCGGTTGGTTCGGGCATCAGCTTTTTCCCCGGGCTGAAGCCCGGAGTAAATAAAACTGATTTAACTTGCTAATCATGAGAATTCTGACGCCTGAATACGGACTTCGGCTTAATCAACGCAAGCATAGGTTATCTGTATTCCGCAGTTTCTGATGATGCTCAATTCCGGTTTATTACCCCCGGCTTGAGCCGGGGGTATTGAAGAGCTGACAAACGTGGGGGCTTCAGCCCAAAAGACGGCAAAAGTTTATTTGCATCCCGGCATTAATTAAATCCGGCAAGTCCGGAAACTCTCCTGTTCAGACATTTCCCGGCTTTTCGGCTAAAGCCAGTTGGTTCGGGGGGCTGTATTTTCCCCGGGTAGAAGCCCGGAGTAAAGTAAATAGAATTATCTTAAAATTCATCAGAAATCTGACGCCTGAATCCGGACTTTGGAAAAACCAATGCAAGCCGAAGAAGTTTTAATTATTCACTAAAGGAACTTTGCTTTTTTCTTTTTCAAAACCATCACATAACGAATATCCGTGAGGTCGGTCTTCGTGATAAATTCAGGCGTCCCGATGACCATTGTATTCCCGGTTTATAGGGTTAATTTTGCGTAGTCTGAAATTACTAAAATTGTTATTGTTTGTTGAACATTTAAATCAAAGTACATGAAAAATTCGTTGGCTATTGCCCTGCTGGCCCTTATATTCGCAGCTTGTAAACAAGGCTCAATAAAAAACGACGATATGACAGATCAATCGGCTCTAAACGGCAGCAATGCTGCTATTAACGATACCACACCGAAAGTTACCGGTATAGGCGGTATTTTCTTTTTTTCTGAGAATGTTGAGGAGACCAAAGCCTGGTATGCGGAAAACCTGGGGCTTGAAGTGAATGAGTGGGGCTCGAGTTTCGAATTCCGCAATGCCAACCGGCCGGAAGAAATCAACTATCTGCAGTGGAGTCCTTTTAAGCAGGGAAGCAGTTATTTTGAGCCCTCCAAAAAAGAGTTTATGGTCAATTACCGGGTGCAGAACATCGAAGGCCTGGTGGAAAAGCTCCGGCAAAACGGCGTCACCATTCTCGATACCATAGAAACCTACGATTACGGTAAATTTGTCCATATCATGGATGCCGACGGTAACAAGCTGGAGTTGTGGGAGCCGGTCGACAGCGTTTTTACCGCCATGGGCCTGAAAACCACCAAATAGCTCCGGCCCGGGCAGGCCGGTGCCTGAACAATTGGTAAACGCGATGGTTTTATTAACCTGCGCATGATATTGCCTTTCAAATAATTCAATTATGGAATACAACGAACGATGGGCGGAGGAACTTTCGTTGCTGTCATCCGTCATTGCAAAAGCCCCGCTCGAAAAAGCCATCAAATGGGGGGCAGAGGTATACACATACAATGGAAAGAATGTTGTCAGCTATGGCGGTTTCAGGAACTTTTTTGCACTTTGGTTTTTCAATGGCGTATTCCTTCAGGATAAATACGGGGTACTGATTGCCGCATCAGAGGGAAAAACCAAATCGTTGCGTCAGTGGCGTTTCACCTCCCTGGCAGAAGTGGATGAAAAAAGCATTCTTGAATACATTTCCGAAGCTATTGAAGTGGAAAAGAAAGGCCTGAAAATAAAGCCTGAGAAGTTTCAGGCGATGGCGCCGTCGCCGTTGCTTGCCGGTGCCCTCAAAGCCGATGGAAATCTGCAGGCTGCATTCAGTAAGTTAAGCCCGGGAAAGCAGAAGGAATATATACTTTATCTGGATGAACCAAAGCAGGAAAACACCAAAGTCAGCCGGCTGGAGAAAATAATCCCGATGATTTTAAAGGGCGCGGGTTTGCATGATAAATACAAAAAATAGCGACTGAGAAAACCCCTTGCCTTTCAAATTGTTATTAACCCTGTTGCACAACTGATTTCCGGAACATGAACAAGACGATATATCCCTGCCTCTGGTTTAACAACAATGCGAGGGAAGCCGCTGGTTATTACAAGGATGTTTTTGAGGATGTGAACATCCTCTCAGAAAACCAGCTGGTGCTGATGTTTGAGATTTATGGAGTGAAATTTATGGGCCTGAACGGCGGAGAGATGTTCCGGCCCAATCCTGCCGTATCTTATTTCGTTTATTGCGGTGGCGATGATGCTAAGATTGAGCGTCTTTATGCCAGTCTCAGTAAGGACGGACGGGTGATGATGCCCCTGGAAAAATATGATTGGAGCGCGAAATATGCCTGGGTGGAGGACAGGTTTGGCATCAGCTGGCAACTGGATATAGATGCGATCAACAATCCGCAGAAGATCGTTCCCGCCCTGCTTTTTGCCAATGATAAAAGGGCAAAGGTGGGGGAGGCATTGAGTTATTATACTTCCATATTTGATGACAGCAGGCACATTATAAGTTTCCCGATTCCTTCCGGGAGCAGTATGCCTGATGGCGCCCTGATGTTTACCCAATTCAGGCTGAAAGATTTAATTTTTAACGCTTTAAGCGGAGGTGAGCCGGTACATGAATTTGATTTCTGCGAAGGCAATTCCTTTGTAATTGAATGCGAAACCCAGAAGGAAATTGACCACTACTGGAGTCGGTTTGCTGAAGAAGGGATGGAGAGCATGTGTGGTTGGGTCAGGGATAAATACGGTGTATGGTGGCAGGTAATTCCATCCATGCTTGAATCCCTGATCGTGAACTCAGGAAAAGGTCAGCAGGTAGGGCAGGCCTTGCGCCAAATGAAAAAGATTGAACTGGACGTACTTATAAATGCAGCACAATAAAAAAACATCAACATGAAAAACCTGAAAATTGAAATCAAGTGGGCCGTTATTTTTTCGCTGATGTCACTGCTCTGGATGCTTCTGGAGAAAGTCACCGGACTTCATGGCAGGTATATCGATTATCATATTTATCTCACAAACCTTTTTGCCATTCCTGCTATCATTGTGATGGTGCTGGCGCTGAAGGATAAAAAGAAGAACTTCTACGACGGTCGTATCACCTACCTCCAGGGGCTGGTTTCAGGTATTATTATATCGGTGATGATTGCCGTGATCAGTCCGCTCACGCAGTGGATCACCACCTATGTAATCACACCTGAGTATTTCCCGAATGTCATCAAGCGATCGGTGGAACTGGGCTATTACAACACCATTGCCGAAGCTGAAGCAAATTTCAATTACCTGAATTATGTAAAACAGGGAGCTATCGGAGGGTTGATCATGGGGACCGTAACCACCGCAATCGCGATGATTTTTATTTATACACGGAACAGAAAAAGTTCGTGATGGGTATGGTCTGAACAGCCTATGCCGTAATCCGGCGTTCTGCTTCCGGAAGAGGTTGATAAAACGGGTTAGAAATCTCTGGATAAAAGAATTAAAGGGAAAGCCGGACAAATGTCCGGTTTTAAGACATATTGATCGCAAATCCGGACACTACTACTTTATTAGTATTTTTATTCCGCACATATTCAGCGGTTTAATATGGCATGGTTTTTATAATACCTGAGCTGTAATTCTTATTTTATTATCTGAAACGCTCGGGCAATGCAGCATTTTTTCAGGCATACATTCAGGCTCTATATCCGGAATCCTTTTTATACCATTATCAACGTAACAGGTCTTGCGATAGGCCTTGCAGCGGGAATTGCCATACTGGCCTACATTTACGGCGAGCTGAGTTTCGACAGGTTTCATACTAACCGGCATGATATTTACCGGGTAAATATGACAGCCGTCAGTCCTGACGGGTCATTCGGTTCCTGCACCATCCCTGCGGCCGTTGGTCCATCGCTTCAGGAACAGTTTCCCGGGATAGTATCAGTTACGCGGACAACTCAACCGCAAGAATCTTTTTTCGAAGCCGGCGGGAAAATCACTGAAATTTCAAAAGTTTGCTATGCCGATTCCGGATTTTTCAGGGACTTCTCGTTCGTGCTGGAGGAAGGCGATATTACCACAGCGCTTTCCGGAATATTCAGTGTCGTGCTTACCCGTTCTTCAGCCCGCAAGCTCTTCGGCGATGAACCTGCCATTGGTAAAGTTTTGAAGATGAACAACAGGGATCAGTTTACGGTGACCGGAATAGCCGGAGACCCGCCATATAACTCCTCACTGCAGTTTGATGCCCTGATTTCATTTTCAACATTGTATCAGGATAAGTCATTGTACATGGACTGGAACGGGGGAAACCAGTACATCACTTTTATCAGGACGCAGCCCGGCTTCAGCATCGCAAGCCTTGAATCGGCCCTGCCCGCATTCCTTGATGAGAAGATCAACAGAAGTATCAGGGAATCAGGTTGGCAGTATAAGCTTGGTTTTGAGCCGCTCAGCAACATCCATCTGCATTCGCTTGTAAACGATGGAAGCGGTGGAAACCTTAGTAATATCAGGATATTTTCTGGCATCGCCCTGCTGATCCTGCTGATTGCCTGTTTTAATTTTACCAGCCTGGCGACTGCCCGGGCCATGATCCGGAACAGGGAAACGGGCATCCGCAAAGTGGCCGGAGCGTCACGGCGCATGCTGATCAGGCAGTTTATAGCCGAAGCGCTGGTGCTGAGTTTTACAGCTTTGCTGCTCGCGCTTTTTATCATCGAACTGATACGTCCCTGGTATTCGGCCGTTACAGGAAATCCCCTCGCGCTTTATGCGGCCGGCGGGATGCCGCTGATGCTTGGGATAATCCTGCTGGTGGTGTTCGCCGGAGTGCTTGCAGGCGCTTATCCCGCCTTTTACCTTGCATCCTTTAAACCGGTGGATGTGCTCAAGGGAGGATCCGGTTCGGTAAAAGTCAGGGCAATGCTGCCCAAAGTGCTGGTTGTGATTCAGTTTGCCATATCGGCCGGATTGGTGGCTTCCCTCTTGCTGATGTTCGGTCAGATTCGCTATATCAGCAGTTTCGACAAGGGATATCGCTCCGACAACCTGCTTGTTGTGCGCGTTTCAGATGAAAATGATAAAAACATGCCTGCATTTGCCGGCAATTCGCTGGGCAGCTTGCCGTTTGTCGAAAGCTGGACGGCGGTATCAAGTCCACCGGGCGCAGGGGTTCCAGCCAACGGATATCTGCCTGATGGCAGGGACGAAGTGGTCATGATCAATGTGCTGGGCATCGATTCAGCCTTTCTGAAAACAATGGGGATCAGGCTGATCGCCGGAAGGAACCTGACTTCTGGCAACGACAGCATTTCCTGCCTGGTAAATGAAAGCTACGCGCAGCGCTATGGAGTTACCCCGGGCAGCATACATCATATCAGGCGAAGTGCCAAACACCCTGTTATCGGGGTAGTGCAGGATTTTAACTTTCACCCTGTCTATACCGGGGTAGAGCCACTGATCTTTACTACCCGCCCGGAGGAAGGTTTCAACGCCTTGCTGATCAGGGTGAATTCCGATCTTCAAAGCGCCGGGGCAGGCCTTGAAAATGAATGGCAAAAGCACTTCCCGGGAGAACCTTTCGTTTGCTACCCGCTTGATACATACATAGCCGGCACTTATCAGCATATCAACCGCTTCGCGCAATTGTTCTCCGGTTTCACCATTCTGGCCATTGTTGTGGCCTGTATGGGACTACTGGGGCTTTCGGCTGTAATCCTGCAGCAACGGCGCAGGCAGTTCGGCATCAGGCGGATTCTGGGCGCATCACCCTTCAGCCTGACCCTCAGGGAAACAGCGGGTTTCTCGCTGCTGGTAATGATAGGAAATTTGCTGGCCGTTGTTCCGGTGTGGTTGTTTATGTCAGAGTGGCTTGCTGATTTTGCCTATCACATCAATATCACCGCCGGAACTTTTCTCCTTACAGCTGCGATCACCCTGCTGGTGGCTTTTCTGACCATCGCCTGGCAGTCCTGGTCGGCATCGAAACTGAATCCGGTGGAAGTGATCAAATACGAATGATGGAAAAACATGTGTGCCGCATTGTCTGATGCAGGAACAGGGATGAAACTTGGTTTGGCAAATGCAAAACAGGCTTCAGATCAGCACATGCCCTGCTCAGAGAACATGCGGAGCAAACCCTTGTGTACAGGATATCCCGGGGAATAATTCAGCAGCCGGCGGGCCTTGCTGATGTCGGCATAGGTGATTTCCACATCGCCGGCCTGCATGGGCTTCCATTCGATGACAGCTTTCCTGCCCAATGTTTCCTCAATACCCCGCACCAGGTCGATCAGCGAAATGGTGTCGCTGTTGCCCAGGTTAAAGATCTCGTATCCCTTCAGATTGTTGGCGCAGGCAATGATGCCGGCAGTAATATCGCTGATGAAGGTGTAATCCCTTCGGGTGGTCCCATCGCCGAAGAGCGTGATGGGCGCGCCTTCACTGATCTTACGCCCGAACTGCTGTATGGCCATTTCGGGCCGTTGCCCGGGTCCGTAGACCGTGAAGAACCTCAGACAGTAGATATTGAAGTTATAAAGATGATGGTAAGTGTAGCAAAGCAATTCTCCGGCTTTTTTGGTGGCGGCATAAGGCGAAATGGGGTTGTCAACCGGATCGGTTTCGCTGAAGGGCACTTTCCTGTTATTTCCGTAAACCGATGAGGAGGAGGCAAAGAGCATGTCTTTGATGCCTGCCGCCCGCATGGCTTCGAGCAATACCAGCGTGCCGGTGACATTCACATCGTAATATAGTTCAGGCTGTTCAATGGAAGGCCGCACCCCGGCCCGGGCAGCGAGGTGAATCACCAGATCCGGTTTCGCTGCACTGAAAATTTTATCGAGCGTTTCGCGATGTCTGATGTCGCCTTCGTAAAGCTTAAAACCTTTATTTTCCGAAAGTCTGCCCACCGCTCTACGCTTGATCGCTGGATCGTAAAATGTATCGAAATTGTCAAGGCCTGATACTTTGTATCCCTGCTCCAGCATGGTGCGGGCAAGACTTGAGCCGATAAATCCGGCGACACCGGTGATAAAAACATGTTTCATTTTCTAAACTTTTGCTTCAGGTTCTTTTACATCTGCACCGCATTCAAGCTTTATATTCAGTGCCTTTTCGTTCAGGGAGTAGTAAATCCCGCTCAGCGAAACCACCGCGGTAATCACGTAAAACAGCAGACTGAGTGCGATGGATAGATGAATGTCGAGATGCATGATTTCAGCCCCGAAAAGAAAAGTGATCTCGCGCGATCCGATGCCGCCTATGGTGATGGGTAGTGTAGCTACGATGGAGGATATGAGAAAAAGAAAAAGATAAGCCAGTATCTGTTCCTGGTGGTGGTTGGCCAGCAGGATCAGCCAGGCGGAGAGCAGCTGGGCAAGCTGAACACCCGCTGAATAGAGGTTTGTCAGGTGGATACTTTTCCTGAAATCCTTGAAAAACCAATGAATGGAAAGATAATAAACTGCAATGGATACAGGGATTGCTGCAACTGCCAGATATTTATACAGTACCGGTAAGGCTATAAACGGAACCATCAGCATAGCCAGTACGAACAGCGCAAGCACCCCGTTCACCCTGTCGAGCAACACCGCCCAGAACAGCTTTTTTGCCCCGGTCCCGAACTTCTTATTGAGCAGGTAAATTTTATAACCGTCACCGCCAATGCCGCCGGGCAGGAAAAGGTTGTAATACATCCCGAGCAGGTATAGCCTCAGGTTGCTTTGTTCGGTGAGCCCGGCTCCGGTATTCCTGAAAAAGATGTTCAGGCGGTAAGATGAAAGCACTTTAGAGACCGCGAAAAGGAGGGTAGCGGCCAACAGCCAGCCATAATGCACATGCCTGAAAATCTGTAAGACTTCCCTGACGTCAATTTTGGTATATACATACCAGAGTGCGGCGACGGAAAGCGCGATTTTCAGGAATGCTTTAAGCGGTCGGGACATCTCAGGCTTCGAATGTGTGTACTTTGCGGATTTTATAAGGGCGTTTCTGCTGTGACTCGTAATAAGTGCGCATCAACAGCTCTGCCATAATTCCGATGGTAATCAGTTGTATGCCGGCAATCAGCAGCAATATGCCCAGCAGCAGCATCGGCTTTCCCCAGATATCGTGACCCATAATCTTCTCAATAAGGAACCATCCGTTGATAAGTGAGCCCACTATCAGAAATAACAGGCCGATCCCTCCGAAAAGATGCATTGGCTTACCCATATACTTTTTAAAAAATACCATCAGCATCAGATCGCTTACGACTTTAAACGTCCGGTTGATGCCATATTTCGATTTGCCGAACTCCCGTGCATGGTGCTTTACGTCCACCTGAGTGATGGTCGCGCCTTCGAGGCTTGCCAGCACGGGAATAAAGCGGTGCAGTTCCCCGTAAAGACCGATGTTTTTGGCCAGATCGCTTTTAAACACTTTCAGGGTGCAGCCGTAATCTTTTATGTAGACCCCGGTACTTTTACGGATAATGGCATTGGCAATTTTGCTGGGGATTTTCCTCAGAAACATCCCGTCCTGTCTGTTTTTCCTGACACCGGCCACCAGGTCCCAGTGTTCATCCTCCGCCAGTTTCAGCATCATGGGAATATCGCTGGGGTCATTCTGCAGGTCGCCGTCCATGGTAACAAGGTATTCTCCCCGCGCCTGTTCAATGCCTGCATAGAGGGCCGCACTCTGCCCGAAGTTTTTTCTGAATTCCACCAGCACAACCCGGGGGTCATTCAGGGCAATGATTTCCTGCCGTGTGCGGTCGGTGGAGCCGTCATCCACATAGATAATCTCGTATTCCATGCCGGTAATGGATTCGTTGATCCATTTGTTCAGCGGCCTGATATTGGGTTCCTCGTTGTAAACGCAGATGATTATGGATAACTTCGGATTGTTCATAGGGATTTCTTTAACAGGAAAAGCCTGGTTTCGCTTAGCTTGATGGTAAAGGTATGGATGATTTCGTAACCTTCGAGCCGGTCTGCAAAAGTAGCCAGATTTTTTTCATCCGCGATGTAACAGGTGCCGGAATCGCTGATTTCCCATGTTCTCCTGATAATCTGCCGGCTTTCGCGGGCAATGTAAAACGAAGCATCGTGGTTGAAGGGAGTGTCTCCAAGCACATAGGTATTACACTCCTTAATAAGCTGACCTGCCGTGATTTCACCCTGCCGGTAACCCGCATCCGGATAGGAGTTATAGCGCGCCTGAAGGTTAAACATGCTGAAAGCAATGCGCACCGTCAACATAACAATAATCAGCAACAGCATACGAAGGGGAACATGCTTTCGCATCAGCCAAACCGCTGAACCGGCAATGATAAAGAGCAAAGGAATGATCATCCATACACCCTGCAGTTGATTTGTTTCGTCCCAAAACAGATAATAAAGCAGGGAGGCTGTCCCCAGCAATCCCAGTACACCGAAAACCACATCGGTGATCTTTCGAAGATTATTCCTGCTTTCTGCAGATAAAGACCAGGCCTTTACCAGTATCACAAAGAGCAGGGGGAAGAGCATAAACAGGTAGCGCGGTCGCATATCTGCCGAGATCCAGTAAATAATGATATTGCTACTGAATATCAGCAGGTTGAACATAATGAACTTGTCGGTATACAGGGCAATCCGGATTTTTTTACTCAACAGCAATAAAAGCAGTATAGTCCACGGGGCGAATTCATAGATCATTTCAAACGGAAAAGTCACCAGGTGGAGCAGCCAGCTGAGGAAGGTGCCCTTTTTGTCGGAAAGCCTGTTCGACTGGTCGAACAGCGTGGAAAATACATCGTCAAGGGTGTTGGTCTGGAGGTAAGCATAGTAGTAGGTGCCTGTGATCAGCGCGAAGGTCAGGATGCCGGCCAGGTGCTGCCAGGAGAAAAGCTTACGGAATTGCTTGTCGTAGCTGAGCCATGCCAGCAGGCTGATGCCCTGAAACGCAATGGAGGGGAGTCCTTTCATCAGGTAGCCGGCAGCGGCCAGTGCGTAGGTGGCCGTAAACATCAGCAGCCATTTGCGTCGTTGCGAAAGGTGATAAAGCAAGGCAAATCCTGTGAACGTCACCAGTGAATAGGTAATGTCGATCAGTCCCTGAAAAGAGTCCCAGAACAGGATGCGTGCCGAAGTGATCATCATCAGGGCGGCCATTACCGCATTCCTCCATCCCAGCGCTTTCCGGGCAAAAAGGGTTATTGCAAGGCCCATCAGCAGCAGAGAGATTACAGTCGGCAACCTGAAGATGAACTCGTTCTCAACTCCGGCAACTTTGACAAAACCCGCAAGTATCCAGTTGAAGAGGGGAGGTTTGTTGTAATAAAAATCCCCGTTGATCGTGGGGGTGATGAAGTTCTCCGACAAGATCATTTCGAGTGTGACCACCGCCCGGGTAGGTTCATCGGAGATCAGCGGCATCAGCCCCAGGTTGGTAAAAAGCGCCAACGGCAAGAGCAGGATGATAATGATCAGGATGGTATCGGACAGGATAGATTTATCCTTCAGGCCATTCATAGGTTGGTGATAAATAAATAATGCGGCTAAATTAAGGATAATTGGCCGGATTGCTATGATCCGTCCCTTACATCAGGGGAAGTTTTTGGGCGGGAATCAGCCAACTTAAATTAACTTTGCAGACTTATTTCGAACTACGCTGGTATATGAAGCAGATATTGATTTCATTTTTCAGGCAGATGCTCTTCTGGTTATTGTTTTTTGCATTCGCCAGAACGGTTTTCATGCTCTACAATTTTCAACTGCTGCGCATCGAAGGCGCGTCTTTCGGCGAAGCCATGGCCGCATACCGGCACGGCTTTCAGCTCGACTTTGCCACTACTTCGTATTTTATGCTTTTTCCTGCAGTTTTGCTGCTGATCCAGTCGTTGTGGAGCAGAAGCTGGATGAATAAGGTAAACCGGATCTATACCTATACGGCAATCACGCTTTTCAGCCTGCTTACCGCTGTTGAACTGGGCATTTATCCTGAGTGGAAAACCAAACTGCCTTTCAAGGCCTTTGCCTACCTGAGCAATCCCACTGAAGTTTATGATACAGTTTCCAACGCGCTGTTTTTCTCCCTGATTGGTCTGTTTATTATAATGGTCATGCTCACTTCCTGGATTTACCGGAGGTGGTTTTATCAGGACATCAGACAGACCGGGAGAAGTTATTTTTTCAGCACCGTATTCCTGGTTGCTGCGCCGGTGTTGCTTTTTATAGGGGCCAGGGGAGGGGTGCAGCCCATTCCGATCAACCAGAGCGCTTCCTATTATTCCAACAAGAATATCCTGAACATCGCCGCTGTAAATTCAGGGTTTAACCTGATGATTAATATTATTGAGAATTATAGAAATTTCGGTGAAAACCCTTATGCCTTTTACAGCGAAGAGGAGGTTGCGCAGACTCTGGAAAAGATATTAGCCACGGAAAAAGATTCAACCACAAATGTGCTCACTGCCAACCGGCCTAACGTGGTGTTGCTGATTCTTGAAAGCTGGTCGGCCGATCTGATCGAATCCCTTGGTGGAGAACCGGGCATAACCCCGGAATTCAGAAAACTGGAAAAAGAAGGTATTCTTTTTACAAATCTATGGGCCACCGGCCCCCGCAGCGAGCAGGCCATGGGAAGTATTTTCGGAGGCTTTCCCGCTCACCCGATCTCTTCCATTACCGTGCAGCCTGATAAGTTCGCCAAACTTCCCACCCTCACGCATAAGCTGATAGAGGAGGGGTATCATACCTCTTTTTACTTCGGAGGGCAACTGATTTACGGAAACATCAAGGGATTTATTCTTTACAACGGTTTTAAACGCATTGTTGAAGGGGCTGATTTCGGCAAGGAGGCTATCAAAGGTAAACTTGGCGCGCACGATGAGTTCGTGCTTTCGCGTCAGTTGGCTGATCTATCCAAAGAAAAGGAGCCCTTTTTCTCAGCACTGTTCACCCTGAGTTCTCATTCGCCTTACGATCAGCCGATGGAACAGGTGCTCGACTGGGGAGATAACGAAAAACCTTACATAAACTCGGCCTATTATACCGACCATTGCCTGGGCCGGTATTTCGAAGAAGCCCGTAAACAGCCCTGGTACAAAAACACCCTCTTCGTGATTGTAGCGGACCATAGCCACAATTCATACCGCAACTGGGCTTTTACCACCCCAAACTATCATAGAATACCCATGCTGCTGGTTGGTGATGTGATAAAGGAGGAGTTCAGGGGGACAAAGGTAAGCCGGCTTTCGAATCAATCTGACCTTGCTTCAACCCTGCTGAATCAGCTTGATATCGATGCGGGTGCTTTCCACTGGAGCCGAAATCTGTTTAATCCTTATGCACCTGAGTTTGCCTATTACTCATTTGAGGAAGGCCTGGGGTGGATCAGGCCTGCAGGGCACTTTGTAATGGATGCGCGCATAGGACACTTCCACGAAAATGCCATCCCCGAAGCTTATACCGATTCCATTATCAGGGAAGGAAAATCATATTTGCAGGCCCTTTTCGGAGAGTATATGTCTTACTGATACCTGCCTTTTTCGCACCTTGTAAAAATTATCTTACTATTGTAAAAAAAATGTTTATGTTTGCTGGCTCCGTTTATTCAAAATAAGTAGTTGATAATAAATTATTTAACAAATACTTGTTTTAAGTAAGGTAAGTTTATTTTCCATCGGGACAATGAACTTTCGGGGATGCCTGATGTTAGGTTTAAACCTTGATTTTTTAACCGTTTCCGGGGTTACAAATCAATGAAATGAGAATGAATCATTGTAAAGCGGACAGGGAACTTGAATTTAATCAGAACTTTTAAAAATTATCTTCAGCGTAAGAGTATAGCCGATCAGCTGCTCTACGGAATTATGGCTGCTGCCGTTATTTGCGTATTGTTTATAGGACATTACTGGACTTCACTGGAGACCCGGAGATTTAAGAAGCAATCGGAAGAAATCAGGGATCGTTTTGTCAACAGCAGGATGGATGTCGTAAGAGATGAAGTTACACGGGCCATCGGATTCATCAATTACAACCGGTCACTTTCAGAGGAAAGAATGAGGTTAGGGCTTAAACAGCGCGTGGATGAAGCCTGGGCGATTGCTTCAAATATATATGAGGAGAACCGTAAAACCAAATCACGTTCCGAAATAGAAAAACTGATCAAGGATGCCCTCCGCCCGATCCGCTTTTCAAATGACCGGGGTGAAATTTTTATTTATACTACCAGCGGAGTCTCTGTTCTGCTGCCGCGCAACAAACATCTTGAAAATATACCCGGCCTTGACTATCAGGATCAGCATGGCAATTATGTAGTAAGAAACGAAGTTGAGCTGCTCAGGCAGGTAGACCAGGGATTTATCCATTATTATTCCCCCGGAAAAGATAACCCGGAAGATTCCGTGTTGCTTAAAAGTTCCTATATCAGAAGGTTCGCCCCATTCAACTGGTACCTTGGTTCAAAGGATTACCTCGAAGATTTTGAATCTGAAATGAAGGAGAGGATTCTGGAATACCTTTCTAAAATAAGGTATGGAAACGATGGATACCTCTTTGTCAATACTATTGGCGGTGAAGCCCTGATAACCAACGGCGTGAAGCATCTGTGGCCTCAGGACATCCGCAAAAGCAATGATTCCAACTGGATAGAGGTATATCAGAAACAGGTTGATATTTATAATACTACCGGAAGCGGTTTTATTGAATATCAGTTCAGGCGGCTTTTATCCGAAGATTTTGAGACAAAAATATCCTACCTCGGCACGGTAAAAGAGTGGGGATGGATTGTAGGAACCGGATTTTATGAAAATGAAATAGAAAGTTTTATCAGGGATAACCGAAAATTGATGGAAGCCCAGATAAGAAGTACCATTGTACATATTGTACTTTCTTTATTGATGGTATTGATTTTTATCTGGCTGGTATCACGCTGGATATCCCGGAAATTAGCACAAGGTTTTGCCATATTTAACCTTCATTTCAGAAAGACCGGCCTCGAGTCAATTGAAATGAACCAGGAAAACCTTGTTTTTTCAGAGTTCAGGGAGTTGGCCGAATCGGTCAATGCAATGACGGAAGAACTGAATAATGCAAGGAAGTCTCTGGTAAAGGAACGCTCTTTGCTCAGATCGCTGATCGATTCCAGTCCTGACTTTATTTTCTTCAAAGATCTTAACAGCAATTTTGTCGGTTGCAATAAAGCTTTTGCTGATTATATCGGCATTGAGGAAAGTGAACTGATCGGCCGCAATGATTACGATTTCTTCCCGAAGGAGGCAGCAGACAAATATCATCAGTTCGACCGCCAGATCATTGAGGATCATATACCCGTGCGATCAGAAGAATGGATAACATTTTCGGATGGTTCGCGTCGCCTGATGGACACCCTGAAGGTATTAAATTTCGACAGTGCCGGAAATCCGATTGGCATCGTCGCAATCAGCCGTGATATCTCAGAAAAGGAAGAGATACAGCAGATGTACATAAAGGCTAAAGAGAAGGCCGAGGAAGCCGACAGGCTTAAAACCGCTTTTCTGGCCAATATGAGCCATGAAATCAGGACCCCGATGAATTCTATCATTGGATTCTCCAACCTGTTAACAGAAGAGGATCTTACGCCTGAGGACAAGGCCGAATTTATCCGGCATATTAACCACGGCAGTGAAACGCTGCTCAGCCTGATCGACGACATCATAGATATAGCTAAAATTGAAGCGGGCCAGTTGATGGTTACTTTTGAACCATACAATCTGCGGGAGATGATGGATGAGCTGTACCACACCCATGCTGAACTGTTGAAAAGAAAGGGCAAAGAACAGGTGAACCTTGTCCTGGAATCGGAACAGTTGCCCGGAGGTGACGTAATTCTCACCGATCCGTTCCGCCTTAAGCAGGTAATGACCAATCTGCTCGTCAATGCGGTCAAATTCACCGAAAAGGGGAGCATTACTTATGGCTACAAAGTTTCAGGTGACTTTTTACACTTTTTTGTCAGGGATACAGGGATAGGAATTTCACCCGAGGGTATCAAGGTAATTTTTGAGCGGTTCAGGCAGGACAACAGATATGGTGTCAAACATCAGGGGGGAACCGGCCTGGGCCTGGCCATTTCACGTCATATCGTACAGTTGTTGGGCGGCGATATATCGGTTAGTTCATCCCCGGGAGAAGGCGCGCTGTTCAGTTTTATGATCCCATACAATGCTTATACGGATATTGTTTCAGAAAAAAAGAGAGGCCGCGATTCAACTTTCTCTATGGACTGGAGTTCAAAAACCATCCTTGTGGTTGAAGATATGGAATCTCATTATAACTACATCAGGTCGGCCCTTATGAGAACGGGGCTGAATATGGTGAGGGTATCAAACGGCCAGGAGAGTATAGAATGTTGTCTTAACGACCACCAGATTGATATTGTATTGATGGATGTGAATCTGCCGGATATGGATGGTTATACCGCAACCAGAAAAATAAAGGCACATCGGCCCGGCATACCGGTGATTGCGCAAACTGCCTATAATCTGCCAGGAGAAGAGAACAGAAGCAGGGAAGCGGGATGCGATGCTTACATATCCAAACCAGTTAAACTGAAAATTCTGCTGGATGTTTTGGGAAGTTTTCTTGACAATAAGAAATAAAAAACGGGGCTCAGGCCCCGTTCTTTATTTTTTTGGTTCGTAATAACAAACTTTGGGAGAAAAGATTTTTTCCTCCGTTTTTAGTTTTTTAATCGCTTTATCGACTTCTTTCTTGTCGATGCCCGTGATTTCGGCAATTTCTCCGCCTTTAAGCGGTTTGCCGGCTTCTGCCATAGCTTTCAGGATTTTTTCTGCTGTATCCATCTTTAATCGGTTTATTGATTAATCAAGTGTATGAACCACCAGGCCGCTACGCAGCTTTGGTTCAAACCAGGTTGTTTTAGGAGGCATGATGTTTCCTGTATTGGCAATGTCGATCAGTTGCTGCAACGAAACAGGGTAAAGGGCAAACGCAACCGCCATTTCTCCGCTGTCAACACGTTTTTTCAGTTCTCCCAATCCCCGGATGCCACCTACAAAGTCAATGCGTTTTGAAGTGCGAAGGTCAGTGATGCCCAGTATCTTATCAAGCACCAGATTTGAAAGCACGGTAACGTCAAGTACCCCAATGGGATCGGTATCATTGTAAGTGCCTTCTTTTGCCGTAAGCGAGTACCATTTTCCGCCCAGATACATGCTGAAGTTGTGCAGAAAAGCGGGTTTATAGATTTCAGTCCCTTTTACTTCAATTACAAATACTTCATGCAGCTTATCCATCAGTTCGCTTTCGCTGAGTCCGTTCAGGTCTTTGACAACGCGGTTGTAATCGATGATGGTAAGTTGGTCAGACGGGAAATGAACGGCCAGGAAGAAATTGTATTCTTCATCACCACGGTGGTTTGGATTGGCCTGCTTTTTCTCATTACCAACCAATGCAGCGGCCGCTGTGCGGTGGTGACCGTCTGCCACGTATGTATAGGGCACCTTGCTGAATAGTTCAACAAGCCTGCTGATGATTGCTTTGTCGCGGATCACCCAGAAGTGATGTCCGAAACCATCATCCGCTGTAAAATCATACTCAGGGGCTGATGAATTTACGATGGATGCAACGATGCTGTCTATTTCCTGAACAGCAGGATAGGTGAAAAATACCGGTTCCATATTGGCATTGGTAACCCTCACATGTTTCATCCGGTCTTCTTCCTTATCCTTGCGGGTAAGTTCATGTTTTTTGATGATGCCGTTCATATAATCCTCAACACCGGCACATCCGACAAGGCCATACTGGGTCTTGCCGTTCATAGTCTGTGCATAGATATAAAGGTATTCTTCCCTGTCCTGTAAAAGCCAGCCCTGTTCCCTGAATTTCCTGAAATTTTCAGCTGCTTTATTGTATACCTGTTCATCATGCTCGTCAATCTCAACGGGAAGATCAATTTCCGGCTTGATGATGTGCAACAGCGAATAGGGGTTGTTATTGGCTTCAATCCTGGCTTCCTGCGAGTTCAGCACATCATAGGGCCTTGAAGCAAGTTGTGAAGCAATTTCTTTAGGGGGTCTCAGTCCCCGGAATGGTTTTAATACTGCCATAACTCAATGATTTTATTTTTGTTGGTTTACAATTCCGCTATGAACTGGCATAATTATAACAATCGCATATCAGCCTCAAAACAGCTTGAGACCAATTTGCTTGCTGCCGGCAAAATTATAATTTAATTCAAAAGAAAAAACATCCCCCTGGCCGGGAGAATAAAGAGTATAAAAGGTATAATGATTAATCAGTATCTTCCAGGTTGAGGTCAGCTGCCCGCTGAAGTGATCCGATCAGAGCACCGATCATCTTGGTCATTTCCATCAGTTGCCCGCGCGATTCCTCAACATCTTTCTCACTTAAATACTTTAGCTTGCCTGCAAGTGTGGTGAATACCACACATTCCCTCACCGCACTTTTGGCCATCTTTAAATAATAGATAAACTGACTCTTATTTCTGGCTGATCCTTCCGATATATTCAATGCAATTGCCTGGGCCGACAGATTAAACCTGGTCCCGACACCTGCGGCGCCTTCATCCGGAAATTCTTTACTTTTGATAATCAGCCATTCAATGTAATCCAATGCTTTATGGTATATTCTTAAATCTTCAAATCTAAAGAATGTTACCGCTTTTTCGAGTTCGGAATCCATTGGCGAAAGTTTGTTGGTTAATATTGAGTGTATTTAGTTTAATTTTGGTATGGTAAAAAGCTGATATCAGGTAAAAACCTGATTTACGGGAATAATCCTGATCAGTACTATTCCCGTAAACAGGGAACGTAATTATTTGTTTACCTGGAAAGTGGTATTTCCGTTTTCGAAGAAATCAATGATCTGACGGGCTGCTGCAAGTCCAGCATTCACGTTTGCTTCTGAGGTCTGTGCCCCCATCTTTTTGGGTGTAAAGAAATAACGGCCGGCATACAATGATTCAAACTGGTTTTTTAAATCCGGCTCAATATCACTAAGATACTTAAAGTCAGGCCTTTCTTCGAATACCCTTAATAAACCCTCTTCATCAATTACCTCCTTACGGGCGGTATTCACCAACGTAGCGCCTTTTGGCATTTTCATCAGTAAATCGTAGCCGATAGATTTTTTTGTCTGCGCATTGGCAGGGATGTGCAGGGAAACATACTGGCATTTACCGTAAAGTTCTTCTGCAGAAGCAACCGGCTGAACACCGTCGGCAAGCATGGTATCGTTGTCAACATAGGGGTCAAAGGCAAACACATTCATCCCAAAGCCCTTTGCAATTAAAGCAACATATTTGCCGACATTTCCATAAGCGTGAATCCCCAGGGATTTTCCCCTGAGTTCGGTTCCCGAAGATCCGTTGAAACTGTTTCTTGCCATGTAAACCATCATACCCAAAGCCAATTCAGCAACTGCATTTGAATTTTGTCCGGGTGTGTTCATGGCTACAACCTTATGCTCAGTGGCAGCATTCAGGTCGATGTTGTCGTATCCGGCTCCAGCCCTTACAATGATCTTCAGCTTCTTTCCGGCTTCAATCACCCTGCGGTCAGCGATATCACTGCGGATAATCACCGCATCAACATCTTCAACGGCCCTTACAAAATCTGCATGATCAGCGTACTTCTCTAGCAGAACCAGCTCACAGCCGGCATCTTCAACAATCTTCCTGATCCCATCCACAGCAATCTTGGCGAATGGCTTGTCAGTAGCAACAAGAACTTTTTTCATAACAGTGTAGTTTTAAAATAGTGTATAAAAATAAAGAGTAAAATTGTCCTAAACAAATTTCTGGTAAAAATAATGTTCGTATCCGGTCAAAACAGTTAAAAAGTGTTCGTAAATGAACAAACCGACGTAAAAAAAATGGCAATTTTTCCCTAATTATTGACTTTATTGTAATGTTTAAGCTGTTGTATCCCGGCCTCCGAAAGCGGCATTGCCCTAAAATTACTGCGAAGGATTATACTGCAGGCAAGTTCAAAAAAAACAGCTTTCTGAATGGTGCCGGCATAGCCATTACCACAGACTACCTGCCCGTGATTCCGCATCTGAACGATGCTGCTTTCCTTCATTTCAGCGGCTACTGCTTCAGCCAGCATCTGCGAACACGGCATAATAAAAGGTACGTAACTGATTTTACCGATATAAACCGGGACTTCGATAATGACATTGTAATCCGGCACTGCGTCCATACATGCAAGGGTGGTGGCTGCAGGGCCCTGAAAGTGCAGGATGGTGTCAATGTCCGGTCTGCATGTCATGATTGCCCTGTGCATTGCCGACTCCCCCGAAGCCTTTCTTCCGTTAAGGATTTCACCGTTTCCGATCCGGAGATGCGCAATCTGGTTTTTACCCAGTTGACCAAGCCAGGAACCAGTTGCTGATATAAGCATGCTTTCACCATCAACCTTATGCGACAAATTCCCGCTGCTGCACAAAACCAGCCCGAGCCGCTCCGCTTCATGCGCCCAATGGATGAAGCTTGTTATCTCTTCTTCGGGTAGAGGATGAATGATCATTTGTACTTCCTGTTATTAAGTATAATTTCAATTGTGTAAAATTGCAAAAAATAGGATCAGTAAATATCAAAATGAAATAATTATTTCGGGGTAATGAAGCAGGGTGTGATCAGGACAATTGGTAAAAATACCGGACCAGGTGTTGCCGAAAATCATGATCTGTTTCGTGCTGCCACAAAACTTGAAAAATCTGATAAGCGGTTTGTAATAAATTTCTTTACCTTTGGAATTGAAAAAAAACAGCGCAATGAAAAAAATCCTCTTGTTTCCATTTTTTATCCTGGTACCGGTTCTGATTCAGGCTCAGCCCTGGTTTGATGTGGGTTTAAAGGGAGGTGTGGGGACCTCTTTTATGTATAATTCCCAGGTGTTTGAAGACCAGCTAGTCGTGCATAAATTTATGCCGGGCTATGCTTTTGGTGCAAAACTGGGCTTTAATTTCATACAGGAACACCAGATTACTTTTGATGTAATGAAGTCTACGTTCAAACAGGGATTTACATACAGACCTGAGGGCTGGCAGGAGAGTACCGATGCCCTCCGCGAAATCACAGTTGACGGACTTGACCTTTTGCTCATGTACCGGGGCAACAGGAACGGCACCTATTTTGAAGTCGGGCCTCAATGGTCAACCTACTCAAAGGTTAAATACAGTGATAATGGGGGTGATTATTTGTCTCCGCTCACGTCGGACCAGCTGGTGGCAAAGAGCAATTTCGGCCTCGCAATGGGTTTTGGAGGCTACATTGTCGGAACCGACAATTTTGGTATCACCACCGGACTCAGGTTTAATTACATGTTCAACGACCTGGCCAGCGCCGAAGGACGGGATGCAAATTTCCCGATTATGCAACCTACCGGTAAAACAAACATTACCCATAATATAGGTATTATGTTTGTGATGGAAATGAACTTTGACTTCGGATATCTCGTAAGCCCCACTTGCGGTGAACGAAAAAAACTCTTCGTCTTTTAGAAGGGAATGTACAATATTAAATGCCGCCGGTTCTCAAAACAGATCCGGCGGCATTTTTTTGTGAAAGAGTTTAAGAGATCGCTCTTATTCAGTGAGTCCCAGAATAGCGGTTACCGGCAAATGATCAGAAAGGTAGAACGTCCATTTCCTGAAATCGGATATCTGGTGCCTGAGTACCCTGAATTCGTATGTGGCAAAGATAAAATCGATCTGATCTTTGGCCCCAGTCTGATCTGAAAAACCGATAAAAGTATAATCCGGTCCGGTAATTTCTGCCCCCGCTTTTTTCCTCGTATCTGTAAATACATTTTCGTTGTCAGCCCAGGTCAGTATTCTGTAAGCCCTGTGTTTGTCGGTTACATTGAAATCGCCGGTAAGGATTACCGGCAGTTTCCCTGCAAGGCTGGCCGATTTCCTGATTATCAGCGCGGCACTTTCAATCCTGGCTGTATCGCCCACATGGTCAAAATGTGTATTCATCATAAGAAATTTCCTGCCGGTTTTCTTGTCCCTGAATACTGACCAGGTAACAACGCGGTTGCAGGCAGCATCCCACCCTCTGCTCCCCGGCTGATCCGGAGTTTCCGACAACCAGAAAGTACCTGAATGCAGAGACCTGAATCGCGATTTTTTATAAAAAACAGCACTGTATTCTCCTGCTCTTTTGCCGTCATCTCTTGCAACGCCAATGGATTTGTAGCCTTTCAGTCCATTTCTGAGATCTTTCATCTGGTTGTGCATCGCTTCCTGCACCCCCAACAAATCAGGGCTTTCACCCATGATCAGGTCACACACCCCGCTTTTTCTGAATTTCCATTGGTTCTGGCCGTCAGCCGGTGTATCCAGACGGATATTCCAGCTCATGACTTTTATTTGTCCGGGTTGCTGGGCCGGTAGTGATATGGGAAACATGATTCCCGCAAGGAGGAAAAGCAGGAAGAAAAGCATTCTGGTGATGGGAAGTTTTAAGGTCACGCTCATGACGGATACTTTTAATAATGGATGCATAAATCAATCATTCAGGCTCCGGGCTATCCGGCAGATTTCAGCAACCAGGGCAGGGTCCGTTTCCCGGATGCTGTATTCATCCTCCCCGGGTAATCCCATACTTACAGAATTATTACGAAAATGCATGCGGCTGGGTTTCAGTTTTGAAGCCGAAAGATGATATTCCATGGCCTTTGTTTGCTGATGGAGCTGTCTCAGATTGCTGGCGTTGATTCCGCTGCCCGGCATTATAATGATGCGGCTTCCGGCCAGTTCGACAAGCGCGGCTAACAGGCCGGATCCTGAAAGCGCGTCCATAGCCTGGCCTGAAGTGAGTATTCTTTCACAGCCCAGGCCGATAATGTCTTCAAGTGCTGTGAACGGATCTTTGCAAACATCAAATGCCCTGTGAAAAGTAATCTTCATAGGGCGGGCCATCTCAATCAGCTCTTTCATCCGGCAGGTGTCCGCAGTGCCGTCGGTGTTCAGCATTCCTGTAACAATACCTGCTGCACCACATGCCCTGGCTGTATAAATATCGGATTTCATAATTTCATATTCAGCCCTCGTGTAATGGAAATCGCCGTTTCTTGGCCGGATCAGGACAAATGTTTCGATTCCTGCCTTATTTATTGCATATTCCATCAGCGACTGGGAGGGGGTTAGCCCGCCTAAACCCAAAGCGGAACAAAGTTCAATTCTGTCCGCACCCCCTTTCTTTGCCGCCAGGACTGATTCAACAGATCCTGCGCATATTTCGATCTTTATCTTCATTGGTTAAATGCGATTGTATTTTCAGAGCCTTTGATTCCGCCTGTAAATATAATCAATATGCTAAAAGTACCGGTCTAACGGTAAATTAACACGGTAACAAAATGAGGCAATGACATTAAAGCATCAATTTGATAAAATTTGCTTTGGGTTGATGCAAAAAAAAGCGCTAATATTGTATTGATTTAAAAGTCACCCGGAGTGAAAGGTAAAGTTGTGATAATCACCGGAGGATCATCCGGTATCGGATTGGCGTTGGCGCATGAGTTCGGACGTCTGGGCGCTTTTGTCGTTATTTCGGCCCGCAACAGGGAAAGGCTGGATCAGGCAACTGCTGATCTCAGGTGGGAAGGCATTGAAGTAATGGCCGTTCAGGCTGACGTTAGCCGCGAAGAGGATTGCAAAAACCTGATTGAAAAGACTGTAGCTGAAAAGGGAAGGATAGATGTGCTGGTAAACAATGCCGGAATCTCGATGCGTGCAGCATTTAAGGACACGGAACTGAGTGTGATAAAAACCCTGATGGATGTTAATTTCTGGGGTACAGTGTATTGCACCAAATTTGCCCTGCCCTGGCTGCTTGAAACCAAAGGTTCGGTTGTCGGGATTATTTCCGTGGCCGGATATATCGGCCTGCCGGGAAGAACGGGATATTCCGCTTCCAAGTTTGCGATCCGCGGATTTCTTGACACCCTGAGATGTGAAAATTTAAAAACCGGCCTGCATGTTCTGGTTGCTGCACCGGGTTTTACAGCCACCAATATAAGGCAATCGGCCCTGCTTGGGAATGGTCATCCCCAGGGTACCACACCCCGTGATGAAGGGAAAATGATGTCGGCCGGCAAAGCCGCGAAAAAGATTGTAAAAGCTACCATCAGAAGAAAGAATGAGCTCGTGCTTACACTTGTTGAGGGGAAACTGGCCGTACTGCTTAACCGCTTTTTCCCTGGTCTCGTAAGTCACCTTACCTATACTCACATGGCCAAGGAACCGGCCGCTCCTGTTAAATAACCAAACAGATTAATCAAATTTCATAAAAGAAAACAAAATGAAAATGGAAATCCTCCTGCTTGAAGGCTTAAACGAACTGAAATTCGGCGACTCTCCCCAGACAGTTGAAAATACCCTGGGTAAACCGCTTGAAGTAGAAAATCTCGGAGATGAAGCGGATGAAGATCTGGATACCATCCTCTGGAATTATGATAAGGAAGGTTTAACCGTCTTTTTTGAAGGTAAAAATAACCATGTGCTCTCCTGTTTCGAAACCGATAATGAAGAGGTTACCCTTTTTGGTAAAAAAATCTTTGGGTTGAATGAGCAGGAAATTACCGCACTCATGAAGGAAAACGGATTGTCGCAGATCGATTCCGATGAAGAGGAGTGGGGCGAAAGAAGGGTTTCGTTTGACGAAGGATTGATTGATTTTTATTTCCAGGATGGAAAGCTCGTAACCGTTAATTGGGGCGTCTTTGTTAATGAAGACGGTGAAATTGAGGAGTTCGACGACATGGAAGACGACGAATAGCATTGATCGTCAATTAATGTCTTTTCTGGGGTGATACTTCAGGATATTCTGCCTGAGGTATTCCCTGTCGATGTGCGTGTAAATCTCCGTTGTGGTGATGGAGGCATGGCCCAGCATTTCCTGAACGGCGCGGAGGTCGGCTCCGTTCTCTACCAGGTGTGTAGCAAATGAATGACGGAAGGTGTGCGGACTTATACTTTTTTTGATCCCCGCAATTCCGGCCAGTGTTTTAATGATATGGAAAATCATGGCCCTGGTGAGCCGGGAACCTGATTTGTTCAGAAAAATATACTGCTCCTGGCCTTTTTTTATATCCTGGTGAATTCTTACTTCCCGGATATACCGTCTGAGCTGCGATAATGCGGCATTTCCCAGCGGAACAATTCTCTGTTTGTCACCCTTGCCGGTTACAGTAATGTAGTTTTCTTCATAATGAAGATCAGCTATCTTCAGGTTTACGAGTTCTGAAACCCTTAAGCCGCAGCCATACAAAACCTCGACTATGGCTTTGTTCCGCTCTCCAGTTGGGGTGCTGAGGTCGATAGTGCCCAGCAACCTTTCAACCTCATCCGTTGTGAGCACTTCAGGTAATTTCCTGCCGATGCGCGGCATCTCAAGCAATTCAGTCGGATCGTTCCTGATTTCATTTTCAAGCAACAGGTATTTGAAAAAAGACCTTATGCCAGAAATAATGCGGGCCTGACTGCTTGCGGCAACACCAATTCCGGCAATGGTATTGATGAATTCCTGAAGATGCAGGGGGCGCACGGAAGAAGGTTGAACCGCCCTTTCCCCGCTGTTAAGAAAACCTGCCAGCTTCTCCACATCCCTCAGGTAGGCACTGACCGTATTTGCAGGCATCGAACGTTCAACCTGAAGATATGCCCTGAATCCTTTGATATAAATGTCCCACTCCATGGATAGCTGTCCGAAAGCATTTACAGATGTAAATTAATCCCAGTTTCGCTGATTTCCGGGGTTTTACTGCCTAAAATTATCAACACCAGACTGTTTATAAATGAAGCCAGTTAATTAATTCACTGACATTCATTGATATACAGTATAATATGTTGCAAATTCCCTATAAAATGCGGCAATAAAAGAAATTTTCGTTGTCAGCCTTTGGCAGGATAAAAAATTATTGTATTTTTGCAGTCCGAAATTTTAAAGGCTTACATCAATGGCTAAGAAGAGTAAAGAAGCAAGGATTCAGGTAATTCTGGAATGTACTGAGCACAAAGCCAGTGGCATGCCGGGTACTTCACGGTACATTACCACCAAGAATAAAAAGAACACACCCGAGAGGCTTGAGATTAAGAAATATAATCCCATCCTCAAGAAAATGACTGTTCATAAGGAAATTAAATAATTAAGATACCATGGCAAAGAAAGTAGTTGCTACACTGAGGACTTCTTCAGGTAAGGATTTTGCAAAAGTGATCCGTATGGTCAGGTCAGAAAAAACCGGAGCATACTCCTTTAAGGAAAACATTGTTGCCAACGATCAGGTGAAAGATTTTCTGGCAAAGAAATAATCCGGACCATAACTTTTTCTACAGGGCCTTTTCTCTTGCAGGAAAGACCCTGTTTTTATTTGTTTGTGCTGCCATGCAGTGATAATTTCTAATTTTGTGGTCACAATACCCGATTGCGGGTATTCGAGTTAATTCTGATTTCCATGGGGATATTTTCATTCTTCTCAAAAGAGAAAAAACAGGATCTGGATCGCGGTCTTGAGAAAACAAAGGCCACATTCTTTGGCAGGTTATCAAAAGCCATTCTCGGGAAATCCACCGTAGATGATGAGGTGCTCGACAACCTTGAAGAAATCCTGGTTACATCTGATGTTGGGGTAGAAACAACCCTCAGAATCATTGACCGCATCCAGAAAAGGGTTTCAAGTGATAAATACCTTGGCACTTCAGAACTGAACAGGATTCTCCGTGAAGAAATTTCTGCCCTGCTTGATGAAACATCCACCGGAAAGCTGATTGTTGGTTTTGATTTTCCAAAACGGGAAACTCCTTATGTGATCATGGTTGTCGGGGTAAACGGCGTTGGCAAGACCACTACCATCGGAAAACTGGCATATCAGTTCAGGGAAGCGGGAAAATCTGTGGTACTCGGGGCTGCTGATACGTTCAGGGCTGCCGCGGTTTCGCAGCTTGAAATATGGGCCGAAAGGGTAGGAGTGCCCTGTATTACGCAGGGCATGGGCGCTGACCCGGCTTCCGTGGCTTACGACACCCTCAAATCAGCCATTTCGAGGCAGGCAGATGTGGTAATCATCGACACCGCCGGCAGGCTTCACAACAAAGTGAACCTGATGAATGAATTGTCGAAGATCAGAAAGGTGATGCAGAAACTGCTGCCTGAAGCTCCTCATGAAGTATTGCTCGTTCTGGATGCCTCTACCGGGCAGAATGCCATAGAGCAGGCCCGGCAGTTTACCGCCGCTACCGAAGTAAATGCACTTGCCCTTACCAAACTCGACGGTACTGCTAAAGGAGGGGTAGTCATCGGCATTTCGGATCAGTTCAAAATTCCGGTGAAATACATTGGCATCGGAGAAAAAATGACCGATCTCCAGCCATTTATTAAGGAGGAATTTGTTGATTCCCTCTTCAGCTGAAATGCTGTGCCTGCTCCTGATTGAAACCCGGAAAACTGCTTTCCGGGATTTTTAACATCTCCTTATTAAATTGTTACTGCATTGAAATCCTCTTTTCCCGGTATAAAAACAGCCAATATCATCACGCTGGGATGTTCCAAAAATCTGGTTGACTCCGAAGTGATGATGCGCCAGCTAAAGGCTGCAGGAATTGAAACACTGCATGACAGCAACAGCCCAGCCGATGTTGTTATCATCAATACCTGCGGTTTTATCAATGATGCAAAAGAGGAATCTGTCGATACCATACTTCAATGGGCCGGAGAGCGGAAACGGGATAAAATCAGGAAACTTTATGTGATGGGTTGCCTTTCGCAACGGTATAAGGAAGATCTTGTCAGAGAGATGCCGGAGGTGGATGGTTTCTTTGGGGTGAATGATCTCAATGCCATTCTGTCGGCTCTTAATGCGCCCCTGAGGAATGAACTGCTCGACGAAAGGGTTATCACCACGCCTGCGCATTATGCCTATCTGAAAATCTCCGAAGGTTGTGACCGGAAGTGCTCCTTTTGCGCCATTCCTCAGATACGTGGTAAAAACATTTCAAAGCCTGTTGATCAACTTGTTTCCGAAGCCCGTTTCCTTGCCGGATCCGGAGTAAAAGAGCTGATCCTGATTGCTCAGGACCTTACCTATTATGGGATAGATCTTAACGGGAAAAGACAACTGGCCGGTTTGCTCGAGGTACTATCCGGAGTGGACGGCATTGATTGGATTAGGCTTCACTATGCTTTTCCCGCCGGTTTTCCGCTCAGGGTACTTGATATCATGCGTGATAACCCTAAAATATGCCGTTACCTCGATATACCCCTGCAGCATATCAGCAACCGGATTCTCAAATCCATGAAAAGAGGCCTGGATGGCCAGGGGACCAGAAACCTGATCCGGACCATCAGGCAAAGGGTTCCGGGAATTGCCATCCGCAGCAGTTTTATTGTCGGATATCCGGGCGAAACAAACGAAGAATTCAACGAACTCAAAAGATTTATCAGCGAAAACGAGTTTGAGCGTCTCGGCGTTTTCACCTATTCACACGAAGAAAACACTCCCGCTTTCCGGTTAAAAGACGATGTTCGCCCCGCTGTGAAAGCCAGGCGGGCTGAGCAGATCATGCTGCTGCAGCAGGATATTTCCGCAAAGCGGAATGCAGCACTCATCGGCAATGAGATTAAGGTTATCGTTGACAGGAAAGAAAATGGATACTGGTCAGGCAGATCGGAATTTGATTCTCCCGAAGTGGATAATGAAGTTGTGATTGATGACCCTGACGGCAAACTATACCCAGGATTGATTGCCAGCGTTAAAATCACGGGCGCAGATCTTTATGATCTGAAGGCAATCGCCATCTGATATTGCCGTTTTTATTGAAGGTTTTATAACTTTGTTAAAAAATTGAAGTTATGAAATCATTCGGACATGCCCTCAGGATTTTCATTTTTATCTTTTCCGGATTGCTGCCGTTGGCGCTTTCCGCTCAGAATATCACTGATATGAAAGGCTTTAAACAGGGCCTTTGGATTGAAACCGAAGGCGCTTATACATCAAAGGGCCGCTATACTGATAACCAGAAGGATGGAACCTGGATCATCTATTTTTCGGATACGAAGATGCTTTATAAGGTTGAGAGCTATAAACGCGGGTTGAAGGACGGAATTTTTCTTGAACTGTCGAAACGCTCAACACTGGTATCTGAGCAGTATTTCGTCAATGGCCTTGCCGATGGCACTTACCGGACATTCAGTACATCTGGGCTCCCCTTGTCAGAAAATAACTATCGCCTTGGCAAGCTGGATGGTATACAGATTTCTTACTATGAGAATTCAATGGATAAGAAATCTGAGGAAGCTATGTATAAAGACGGAATAAAGGACGGCCCGTCAAAATGGTATGACTTGCAGGGTAACCTGATCGCAGAATATACTTATATAAAAGGCAATCTGGAAGGAGAACAAAAAACTTTCTATCCGGGTGGATTAATCAGAAGTGTTGATGCTTTTGTAAATAACAGAAATCATGGTTCCTCTGTTGAGTACTTCGAAAATGGAAATGTGAAACTTACCGGTCAGTATCTGGAAGGTGAAAAAGACGGCAAATGGATTGAGTATGATGAAAATGGAAAAGTATTGAGCAGCGTTTCCTATTCAAAAGGGAAAGTTAAATAAGCGAAAGGCTTGGCAATGAAGAAAATACTGAACCCTTTTGTCAAATTGGAGGGATATAATTGTTTTGGTTGCTCCCCTGATAATCCTGCCGGATTGCAACTGAAGTTTACCGAAGAGGGGGAGTATATTGTGGCACGCTGGATGCCGAAACCGCAATTTCAGGGTTGGAAAAATGTACTTCACGGCGGCATTCAGGCAACACTGCTGGATGAAATCGCCAGCTGGCTTGTTTTTGTCAAATTAAAGACTTCAGGTGTTACTTCACGGATGGAAGTTAAACTGAGCAAACCCGTATATACCGATAAGGGTGAACTGACCCTGAAAGCGCGGTTATCGGAAATGAACCGGAATATTGCAGTGATTAATACCAGCTTGTTTGATTATGACGGTGAGCTTTGCACCACGGCAGTGATGCATTATTATACTTTTCCCTTGCAGGTTGCACAGGAAAAATTGTGGTACCCGGGAGGGGAAGCATTCTATGAAAATGAAGCGGATTCGGGTGGGTAACTATTCCTGATCGATTGAATTATCAGAACAATCAACGCTCAATCATCTTCCTGTTTTACAGCCTGATGCATTTTTATCCTTGCAAGCTTCTCAAAATCATCCTGCCAGAAAAATTTTTCCTCACCAAATGCCGGATACAAGTCAGTTAACCAGGATGCTTCCGCATTAAATCCGGCGAAAAAGGGCCTCCTGACCCAATCAGGGTTGCGCCCCTGAATAAACTGCAGAATAAAAATCTTTTCACCGGCAATTTCACTTATCCCCAGAATGTGTACTTTCCCGGGTGAAGCTGACATTACCGGCCCGCGCACTGTTTTTGACATTCCGCTCACTTTGCTGTAGGCTTCCCTGTATATTTCATAGGCTTTCTCAATGGTAACGTTAAAATATGATTTGGCGCCGGTATCCCTGGCCATAAACATGTAATAAGGAATACAGCCGAGACGGGACTGAGTACGCCACATTCGTGCCCATATTTTTGCCGAATCGTTAATGTGCCTGAGGATAGGTGATTGAGTCCTGATTTCTGCACCTGATGACCTGATCAGCTTTATGGCATTTTTTACGGCTTTTGTACCCAACTCTACCGGATGGTTGAAGTGAGCCATAAAGGCAAGTTGTTTCCCGGCTTTTGCAACTTTCTCGAACAAACGCAGCAAATCATCAGCTTCCTGACCTGCCGTGAACCGGTAAGGCCAGTATGCCAGGGCTTTTGAGCCGATCCTGATGGTATGTATGTGCTCGAATCCTGACCCCAACAACGGCGAAATATATTTGTTAAGAATGGAAGACTTCATCACCAAGGGGTCTCCTCCGGTAAACAATACATTGGTCACTTCTCTGTGATTCCGGAGATAATCAGCAAGCTGCCTGCTTTCTGCCGAAGCGATCTTCATCCCTTCCATGCCGGTAAACTGCGGCCATCTGAAACAAAATGTACAATAGGCATGACAGGTTTGACCCTGGGAAGGAAAGAACAGAACGGTTTCGCGGTATTTATGCTGAATCCCTTCGAGCTTCTTGCCATTTATCACAGGAATATTCAGCGCAAGCTGACCGGCAGGATGTGGGTTGAGTTCCATCCTGATTTCATGAATAACCGCCTCCAGTTGATTTTTTCCTGTATTCGATTCACGGGCAGTCTTGAGCCTGTCAAAGTGATGATCAGAAAGCATTCCCCTGTCGGGAAACGTCAGCCGGAAAATCGGGTCATCAGGCACGTTTTCCCAGTCAATCAGCTCGTTTACTACATAACTGTTCGATTTGAAGGGCAATACCATGGCAACAATCTCCATCTCCTTTTTCAAGGATTCGGGCAGTTGCCTGATCTGCGGCAGCGACCGGAAATTTCTGGCCGTATAAGCCTTGTATTCATATAATTCTGACATATTCTATATTTTTTTCCGGCAGGTGAGCACAAAGGCTGTAAATTCCTGAAAAGACAGGGCCGGGTGAATGAATCAGTCTAAAATGCTAAGATACAAAAAATACGAAAAAGGAGGGATTTTTTTGTAAAACTTATGACGATCTTTTACAAGAAATTAATAATCAATCCAATAATAGTTATTTATTTAATGATTACTGCATATATAATTCATTATACAGTCACCCTGTCAGCATTTATTGAAACGCAGAATATAATATTCCGGTTATTACCGCTGGAAGTGGGTATTCCCGAAAAGGCTTAATTGTTGGTCACGTGATAAAGACCCGTGTGCCGGATAAGTTCAAGCAATTCATTCAGGATCATTGCAGTGGCTCCCCATATCAGGTGCTCCTGAAATTTATATCCGGGAACCTGCAGATAGCTGCCATTCCTGTAATTAATTTCATAATCTCCTTTCACTCCGGGACTGAAAAAATGCGTCACCGGCACAGAAAAAATGCTGGCAACTTCGGTGGGGGAGGGAAAGAAACCGTTAATATAACTGGTTCTGGCGAGAAAAGGCTGAATGATGAAATTGCTGGGAGGGACAAACAACTCACTTAACGGTCCCAGCAGCTCAACAGCTGTTGATTTGATACCGATCTCTTCTTCTGCTTCACGAATCGCTGTAAAAGCAAGATCGACGTCACCCGGTTCAAATTTACCGCCCGGGAAAGCAATCTGTCCGCTATGAACGCCCTCGTATTCCATTCTCTTGATAAATGTGATCAGCGGCTCATTATCTGCACCGGGAGAGAGCAATAACAATACTCCGCTAAGTCTGGCATTCAGCTTATGGGGGTTATGTCTGAGCATGTCCTTCCTATGGGCAGGCGACATCACATCATGGGCGGCAGCAGCAGGCAGCTTCCCTGAAATACATTTTTTGAGTTCTTCGGTTAGTAAGTGAAAGTCAGGAATAATCATTGACAGGACTTTGCAAATATGATCTGTTTACGTCACAAAATTACAATAAAACAAAACCGGTGAAACTCTGGATAATTTGAAAAATCTATTTAGTATACCATGTTTTTTACGTAATTTTATGACCGAAATACCAACAAAAAGGGGAGTCTTTATGGTAAAGGAAAAAACCGGTATACATCAGCAGGATCAATCACAAACTACCGACACGTATGAACTTGTCCTTTTTAATGATGATTACAACACATTTGATTTCGTTATTGAAACGCTGATTGATGTTTGTGCACTTGATACTGTTCACGCCGAGCAAATTACACTTATTGTTCATTATAAAGGCAAATGTGGAGTGGTAACAGGCACGTTCACCGAACTTAAGCCTTTGTATAATGAAATGATCAACAGGGGTTTAACTGTTTCAATTGAATAGAGGGTTTATGAAGAATGTAACAAAAATCCTATTTGTAATCCTGATTCTGGTCTCCGGATCATGTTCTAAAGTTCCGATTACCGGACGGAAACAATTTAATGTTGTGCCCGACAACATGATGACACAGATGAGTCTGACCAGTTATCAGGAGTTTCTCACGCAAAACCCTCCTTTGCCTGCAAACAATAAGCAGGCTTTGCAGATAGCCTCCGTCGGGCAGAGGATTTCTGCGGCTGTTGAAACCTATCTTCGCGAGAACGGAATGGCTGATAAAATTAACAATTTTGCATGGGAGTTCAAGCTCGTGGAGAGTCCCGATGTAAATGCCTGGTGCATGCCCGGCGGGAAAGTGGTTTTTTATACCGGCATTCTTCCTTATGTGAAGGATGAGGCCGGAATTGCTGTAGTGATGGGTCACGAAATTGCCCATGCTGTTGCAAATCATGGTGGTGAGCGTATGAGCCAGCAACTGGCCGTTGTGCTTGGCGGCATATCATTGGATGTTGCACTGCAGCAACAACCGACACTCACCCACGATATTTTCAACTCTGTTTACGGTGTTGGTTCGCAATTGGGAGTCCTTGCATATTCCAGAACTCATGAATATGAAGCAGACAAGCTGGGCATGGTCTTTATGGCTATGGCCGGGTACGATCCGGCACGTGCGTTGTCATTCTGGCAGGATATGGCCGCAATCCCTGGTCAGGCGCCTCCCGAATTTCTCAGTACTCACCCTTCGAACCAAAAGAGAATTAAAGCAATTCAGGATTACATTCCTGAAGCAAACAAATATTTCAAACCATTGTGATTAGTCCCGGATCTTACTTACATTTGTAATACATTTATTCAACCTGGCCTGTAATGTCACTTACCCTAATCATAATTCTAATAATTGCAGGATTGCTTTTCCTGTTGCTTGAAGTACTGGTAATACCCGGAACAACGGTTGTTGGCATTGCAGGTTTTGCGCTGATTATCTTTTCCGTATGGGAATCCTATCATGTATTCGGGTCTCCCACGGGACATTTTGTGCTTTTAGGGACCATTTTTTTTACAATATTAACGATTTATCTTGCCCTCAAATCAAAGACATGGAACAGAATCATGCTGAAAACTGAAATCAGTGGCAAGGTAAACGAGATTGACACCACAAAGGTACAGGCCGGTGACACAGGTATATCAGTTTCACGCCTTACGCCTGGGGGGAAAGCCCTGATCAACGATGAATATTATGAGGTGCACACCAATGGAGAATTCATTGATCAGGAATCGGAAATAGTTGTGACACATCTGGCTGACAATAAAATATTTGTTAAACGAAAATAACCAACAAACATGGAATCATCATTTGTAGTAATTGTAGCCATTGGAATTGCCTCGCTTTTCGGGCTATGGATCATATTGTACTTCATCCCTGTCGGGTTGTGGTTTTCTGCCTTGCTTTCAGGAGTGAGGATCTCGCTGATTCAACTGGTATTTATGCGCTGGAGAAAGGTTCCGCCTTCAGTAATTGTAACTGCAATGATCAATGCTACCAAAGCAGGATTGACCATTACCCGCGATGAGCTCGAAGCGCATTACCTTGCCGGAGGCAGGGTTAAGCTTGTGGTCAATGCGCTGATTTCAGCTGATAAGGCTAATATTCCGCTGAATTTCAAAGCAGCCACTGCCATTGATCTTGCCGGCCGCGATGTGTTTGAGGCCGTTCAGATGTCGGTAAACCCGAAAGTGATCAATACACCGCCCGTTGCCGCTGTTGCCAAGGATGGTATTCAGTTGATCGCCAAAGCAAGGGTTACCGTGAGGGCAAATATCAGACAACTGGTCGGAGGTGCCGGCGAAGAAACGATCCTTGCCCGGGTTGGTGAAGGTGTGGTTTCCTCGATCGGTTCCGCAGATTCACACAAATCAGTGCTGGAGAATCCCGATTCCATCTCGAAGGTGGTATTGTCGAAAGGGCTTGATTCAGGAACTGCATTTGAGATTCTGTCCATTGATATAGCTGATATTGATGTAGGTAAGAATATCGGAGCACAACTCCAGATGGATCAGGCCAATGCGGATAAAAATATCGCCCAGGCTAAAGCCGAAGAACGCCGGGCAATGGCTGTGGCCAATGAGCAGGAAATGAAAGCAAAAGCCCAGGAAGCCCGTGCAAAGGTGATTGAAGCAGAAGCAGAAATTCCCAAGGCTATCGCTGATTCTTTCCGTTCCGGTAATCTTGGAGTTATGGATTATTATAAGTTTCAGAATATTCAGGCTGACACCAGGATGCGCGATTCTATTGCCGAACCTCAGCAGAAACCCAAACAGGGGCCAAAAGGAACTGACTCCCCGTTAAAATAAAGTTAACGGTTTAAGGAAAGAGCGCCCCGTATATTCAGGGCGCTTTTTTTATGGTCAAAGAATTACCAACAATCATTAGACTTATTTTTGTATTCTCAATTCCCGATCATGAACCTGGCAGTTGACAGCGAAGAAAGAAAACTTATCCGGCAAAAGTACCGTAAACTGGTTACAGAATGCCATGCATTCCTGAATAAGGAGAATACCGGCACTTTGAGACAGGCATTTACCATGATGCTTGAGGTCCATGGCCGGAAACTACTCGATAACAGGGAGCCGTATTTCTGCCATGCAGTGGATGTCGCCTGCATCGTTGCAGGTGAAATGGGTCTTGGGTTTGTTTCTGTGGTTGCTTCTCTGCTTAATGGCATTCCTTCTGCGGAAGCCAATGTGCAGGAATTTTACAGGAAAAATAAACTTGACGAAGCCCGCATTATCAATGAAAGCCTTAAAAGAATCAGAGAATTGCCAACCGAAAGGCTGCCGGGCAACGCTGAAAACTTCATCAGCCTTCTGTTATCCCTTTCTTCAGATGTAAGGGTAGTGCTATTGCAATTGGCCGATCGTCTGCAATATATGCGCACCATCAGTTCACTTTCTGAACCATTGCAAAAGCTTGTCTCGGCCGAAACATCCAATCTCTATGCCCCATTGGCTCACAGGCTTGGGCTTTACCGCATAAAATCCGAACTCGATGAGCTCTCATTGCAATACAGTAATCCTGCCGTCTATGAAGATATTGAATCCAGAATCAGGAAAGCAGAAACCAAAGATCGCGACTTTTTAAATTCGTTTCTTGAACCGGTTACTGCGGAATTGAACCGCCTGGGTCTCGATTTTATAATTAAAAAGAGAACAAAAGCTGTCTCCTCGGTTTATGCGAAAATCGTTAAACAGGAGGTCAGCTTTGAAGAAGTGTACGATCTTTTTGCCATCAGGATTATATTGAACAGCGCTGCTGCCAATGAAAAGGCTGATTGCTGGAAAGCCTATTCAGCAGTGACAAATATTTATACCCCTGAGCCTAAAAGGCTCCGCGACTGGATCACTATCCCGAGACCAAATGGTTATGAATCCCTTCATATTACTGTGTTGGGGCCTGCAAAACGTTGGGTGGAGGTTCAGATCCGGACACGGAGAATGGATGAGGAAGCCGAGTTGGGAAATGCTGCCCATTGGAGGTATAAAGGACAGCGCGGAGCGGTGGAGACCGGTGAATGGCTGAGTTCAATAAGAAAAATACTGGAAAATCCGCTGGAAGCGGATGCTGAGCTATCGAAAGGGCAAAAGCCTGCCTCAAGCAGCGATATGATCTATGTTTTTACGCCCGAAGGGGACCTGAAAAAGCTGAAAGCCGGAAGCACTGTGCTCGATTTTGCATTCGAAGTTCATACCAACATCGGATCTAAATGCTCCGGCGGAAAAGTAAACAACAAGATAGTCCCCATCCGTCATCAGCTGAAGAGCGGCGACATGGTCGAAATCATCACATCCAAGAATCAGAATCCTAATATCGACTGGCTTGGGTGGGTGGCAACCTCTAGGGCTAAAAACAAGATCAAAAGATATCTGAAAGAGGCCGAGTTCAAACAGGCTGAAGCCGGCAAAGAAATCTTCAGGCGGAAACTAACGCAACTGAAGATCAGCAATGCGGATGAGGCCATCAACAGGCTGGTAGCTCATTTCAAGCTTTCCGGTCCTCTGGATCTGTATCAGCAGCTCGCCGAAGACAGAATAGAACCATCCCAGCTGAAAGAGATACTGATTGTTAATCCGAAAGAGGCGAAGGATTCCGATGAAAAGGCAGAGCCGAGATTGCCCGCAAAGCCTGAATCACGTTCACCGAACAGGACATCGGAAAATGTCATCATTGTCAACGAGAGCTCCGAAATTGAGGGATACAAGCTGGCCCGATGCTGCAATCCTGTAATGGGAGATGAGATATTCGGGTTCATTACCGTTGGCGATGGCATAAAAATTCACCGTACCAATTGCCCGAATGCGGCAAGGATGAAATCCAGGTATCCTTATCGTACAATGGAAGCGCAATGGTCAACGCCTGCGGAAGGTACCTATTTCCTGGCAACCATTAAAATCAGCGGATTTGATCAGCTGGGGATACTGAACACAATCACCACCATGATTTCGAATGAACTTAAAATGGATGTCCGTACCATCTCGCTGGATAGCAAGGGTGGGCGTTTCGACGGGATTATTAAAGTCAGTATCCGGGATAAAAAACATCTGGAGTTTCTTTTGAAAAAACTGCTTACCATTAAAGGAATAATTAAAGCCAGCCGCTTAAGTACATCCAGTTGATATGATTATCCCGGGATATTACGACCTGAAGCACAAATTGGAAGAAGGGAAGACCTATATTTTCAGATATCTGAAACAGGTGATTCTTTCCGATGGCGAAGCGTATATGGTTATGGAAGATCCTTTCGGGATCAGACACATGCTGTTGTACCGGTACTATCAGCAATTCAATCTTCAGCCGGACTCAGCGGTACGTTGCAGGGTTGATAAAATAAATTGCACGGGAAGGGTCTTTCTTGAACCGGAACACCCGTATTACAAACCAGGCACAACCGGATTTTTTGCTGTTGTATGGGCAGGTTTCAGAACCTCCGGAAATTCAGTCAGCCGGACGATTGTCGTCAGGGATATTTTCAACAACGAGGTGGAGGTCATTGTTCCACCGGATTACAGGGATAACTTAAGGGCTGGTGCCAGGGTAGTATGTGCGATTAATGATATCAGAAAAGGCAGGCCGGAGTTATCCTTGATTCAATAATTGAAGAAAAACTACCCTTTATATCCATCTGAGTTATTAACAATTGTTGATAAACCCAGTTCATTTTGTGTTGATATAAAACATTCAAAATCACTTGACAAGGGGGGCAAAATTTAGTATCTTTGTAACATCAGGCCAGCGATACGGCGAGAAACTCCGGGAGGTACGGTTGAAAAGTCCGCAAGGAAACTGACTTCCGCTACCAAAGGCTCTCAGGTCTTAAACAGCAAACCGCAAGGGATGCCGGGTAAGCCGGAAAGTACAAAAACCGAAGTCCGTTTCAGAAGATCCTGCGCAAGCAGCGAAGCCCTGAAAAGGTAAGTTGGAGTAAACCTCACGGGGATTGCAAAGACAAAGCGCCGAAACAGTAACCTGAGGTCATGCTAAAGCTACGGCTTCAGCACCGACGAAGGGGAAACATTCCGAAAGGGTAGTTTCCCCTTCTGTTTTTTTGTTGTTGAAGCCGCAGGTGTTACTTTTGGGATCATGCACAAAAGTTGTGGAGCAAAGAGTTAATAGAGATCTTTGCAGAAACTAATTTTGGATCATGCACAAAAGTTGTGGAGCAAAGAGTTAATAGAGATCTTTGCAGAAACTAATTTTTTGCCATGGACGACTCTTTCAAGGTGCTTTTAAAACTTATCTTACCAGATTCTGTAGAAGATTATTTTGAATTAACCCATCATAAAAAAGAAGGTGAGAACCTTCATATTTATCTCAAAGAGTTGAACACCAAACCCGATGAGTATCGAGGCAATAAGCTTATTTCCAAAGGTTTTTTCGATGAAGTGACTATCCAGGATTTTCCTATCAGGGGATATAATGTATTTCTTCATATAACACGACGACGCTGGCTCAATGAAGACACAGGCAAAGTAGTTTTCAGAGACTGGGATCTTGTAGCTAAGGGGACGCGAATCACAAAGGATTTTGCTGCTTTTTTAAAAGAAATCGGCCGATACCCAGGCTCATAGCATTCAAACCATAGGGTCGTTTTATGGAGTGCCAGGCAAGAAGTTGCAACGTTATTATCGCAACAAATTGAGCGATTTCAGTCAATGGGAACACTGCAAAGATGCAAGTAAGGGTTTGATCTTTCCAGAGAATCTGGGGCCATATCTTTCGATTGACGAAACCTCCTTATCTCAGGGTGAACTTTATACCATCATCACCAATAAATCAGCCAAAGGCAAGAAAGGTGCACTGGTAGCTATTCTGGAAGGCACCAACTCCGAAACAATCATTCCGTTGCTGTCTCAACTTCCGGCAAAAGAACGCAATAAGGTGATTGAGGTTACCTTGGATTTGGCCGGGAACATGAATCTTATCGTGCGAAAGTGTTTCCCCAAAGCGACTATTGTTATTGACAGATTCCATGTCCAGCAATTAGCAACAGAAGCCCTTCAGGAAATACGCATTAAACACCGGTGGGAAGCATTGGATCAGGAGAATGACGCTATTGAGAAAGCAAAAATGTACAAACAGATATTTATTCCAGAAGTGTTACCCAACGGAGATACCCTTAAGCAACTTCTTGCCAGAAGCAGATACTTGCTTTATAAAAGTGAGCAGAACTGGACCCAACAACAGGCTGATAGAGCGGCAATACTATTTGAACGCTTCCCTGATATCAAATTGGCCTATGAATTAACCCAAAGCTTATCAAGAATATACACTTCCACAACTGAGAAAATCTATGCATATACCAGACTCGCTAAATGGCATGAAAAGGTCGAAAAAGCAGGATTTAAAGCCTTTAACACGATCTCCAAGACAATAATGAATCATTATAGGAAAATCCTCAACTACTTCGATAACCGAAGCACCAATGCAAGTGCTGAATCTTTTAATGCTAAGATTAAAGCTTTCAGACAACAATATAGAGGTGTAAGTGATGTTAATTTTTTCCTCTTTCGGTTATCTAAACTCTATGCCTAATTTGATTTAATCCACAGGTTTTGATCTTGATCCTACTTTTGCCGACCGAAACTGCAGAAATGTGAACAAGACAACCTTCAGCATTGAAGAACTTTTACTGAGAGAACAGTCAAGAGCAAACACTGACATGGTTATCGGAATTATCATGTCAAAACCCCGGTTATTCAATAATCTCTGGGAAATCATGATGCTCAATCAGGATCCCCTGAGTCGCCGCGCAGCCTGGGTAGCTGATTATTGTGCCGAATCCTGTCCGGAGTTCCTTGTCGGCAGGATAGAAGTATTGGCAGCCGTAGTTTCTTCGTTCAGAAGTGACGGCTTGAAACGGCACGGGCTCAGAATGCTCTCAAGATCGGATTTGCCTGTTGAAAACCTGGGTCCTCTGACCGATGTCTGCTTCAAATGGCTGCAATCCCCGAAGGAAAGCGTGGCAGTCAAGATGTACAGCATGGTAATCCTGCACAGGATAACGACAATCTTTCCCGAACTGGCCAGAGAACTGTTCGATATTATCGAGATTCAGTTACATGAAGCCACACCGGGTTTTATCAGTTGTGGCCGTAAGATTATGAAGAAATTATCAAAAACCGGCCTTTGACAGTTAATACCGGCAGATGGAATCAATCTCTGCAGGAGCGCCATGCGAAAACTACGGTTATCCGGCTCAAAACCATTGATGACTCAAATTATGCCAACCGGGAGTGTAGACTCTTGAATATTGGCTCTGGCCGATGTTGCCGGGACTGCTCTCCTGAAATTCCTGGTTCTGGGTAAAGGTCTATGAGACATAATTGATTTAATGCATTGAATATCAATTACATAAAATCGGAAAGAGAATAGGGCAGGGGAGAGTTGCAACCTGGCATGGTGACAGGGAATTCAGGGAAAGCGGACTATCCGGTCCAATCTGATGATTGAAAAATAAAAAAGGCAACCTGAGCTGCCTTTGTCTTATTCATCATTTTCTGAATTCGGGTCATTATCGGGGAAATTGTCCTCACTTTCCTTTTCGTTATTGATGTCCTCCAGATTGTCATCATCGTTGATGTTACCTTTGGTATCAATTTTCACAGGAACTTTTACAAGATAACTTGCATCAGCAGTATCAACGGTGATTGCATAAAAAAAATCGTCACCCCGGGTTTTGACCTTAATCACGTGATTGGAATATCCAAGCGGATATTTCAGCCTGATTGCTTCCAGCACTTCCGGAGAAACATTATTATAACTAACTACCAAACGTTTCTTTTCCATATATAAAATTCAGGTTAAAAAAAAGTTTACAATAATACGCAAGTAAATAATCCGATCAGTGAATTATTTGTTAATTTTTTGTAAAATACTGAAACCCTATAGATGATTACTGTATCATACAGAATGTCAGTATATTAAATCAGTTTATTCTTTTAATAACACCACCGCTGTCCGGTTTGTATTATAAATTCTGAGCTCCGCGAATCCGTTCGTTTTATGGAGCGTAGCCGGATAAACCAGCGCTTCGCTGATTCGGTTGTGCCCACCGAAGATACCGCTGTCGGAATTGAGTATGATTTTGTAATTTCCTGGTTCAGGCACCCGAAATGCATAATCTGGAATACTGGCAGTTGGATGAAAATTAAATACGAAGACCAGCTTTCCTCTCGAAAAGACAATTGTTTTGTTCAGTTCATCCATCTGCAATTGGGTACCGTATTCATCATCGAGTACTTTATAATTTTTAATGGTACTGACCATAGCCTGGTCAAAGTTTGCCAGGAATTTGTATTTAAGTTCCGGATTATGGACCAGCGACCATTGCCGTCTGGCATAATAGTAGCTCCAGCTATTGCCTTCCCTTGGAAAATCAATCCATTCCGGATGTCCGAACTCATTACCCATAAAATTCAGGTAGGCTTGTCCGCCCAACGCAAGGGTAAAAAGCCTGATCATTTTATGTAATGCTATTCCACGGTCAACAACCAGGTGTGGATCGTTTACATGCATATGCCAGTACATTTCCTGATCCATCAGCCAGAATGCCAGTGTTTTATCCCCAACCAGGGCCTGATCATGCGATTCGGCATAAGCAACGGTTTTAACTCCGGGCAAACGGTTCGTCATCACGTGCCACATCTCGTGGATGTTCCACTCTTCATCCTTATGCTCTTTCAGCAGTTTGATCCAGAAATCGGGGATTCCCATTCCAAGGCGGTAATCGAAACCTATTCCGCCTTCTTTGATGGCGGCTGCCAACCCGGGCATTCCTGTAACATCTTCAGCAATGGAAACCGCTCCCGGATTGATTGAATGAATGAGTTTATTGGCAAGTTGCAGGTAGGTGATGGCATCCCATTCAACGCCTTCCCTGAAATATTTTTCCGGTGAATCTATCAGCCCGTTTCCATGATGGAAGTACATCATGGAGCCAACCCCGTCGAATCTGAATCCGTCGAAGTGAAATTCTTTAAGCCAGTATTTAACATTTGATAGCAGAAACTGTATCACCTCGGTTTTGCCGTAATCAAAAAGCAGAGAGTCCCAATCTGGATGAATGCCACGCGTGCCGGGATGGAAATACTGGCTATCCGTTCCGTCGAACATGTTCAGGCCTTCATTTACATTTTTAACCGTATGGGAATGCACAATATCCATAATTACTGCAATCCCCATGCTGTGTGCCCGGCGGATAAGCGATTTCAGATCTTCGGGGGTTCCGAAGCGGGAGGTCGGTGCAAAAAAATTGGCTACATGATAACCAAATGATCCGTAATAGGGATGCTCCTGAACCGCCATCATCTGAATGGCATTGTAACCGCTTTGTTTGATCCAGGGCAGGATATTTTCAGCAAATTCAAGGTAAGTTCCCAGGCCTTCCTTTTCCTGTGCCATACCAACATGACACTCGTAAATAAACAGCTTTTCATCTTTGGGGATCCTGAAAGAATCTCCCTGCCAGTCAAAATCGGAAAACCAGAGTTGACCGGAAAAATTCCGCGTATCCTCATCCTGAACAACGCGTTTAATATAAGCCGGAATTCTTGGAAGAAATCCGTTTGATGATTCCACCCAGACTTTCACTTTAGAACCGTGAACAAAACTGTCCTTATATGTCTTAAAATCAAGAAAAATCTCCCAGATCCCGTTTTCGATCCGCTTCAGGGGATGGGAGCGGGGGTCCCAATTGTTAAAATCTCCTGCCAGATATAACTGATGTGCGGCAGGCGCCCATTCGCGGTAATGCCAACCCCTGGCCTTATGATCATAATTAATCCCGAGGTATTTATAGGCATCAGCAAACTTATTCAGGCTATCATGCACATTTTCTATACTTTCTAGTTTAGAGTGGAACCTGAAGATTCGCTGTTCCACGTCATGTATCACAGGCAGAAGCCAGGGATCAGTTTTTACAATGCCGGGTTGTTTTTGTTTCATCTTAAACAGGAATTATAAATCTTTAACAAGCCTGAATCGTTTCGTAAGCCGGAAACTAATATCCCGGTAAAAACCTGAATCTATACTGAAAACAGTCAAAAAACAAATCTTTTGTCAAACAGTTCAATCTGTCACAAATTACGAAGTTTTACTTTAATCTTCAGGATTTTTTTTCGCAGGAAAAAACCATACGCGCTTGCATGATTTTCTTTTTTTTTCTCAGTTGATATCCCCATTACAACTGTCTGAATCTTACTATGCCGGTTCATGGCTGTATAAATCGATTAAATCAATAGATATGGGTTTGAAAAATCAATAGATATAAGTTATATAATTTATATTATGTCAAATACTAATTTTCTGCTCCTCCTCCACGTAAGATTGAAGAATAAAAAAACTGCCCATCAGTCAGCTGAGCAGTTCCAGAGAGATGCGATTTTCGGATTATTCCAATTCGCTGATTTTATCATTCACGACTTTCATTTTTTCGTACATCTGAAGTCGCGTATAGATTTCTTTTAATGATAAAAGCGTATTCTTGTCTGAAGGATCAAGACTTGAGGCTGTTTCCAGGTATGGGATAGATTTGGCCAGAATATCATCTGCCTGTTTCTTAAGCGCGTCATATTCTTTTGTGGCTGATAACGGAAGTTTGTTGGCTTCATCAATAATCTGTGCAGCCTGATTCACATAAAGAGCTCCAAGGTTATAATTTGCCTCAAAATAATCAGGTTTCAGCTCAACTGCTTTAATGTAAGCTTTCTCGGCCTCTCCTACATTGTTCATCAGCGCATAATTGACACCAACAGCATAATGGATTGTAGGATTAGATGGATCAGTTTTAACGGCTTCCTGAAGATTGGCCATAGCCTTATCGTGCTGATTTGAGCTGAGGTAGATGTTTGTTTCAGCGATCAGCAGATTAAAGTTCTCCGGATATTTGCGGCGTCCTTCGGCCAGAACAGCGATGGCTGCGGTGGTATCACCTTCTTCCAGACTGATGGATGCAAGTGAGTTATAAAGCAGCGGCTGCGGATAATTCATTTCTTTAACCTTGTTATAATAAAGCTTTGCCTTGCCGAATTCCTTTGCATTTTCAGCGGCAAGTGCAGTATTGAACATTGCCAGGGTATCTGTATTTCCAAAGGTTTTATTCACTTCTACGGCTGATTCAAAGCTTTTCATAGCTTCAAGGTACTGGGGAGGATCGGCGGTAAACCTGATCACCCCTTCGTTATATAGTTGCTCGCTGATAATCAGCATATTCTGGATGGTTTCGGTGTAATACTCCTTTTTTGTATCCAGTTCAATTGACTTTTTGTAGGATTCATAAGCTTTGTTCAGGGCATCACTATCCAGGGCCTTAAATGCAGGATTTTCGCTCATGTGAATCTGCAGGTAAATATTGCCGCGATAGAACCACGTTTTGGGATCGTTCATCGTTGCAGGATCTGAGATAGTAGGTTCGATGTTCTGCATCGCTTTGTCGAGCTCCCCTTTCCGGAGATTGTTAAATGCAGTTGTACGCAGTGGTTTCTGGCCAAAAACGAACGAAGCCGCAATCAGCATGAGGAAAATCAATGAGATTTTTTTCATTTTTTTCTTGTTTAATAGGTTTTATCCATGCAATACTTCTTGCAAAGATATCAGGTTTATTTCAACTACACAATATCCGGGCCATTCTCGTCAGCTTCATCCTGCTGCTCGTTTTCATCACCGGTTTCTTCCTCACTGTCCTCTACCGGGAAGACATCGTATGAAGTTTCTGTATCCTCAAGCGGAACCTGCTGAATTTCAGCAATTTCATCTTCTTCTTTTTCAACTTCAACTTTGGTAACAGCAGCAATTGAATCGTTATCTCTCAGGTTTATCAGGCGCACGCCCTGTGTGGCCCTACCCATAACTCTCAGGTCGGCAACAGCCAGCCTGATAATCAGCCCGGAACGGTTAATGATCATCAGGTCATCGTTGTCAGTGACGGAATCTATAGAAATCAACAGGCCGGTTTTCTCGGTGATATTGATGGTTTTTACGCCCTTCCCTCCCCTATTGGTAATTCTGTAATCATCTAATTTTGAGCGCTTTCCGTAGCCTTTCTCACTAACTACCAGAATATCAGACAGGTCATTTTCAGGGCATATCATACCGACAACCTCGTCCTGTTCATTGGCAAGGGTAATGCCTTTAACCCCGGAAGCATTGCGGCCCATGGGGCGAACGGTATTTTCGTTAAACCTTATTGCACGTCCAGATTTCAATGCCATCAGCACTTCATTGTTGCCATTGGTAAGCCTTGCTTCAAGCAGCTGATCGTCGTCGCGGATGGTGATGGCATTGATGCCGTTCTGTCTGGGGCGGGAATAGGCTTCAAGAGAGGTTTTCTTGATAATTCCTTTCCGGGTGCAGAGTATAATGAAGTTATTGTTGATATACTCTTCGTCCTTTATGCTCTTCAGATTGATAAAGGCCCTGACTTTGTCATCGGGTTCAATGTTGATAAGGTTCTGAATAGCCCGGCCTTTTGAAGTTTTGGTACCTTCCGGTATTTCAAAAACCCTCATCCAGAATACCTTGCCTTTTTCAGTGAAAAACAGCATATAGTTATGCATTGTTGCAACATAGAGGTATTCCAGAAAGTCCTCATCCCTGATATCTGAGCCCTTGGCTCCGCGGCCTCCCCTGTTTTGTCTCCTGTATTCACTCAGCGGGGTCCGTTTTATATAGCCCATGTGGGATATGGTGATGACCACATTTTCATCGGCTATTGTATCTTCGATCCTGAAGTCGCTGGCTGAGTAAACGATTTCGGTACGCGCTTCATCGCCATAATTGGCTTTGATTTCAAGTAATTCATTTTTAATGATTTCCATACGGAGGCCTTCGTTTTCGAGTACATTCCTGTAATATTCTATCATTTTCAGCAGTTCGTTATACTCTTCACGGATTTTGTCCCTTTCAAGGCCGGTAAGGCGCTGAAGGCGCATATCCAGGATAGCCCTGGCCTGAATTTCGGTCAGGTTGAAATTTTCCATGAGGCCGTTTCTGGCTTCTTCGGGGGTACGCGAAGACCGGATGAGCGAGATGACTTCATCCAGATGATCAAGGGCAATCAGCAGTCCTTCAAGAATATGGGCCCGTTTTTCAGCTTCATTCAGCTCGTACCTGGTACGGCGGATAACCACTTCGTGGCGATGCTCAACAAAATACTGAATCAGTTGCTTCAGGTTCAGCAGCATTGGCCGGCCTTTCACCAGACAGATGTTGTTCACGCTGAATGATGTCTGCAACTGGGTTAGCTGATATAATTTATTCAGGACTACGTTGGTGATCGCGTCCCGTTTCAGTTCGTATACCACGCGCAAACCGTTGCGGTCCGATTCGTCGCGGATATCGGAAATTCCTTCAATTTTCTTGTCATTGATCAGATCAGCGGTTTTCCGGATCATTTCCGCTTTGTTGACCTGGTAAGGTATTGAAGTAACGATGATACTTTCTCTACCGTGACTGTCGGTTTCGATTTTGCTTTCTCCACGCATGATAATTCGTCCCCGGCCGGTTTCATACGCGTCTTTTACGCCCTCGTAACCATATATAAAGCCACCGGTTGGAAAGTCCGGTGCTTTGATGAATTTCATCAGCTCGGGAATGGTAATCTCGTGATTGTCGATGTATGCAATTACGCCATCCACCACTTCGCTCAGGTTATGGGGAGGCATATTGGTGGCCATACCAACTGCGATACCGGATGCACCGTTTACAAGGAGGTTGGGTATGCGGGCCGGAAGTACGGTAGGCTCTTCCAGTGAATCATCAAAGTTCAGCTGAAAATCAACAGTATCCTTGTTGATATCCGACAACATTTCCTCAGCTATTTTTCTGAGTCTTGCTTCGGTATAACGCATGGCAGCCGGGCTGTCACCGTCAATGGATCCGAAGTTTCCCTGTCCGTCTACCAGGGGATAACGTAACGACCAGTCCTGCGCCATCCTTACCATGGCATCATACACAGAGCTATCGCCATGGGGATGATACTTACCAAGCACCTCCCCTACTATTCTTGCACTTTTTTTATAGGGCCGGTTCGACAGTACTCCGAGGTCGAGCATTCCGAACAATACCCTGCGGTGAACCGGTTTAAGTCCGTCGCGGACATCGGGCAAAGCCCTTGAAACAATCACCGACATCGAATAATCGATGTAGGCTGATTTCATTTGGTTCTCAATGTTTACTTTGACAATTTTTTCTTCACCAGCTTGATTTTCCATCATTTAGCATATTCCAGATTAACGAAACAATACCCTTTGAAAAGGGATACGAAGGTACATTTTTTTTGCTTCCGAAGCACACCGGAATTGCCGAAATTCCCCATATATTACCAACAATGATTTGTTCATAAATAAAAACGGCATTGTATTTGATCATCCTATCCGGAATCTGGTGGTTTTGTTGTTGCTTTATGTTTGATGTTGCTTGCTTTACAAGGATTTTAGCAGTAATTTTGAAGACATAACGGAAACTTCCGGAAATAATTTTTGTTATTTAACAGAATTGAAAACCAAGTCCTTTAAGCGAAGAAGCCAAAAAGGATTTTAAATACGACTTATAGCAATGGAAGCTAAATTTTCACAGCGGGTGAAGGATGTACTGACATATAGCCGGGAAGAATCCCTGCGTCTCGGAAACGATTATATCGGTGTTGAGCATTTGCTTCTCGGTATTATCCGTGAAGGCGAAGGCATGGCAATCCAGATTCTTAACCTTTTGGGTGTTGACACCAATGAAGTGCGCCGTACTATTGAGAAGGCCATCGGAAAAACTGTTGCCCGTGACAAATCGGCAGAGAACCTGCCACTGGTTAAACAGGCAGAGAGGGCGCTCAAACTGACGTACCTTGAAGCAAAAATGTTCAATAGTGAGCTGATCGGAACGGAACATCTTCTGCTGGCCATTTTAAAAGACGAAGATAACCTGGTTACCACTACATTGGGCAAGTATGGTGTGGATTATGATTCTGTCAGGGATGAGCTTAAATCAATCATGAGCAATGATGAGCGCAAAACATTTGAGGAGCCCACTGCAGAATTACCGGGCAGTTCCTCTGATGATGATGCCGAAGAAGGCCGGGGTTACGGAGGTGCCAAGAAAGTGGCTGACTCGAAATCAAAAACCCCTGTCCTGGACAATTTTGGCAGGGATCTGACAAAAGCGGCTGAAGAAGGCCGGCTTGACCCGATTGTCGGAAGGGAAAAGGAACTGGAGCGGATAGCCCAGATTCTCAGCCGCAGGAAGAAGAATAATCCCATCCTTATCGGAGAACCAGGTGTCGGAAAGTCAGCCATTGCCGAAGGGCTTGCGCTGCGGATAATCGCCCGTAAGGTCTCGCGGGTACTCTTCAACAAACGGATTTTCACCCTTGACCTTGCTTCGCTGGTAGCAGGTACCAAATACCGTGGCCAGTTCGAAGAGCGGATGAAGGCCGTGTTGAATGAACTGGAGAAAAACCGGGACATTATCCTGTTTATTGATGAAATTCACACCATCGTCGGCGCCGGTAACGCTTCCGGTTCGCTGGATGCCTCCAATATGTTCAAGCCTGCCCTGGCAAGGGGCGAAATCCAGTGCATTGGTGCAACTACGCTGGATGAATACCGGCAGTATATTGAAAAAGACGGTGCCCTGGAACGGAGGTTTCAGAAGATTCTGGTTGATCCCACATCGATTGAAGAAACGGTTGAGATCCTTAACAACATCAAGGAGAAATATGAAGACCACCACCTGGTGAAGTATTCTCAGGAGGCCATAAAAGCCTGTGTTTCGCTTACCAACCGTTATCTCACTGACAGATACCTTCCCGACAAGGCAATAGATGCGCTTGACGAAGCCGGGGCCAGGGTACACATCACCAACATGCAGGTGCCGGTTGAAATCCTTGACCTGGAAACGCGTATCGAAGAGGTTAAATTGCTCAAGAACAAGGCCATTCACAGCCAGAAGTTTGAAGAAGCTGCCAAATTCCGCGATTCGGAGCGCAAGTTGCTGATTGAACTGGAGTCTGCCAAGCGACGTTGGGAAGAAGATTCAAAGATCCACCGGATTGAAGTGTCCGAGGACAATGTTGCCGAGGTGGTTGCCATGATGACCGGTGTACCGGTGCAGCGGATCGCCCAGAATGAAAGCGACAGGCTGTTACACATGGAAGATGATCTTGCCGGAGCAGTGATTGGTCAGAATGAGGCGATTAAAAAAGTCGTCAAAGCAATCAGGCGGAACAGGGCCGGCCTCAAAGACCCGAACAAACCTATCGGAACCTTTATTTTTCTGGGACCGACAGGGGTTGGCAAGACCCATCTGGCAAAAGTGCTTGCCAAGTATCTCTTCGACTCTGAAGACACGCTTATCAGGATTGATATGAGTGAATATATGGAGAAATTCGCGGTTTCACGTCTTGTGGGAGCGCCTCCGGGATATGTTGGTTATGAAGAAGGTGGTCAACTGACGGAAAAAGTCAGAAGAAAACCTTACTCGATCGTGCTTCTGGATGAAATTGAAAAAGCACATCCGGATATATTCCATATTCTGCTTCAGGTGCTTGACGACGGGGTACTTACCGACAGCCTTGGACGAAGGGTTGATTTTAAAAACACCATAGTGATTATGACTTCCAACATCGGTTCAAGGCAGCTGAAGGATTTCGGTCAGGGTGTTGGATTTGCAACTTCTGCCAAACTTAGCGGAAGTTCAGCCTTTGCGCAGGGGGTAATCGAAAATGCACTCAAGCGCTCGTTTGCACCTGAATTCCTCAACCGCATTGATGACGTAATTATCTTCGATTCGCTTGAACGGGAAGATATCCATAAAATCATTGATATTGAACTGAAGAACCTTTTCAGGAGAATTGCAGATATGGGTTATGAGATGGAAGTAACCACTCCTGCCAAGGACTTCATTGTAGAGAAAGGCTGGGATGCCCAGTTTGGCGCCCGTCCGCTCAAGCGGGCCATTCAAAAGTATATTGAAGATGCCCTGGCTGAAGAAATAATCAAATCAAGACTGCATGAAGGCGACAGGATACTTATTGACTATGAAGAGAATTCGCCGGAATTGAAAATCAGCATACTGAACCCTGAAATTGAAGCCGAACTTCCCAAAGAAGGATAGTTTATTTCTTCGGGTTTAAGATTCAGGCTGCACAATGTGAATCATGCGTGCAGCCTTTTTTGTTATCTGATGAATCCGGAGTTGATATCCTGCATTTGTCTGAAGCTTTGCGTTGATAAGCAATTTATACTCCCGACAAGTCAACAGTATTGAAGGCATTCATTTTCATGTTAAGATTCAAGCGGAAGCCAGATCCGGGATTGTATAAGTCGTTTTATCTTTTCATTCATCCTTTGCGCCTGTGAAACGCTGTGAGAGTTGTTTCAGGTCAATGCCATCAAAATTTCCGGAGCTCATCATCAACAGGTTGGTGTGGTCTGTATTCAGAGAGAACAGATATAGTGCAAGTTTTTCACTATCGTTAAACACCTGAATATCATCTTTTTTAAAGGCCTTACTTATATCATCAGGAGAGAGATCAGGAAGTTGTTTGATTTGCAAGGCATGCCTGCTGTAATAAACAATGGCAATATCGGCGCGGTCCATACAGGAACCATATTCTTCAAGAAATCCGGAACTTAAGCTGCTGTATGTATGTAACTCCATGCACGCGATCAGTTTTCGCTCAGGAAATTGATCTTTAACGGCCTGAATGGTTGCCTTCAGTTTAGACGGGCTATGCGCAAAATCCTTGAACACTGAACATGTGTTGTTATTGCCAATACGTTCAAGCCGTTTTGAAGCGCCTGCAAATGAGCCGATTGCATTATAAAAGATGTTGCTTTCGACGCCCATGGCTTCACAAACCAGCCTTGCCCCTTCCAGGTTAAGCATGTTGTGATGACCAAAAATTTTCAGCGGGATTTCATTATTGCCGGTATTTAAAATTGAAATGCCGTCTTTGATAAAATATTCAGGAATATTATAGGGAAGAGATTTTATACCTGTATCAACTCCGGAAGCAACAGCGGCAACTGTTTGGTCTTCGGCACAATAAATAAGCTTTCCACCGGGCATGATCTGCGATGCGAAAATCCTGAATTGTTCCACATAATTATCGAATGTGGGAAAAACATTCACGTGATCCCAGGCAATTCCGCTGATAAGCGCGATATCCGGCTTGTATAGGTGAAATTTCGGACGGCGGTCGAGGGCAGAAGTCAGGTATTCATCGCCTTCAAAAACCATGAAAGGGGCATCTTCCGAAAGTCTGACCATTACATCAAATCCATCGAGCTGGGCTCCGACCATGAAATCAGTATCAATACCTGCATGTTTCAGCACATGGAGTATCATTGCAGTGATGGTTGTTTTACCATGGCTTCCGCCGATCACGACCCGGATTTTGTCCTTTGATTGTTCGTAAAGGTATTCAGGGTATGAGAATATCTTCAGACCGAGCTCCCTGGCTTTCATTAGCTCAGGATTATCACCTCTGGCATGCATGCCCAGAATAATGGCATCAATGCCGGCATGAATCTTTTCAGGAAACCAGCCCGTATCATCAGGAAGCAGTCCCGAGGCTTTAAGCCTGCTCCTGGCAGGATCAAATATTTCGTCGTCACTTCCGGTAATCTGATATCCTTTTCTGTGAAGAGCTATTGCAAGGTTATGCATTGCAGCCCCGCCGATGGCAATAAAGTGAACATTCATGATGCAGGGATTAACGGACAAAAATAATCAAATATGCCGGGGATTACAGCCGGAAGTTACATTTTATAAAATGACGGATAGGGTCAAATGTACTATTTTTGCTTTCCTAAATGATTTCTATGAAACTCACGCCGATAGAAGCGGATTACTGGATGATGGATGGCGGTGTGGCATTCGGGGTTGTGCCCAAGAGCCTCTGGACAAAAGTTTATCCGGAAGACCGGGATAACCTGATAAGGATCACCACCCGATGTCTGCTGATACAGACCGGAAGCAGGAATATCCTTATTGATACCGGAATGGGAGATAAACGCGGGGATAAATACTATTCATACAAATATCGTTTCGGCGAGTCCGGTCTGATTAAGCCCCTGGCAAAGGCAGGCCTCTCCCCTGCCGATATTACAGATATTCTGTTCACTCATCTGCACGATGACCATGTTGGTGGGGCAACCTTTGTGAATGAGGTCGGAAAGGTTGAGGAATTTTTCAAAAATGCGGTTTACTGGTGTTCCGCCTTACATTGGGCGTGGTCGAAAAATTCAAACAAGCGTGAATCCGCCGCTTACTTCAGCGATAATCTTGAACCATTGGAAAAATCAGGGCGCCTGAGACTGATCGAAAAAGAAGGGGAATGGATTGAAGGGATCTCCCTTCGGATATTCAGTGGTCACACAAGGGGGCAAATGATTCCGGTGATCGACACCGGCAAAGCGAAGGTGGTTTTTGCCGGCGATTTTATTCCTACTTTATCCTACATCCCCATTCCCTATGTGCCTGCGGTTGATATTGAACCATTGTTAAGCATGACGGAAAAGGAAAGCTTCCTCGAAGAAGCGCTGAAAAACGATTACATCCTTTTCTTCGAGCATGATTATTATCATGAAGCATGCAGACTTGCTGCTGGGAAAAAAGGTGTGGAAGCGGGTGAATTAATTAAGATTACTCATTTGAACAGCTAAAACATATTCTCATGAATCAAAAGGAGAAAGCCGCCGCAATAAACCGGCAATTGTCCGGAAAAACCGCTGAAGAAGTACTGCACTGGTTTCTATCGGGGAATGCCGGAGAAACAGCATTCTCTACCAGCCTTGGCGCGGAGGATCAGGTGATTACTCACATGATTTCTGAAAGCAGATTACCGGTCAGGATATTTACCCTCGACACAGGTCGATTATTCCCTGAAACTTATGATCTGATTGATCTGACTTCAAAAAAGTATGGTATCAATCTCGAGATCATGTTTCCGGATGCTACTGAGGTAGAAGACATGGTAAGGTCGAAAGGGATCAATCTTTTTTATGAAAGCGTCGAAAACCGGAAATTGTGTTGTCAACTCAGGAAGATTCACCCGTTGAAACGCGCCTTTGCAGGTCTTGATGCATGGATTTGCGGACTGAGAAGAGAACAATCGGTGACCAGGAAAGATTTGCAACTTGTTGAATGGGATGAAGGTAATGGACTTATTAAAGTAAATCCGCTGATTGACTGGACAGAAAAAATGGTTTGGGATTATATCCGTAATCATCATGTCCCCTATAACAAACTGCATGATCAGGGCTTTCCGAGTATTGGCTGCCAGCCCTGTACCAGGGCTGTGATGCAGGGTGAAGATGTACGCGCCGGCCGTTGGTGGTGGGAAAATCCCGAATCAAGGGAGTGCGGTCTTCACAAAAGAGACTAACCCTATAACAGGTTTTCTGAAAAAGGCAATCCGGCATTATTCATGTATTCTATTTCAACTTAGTGTCACTAATACACACTTAACGTCCATGTAATTAACAATTTAGTAACATTTACACTGCTTTTTCGAAATAAAATTTATTTACTTTTGCACCCGGATTTTTTGAATCCTCAAAACAATTGTAAAACCAAATCTAACCGAATGAGTATCAAGAAACAATTTCTGAAAAGCAAACCTGTATGTAAAGTCAGTTTTAAATTGCAGAAGGAACAGGTTATGCATGCCAGCCGTGTAAATGTTGTCGGTGACTTCAATAACTGGAATGAAAATTCTGATGAACTGAAACAATTGAAAGACGGTTCTTTCAGCCATACCGTTGAACTGGAAACCGGACGTGAGTATCAGTTCCGCTATGTTGCAGATGGTTCAAACTGGTTCAATGATGATGAAGCTGACAGGTTTGTTTCAAGCGGACATGGCGATGCCCGGAATGGTGTTTTGTCGCTCTGATAATACCTTAAATCAATCACAAACGGCAGGAATCCTGAAATGGCTCCTGCCTTTTTTATTTCCCGGATATTATTCGAAACGTAACGCTTTAACCGGTACAATAAACCTGATTACCAGGGAAGGAATCAGCATCATAAGCAGGCAAACGGCCAGGGTTGCAAGGTTTATTATAAGAATTTCCGGCAATCCTATTGTAACCGGAACACTTGAAACAAAATAGGAATCTTCGGGTAGCGGAATAAAACCAGTCTTTTGTTGCAGGAAAATCAGACCAAGTGCTGCGGCATTGCCCCAGAGCAGGCCATATCCGGCAATGTAGCCGGTGGCATAAATAAATATTTTTCTGATACTGCCGGTTTCGGCACCGAGGGCTTTCAATAAACCGATGTCCCTGGTGTGTTCAAGGATCAGGATCAACAGGGTGGAAATTACAGTTATTCCTGAAACCAGGGCCATCAGCACCAGAATAATTAAGACGTTGATATCCTGTATCTCAATCCAGTCAAAAATCTGCGGGTAAAGTTGCTTTATGGTCTGGGTGTTGAGTTTATAGCTGACTGTATTGTAAATCTGATCCGTGATCTTTTCAATATCCGAAAACCTGTCGAGTTTGATTTCCACCCCTGAGACCACTGCGCTGTCCCATTGATTCAGCCGCTGAATATGTCTGCTGTCGCCAAAAACATACATCTCATCAAACTCCCCCAACCCAGTGTCGTAAATGCCGCTGATCCTGAATTTTCGGCCCCTAGCTGTATTGTCAATGATAAAGTACATGCGCAGATCGTCACCCGGGGCAAAGCCAAGCAAGCGTGCAATCCGGGAAGAAATCAGCACATCCCCTGATGGCTCATCCGTGCTGAGGTCGGGCAGTTGCCCGGAAACCAGTTTTTCGCTGAAAAAAGACCAGTCATAGGAAGATTCCACCCCTTTGAGCACAACTCCGTGAATTTCTTGTTCTGTTTTTATAATCCCGGCTTTGAGGCAGAACGGGTGAACGCCGGCCACCCCAGGGATATCAGCAATTTCTTCAATAGAAACATCCTGAAGGTATATGGGAGAAGGCTCAAACGAATTATTCGAATCGAAAGCGGTAACCTGGATGTGCGCCCCGAAACCGGCAACCTTATCCCTGACCTGCTTCTGAAAACCCTGTAGGATGGCAACGCTGATCAACATCACAGTAAGTCCGAGCGAGATACCTGCAATGGATACCTTAATAATGGGCCTCGAAAAAGAGTCTCCTTTTTTTGACCGGATGCGCCGGCTGATAAAATATTCGAAATTCAAGACTTTGAAGTTTATGGCAAAGTTAACGGTTTAGCATTAATTTTGTGAATTCATCTTACATTGCTGTAACTTAAACTCCCTGACATGAGAAAAGCCCTTCCGGCAATCCTGGCATTTTTAGTTTCGGTATCTGTTTCAGCGCAGCCTGACCTCAGAAGGCTGACCGAAAGCAGTTCCATCAACAATCCGGTGATACCAGGCGCCTGGCGTACAGAGGAATATTTCCCCCTTCTTAAAGCGAAGCATGTGGGAGTAGTTGCAAATCAGACCTCAATGGTCAGAGAACTACACCTGGTTGACTCACTGTTATCTGCCGGCATTAAGGTTGTGAAAGTATTCACCCCGGAGCACGGCTTCAGAGGCAATGCCGAAGCGGGTGCTTCAATCGGTAATGATTGGGACAGCAGAAGCGGGCTTCCGCTGATTTCACTGTATGGTGACAGGAAAAAGCCCGGCAAAGCAGAACTGGAAGGTCTGGATATTGTCATTCTTGATCTGCAGGATGTGGGTGCGCGTTTTTATACCTATATTTCGACGATGACCTTTATGATGGAGGCCTGTGCCGAAAACAATATCCCGCTGATCATACTTGACCGGCCGAATCCAAACGGATTTTACGTGGATGGGCCTGTCTTAAAACCTGAGTTCAATTCATTTGTGGGACTTCACCCTGTTCCTGTTGTTCACGGTATGACTATGGCCGAGTACGCCCGCATGGTAAACGGTGAGCGATGGCTTAATAACGGAGTTGAGTGTGATTTGACATGGGTAACCTGTAAAGGATATACCCATAAATCAAGGTACAGGCTTCCGGTAAGGCCTTCGCCCAACCTTCCTGAAATGGCCTCTGTCTATCTTTACCCTTCACTCTGCTTTTTTGAAGGTACGGTGGTCAGTGTTGGCCGGGGAACTGCATTGCCATTTACCATCATCGGTCATCCGGATTTCATATCCGGAAACTATACATTTAAACCGGTTCAGATCAAGGGAGTGAGTGAAAACCCTCCGCACAATGGGGTTAACTGTTATGGGTATAACCTCAGGGAAAGATCTGATGAAATATATGAAAATGGTGGTCTCAGGCTTGAATGGCTGCTGGAAATGTATAAAGAACTTGGCAGTAAGCCGGGCTTTTTTAACAACTTTTTCGACAAACTTGCAGGAACCGATGAGTTGCGAATACAAATACAGGCAGGATTGAGCGAAAATAAAATCAGGGAGTCATGGGAAACCGATCTGCAGAAATTCAAAAAGATCAGGACTAAATATCTGCTTTACCCGGATTTTGAATGATTAATCCATATTGTTTTTAACGCTGTTATCCCCGGAAATCAGGTCTGCCTTTTCTGAAATCCTTATCCTTTTAAAGCAAAAAGACCTGACAATATTTCTTTTCAGGATTGTCAGGTCTTTGCAGGATGATGCACGCGCTTCGCGTGATTTTTGAATCCGTAATGCGTCGTAGTTATTTTCTGCCAGGATAAACCTTCAGGGCTTCTTCCAGACACTTAACTGCGTTGGTAAGGTCTTCCTTTTTAAGCACATAGGCGATTCTGGCTTCATTATTACCTAAACCCGGGGTGGCATAAAAGCCCGTTGCGGGCGCCAACATAACGGTTTGCTTTTCATACTCAAATTCTTCGAGCAACCATTGACAAAACTTATCGGCATCGTCAACCGGCAGGCTGATCACCGAGTAGAAAGCGCCTTTGGGCATAGGGGCAAAAACGCCGGGAATCTGATTAAGTTTTTCAATCACCAGGTTACGCCTCGAAATATATTCATCATAAACCTCTTTGAAATATGCCGGCGGCGTATCGAGTGAGGCCTCCCCTATCACCTGGCCGAGTGAAGGCGGACTTAACCTGGCTTGTGCAAATTTGAGGGCTGTGGCAATGAGTTTTTTATTTTTTGATATCAGGGCACCGATGCGAACTCCACATTCGCTGTATCGTTTCGAAACGGAATCCATCAACACGGCATGTTCTTCCAATCCTTCAAGATTCATCACAGAAAAATGCTGATTGCCATCGTAGCAGAATTCACGATAGACTTCATCAGCAAAGAGATACAGGTCATGTTTCAGCACGAGTTCCCTCAACTGATAAAGTTCCTCCCTGCTGTAGAGGTAGCCGGTTGGGTTGTTCGGGTTGCAGACCATAATGGCCCGGGTACGGGGGGTAATTGATTTCTCGAATTCACTGATCGGAGGGAGCGCAAAACCATTGCGGATATCCGAAGTGATGGGAACCACTTTGATGCCGGCCGCCAGTGCAAAGGCATTGTAATTGGTATAGAAAGGTTCCGGAATAATCACTTCATCTCCCGGGTTCAGGCATACTTTAAAGGCAAAAGAGATGGCTTCGGAACCTCCGGTAGTAATAATGATATCGTTGTGGTCGATGTCTATCCCGATACCCTGATAGTAGCCGGCCAGTTTGCGCCTGTAACTCTCATTACCTGCAGAATGGCTGTATTCGATGACTTTCTGATCGAAATTGCGGATTGCTTTCAGAGCTACATCAGGCGTTTGAATGTCAGGTTGACCTATATTAAGGTGGTATACTTTAACTCCCCTTTTCTTTGCAGCCTCAGCAAAAGGGACCAGTTTTCGGATAGGTGATGCGGGCATCAGGCAGCCGCGTTCGGAAATTTCAGGCATAGTTTTATCGTTTTTATTGACTTCTTGTCTTTGTCAAAATCCGGAACAAAGGTAGAAGCAAAATTCAGAGTTCCAAAGAAACACCTGAGGATTATTTACAGTCAAACCTTTCTTCCGATAAAAAGAAATGGCCGGAAATTCCGGCCACTCAGAAAAAAATGTTCATTAGTTATTTCGCAACAGGAGCGGCACCCGAAGTCATTGCTTTTTCGGGAACTGCGCTTTCCTCGGTCTTTTTGACGATGCTACCTGAAATTCTCAGCACAACCGGCGAGTTTTTCGCATTTGAAAGAACAGTAACAGACTTGTTGATGGGTCCCATGCGGTTAGTGTCATATTTTACCTTGATGGTTTCCTTTTTACCGGGCAGGATGGGCTCTCTGGGCCAGCTGGGAACTGTACATCCGCATGAAGACCTGACGCTTGAAAGAATCAGTGGTTCTTTGCCGGTATTGGTAAATTCAAATTCACAATTTCCGTCTCCGCCAACAAATAAGGTTCCGTAATCGTGAACGGTTTTGTTAAAGGTAATTTCCGCAGCATTGGGATTAACTGACGGAGTTTCCTGCTTTGCATCCTGAGCATTTAATGTAAGGCAGGCTGCAAAAAAGACTGCCATTATTGTAATTGACCTTTTCATTGCTGAAATTTTAGTTTATGTTGAATGATGAAGTCCTGTTAGAAAGGACAAAATTAACTATAATAATTCAGGGTAGTCAAGAAAATTGAACTTTTTATTAATTATCAAAGATTATGCCATTGGAAAAGCAATCGACATTTTCTTTTCCGGCCCGAAAAATTGTCTTTTCTTTACTGCGTTAATCTCTAACATCATGAAAAGTCATTTGATTTTAGCATGTATTTTATTGTCAGCATTGGCAATTGTATCATGCCGGAGCAGTAAAACCTCCAAAACCGGAAATATGGAAGAGAAGCCACAAATGGTGGCATCACCACAGGCAATTATATATAAAACCAGGGGCGATTATTTTCTTCACGTTCCGGTAACCCTTTCTGAAGACAGGAAGTCCCTGCTGGCCTATCCGGCACCGCAGGATGTTTTTTCCGGAGGTGATCTGGCATATCCTGTCCGGCTTGAAAATGGATACCTGCTCGACAGACGGGGCATCAGCCCGTCGAGTGCGTTCATCAAACTGACCTATTATGAGTACAGCAGACTGGGAAAGACTCCCACTGCAGAAGAAATTATGAAAATGATTCTGGATGATGATCCGTTCACCATAATGTACCAATGCGGCCCCAAACACACTTTCAGGGATATTGAAAGTGAACTTAACGCCGTCATCCTTGACGGGAAAGAAGTTAATTTTAAAAAACTGAAATAAAAGCACTCGTATTCCTTTATACTGGCTAAGGGAATGAATCCTTTTTGAATGCTGATCAGCATTCGTTGTGCTTTGGTTTGATATAGTCTTTGCAGTTGATTAAATTCAAATGACGAGAGAACCTCATATTGGCAGCTTGAAATGTAAAATACTGATTATCAATTGAGATACTTTATTCAGAATTAAAATCTCATTAAATTGAAATACCCGTGCCAGGTGGCTGAAGGGGCCTAATGATTAAATACCTATTTTTGCACATCCTAACGACAGGGGGTAAATTGATGATTTCAATGATATTGATGTCACTTTTTGGTAAATATTTGTCTCCGCTACAGCAAACTTTTTTATTCGCTACATGTTCTTGTGCTGTTTTGCTCATTTACCAAAACCCATTATTAACAAAACCAGTTAAAATTGAATAAGAACACTAAATCATTAACGGAACTTGATGGCAAGACGCTCTATTACAGTTTCCTTGCCGGAGCGCAGAAGATTTTCGAAAACCAGGTTCTGATCAACAAAATAAATGTTTTTCCGGTTGCCGATGCAGATACCGGAACCAATCTGGCCTCAACCATGCGGTCGATTGTTGACAGTCCAATTCCCACCGCTGACCTCAAAATGACAGCTGCTGCCCTGGCCGATGCTGCGCTTACAGGTGCAAGGGGAAACTCAGGGATTATTTTTGCCCAGTTTGTTTACGGTTTCAGCAATGAAATTCAGAAGCATGAAACCGTGAGTGTGGAAACATTCGCCGAAGTGGTCAAAAAGGCTGTAACCTATGCCTATGAAGCGATTGCCAATCCCATTGAGGGAACCATGATTACCGTAATCCGGGAATGGGCTGAGTTTATCTATATCCTCAAAGACTCCATCAAGGATTTTATTGAACTGCTTGCCCAGGCCTATCTGAAGGCACTCGAATCATTGCAGGCCACTACGGGACAACTAGCTGTGCTTAAGAAATCCAATGTGGTGGATGCCGGTGCCAAAGGATTTGTGGTTTTCCTGCAGGGCATGGTTGAATTTGTTAATGCCGGTGAACTCCGGAAGTTGCTTTCAGGACGTGAAACGGTTGTAATCGCCGATTCAGAAGTTGTTTCGCATGATGTGATTACCTACCGTTATTGCACCGAAGCCATGCTTGTTACTGACGAAAAGAAAAAGCCCGACCTTCAGATGATACGTAAGGGAATTGCCCATATGGGTGACTCCATGGTTGTAGCCGGATCTGCCAGGAAGATGCGGGTACATATACACACCGATCATCCGGCCAAGGTAATGAAGGTGCTTTCCAAATACGGATCAATCTCCTTTCAGAAGGTGGACGATATGGTCATGCAACAGGAAATCGCAACAAATCCGAAGTTTCCGGTTGCCATCGTCACCGATTCAACCTGCGATATACCGCAAGAACTGATTGAAAGATATCAGCTACAGGTTGTTCCTTTGAGTGTGCATTTCGGGGAGAACTATTTCCTCGACAGGCTGACGATCCTGCCGGCCCAGTTCTATTCAATGATCGACAAAGCCCCGGCTTACCCATCGACAGCGCAACCGGCTTACAAAGATTTCTTCAACAGGTATTCCTATCTGGCCAGCCATTATGATTCAATCATCGGCATCCATATCAGTGCATCTATGAGCGGGACCTGGAGCAACAGCTCCAAAGCCTCTCATGCGGTAGCTGAACACAGCGGAAAGAAGATCAGTGTCCTTAACTCAAAGCGTCTTTCCAGCGGATTGGGCCTGATTGTGCTCAGGGCGGCCAAAGCGCTCGAAAACGGGGCAACCCATGATGAAATTGTTTCTAAAATGGATACCTGGTCCAACAATACCAAAATTCTGGTTTCATCAAAAACCATTAAGTATATGGTGAAAAGTGGCAGGGTTAGCTATACCAAGGGATTGATCGGATCGCTGCTGAACCTGAAGCCAATTGTAACCATCAACAATGAGGGCCGTTCGGAGGCATTCGGCAAGCCTTTTACAGAAAAGGGAAGCATGGAACTGGTGATTGCAAAGATCAGGAGTATGGCTTCGGAGCGGAAAATCTGGGGCTACTCCATTTCCCACGCCCGCAACCTCAGCACTGCCAACTGGTATGCTGACCGGATGCGGGAGATTTGCGGACTTGAACCCGAGTTTATCAATGATGCATCTCCTGTACTCGGAGTTAATGTTGGCCCAGGCGTGGTCGCCCTTTCGGTGATGTTCGAAGATTAGGATTCCCTGCTTCAGAAGGCAAAACAACACAAACCGGATACTTCAATGAGTATCTGGTTTTTTTTGTGTTTTTTCACTGGTGAAAACCCGGTGACAGAATTTCGGTCATCCTGAAATGCTCATAATCGTCATGCCTGAAAGGATAATCCCAACAACCAAGCCGATGGCGGACTTTTCCTCCGAATCCTGTTTTAAAGCGATAAAGCCCGTACATCGGGTTGGCCGGATCAGGGTTGCTGCTGATCCCAAACAGGTCATATTCGGAACAGCCCATCTGCTGAGCATATTGTATGGCATTCCACTGTAAAAGGTATGGAGCCATCATTTCACGGTGATGTGAAGCGGAAGCGCCGTAAAGATATGTTGCCCTGCTCTGTGAAAGTGCCAGAAACATGCCGGCTAAAGGCGTTCCGTTGATCTCTGCCAGCAGTAGCTTTATTTCAGCCGGAGAAATAGTATCTTCGGCATCGGTTGAGAGTACCTGGTGAAAATAATCCTTCTCTTGAACTGCAATACGATTTCTTTTTACAGTCTGATTCATTAGTGTCCACTAAATTTTAACCAACGTTCTTTGAAATCCTTGACAGATCACGCTTTCAGAGCTTTTTGAGCTGGGAACGATTTGAATTGATTAGGTTTGCCGCAAAACCTGCAAACCATGAATCAAGGGAAATATGTTTTTGCTCAAATTGTAGAATTATTGCCGTACAAAGTGTTTGACAAGTATGTTAGCAAGTATCACGGCAACAAGCATGTACGGCATTTTAGTTGCTGGAACCAGTTGCTTTGTATGGTATTCGGCCAACTTACCAACCGGGATAGTTTGAGAGACTTGATTGTTGCAATCAATGCACATGGAGGCAAATCATATCACTTAGGTTTTGGGAAAAGTGTAACCCGGAGCAATCTGGCAAAAGCCAATGAAAAAAGGGATTACCGGATCTTTGAAGAATTTGCCTACCATCTGGTTGCCATAGCCCGTAAACAAAGACAAAATCATGACTTTAAGATTAAGGGACAGGTTTATGCTTTTGACTCTACCACCATTGACTTGTGTTTGAATGTCTTCTGGTGGGCTAAATTCCGCAAGCGAAAAGGAGGAATCAAACTGAATACACTGTTTGATGTCACAACCCAGATACCAGCATTTGTGCATGTCTCTGTGGCCGGGGCTCATGATGTAAACGCAATGGATATGCTTGTTTATGAGCCTGAAGCCTATTATATCTTTGATCGGGGCTATGTTGATTTTGAAAGACTCTACCGAATTACCCGGCATTCTGCATATTTTGTTGTCAGAGCAAAAACGAACCTTTGCTTTAAGCGTTTGTATTCGTTAAAAAGCAACAAAGAAACTGGGGTAAAAAGCGATCAAATCGGCAAGCTTACCGGCTTTTATGTATCCAAAGACTATCCTGAAAAACTCCGCAGGGTCAAGTTCTACGACAAAGAATCAGACAGGACTTTTGTTTTTCTTTCAAACAACTTTGAACTATCAGCCGAGGAGATTGCTTTCCTATACAAAAACCGATGGCAGATTGAGTTATTCTTCAAGTGGATCAAACAACATCTGAAGATCAAAGCATTCTGGGGTATAACAGAAAACGCTGTGCGTATTCAAGTATATTCGGCCATCATTTCATATTGTCTGGTCTCCATTGTTGGTTCCAGCTTGAAAATTGAACGGTCAACCTACGAAATTCTACAGGTATTGGGCATATCGTTACTAGACAAAACTCCTGTTAATGAGCTATTTAAAAACGTGAACTACCAAGATGTCAAAGAACCATTTTATAACCAACTGTCCCTCAGGCTAATTTAAGTGGACAGTAATGAGTCTGATTATAAAGATAATACCACTTATCGAGGTCCTGCTCGCCTGACAGCCTGATGCTGATTTTCTTCCTTTGCGACAAGCGGATATTGTATCTGGTCTTGGGTTTCATTTTGCCCAGCATAACCGCAGGATCTTTCTCCAATGGAAGTATAACCGTATTGGAAGGCAAAATATTGGTAGGTGATTTTCTGAGATTCCAGTTTTTGGTGCCGAAATTCATACGCATCTCCTGTATGGGAGTGTCAGGCAGGTCATACCAGGGCTGATCGGTTGCCGGCTGTCCGGTCCAGAAAGATGGCCAGTTGAGGTCGAAACGGATGACAAAGCATGCTTCAGGCAGATATTCGCGGAGCGCTTCCGAAAGTTCTTCGAGCCATGCACCCTGATGCTCCTGCTCAGGGACAATCTCCGGACCATAAGGGGCATAGGCTATCACCCCACCTGATTGTAACTCTCTCAGAAGAATAAGAATATCTCCCTGATGAATCCAATAGCCCGGCCGGCCGGGATCTGACTCAAAAATATCAAACGGGGCAGGATACCATCCCGTATTGTTTTTAAACTTTGCCCAGAATGCAGTCTGTTGCAAAATGCGCGTGGGAATGATCGCTCCTGTATCTTTGGGAGTAACTTTCAGTAAGTTCATGATTATTGACCCTGATCGGGCGGGGATTCACCTGATTAAAATGAAACTTGCCTGACCATCAGGCAGGAAAAAAGACTTTCATGAAAATTATGGTTGTGGAACCGGAAACATCATTGAATCCTGAGGATGAGCACTTGTTAAAAGCAAACAGGAAGATGCTTCCGGTGGGTTCCGGAATCAGGAAACGGAAAAGCATTCAGGCTTTCCCGGTATTTTCGGACGTATACATCTGAAAATCATCGAAGATCGTTTTACGGTGGCAAAGGTAGGGTTAATAAACAGAATGACAAGCGAATATTTAAATTCTTAAAGGAATGAATGTTCATGAGTCAACTCACAATACCCTGATAATAAATGATTTGCAGAAAATACTCCAGAATCTGCGAAATAGCTGATTTTAACAGTTGGAGACCAGGAATTTCAGGTAATATGAGCCAGCTCACACATTAAATTGGATAACTGATTCAGCAAAAATATGCTTAAATATCTGTATATTTGAGTTACAAAAACAGATGTTATGTTCAATTATCTTACAGATGCGGCCCTGGTGGTTTTTATTTATATGAGTCTGGTATTTGTGCTGGCATTGGTTTTGCGCGATAATTCCATCGTGGATATCTTCTGGGGGCTGGGGTTTATTGTGCTGACCGCATTCAGCATAGTCAGGAATGACTCCCCCGGTGTTTTGCAGATTCTGGTTGCCCTGATGGTATTGATCTGGGGGCTGAGATTGTCGGTGCATATATTTAAACGGAACCTTGGGCGTGGCGAAGATTTCAGGTACGCGAACTGGCGCCGGACCTGGAAGTTTTTTATACTCCGCAGTTTTCTGCAGGTTTTTATGCTTCAGGGCTTTTTTATGCTTGTTATCTCCTGGCCCGTGTTACATGTGCTGAACAACCCCTCCCCTGCTGTGCCCGGATTTATTCACGCTTCGGGGCTTTTGGTTTTCCTTGCCGGCTTTCTTTTCGAAGCCATCGGAGACTATCAGCTGACTGTTTTCAGAAAAAATCCGGATAATGCCGGGAAACTCATCACAACAGGTCTCTGGAAGCTCACGCGCCATCCGAATTACTTCGGGGAAGCCTTGCTTTGGTGGGGATTCTGGTTGCTGGCCCTGCCCCTGATCGACGGTATTTATACAGTGGTCAGCCCTTTGGTCATCACCTGGCTGTTGCGCTATGTGTCGGGAGTGCCCATGCTGGAAAAGAAATATGAAGGCCGGCCCGATTGGGAAGCATACAAAGCTAAAACGCCTGTTTTCATTCCGTTTTTGCGTTGATTTCATCAATTTAATCAGTTTATTTTCCGGCTTGCTCACAGGTGCCTTTCCTGGGAAATAATTTCTGTTTCCTTCTTTCCGTTTTTCCCTATCCCCCGCTTTTTATACCTTCGCAGCAGATTTATTCCGAACTGTATTCCTGTTAACGACAATAACAAATTCATTTTTAATATGATCAACCAGCAACTTATCAATCCACGCAGCATCGTAGTCATCGGTGGCTCAAACGACACAACCAAGCCGGGCGGAAAAGTTCTTAAAAACCTGTTGGAACACCATTTTTCAGGAGATGTTTATGTCACCAACCCGAAAGAAGATGAAATTCAGGGAATCAGGTGTTATAGAAATCCCGGCGATCTGCCCGACTGCGATCTGGCAATCCTTGCCATTGCCGCCAGATTCTGCCCCGAAACAGTTGAGTTGCTAGCCAGAAAGAAAAATACCCGCGCGTTTATCATTCTCTCGGCCGGTTTCCATGAGGAAAGCGAAGCGGGCGCCCTGCTGGAACAACAAATTGTTGATACCATCAACAGCGTGAACGGTTGCCTGATAGGGCCCAATTGCATTGGCGTGATGAATCATCATCATACTTCTGTATTTACAACACCTATACCTAAACTTGATCCGAAGGGCATAGATTTTATTTCGGGTTCGGGGGCTACCGCCGTTTTTATCATGGAGTCGGCAATGCCAAAGGGGCTTTCATTTTCCAGTGTATATTCAGTAGGAAACAGCGCGCAGATGGGCGTGGAGGAAGTACTTCAGTATCTTGATGAAAGTTTCGATCCGGAAACCAGCAGCAAGGTAAAACTGTTGTATGTTGAAAGCATCAATAAGCCTGACCTGCTGTTGAAGCATGCCTCCTCCCTGATCCGGAAGGGATGCCGGATTGCCGCCATCAAATCGGGCAGTTCTTCGGCTGGAAGCCGTGCAGCCTCATCCCATACCGGCGCATTGGCAAGCAGCGACTCAGCTGTAGATGCACTTTTCAGAAAAGCCGGCATCGTCAGGGTTTACGGCCGCGAAGAGTTGGCAGCCGTCGCCTCAGTATTTATGCATAAACCGCTTACCGGTAAGAATATTGCCATCATTACCCACGCTGGCGGCCCGGCGGTAATGCTCACCGACGCCCTTTCGAACAACGGCCTGGAGGTACCCCACATCGAGAGCCCGGAGCTGCTGGCTAAACTTCTTCCCGGCTCATCCGTAGCCAATCCCATCGACTTTCTGGCTACCGGTACTGCCGGAAATCTTGGTGATATCATCGATTTCTGTGACAATAAATTTGATAATATTGACGCTATGGCTGTCATCTTCGGCAGTCCGGGACTTACTGAAGTGTATGATGTATATAAACTCCTGGATGAAAAGATGAAAACCTGCCGGAAACCTATTTATCCGGTTCTGCCTTCAGTGATCAATGTAAAAAATGAAATTGAATATTTTCTTTCGTTGGGCAGGATAAACTTCCCTGATGAGGTTGTTTTCGGTAATGCTTTGGCTAAAGTTTACAATACGCCTGCTCCAGCGGCTCCTGCTGAACATCCGGCTGTTGATATCACCGCTATCCGCAGGGTGGTCGACGAAGCCAAATCCGGGTACCTGGCTCCTGACAAGGTACAGCAATTGCTGGATGCCGCCGGTATTCCCAGGGCTGGCGAAGCGGTTGTTACAAGCCGTGAGGAAGCCGTTGATGCGGCAGGAAAGCTCGGCTATCCCGTGGTTATGAAGGTAGTAGGGCCGGTTCATAAATCGGATGTGGGTGGCGTTGTCCTGAATGTTAAGGACGCTGAAACCGCTAGCCGTGAGTTTGACCGTATGATCAATATCAAGGACACCACTGCAATACTGCTTCAACCAATGTTAAGCGGAACCCAGATTTTTACAGGTGCAAAGTACGAACCCAAATTTGGCCACATGATCCTGTGCGGACTCGGAGGAATCTTTATCGAGGTGCTGAAGGATGTGCAATCATCACTGTCACCCGTTTCGGCAGCCGAAGCATCAGAAATGATCAAAAGTCTGAAATCCTACAAAATCATTCAGGGCGTTCGCGGACAGGAAGGGGTAAATGAAACTGCTTTTGCCGATGCGATTGTGCGTCTGTCGGCCTTGTGCGAAGCCGCCCCCGAGATAACTGAGATGGATATTAACCCGCTGCTGGGTAATGCCAAAGGTGTGGTAGCCGTAGATGCAAGGATCAGAATAGAAAAATAGAAAGGAAACGAAAGAGTAAAATATCAGAATAGCAAAGCCCCGCAAAACGGGGCTTTCTCATTATGTTGCTCTCGAATTCTTAAGAATCAGCAAGTGATTCCCTGTAAACTCCTGACGGCTGTCCAGTCAGAATACCGGCTTTTACTGTCCGGCCGGGGTTTTGAGTTTATCCCCGGTTTGATCAATCACCTGCTGTTTCCAGCTATCCGGATAGCCGGGGAAAGATGGAGACAGTGGATATCCCCACGGGTTGCGCAGTAATTCACCGTCCTTTTCCTTTTTAACGTTGCCATCGAGGTATTTTACCAGGAGAAATTCGCCAAGCTTTCGCCATCTGCTAACTGTAGATTCTGCTGTTTCGGTGGAGTATGCCGTAAGAACTTCCCTACCTTTTTCAGGATCTGATTTGTAAAGCGCGAGTGCTTTTTTGTCAATCGCAGGAATTTCTCCGGCGAAACGGGTTTCAAGTTCCTGCTGAAGTTTTTTAAGGTCAGGCATTACCCGGTTATAAAAAAGGTAAGCAAAATGGGCAACCCGGTTAAAAACCCAGAAAGCAGCCGTTTCGGAATAGGTAAGCATATCTCCGTTGCCCTCCGCCACGCAATGCGGCACTTTTTGAATCCCGCAATAAAAAGGCATGTAGACAGTTGATCCGGCATCATCAACCCCGAACCAGAAAATGCCCCCGATATGATCAGGCAGCCAGTTGCGCATCTGGGCAATAAAAGAGAAGCCTGTCTGCTGCGTTACAGTTACCCGCTCGTTAAAATACTCCTCTCCTTCATATTTCCAGGTCAATGGCCGCCAGCGGTATGGCAGACCGAAGTTTCCGGCCCCGATATCCCGCGACATATCGAGTTCCGTTCCCTGAAGGTAATCGCGCTTGAAGTTCATCAGGTCCTGCACACTCAGTTTGCGGTCAGGTTTAATGTAAAGGGGCATTCTCTCCTTTTCAATGGCGCCGGCTGCATAATCAAAGTACTTCTGCATACCGCTGTTCACATGGTTAAACATGGCCCAAACCCTTAATTCACAGAAGCGGGCAGCGCCAAAATTCAGCGGGGCATAAACATCGCTGAAACTGAATTCATCATCTTTGCCGGTAAAATAGCCCTTCCGGCGGGCAAAGGAGATGACATCGTGACTGTAAATAACTTCAATATCAGGTTGATTCAGCAGCTTGAAATTCTTACTGCTGATAGATGTCTTGCCGTTATCCAAAGGGAATTGCGTGATCCGGGCATGGTTGGCATGGGCTGAAACATACCCGTCGGGTATGCGCACGGCAACCCAGACAGCACCCTTGTCGGCATTGATCATCTTTTTCGTTTTTTTATTCAGCTCCAAACGTGTTCCCTTGCCGATAATCTCCATAATCCATACTTCGTTGGGGTCGCCGATGGAGAATGATTCACCGGTACTGGCATAGCCGAATTGCTCAACCAGATCTGCAATTACCTTAATGGCTTCGCGGGCGGTTCCGGCTCGTTGTAACGCCAGAAACATCAGGCTGCCGTAATCAACAATGCCGGTGGAATCCTGCAGTTCAGGACGGCCATCAAAGGTGGTTTCGCCCATCGCTACCTGATGCTCATTCATAAAGCCAATCACCTGGTAAGTGTGCGGCAACTGTGGTATTTCGCCCAGGGGCCTTGCGGTCCCGCGATCGTAGAGGGTAACCATACTGCCTTCGGGCCAGTCAGCAGCCGGACGCCAGTAAAGTTCTCCATAACGGATGTGCGAGTCGGCCGCATAGCTTACCATCGTACTTCCATCGGTGGAAGCACCTCTGGTTACCAGATAATTCGTACAGGATACGGCCGGAAAAATTGACAGGAAAATAAATGGCAGTATGAGTGCAAATCGCTTTTTCATTAGTTGAAGTTTTTGTTTAGATGCTATCTTTAATTAATTGTTATTCATTTTTTTGACTGATTGGAATATCTGCTGATCTCTTGCTCAATCAGCGGCAATAACCCGGGAGTGAAGTAGCATGATATATGCAAAAGGTCGCCTTCCGAAGCTGTCACCTGAGTAACACAGAGTATGATAATTTTGAGGCCTTGGCCGTCTTCATAGACTTCAAGTTCTGCTTCATCACCCCTGAGGTTAGCCATTTCATGACAACGAACCATTTCAAAACCATTGGTCCGCAGAAACTCATCCGAAACGTTGTAATAGCCGTGAGCCAGTCCCGCAGTTTCGGAATCAAACAACTGTTGTTGCTCCCTGGTAAGTGTTTTCATGAGATTCATGCATTTGCGCCGGCTAAAATACAATCTTTGACCGTATTATCGGTAAAACAGGCATCGACAGGGAATCCTTCAGGCAATAGAAATGATATGCTTTTGGTTAACCCAATAGTTGTCCTGAAAGATTGAAAAAAAAGTGCTGGTATTCAACCATTTAAAAACACTATAAGCAGTATTCGAATATAAATACATCAATTACCGGGACTAGCAGAAAACTTTAAAGCCTTCATTGGTATAATTATCTTATCATTGCAAAACGATCCAATTATCCGTATCTTACTAAATATCAGCGCAATGATTATAAGTGAAAGTGCCAATCTCCACCGTCTGGTCATTCATAAAACCGGGAACAAAGGAAAGGAAGAAGGAATAAAATTCTCAAAATCACCCGTTCAGCTCAATGAGACAATCAGGGATCTGCTTATCAGGTATTTTCTGTTCCCTTTTAAGCAGCAGGAGTATTTCAATTTCTATCATGATGCGGATCTTAGCCTCAATGAAGTTTTCCATTTTTCGGCTGCCATATTTGATGATCCAGGCAGTTTTTACCTGAACTCGGTAAATCTGGCCAACCATTTATATGAGTGCTCGTCTCATCCGAAAGTTAGGCCGGGGGAACTCTATATATCATATTTTCAGAATCTTGAACTCGACGGACAAGCGCTTGATGCCATTGGAATATTCAAGTCCGAATCGAAAGAAACCTTTCTGAAAGTATATCCTGATGGCGACAATTTTACCATTGAACATGAGGATGGTATAAATATCAACAAGCTGGATAAAGGTTGCCTGATCTTTAACAGAGAACGTGAAAACGGTTTTGTGGTGGCATCCGTCGACAACCTGAGCAAGGGTAATGACGCCCTCTACTGGATGGATGATTTCCTGAAAGTCAGGCAGCGGAATGATCAGTTTTTTCAGACCAGCCAAACGCTGACCCTTTGCAGGAATTTTGTAACTGAAAAGTTACCTGAAACTTTTGAAATTGACCGGCCGGGACAGGCGGAGCTGCTGAATAAATCTATGAAGTTCTTCAGGGAGAATGACAATTTTGTAATGGAGGAATTTGTGAGTGAGGTATTTGAACAACCTGAGGTGATACAGACATTCAATGAATACCGGCGTGATTTCGAAGTGGAAAGGGACATGAGAATCAATGATGATTTTGATATTTCCGGGCAGGCGGTCCGCAAACAGGCCAGGGTTTACAAAAGCGTTATCAAACTGGATAAGAACTTCCATATCTACATCCACGGGAACCGCAACAACATTGAGAAAGGTTATGATGAAGAACGCGGAATGGATTACTACAGGCTGTTTTTTAAGGAAGAGTCTTAGATAAATCAGACCCCGCAGGGATTTCTGTGCTAAATTTTCACAGCAGGCCAATTTCCCTACCTTTGCCGGAAATTTGTCATCATCAATCAATATGAAGCGCAACGACCCGCTGTTTATTTCGGCCCTGATCCTGTTTTTCCTGCCGTTTTTTGTTTTCCCGGCTGTTTATGATGCTTACAACAGCTTCAATTCAGCCCACGGCATGATCATGAGTTTCGTAAAGTTCGCCATCCTGGCTACGCTTGGCGAAGTAATCGGTTTGCGGATCAAAACCGGCAAATATAATTCGCCCGGTTTTGGTATTCTGCCGCGTGCCATAGTGTGGGGCTTTCTGGGGTTGACCATCAAGCTGGCCTTTGTAATTTTCAGTTCGGGAACAATTTCATTCCTCAGCTATATGGGCTTTGAAAAAGCCGGTGCAGTGATGCAGGAGGGATTTTCCGTATCAAAACTGTTTGTTGCATTCTGCATCAGTGTATTTATGAACACGATTTATGCCCCGGTAATGATGACCCTGCATAAGATTACGGACACCCACATCCTGAAAACCGGAGGGACATTGGGTGGGTTATTTACACCCATTGATTTCAGGGGAATCATTACAAACCTGAACTGGGATGTGCAGTGGAACTTCGTGTTCAAAAAGACCATTCCTTTTTTCTGGTATCCCGCTCATACAATCACGTTTCTATTACCGGTTGATTATCAGGTACTTTTCGCGGCCCTCCTCGGCATTGCGCTGGGTACTATCCTGGCCATGGCCTCGCTCAAAGGACGCTAAGCCGGTTTGAAGCTGAATATTTTTTAATGTAATTCCCGGAATATTTTTTTCATGAATCGCCTTGCCATGTTGAGGCAAATCTATAACTTGCCACCCGGTTCAGCCCTGCTGTTTTGAATACACTAAGTCAGACCTGAAGTTTAAAATATTGACATGCAATGATTTGTAAATCAGGTCTTGTGGTGATCAAAACCAGATTGCATCAGTCTCCCTTTGGATTAAAAACCAAAAACAAAATATTACTATGAAAGAGATTTTCAGGCATGACACTCCGGTCAATTATGAAGTGGTGACGCGAAAAGTGAAGGAAATGGGGCTGGCAAGTGTCGGCAAGGCTAGCATCAGGGAAATCAAGCGGTTGGTTGATAACATCGAAAGGGAAACCGGCGACCGGTTTGTAAGGATGGAGATGGGTATTCCGGGTATGGCTCCTTCGGAAATTGGAACCAATGCAGAAATTGAAGCATTAAGGAAGGGAGTTGCTGCAATATATCCTGACATTGACGGTACACCTGAGCTAAAGAATGAGATTTCAAAGTTTGTAAAGAATTTTCTGGACATAGAAGTAAAACCTGAGGCCTGTATCCCCACCGTAGGGTCTATGCAGGGTAGTTTTGCGGCATTTCTCACGCTATCGCGTATGTCGCCTGAGCGTGACACCACCCTTTTTATTGATCCGGGATTCCCGGTACATAAGCAGCAGCACAGGGTGTTGGGCCAGAAATTTGAAAGTTTTGATGTATATGATTACCGTGGCGACAAATTGCGTGACAAACTGGAATCGTATTTTTCGAAAGGTAACATCCATTCGGTGTTGTATTCGAACCCCAATAATCCATCCTGGATATGCTTTACCGATGAAGAACTTAAGACCATCGGTGAGCTGGCCAACAAATATAATGTTGTGATTTGTGAGGATCTGGCTTACTTCGGTATGGATTTCCGCAAGGACTATTCCAGACCTGGCGTACCACCCTATCAACCTACCGTGGCAAAGTATACCAATAACTATATTCTGTTTATTTCCAGTTCAAAGGTATTCAGCTATGCCGGCCAGCGTATCGGGATGATGGTCATTTCCAATGATCTGTTTGGACGGAAGGTTGAGGGATTGAGGAAATATTATAATGTTGACATTTTCGGCAGGGCGATGATCTTCGGGACTGTATATGCATTGAGTTCCGGAACGGCTCACTCGGCGCAATATGCCCTGGCGGCCATGCTGAAAGCTGCCAACGACGGTAGTTTTAACTTTATTGACGAAGTAAAGATTTATGGCGAGAAGGCTCATGCCATGAAAAAGATGTTTACCGACAACGGATTCCATATCGTTTATGATACCGATGTGGACAAGCCGATTGCTGATGGGTTCTACTTTACCATTGCTTATCCCGGATATTCGGGTGAACAGCTGATTGAAGAACTGATCTATTACGGCATCAGTGCCATTTCACTGGCCATCACCGGCAGCGAGCATCTCGAAGGGTTAAGGGCCTGTGTTTCACTGGTTCATCCCGATCAGTTTCCAGCGCTTGAAGCACGCCTCAAAAAGTTTCACGAGCATAATTCCTGAAAATGCTCCAGCCTGCCATTCTGAAATCAGAATGATCTGAGCAGGTTGTTTAAAAGGATTATAAATTGCGCCTTTTTAGTTATTTTGCAAACGTTTGCGGAGTCCGGATTGGATAAAAATCTATAATTTCGCTGCATCATAACGATCAAAACCAAACTCATATAGACCATGGCAAAAGTAAAAGGTGACATTGTAATCGACATTGAGAAGTGCAAAGGATGCGGCGTATGTATTCCTGCTTGTCCCAATGATGTGATTGCATTGTCGAAAAATGTGAACGGCAAGGGTTATCACTATGCCGAATCTGTAAATGAAGAGTGCATCGGATGTGCCAATTGCGCTATTGTTTGCCCTGACGGGGTGATTACGGTTTACAGGAAGAAAATTGAGTAAGAATTTTAATTTTTAAGGTTTATGAAAGAACTCAGATTAATGAAAGGCAATGAAGCCTTTGCCGAAGCAGCCATCCGCGCTGGTGCTGATGGGTACTTTGGTTACCCGATAACCCCCCAGTCGGAGGTGATGGAATACCTGATGGCTGAAAAGCCTCACGAGCGCACCGGAATGGTGGTTCTTCAGGCAGAGAGTGAAGTGGCTGCCATCAATATGGTTTATGGCGGTGCCGCTTGCGGCAAGCGGGTGCTCACCTCCTCATCAAGCCCCGGAATCAGTCTTAAACAGGAAGGAATTTCTTACATTGCCGGTGCCGAACTGCCCTGCGTTATCCTGAACGTTGTTCGCGGGGGTCCTGGACTGGGAACCATTCAGCCTTCACAATCTGACTATTTCCAGTCAACAAAAGGCGGCGGACATGGTGATTACCGCATGATCGTGCTTGCACCTTCATCCGTACAGGAAATGGCTGACTTTGCACGCCTGGGTTTTGACCTGGCCTTTAAGTACCGCAATCCTGTGCTGGTACTATCCGATGGCGCTATCGGGCAGATGATGGAGAAAGTGGAGCTGGATGAGCAGCGTCCGCGTTTTACCGAAGAAGAGATCATCAAAAACACGCCCTGGGCAACCACCGGAAAAACCAAAGACAGGGAGCGCAATATCATTACCTCACTGGATCTTGACTCGGCAAAACAGGAATTGCACAACCATGCACTCCAGGCTAAATACAAACTGATGCAGGAGCAGGAAACCCGCTATGAGATGATCAGCTGTGAAGATGCTGATTACCTTATTGTTGCTTATGGTACTAGTGCACGTATCAGCCAGAAGGCTGTTGACGTACTGAGAGCGGATGGTATCAAAGTCGGATTGTTGCGCCCCATTACCCTTTTCCCCTTTCCAACTGAAATCATTTCCAAACTGGCTGATCAGGTAAAAGGAATCCTGACTGTTGAAATGAGCGCCGGACAGATGATTGAGGATGTAAAACTTGCAGTCGGCTGCAGGGTAAAAGTTGAGCATTTCGGCAGAATGGGCGGTATCATCCCCTCTCCCACCGAAGTGGTTGAAGCAATGCAAACAAAAATAATCGGAGGATAATGCTATGGCTGAAATAACCAAAGAAGATATCCGTAAACCGGAGAATCTTGTATATAAGAAAACCGAATTGCTCACTGACAAACCGCTGAGTTATTGTCCTGGATGCGGTCATGGCACTGCCCACCGAATAGTGATGGAAGTGCTGGAAGAAATGGACATACAGGATAAAACCATCGGCATTGCACCGGTAGGTTGCTCTGTGCTTGCCTATGAGTTTATGAACATCGACATGCAGCAAGCCGCTCATGGTCGTGCCCCGGCATTGGCCACCGCGGTGAAGAGGTTGAATCCCGATAAATTTGTTTTCACTTACCAGGGCGACGGTGACCTGGCTGCCATCGGCACTGCCGAAACCATCCACGCCTGTAACCGGGGTGAGAATATTGTAATTATCTTCATCAACAACGGTATATACGGGATGACCGGAGGCCAAATGGCGCCCACCACCCTTCCCGGGATGAAATCATCCACATCGCCTTACGGCAGGGATGTTCATATGATGGGTAACCCCTTAAAGATGACTGAATTGGTTGCCCAACTCCCCGGCACCATTTATGTAACCCGTCAGGCAGTGCATACCCCGGCGAATGTGCGAAAAACCAAAAAGGCGATCCGGAAGGCTTTCGAAAATCAGAAACTGAATAAAGGCCTCTCATTCGTAGAGATCGTATCGAACTGCAACTCAGGCTGGAAAATGAATCCCGTTCAGGCCAACGAATGGATGGTAGAAAACATGTTCCCCTTCTACCCGTTGGGCGATATCAAGGTGAATGACTAACTGAAATGCCGGTAACATCCGGCAGTTACAGACAGAGTCGACCATTCCGGTTTAAAAATTAAAAAGTAAAAGCAATGACAGAAGAAATCATTATAGCAGGATTCGGAGGACAGGGCGTCCTTTCAATGGGAAAGATTCTGGCCTATTCCGGCGTGATGGAAAATAAGGAAGTAAGCTGGATGCCTTCCTATGGTCCTGAAATGCGCGGAGGTACAGCCAACGTAACCGTCATCATCAGCGATGAACGTATCAGCTCACCCATTGTTAATCAGTTTGATACCGCGATTATTCTTAATCAGCAGTCAATGGACAAATTTGAGAAATCTGTGAAGCCCGGAGGCCTGCTGATTTATGACCCAAACGGAATCACGCGTCATCCTCAGCGTCAGGATATCAATATCTACCAGATAGAAGCAGCCGATGAGGCAGCACGAATGGGCCTGACAAAGGTGTTTAATATGGTGGTACTCGGAGGTTTCCTGAAACTGAAACCTATTGTACAGCCGGAATTTATCCGTAAAGGACTTGAGAAATCCCTTCCCAAGCGCCACCACGGAATGATTCCCGAAAACGAGAAAGCCATCGGTAAAGGCAAAGAAATCATCAAATCAGTGCATCTGCTGAATTAGATTTCCTTTTCACACACACACCAATCATCCGGACCTGCTGCAAAACAGCAGGTCCGTTTTTTTCAGAATAACCGGTATGTGTTCTATTCACTTAATTTTGTCAAATGAATACCAAAGAACTTAAGTCTCTGCTCGATGCAAAGGCCGAATATTACAACAGGGTCGATTTTATCCATGCTGACCCCATCAGTATTCCTCATGCATTTACTGACAGAGCGGATATTGAGATCGCAGGGTTTCTTGTGGCTACCATAGCCTGGGGGCAGCGGGTTTCGATTGTAAGAAACGGTTTCAGGCTGATGGAGCTGATGGATAATGCGCCTTACGATTTTGTAATGAATGCCGGACCTGCTGATTTAAAGCAAATTTCTGCATTTGTTCACCGGACGTTCAATGCCGATGACAGCCTGTTCTTTATCGCTTCACTCAAAAATATTTACCGTTTGCATGGCGGACTCGAGCAGGCCTTTGCCGCAGGCCTCAGATCAGGAGATCAGAATGTTTATAACAGCCTTTTGCGCTTCAGGGAACTTTTTCTTGAAACCCCTCACCTGCCGCGCTCTGAGAAACACCTGGCCAATCCGGCATCGGGTAGTACCGCCAAAAGGCTGAATATGTTTCTGCGGTGGATGGTAAGGCATGATGCCAAAGGCGTTGATTTCGGACTTTGGAAACTGATTTCCCCTGCTCAGCTCTGCTGCCCGCTCGATCTGCATGTAGGAAATGTCGCCCGCAGGCTGGGGATTATGAGACGTGCACAGAATGACTGGAAAGCGGTAGAGGAAATCGATCAGGTGCTCCGCAGTTTCGACCCTGTTGATCCGGTCAAGTATGATTTTGCACTTTTCAGCATGGGAATATCTGAAAAATTATAGCCGACCGGGCGTAAACCACTATTCCTTAATAAAATCCGGCCACTTCATTCAGTAGGTGCCAATAATAAATGTTTCGGCAATGTTGCTCATCAAAGAAACAGTAACCGGAAAAAACTGCCCGTATCGCATCAGATACGGGCAGGTCAGGGAAACAATATGTGTTTAAGTTCAGGTTCCCAAAAATCAGGGCTTTTTATTTAAGCACATGATATAAGGCATGGATCACACCCGGAATCCAGAAGAACAGCGTCAGAATGAGGTTTACAATAAACGGGGTTCCGGCATCGTCATATTTCAGAAAAACAGCCAATGGAGGAAGAATAAAACAAAGAATCACAAGCAGCAGGGTTTCGGTATCAGCGGCCGGTGCGGCAGGGGCTTCCATGGATGCAGCCGGGGCTAACGATTCGGTAAGAGCCTGGCTCTTTTTGCCGGCAAAAGCTGCATCTGCAACATTCACAAATCCTAACATAAATATTACCAGAAGCATGGTAATGGTCATTCCGGGTTTAAAGATTTTCATAATTTTACAAGATTAAGTTTAACATAGGATTTACGGGTTAAAGGTAATGAATAAAAACAGCAGGATCATTCTTTCATTGATTATATTTCTGAATTTGTGTCATCATGCATTTGCCCAGCAAATGACCCTTACCGGCGCCATTGTGCTTGACAGGACTGAAGTAATGAGTTACTCTATTATTTATCAGCTTGGGAACAAAAACACCCTTACAGGATATTCGGTGAGCGACCGCAATGGCAAAGAAGAAACAAAAGCCAGAATTTCAGGGACATATAATCCCAAAACCAAGGTCCTGGAATTTGAAGAACATTTCATTGAATCCACAAAATCAAAAACCCCGGCTGAAGAATTCTGTCTGATGAAAGTAACCGGAACTTTTGAAAAAAAGGCCGGGCAGTCCGTTTATACCGGAAAGTTTACCTCAAAAAGTGCCGATCCTCTGGTAATCTGCGCATCCGGAACCATTCTGATGATGACAGAAGAAAAAATCGAACAGTTATCGGCAAAAGTAGAGAAAGCATTTGGAGAACTTCCAATGTCTGACTCCGTCCGGGAAAAAGCGGAAGGTAAACCTGTTGATACAGCCACCTGGGTGCGCAATGTGGTTGAAGTAACGCCAGGCTCGGTCAAGACAATGAAGCTGCATGATGATCAGATTCAGATAGATCTGGTAGACGACCGTTTTCAGGACGGTGATAAGATAACCATCCTGAAAAACAATGAGAGAATCGTGAGCGGACTTGAGATTACCAATAAAGTTAAATCTTTCAGATTTAACATCGGTAAAGATGAAAATGAAGTCACTTATACATTCTTTGCCGAAGACGAAGGATCCATCGCGCTGACCACCCTGAAAGCCTTTTTCAGAAACGGTCACGAACATACACTGATCATGGCCGGCATGAATAAAGGCCAATCGGTTAAAGTTGTTTTCCGCAGGTAAGCAGGCTTTCAATACCAAATAACGATTTCACGGGATAACTCCCGAATCAGTCGCATCCAGAATTATTAAAGCTACTTTTGTCTTATGAAAATTGAAATCAGAAATCCGGAAGAACTTAACACGCTTGTGTCTTCATCCACTGCCCTGCTTTTATATTTTTTCAATGATAGCTGCGCGCCCTGTGTGGCCTTGCGGCCCAAAGTGGAGCAGTTGATTTCAGGGGAGTTTCCAAAGATGAAACATGCCTATATCAATGTAGCCCTGCATCCATTGATGGCAGCATCAAACAATGTGTTTGCCAGTCCGACGATCATAGCTTTTTTTGACGGAAAAGAGACTTTCAGGGTCAGCAAGTATATCTCTCTTGATGAGTTGGCCGGGAGGATCGAACGGTATTATAGCCTGATTTTCGATTGATGCAAGGGGCCAGGTTTGTAAAATTCCCGGGTGCTATCCTTTGACTGATCAGATCGGTTAAATGGCTTTATCGCGCCGGTAAGACCATATCATGATCAGGATGGCAATAAAAAGAGAAGCGGCCCCAAGACTGAAAGTAAAAACAAAGCCAAACAATTCATAAAACAGGACTCCGAGTAATGGGGCAAATACGGCGCGTGTGGCTGTCAGAAACAAGTGTACCGACTGGTATTCTCCGGCCTCGTGTGGCTTACAGAAATAAGCAGATCCGATGTTCCAGAGCAATGACATGGTAGCGGCAAAAACTGCATGAAACAATACAAACGGGATCATGCTGTAAAATAACCTGAAATTACCCAGCTGTATGTTTTGCGGAAAATAGGCCGTAAGCACCAGGCTCAGCAGGTAAAGCATAATGGATGCAAATGTGATGGCGGCAAATTTCCGGGGATCAATTTTCCCCAACGTTCTTCCGAAAAAAGGAATAAGAAACAAAGCAATAATATTGTAGCTGTTTTTATAGGTTGCCACACTGAAGTAGTTCAATCCAAGCTGTCTTTCAAAAAAGATGGTCATCACGGTAACTGTGCTCATAAATGCAAAACCATAAAATAGAAACCCCAGCTCAAAATGCCTGAAGGGGACATTTTCCCTCATGATACGGCGCATACCGAGGGCCGAAGTTTTTACATTTTGCCAGAAACTGTTTTCCGCCGGTTCAACTTTCTCTTCGACGTATTGAATTTTCGACAAGAGGTAGGTGGAAATAACACCTGCCAATGCAGCCAGGGCAAACACATAAGTGTATGAATTCTTGTCATAATCAAGCAGCATACCGTAGGCAAAGGCGGTGACCAGCATCAGCACTTTACCATAAACAGTGGCCAGACTGTATAGCTTCCCAAAGTGCTCATGACGGTAGTTATTCTTGAGAAACAGGTTAATGGTCGGAAAAATCACCGGATTGCCCATATAATAAATTAGAAAAAGGCCCAGAAATACATAATGATATAGTGGATTTGCCTCTATAACCCCTGAACTGCGCGGAAAAAAAAGCAGAATGGCAAGAGGGGCGCGTGTAAGCAGTCCGGTGATCCTGATCAGCTTAGGCTTGTCATGCATCCTTTTCAGCCATTCGGAAATGAAGATCAGAAAAATAAAAACAAGTACTGAGAACTGAAACAGAAAACTAAGCTGATAGGATGACCCGTGCAGGCTCTTCAGAAATACAAATTCATTGAGGGTAAGCACCCCTGCAACAAAATTATCAAGGAGGGTATAGCCCAGATGAAGCCTGAATGTCTGTTTCTCACCAGCCTGCAAGTTGTTCAACCCATGTCTCCGGGACAGATAATTTATGATCAGCTTCATGGGTGCAAAGGTAAGGAGTGCAATCCAAATTATTGTCTAAAGAAAAAATGTACATCCTGAACAAAACCTGAGGTCCGGCGTTCATTAAAAAAACAAACAATATGAAAAACCTGCTTTTAACTATCTGCTTATTTTTGCTGACCGGTTTCTCTGTCATGGCACAGAAAAATTTTCACAGTTTCAAAACTACAACCATTGACGGAAAGGAATTTGACCTCTCAACCCTGAAAGGAAAAAAGGTACTGGTGGTCAATACAGCTTCCAAATGTGGTCTTACCCCTCAGTATAAAGACCTTGAAACTTTGTATAAACAATACAGCGACCGTAATTTTGTGATCATTGGTTTCCCTGCCAATAACTTCATGGGACAGGAACCCGGTACAAACGAGGAAATTGCGGAATTCTGCGAACTTAACTATGGTGTTACTTTCCCGATGATGTCGAAGATATCCGTGAAAGGCAAAGATATCGATCCCATTTACAGCTGGCTGACACAAAAATCAGAAAACGGTAAACTTGATGCAGAGGTTTCATGGAATTTCCAGAAGTTTATGATTGATGAGAACGGAAATCTGTTTGATTATCTGAGCCCGCGGGAAAGCCCGCTATCAGAAAAAGTTGTGAACTGGATAGAAAATTAAATCTGATATCCTGCATTAAAGAGTCACTTGTTCTCAAGTGGCTTTTTTTTTATTTTTATCTTTACAGAAGTGCCTGAAGTTGATCAGAAAACACGCATCAGAATTCTTTATTCCGATCAGAATCCTTCTATGCCTCGATCAGAAGCCGGGGTGTGGATTAAATGAAATCATCCATGGAAACATTAAAAGGAAGTCTTACAGAAAAAAACCTTGCCAGGGCATTTTTTTCAGAATCAGCAAACATCAGAAAATATGAGATTTTTTCGAAACAGGCCAGGCGGGAAGGTTTTGAACAGGTTGCAGCCATTTTGCTTGAAGTGGCTGAACAGAAGCGTTCCCATACGAAAACCATGTATAAGTTCCTGGAAGGAAGCAACCTGGATATTATGATACCTTTCACGAACAAGGGCATCGGGCCAACCCTTGAATGCCTCAGGGAAGCGGCCATAACTGAACTTGATGAATCGCGAAGTGTGTTTGAAGAGTATGAACGTATCGCCTGGGAAGAAGGATTCAAGCGTATTGCCACAAAATTCAAGCTCTTCAGAAGGATTAAACAGTTTTATTCCGAAAGGTTTTATGCCCTGGCTGACAATATCGCAGAAGGCAAGGTTTTCAAACGTGAAAAAAAAGTGAAATGGATCTGCCGGAAATGCGGATTGATATACGAAAGCGAGCGGGCATTGAAAAATTGCCCCGGCTGTGAGCATCCGCAGGCATATTTTGAGATACTTGCTGAGAATTATTAAATCTTCAGGGAGCTTTTCGTTACCTGCTGATGATGCATTTGCTTGCAGAAAGAAAAAAAATAGCCCCCATTCGGAGGCTACCACTTTCAAACTGTTTATTAAATTTCAGCCTTCAGATTAATTTTCAATGACATCTCGTCATGGATGAAATTATCCTTAAGGTTATCGAAAAGTTTCTTTGATCCGTACTGAACATTCCACTCAGTGCGGTCAATAATAAATGCCGGGGTTGTGGCAGTTACACCGTTATCGCTGACATTGACCATTGCTGGAAAAGTGACACTTTTGGTTATATTTTTCATTGTCAGGTTTCCGGTGATGTTGTGGCTGGCTTCAGGATTTCCGCTGACAGCTGCAACAGAAGCAATTTCGAAGACTGCTGTGGGATAGGTCTCCACTTCAAAGAAATCAGCCGATTTCAGATGGCCTAACAGTTTGGCATTCATTTCCTGATCTGTAAGATCAAGTACAACAATTGAATTCAGATCAATGGTAAATTTACCGCCGACGATTTCACCATCTTTCAGCATCACTTCTCCGGCTGAAATATTCACTGTGCCATTATGCTGACCGGTCGGTTTGGTACCTACCCATTCCACATTTGATGCGGCAAGATCAACCGGAAGGGTCACATCTCCGCTTTTTACAGTTACATCCTGCGCCTCACCGGTTGCAGCTTTCTCACCCTGAGGGCCGCCACATGATGCGATGATTCCTGTTACCAATAAAAGTCCGAGGATTTTACCAATTTTTGTCATTTTTCTCTTTTTTTAGTTTAAGTTATTGTTTTTTCAGGCATTCAGCAGCCTTGCGGGGGTATAAACACGATTGTTTAACTAATGTTCAAAAAGCTGAAACAGGCTATGGCAATCTTACAATCAATTTAACTTTTTTCAGCTAACTTTAACATTAATTAACTGACACAGCCTGCCTTGCAGGGTAAATTTGCAAAGATACAATGTACATGACCGGATTCAGGCATTTTCTGATTGTTGCACTGCTTCTGCTAAACACTGGGGCGCTTGAAGCTCAGTCTTATATTATGCTCAAGGGATCGGTATTCAGCGTTACCGGAGAAGCGCTGGTTGGCGCTCATGCCAGGAACCTGCACAGAAACTACGGCACGTTTACTGATTTTCGTGGGGAGTTTTCACTGGTGCTTGCCAGGAATGACACGCTTAAGGTTACCATGATTGGTTATAAAGCTTTTCTGTTCAGGATTCCGGTAAACCTCACCTCATTGAATTACAGTATAAAAATCACTCTATTTGAAGATACCCTGATGATTCCCGGAGTCGAGATCCGGCCTTACCCGCTGACGTACCCCGAATTCCGCCGGGAATTTATCACCATGAAGACGCCCCAGGAGATTGTGCTGAAAAAACTTAAACTACCCGCTGAACCTTTCCGGAGAAAATATGAGAATCCTGAAGGTGGTCTGTTGCTGCCCGGGCCATTCTCGTTAATTTATGACAATTTTTCGAAGGAAGCCAGACAGCGCCGGAAAATGGCTGAAATCCTGAAGCAAAATACATTGAGAAGTGATTTTCTAAACATTATATCAGCCGAAATACTCAGCCATCGGTTCGGGATCAGCACCGATGATGAGATAGATGAACTGATCAGAAACTGCGGAATCAACAGGGAAATGCTTGATAACACACCGCATTATATGCTGATTGTAATGGTTGAAAACTGTATTTCCAGACGCAATGATTACTATGGAATTCCATACAGGTAAATCTTGATTTGCATCGCTGCAAAATAATTCCCGCAAAAGATTACGCTGAACCAATAATCCCGATCTTTGTTAAGAACACCAGAACTGCATAAAGAAAATTATTACTCATAAAGCCGGATGCTATGAAATCTGCCAGCCTGAAAGAAATGACCGCACTGAAGAAAGAATATATCAACGAAGTAAAGAATGATTACCGGATAGCTTATGAAAGCCGGCAGGCAAGCCTCACGGGGAGGCGTGAAGTTCTCACAGGGAAGGGAAAATTCGGAATTTTTGGTGACGGAAAAGAGATCCCCCAGCTGGCAATGGCAAAAGCATTCCGGAACGGTGACTGGCGTTCAGGGTATTACAGAGATCAGACCTTTATGCTGGCGACAGGTATGATGAACCTTGAAGAATTCTTTGCACAGATATACGGAGATACTGACGACACATTTAATCCCGGTACTGCCGGAAGGGTGATGAACAATCATTTTGCCACCCGCAGCCTCGATAAAGACGGGACGTGGAAAGATCTTACGCTGCAGAAGAACAGTTCGGCCGACATCTCCCCCACTGCCGGGCAAATGCCCAGGTTGCTCGGCCTGGCGTTGGCTTCTAAATTATACAGAAAATCCGGTGAAAAATCCATACTGAAAGGTTTTTCCATTGAAGGCAATGAAGTGGCATTTGGTACTATCGGTGACGCTTCCACATCAGAAGGACATTTTTTTGAAACCATCAACGCGGCCGGTGTTCTTCAGGTACCCATGGCCATCTCGGTATGGGATGACGGTTGGGGAATATCCGTACCAAATAAATATCAAACCACCAAACAGAGTATTTCAGAGATTCTCAGGGGATTTGAAAGGGATGAAAACAACCCCGGGTACCTTATTTATTCTGCTGACGGATGGGATTATCCCGGGCTGATAAGTGTCTATCGCGAAGGCATTGAAATCTGCCGCAGGGAGCAGGTTCCCGTGCTGTTTCATATCAAAGGCCTGACACAGCCACAGGGTCACTCGACCAGCGGATCGCATGAGCGCTATAAATCAAAAGAAAGGCTGAAGTGGGAAAAAGAGTATGATGGCATTGCCCGCATGCGGGAATGGATGATTTCCGAAGGGATTGCCACTAATGAGGAAATTGAGGAAATTGAAAATCTGGCCACCGAAAGGGTTAAGAAAGCGCGTAAAGCTGCCTGGGACAACTACCTGAATCCGGTAAAGGCCAAACGGGATGAGTTCCTCCGAATGGCCGATGTAACTACCTGCAACTGCGCCAAAACCAGCAAAATCGAATCCATTAAGGAGGATCTCCGCCTTATTGCCGACCCCATCCGCAAAGACATTATCTCATCTGCCCGTAAAATTCTCAGGTTAATCTGTGATTCATGCAGCAATCCTCAGAATTCACTCAAAATCAATGTCAGCAACTGGCTGGAAAAAGAGATGGCTGACAACGCCGGACGATATAACTCTTATCTGTACAGTGAATCAGCCGAGCGGGTCAGTAACGTAAGTTCAGTTGAGCCCGTCTTTGACGAAAAATCGGTGATGGTACCCGGCCGGGAGATCCTCAGGGACAATTTTGATGCCTTGATGGCTAAATATCCTGAACTGGTTGTTTTTGGCGAGGATGTGGGAAAGATCGGCGGCGTAAACCAGACATGGGAAGGTCTGCAGGAAAAGTACGGCGAAAACAGGATTTTTGATACCGGGATCCGCGAAGCCACCATCATCGGTCAGGGAATCGGATTGGCCATGCGCGGGTTCAGACCCATTGCCGAGATACAATACTTCGATTATCTGCTTTACGGGCTCCAGGTGATCAGCGATGACCTTGCAACCCTTCAATACCGGACCAAAGGCGGTCAGAAAGCACCTATGATCATCAGTACCCGCGGTCACCGGCTCGAAGGGATCTGGCACTCGGGCTCTCCCCTGAGCATGGTCATCAACTCTGTACGTGGTGTGCATGTGCTGGTTCCGAGAAATATGACCCAGGCTTCGGGATTTTACAATACCATGCTGGCTTCGGATGAACCGGCCATCATTATCGAGCCCCTCAACGGATACCGGCTGCGTGAAAAGCGTCCTGCCAATATCGGGGAATACCGCATAGCACCCGGTTATCCCGAAATACTGCATCAGGGCACTGATATCACCATCGTTACTTACGGATCGTGTGTGCGCATTGCCGAAGATGCCGTTGATCAACTGAAAGCCTTCAATATCTCCTGCGAACTGATCGATGTGCAGTCCCTTATACCTTTCGACATTGACCAGACAATTGTGAAGTCGTTGCGGAAAACCAACAAGATTGTCTTCTTCGATGAGGACGTGCCGGGTGGGGCCACCGCTTATATGATGCAAAAAGTGCTGGAGGAACAAAACGGTTATCTTTACCTGGATGCACCTCCAAGAACTGTCACCGGAATGGCCCACCGGGCGGCATACAGTACTGACGGGGATTATTTCTCCAATCCCAACGCCGAGGACGTGTTTGATGCCGTTTACAATATCATGCACGATTATAACCCCGGCAAGTACCCGAAAATTTTCTGATTATTCAGCTGCTTGTTGAACCGATACATTCACAAATGGGTATTGAGTATTCCGGCTTAATTTTATAATCTTCTTCTATAACTCAGGGATAGATAATAAGTTGCGCAAAAAAGCCGTTGCATCGAACAACGGCTTTGCAAGCAGTGATTAAGGTTTGGTCCCGGTAATTACACCTGTTTAAAGGCGCCCAGGTCTTTGGGGTGACTCTGGTTGATAAAGCCGACTTTGGCTATATTTTCGGCACGTGCCATACGGATAAAGATATCGGCCGATTTGGTATAATCATCATTCCTGTTGGCATCGAGCAGCAACAGGTAACCCATGATGATATGACCGGCCATCTCAACCAGGCGGCGGGCATGGTAATCAAGGTATTCGGTGTCCTCAAACTCGTTGACTTTTTCAACCGTTTTTGCATACTGGTCGGTCATTTTTACTAGTACCGATTTCATATACTGCAATTCAGGTTTTACCTGGATTTCAGCATAGGTCTGCATCGCTTTGAGGTAAGCGCCATTGCCTACACCGCGGATGGCCGCCACAACCTGGAGTTGCGAGGTTCCCTCGTAAATGGTAGTGATACGGGCATCCCTGTAAATTCTTTCAACCGGGAAATCCTTCATGTATCCTGTACCACCGTGTATCTGAATGGCATCATAAGCAATCTGGTTGCAATACTCGCTGGAGAAAAGCTTCAATAGCGGTGTAAAAACATCAGCCAGTTTCAGATAATACTTGTACTCTTCACGCTCGGCCTGTTCAAGTTTCCTTTCGTGACCGGCAAAGGTATAAGCCTTGTAGATATCAACAAAACGGGCAGTTTCGTAGAGCAATGTCCGGATGGCATCAGTTTTCACCTTCATATTGGTGATCATCTCATATACGGCCGGATACTGGATAATGGCTTTGCCAAACTGTTCGCGCTCCTGCGCATATTTCAGCGCTTCGCGCCAGGCAGCCTCAGCAATACCCACCGATTGAGCTCCAACGCCCAACCGGGCCGAATTCATCAGTGACATTACATACTTGATCAGCCCCATCTTGGTATCACCAACCAGTTTTGCAGGGGCATTTTTAAAGACAAGTTCACAGGTGGGCGATCCTTTGATCCCCAGTTTATTTTCTATCCTTCTGATTTTAACAGCTTTGTGTTTGCGGTCATATACAAAAAGCGAAAGACCGCGCGCATCGGTGGTGTTGGGCTCAGAGCGGGCCAGAACCAGTGAAATGTCGGCATCTCCATTCGTGATAAAACGTTTTACGCCATCAAGGTACCAGATTCCTGTTGCAGGATCAAGGGTTGCTTTAAGCTGAACAGCCTGGAGATCGGAACCGGCATCAGGTTCTGTAAGGTCCATGGCCGCTGTCGCTCCCTGGTTGAAGCGGGGCAGGTACTCATTCTTGATTTCGTCAGAACCAAACTCATGGATGGTTTCTGCACAGTCCTGAAGTCCCCAGATATTGGCGAAGCCGGCATCGGCCCGTGAAACGATCTCAGCTGACATTACATAGGGAACAATCGGGAAGTTCAGCCCCCCGTATTCCCTCGGCAATGACATGCCAATCATCCCGGCTTTTACCAGTGCATCATGGTTTTCCTGCGTCCCGCGGGCATATACCACCTCATTGTCAATAAGCTGAGGTCCGTCATGATCCACACTTTCAGCATTGGGAGCTATGATGTCTCCCGAAATCTCACCTATGATCTCAAGCACCTTATCATAACTGTCAAGGGCATCTTCAAGGTCAAGCGGGGCATAATCATGCTGCTCTTTCTGGGTATAATTATGTTCTTTCAGTTTCACGATCTTTTCCATCAAAGGATGGGTAAGATGAAACTTAAGGTTCTCGTTGTCAGTATAAAAGTTGGCCATTTTCTTCTGAATTGCTTGTGATTACTGTAAATCTGCCGGATACCGGTTTACTTTGAATTTGCCTTGTAATACCTTATCATTTTAGGTATTACATCAGTAATACTGCCGATAATTGTATAATCGGCAATATGGTTGATGGGTGCATTGGGGTCGGTATTGATGGAGATAATCTGGGCTGACTGGTCCATCCCCGCCCTGTGCTGAACAGCCCCGGAGATACCACATGCAATGTAAAGTTTGGGCCTTACGGTTACCCCGGTCTGACCTATCTGCCTTTCATGTTCCGAAAAACCGGCATCCACTGCAGCCCTGGAAGCGCCAACCTGCGCACCCAAAACATCGGCAAGATCATAAAGCAACTGGAAGTTTTCGCGCGAACCAACACCATACCCACCGGCAATAATCACCTGCGCGTTTTTAATGTTGATTTTGCTCGCTTCCATGTGCCGCTCGATGATCTGTACCATAAAATCTTCATCCCTGAGCACAGCGGAAGCATTTACCTTCTTAACCTGTCCTTTATACTTAGGATCAAACACTTCTTTTTTCATGACCCCTTCCCTGACGGTAGCCATCTGAGGGCGGGTCTCGGGATTGATAATGGTAGCGATGATGTTTCCGCCAAAAGCCGGCCTGATCTGATACAGCAGATTCTTATATTCAGTCTGGGTTTTATTCTCGAAATGATCTCCTATTTCAAGACTGGTACAGTCTGCTGTAAGACCGCAACGCAGGGCTGAAGCGATCCTCGGTGCAAGGTCACGGCCGATGGAGGTAGCTCCGAATATTGCTATTTCAGGCTTTTCGTGATGGAAAATATGCAACACCAAAGAGGCATGCGGCAGCGTGGTATAAGGGAACAAACGATTGTCGTCAGCCACATGAACCACATCCACACCAAAAGGAAATACCTGATCTTCAATACGCTTCAGATCAGATCCGATTACAATTGCTTCAAGCTTTACGCCAAGTTCAGTAGCCAGCCTGCGACCCTTCGACAGCAACTCAAGACTTACATCGGCAATGGTTTTTTCTTCAGTAAGCTCGCAATAAACAAATATATTATTCACGGTTCTTTTCAATTTAAGGTTTACACTTCCTGCTTAACCAATTACATGGCTGTCGATCAGGTCTTTCATCAGGTTGTTGATATCCTCGTCGGAAGCAGATAAAACTTTTGAGTCTTTGTGCGCAAACACCACATTCTCAATTTTCTTGACTTTTGTGGGGGAACCTGAGAGGCCAAGCATGGTAACATCGGCATGCAGGTCATCTACCGTCCACTCGTCTATCTGAAGATACGGGCGCTGATCATAAAGTTCTGTGTAATCCTTGGTTTCATTCTGAAGTTCTGTTACGGTTCGGGCATGTTTGTACTTCATCAGTAACTTGGCAACCCTTTGCCGACAGGCAGGAGCAGAACTGTGCACGGTAACAGCCGCCGGAAGGGGTGATTTAACGACTTCTACTCCCCGCTCAAGTCTGCGTTTGACCACAATGTGTTTTTCACTTACTTCGGTAATCTCTTCAGCATAAGTGATTTGCGGAAGGCTGAGTTTTTCTGCAGTCTGGGGGCCAACCTGTGCAGTATCCCCGTCAATTGCCTGACGTCCCGATATAACCAGATGATATGGTTCCAGCTTCTTAACTGCCAGAGAAATGGCATAGGAAGTAGCCAGGGTGTCGGAGCCGGCAAATTTGCGGTCAGTAATCAGGTAACCCCGGTCCGCTCCGCGATACATGGCTTCCCTGATGATCTCTGCAGCCCTGAAAGGACCCATGGTCAGAATAATCACTTCGCAGTCCTTGCGCTGATCTTTAATCCTGAGCGCCAATTCCAGCGCGTTGAGGTCTTCGGGATTGAAAATAGCAGGAAGGGCTGCCCGGTTTACCGTGCCATCCGCTTTCATCGCGTCTTTCCCAACATTTCGGGTGTCAGGCACCTGTTTGGCAAGCACAATAATTCTGAAACTCATAGACTGGTTTTTAGTGAAATATGCATTAATTTAATTAGGTAATTTCTTTCATTTGAAATTCGTCCCGGAATGCAAAAATAGAAATTTGCCGATTATCAGCAAAACTATTATTTGAACTGTAGTTCACGCCTGAACTGGTTGTAAAGGAAAGACAAGCCTGTTGCCTGAGGCTTGTTTAACATGGCCTTGTAAAAGATATTGTCAACCGGGCTGTTCAGGATCCAGACTCCCTGATATCTTAACCTTTCCGTATCTGATGATATTTTTTGATAAATTTGTTGCTGAAGCTTCCTGAACCATGTCAGAAAAAAAGAAAACGGATAAGAAATTCGTTGCCGCACCTGAATATCCGGGTGGCAATGCGGCATTAAAAAAGTTTATCAACGGGAACCTCAGGTATCCTGAGGAAGCCCTCAACAAACAGGTTGAAGGTGTGGTACATGTCAGCTACACTGTTACCAATGATGGAAATGTGGAGGATATTCTGGTGAAAAAAGGGATAGGTTACGGCTGTGATGAAGAAGCGGTAAGGGTCATTTCATTGCTGAAGTATGAACCGGCCCATAACCGCGGCTTCGATACTATCCCAAAAAGTGTGTAAAGTGAGATTTTTCTAAATTTAAGGTTGCGAAACTTAAAAATTTAGAAGATGAAAAACCTACACTTTACACAAGAGCAAGTTACAAAGATTTTGGAAGAAATCGCCATAAAAGAGAATGGTTTACAGGAATTACAGAAGCTCAGCCTGGAAGCAATGATGCGAGCAGAACGAGAAGAACATAACGCCACAAATGGCGATATGAGTAATGGGTATAGACCTCGAAGGACATTTGGTCGGGGAAAAATTATTGAGCTTAGAGTGCCACGAAGCCGAAACGGGCAGTTTTACCCGATACTATTAAGCCTTTTACGTGATCAGGAAGAAGAATGCCGCAAACTTGCCTTTAATTTATATGGTGCTGGATTAACCACAGAGCAAGTAGGCCAGATATTTGGCGATATCTACGGAAAAGAATACAGCACAAGTCAGATAAGCCGCATGTTCGACTATGCCCGCAATGATGTACAGACATGGTTACAACGTCCTTTAGAGCCGTATTATCCCATTATAATGATAGATGCTACCTTTATCTATACCCGACGAATTGACCATGTTAGCAAAGAAGGATATTACACGATTTTGGGAGTCAGGGCCGATCGAACCCGGGAGGTGCTTGCAGTAATTAATTTCCCGACTGAAAGTGCCAATGCTTGGGAGGTCGTGCTACAGTCACTTAAAGAAAGAGGATTAAAAGAGATTGGGTTAATTGTATGTGACAGCCTTACTGCTATTGAGGATTCCATATGGAGACAGTTCCCGGAAACTGAGATTCAACTTTGTGCAATTCATCTGCAACGCAATGTAAACAAACACATTAAGCCTAAAGACAAAGCGCTGGTTGCAGAAGATTTAAAAGAAGTGCTGAGAACTGGAGATCGCAATGATACCGTTGAGAAAGGATATCAACGATGGCTAGAATTCTGCAGTAAATGGGGGAAATACTATCCGTCGATAAAAAGGATGGGAGAAAATAACCGCTATAAATTAAATTTCACCTACCTCGGATATGATTATAGAACCCATAATATGCTTTATTCTACCAACTGGATAGAACGGCTCAACAGAGACTATAAACGAACAACAAGAATGCGCGGCGCTTTACCAGGGCCAGATGCCACTATTCTTCTTTTAGGATATGTGGCTATGACCAGATCAGCATACCAAAGGAAGATCCCTAAGATTGATTATGAACAAAACAAATTTCACTGGGAAGAATGAATGGCAGCTCCACTTCGGCTACGCCTTCGTTCCGCTGCCATTCATTCTCAATTGAAACAAAAAAAATGAATACCTTTGAATTTAGAAGAAGAACTCATTACACACAAAAAGGGATACTACCGCGGCTTCAGGGTAAGAAGTACGCTGAGAACCAGAATATTTTTCAGGTTACCGGCTGCTCCCGTGCCTGTTATTGCCTATTCGGTCGTTAAGGAAAATGAGAAGCAAAAACCGGCCGGAAAACCGGCCGGAAATAATAGTTACGGGTATACCATCACCTTCGGTAAACCTTAAGTTATTTATAGTTCAGCATCCTGCCTGTTCAGGGGATTCTCCTGACATTCTTTACATTCAAGACTTTTATTGTACTGGGTCATGGCTCTGGCACTCATACCCATGCTGCTGAATCCGCCATCGTGATAGAGATTCTGCATGGTTACCTTTTTGGTCAGGTCAGAAAAAAGTGTAATGCAATAGTCGGCGCACTCATCGGCAGTGGCATTGCCTAGTGGTGACATCCGTTCGGTAAAATCCATCAATCCTGAGAAGCCTTTTACCCCCTGCCCTGCTGTTGTGGGCGTCGGAGACTGCGAAATGGTATTGATTCTGACATGTTTTTCACGGCCGTAAATATATCCGAAACTCCGTGCAATGGATTCCAGTACCGCTTTGGCATCGGCCATATCGTTGTATTCAAACAGGGTACGTTGAGCGGCGATGTAGGATACTGCAACTATAGAACCCCATTCGCGGATGGCATCCGTTTTCTTGGCCACCTGTATCATTTTATGAAAAGAAATAGCTGAAATGTCAAGGGTTTTGGCGAAAAAGTCGTAATTAATGTCGTCGTAAGGCAACTTTTTACGCACATTGGGCGACATTCCGATGGAGTGCAGCACAAAATCAATCTGTCCGCCAAAAATCTCCATAGCTTTGCTGAAAAGGTTTTCAAGATCGGTTACGCTGGTTGCGTCAGCAGCGATCATCTGAGAACCTGTTTTTGCGGCAAGTTCGTCCATATCACCCATACGGATTGCCAGAGGGGTATTGGTCAATACCAGCTCAGCTCCTTCTTCGTGCGCCCTTTCAGCTATCTTCCAGGCAATTGAATTGCTGTTGAGTGCACCGAAAATAATTCCTTTTTTTCCTTTGAGTAAATTATAAGCCATAAAATATGATTTGGTTCAGGCAAAAAGCCGATGTTATTCAGCAGTCAAACAAATTAAACCTTTATTTGTTTTTGAGCAGTTCGCGGGCAGTTTCCCGGGCGGCTTCCAGATCAGGATTACCACTGATCATCATGGCAAGCTCCGAAACCCTTTCATCGTTTTTCAATTTCACAATGGTTGAGAAAGTTTTCCCGTTTTCATTGTATTTATAAACCTTGAAATGTTCATTGCTTTTACCGGCAATATGCGGCAGGTGTGTAATCACGATCACCTGCATTTTTTCAGACATCTTTGTGAGAATGGCTCCAACCTTTGCAGCCACATCACCGGAAATTCCGCTGTCGATTTCATCAAATATAATGGTCGGAAGCAGGTTGTTTGAAGAAATCAGCGATTTTACGGCCAGCATCAGGCGTGAAAGTTCCCCCCCTGAGGCAATCTTTGACAATTCGTTTAGTTCACTGCCTTTATTGGCACTGAACATAAATCTGACCCTGTCGGTTCCAAACGGTCCGGGTTCCTGCAACTTGCTGATATCCAAATTAAATCCGGCATCTTTAATGCCCAGTTGCCGGATGGTTTGTAACACAGCCTCTTCGATGGATCTGGAAAATTTCCGTCTCTGAACGGCAAGTTCATCAGCCAGGCGGGTCAACTCCTTTCTGGTGTCGGAAATCTGTTGTCTCAGCTTTTCGATCTGTTCATCCAGGGAAGCAATGCCATTAATTTTTTCCTCAATCGCTAATTTCTTTTCGAGCAGTTCATCTGTTGATTTCACATGATGCTTATGCTCCAGGCTATATAGAAAAGCCAGGCGATCGTTGATTTCAACAAGTTTTTCGGGATTATAAACAGTGGCTTCATCCAGGTGGTTGACGGCTTCTGCAATGTCTTTAAGTTCAATGATGCAGGCGGAAAGCCTTTCAGTAAATGAACCTGCCTCCGGATGGTGCCTGCCCGCCTGCTGAAGCAGGTTGGCCACCTCATTCAACCTGCGGAGGATATTGTCCTCACTGTTGATCAGCATTTCTGCCGCATTGAACAGCCTGGCCTTAATCTCTTCGGCATGCCCGAGCACTTCCGCTTCCCGTTCCAGCAACTCCTGTTCTCCGGGTCTGAGCGCCGCTTTCTCCAGTTCATCAAAAAGGAAATTCAGATAATCCTGCTCTGTTCTGGCTTCCTGATTCTTTGTCAGCAATATTCCGAGATTCTTTTCCATCTCAATCAGAGATCTGAAAACCATCCCATAGTCAGCAAGCAGCGCACGGTTTCCGGCTACCGAATCCACCACAGACAACTGAAAGGCCGATTCCTGAAGCAAAAGTGTCTGGTGTTGCGAATGCACATCGATCAGCCGGGATGTCAACTCTTTGAGTTGATTCAGTCCGACCGGCGTATCATTGATAAATGCGCGTGACTTTCCCTGGGGGCTAATTTCTCTCCTGATGATGCAGGAATTGTCATAATCAAGGTCATTTTCACTAAAGAATCCTTCCAGATCACAATTTGTGATATCAAAAGTGCCCTCAATGCAGCATTTGGCTGTTTTATCAGGAAGGCTGAGATTTTCGGCCCGCTGACCAAGGATCAGGCCCAGTGCACCAAGGATGATGGATTTCCCGGCTCCGGTCTCTCCGGTAATCACAGAAAACGGTTCGCTGAAATTGATTTCCAGCGTTCTGATCAGGGCATAATTGGTTATAGAAAGGCGCGTCAGCATAAACCGGTTCAGGTTCGACGGGTAAATTTACAAAATCCGGCCTGATTTGCTAAGCTTATTTTGCAGCCTCAAGTATGCGCTGGTATTTAGAAGCACTGGCAGGATCGATTTCTTTAAGAATATTCACTGCTTTGGTTTTATCCATCGGTGATGCCTGAGAATAAATGTTTACCAGTTCATCACGTTTAGCCTCGAGGAAAAGCTGAAGAATAAACAATCCGGGCCGCTCGCGGTTAGCTTTGCGAAGCAGCTCCAGGCTTTCATTAATGGCTGCACGGCCTGCCTCCACATCATCTGCCATCAGGTCGAGCCCGAGACGGTGATAGCGGTACGAGGCTTCTCTTACCGATGAGTAGGTTGGATTGGTAAGGTTCTCAATCAGCCAGTACCTGTTTTTCTGGCCTTCAAATGCTTTCCAACCTTTCTCCCTGGCATTCTGTCCCATATTGACGATGTTCTGCGCCTTGGCAAAATATGGCGAGCCTCCATTCTTGGCAAAAGAATCACCGTCAAGCCCCAGATATAAATACAGGTAGTACGCTATGGTTGAAGTGAGGTTGGTAGTGAATACGTTATCAGAATACTCAAGTGGCTGGAATTCAACATATTTAAATTCAAAATCACGATCCAGATAATTTAACAGGGTTGTATTGTATGAAGATTTAAACACCGGGCGGCGAAGGGCGACATTGATTTTTCCCTTGAAATCTTCTCCTGATCGTTGCTCAATAGTGATAAGAATAGTTCCTTCAATCCTCTCTTCAGGTTTATAAATATAATTGGTCCACTTCCTGTTGTTTACAAAATCAAATAACTCCTGCTGTAACGTTTCAAAAATCTTCTTTTCGGTACCTTCAACCTGGGGAGAGGTAACCTGAACAGTAACATTGAATTCCTGGGCTTTAGCGCAAAAACATACCAGGATGAACAGGGAAATAACGATGATGTGTTTCATAGTTCGTTTTTAAATCCGGAAGGTTCTGCTATTGCCTTGCTGAAATGACATCCAGAATAACAGCGGCAACATCCTTTTTCGATTTCAGGGGCACCTCAGTTTCAACACCATCAGCCATGACAATGGTAACCTGATTGGTGTCGTATCCGAAACCGGCACCCTGATCGTTCAATGAATTAAGAACGATCATGTCAAGGTTTTTATTTTTCAGCTTACTCAGTGCGTTTGGTTTTTCATTGTCAGTCTCGAGGGCAAAACCAGCCAGAAATTGTCCTGCCTGTTTTTGTTTACCAAGCGTTGCAAGGATATCTGTCGTTTTGCTAAGTTCAATCGTTAATTTGTCGACTGATTTCTTAATCTTGACAGGCGCCGGATCGGTTACCGTGTAATCAGCAACCGCTGCAGCCATTATGGTGATATCGCTTGATTTGAACTCGCTGAAGCAGGCCTCTGCCATTTGTGCGGCCGATGTAACGCTGATCAAGTTGATTCCCGGATGAAGGGGTTTCAGACCGACCGGTCCGGAAACCAGCACAACCTGCGCTCCGCGGGCAGCTGCGTCCTCAGCCAGGGCATATCCCATCTTTCCGGATGAAAAATTACCGATAAACCTGACCGGATCAATCAATTCGTAGGTTGGTCCGGCTGAAATCAATACCTTCTTACCTGAAAGGTGATTACATTTTAAAAAAAAATCCCTGACAATCCTGAGAATTTCTTCAGGCTCTTCCATGCGGCCGGCACCGCATAATCCGCTGGCAAGTTCCCCTTCCTGTGGTGCAATCAGGTGATTGCCGTATGAAAGCAGGGTATCAATGTTTTTTTGGGTAGTCGGGTGATGGAACATATCCAGATCCATTGCCGGAGCGAAAAAGACCGGGCACTTGGCTGCAAGATAGGTTGTTGTGAGCAGGTTATCGGCAATGCCGGATGCCATTTTTGCCAAAGTGTTCGCAGAAACCGGCGCCATGATAAAGACATCGGCCCAGCGACCCCAGTCCACATGACTGTTCCAGCTGCCATCGGTTTTATCGTATGGCTCAATAAGGACGGGTTGCTGCGAAAGTGTTGAAAGGGTAAGGGGCGTTACGAAATCCTTTGCACAGGGGGTCATCACAATTTTTACCTCCGCACCTTCTTTTTTCAGAAGCCGGATAAGCAACGGGATCTTATAGGCTGCGATACTGCCCGTTATCCCTATAAGTATTTTTTTTCCCTTCAGCATCACAGGTGTTTATGTATCCGGAATTATAATTCCTGAGACTCGGTGTGCGGATTTCTGAAATAAACCTGATCATTCAGGAATTCATGAACAGCAATGAGGGTTGGCTTCGGCAGATGTTCATAATATTTGGCAATTTCAATCTGCTCTCGGTTTTCAAAGACCTCTTCAAGATTGTCGTTAGGCACGGCAAATTCGGCAATCTTTGAATTCAGTTCTTCTTTGATCTCAAGAGATATCTGGTTTGCACGTTTTGACAGGATTGCTACCGATTCATAAATATTACCGGTAGGTTCCATAACTTTGTGAATGTTGCGCGTTACAGCGACTGTATCGGTTTTTACTCTTTTAAAATCCATAGGTTTGTTATTGTAAATCTGACAGGTTGTTTAATTCTTTTAAAGCATTTTTCTGAATGCTCCTTAACTCTTTGAGGTAAGAAGACTCCGGAAAATTTGATGCAAAATTATCCACTGCATCGTAAGTGTGCTGAAAGCGTTCTTCCTTTTTGCTTTCAATACTTTTCTGAGCATAGGAAAAATAGGCTTTGGCTATGTGATACATAGCCATTTCGCGATAACGGGTATCAGGATAATCCTTGATAAGGTTTTCAAAGTTGATGATCGCCGCCTTGTAATCTTCCATTTTGTAATAAAGTGTCGCGATGTTAAGCGCCTTGGTTTCAAGTTTCAGCCTCAACTCATCAATCAATTCATTGGCCTGTCCAACCCTTTCACTGGATGGGTACTGATTTATGAAAAGCTGCAGGTCCTTGATGGCATCGAGGGTAACCACCTGATCAAGGCTTGAAGGCGGGGAATCCAGGTAACTGCAATAAGCACCCATGAAAGCCGCTTCTTCTGCATTCTTGCTGTTGGGATAATTCCGTGCAAACTGCTTGAAATAGTAGCTGGCCAGAATGTAATCGCGTTGCTCATAATGCGCATAGGCATAATAAAAAGCAATTTTTTCTGCGCGCTCCGTTCCCCTGTAAATCGCCTGTAACTGATCGAAGAGCTGAATGGCACGGTAAAAGTCTTTTTCCTCATAGTAGGCAATAGCCCGCTCATATTTCTCTTCATTGTCGGTGCTCTTGAGCAGTTTCTGGTATTTGCTGCAAGAGGTAATCACAATGAACAAGCCGGATATCAGAAGAAAGATGCTTTTTCTATTCATGGCGCAAAAGTAATTATTTTCAGGACACAATGAACGCCCTGTCAGCATATAATATTATCAAGCAGCTATAACTTAACAAAATTTAGCATAACCCGGATAAATCAGCTATATCTGCCCGTTTCTCTATGCAGTTCCCGGATTTCCGGTTCAGGGTTTTAACGCCATGCTGTATGCTGTCATGCAGCGTGCCCGGGCTAAGGAATGATCCACAACCGGCGCCGGATAAGCGGGTGTTTCGAATTCAGAAACCCAGCGACGGATATAGTTGCCTTCGCTGTCGAACTTCATGGCTTGCGTAACAGGATTAAAAATCCTGAAATACGGCGCGGCATCACAACCGCTGCCCGCTGCCCATTGCCAGTTTCCATTATTGGAAGATAATTCAAAATCAAGCAACCTGGCCGCAAAATAAGCTTCCCCCCACCGCCAGTCGATCAGAAGATGTTTGGTGAGAAAACCGGCTGTTACCATTCTTACCCTGTTGTGCATATAACCGGTTTCATTCAGCTGCCGCATACCTGCATCCACCAATGGATAGCCTGTTGTTCCTTCGCACCATCTTTTAAATTCTTCCTCATTGTTGCGCCATTGGATACGGTCATATTCTTTCTTAAATGCACCTTTAACAACATGCGGATAATGATAAAGTATCTGCATGAAGAATTCCCGCCAGATAAGTTCATTGAGCCATGAAGCACTGTACAACTCCCCTGCCCTGATGCAATCCCTCACACTTATGGTTCCAAACCTGAGGTGTATTCCGAGTTTCGAGGTACTATCGAGTCCGGGGATATCACGTGCAGAAGCATACTGAACCAGCGTTTCGGGAGATATCTCTTTATCCGGATAAACCATGGGACTTCCCCTGAAGCCCATTGATTCAAGGTCAGGAATGCCGGGCGCTTTGTACTTCAGAAACTTATCTCCAAGCGATTCTGATGGATAAACGGGTACACCTGACTGATTCTTCAATTCAAGCCATTTGCGGCTATAAGGTGTGAAAACACTGTAAGGGATGCCATCGCTTTTTACTGCTTCACTGCCTTCGAACAGCACCTGATCCTTAAAAGTACGGAAATCAATGCCTTTTACGGCAAGCAGCCTGCGGACTTTCTCATCCCTTTCTTTGGCATAAGGCTCGTAGTCGTGATTGGTATAAATTGCTTTTACCTGAAAACGGGCAATAAGCTTTTCAAAAGCCTTAACCGGTTCATCGTAAATAACAGACAGGCCGCTCCCCAATGCTTTCAGTTGCCGGTGAAGTGCGGAAATTGTTCCATGAATGAAATTCACCCTGATATCACCGGGTTCAAGCCCGTTGAGGATTGCAGCATCGAAAACAAAAACCGGCAATACCGGCAGACCGCTTTGCAGTGCGCTGTAAAGACCGTGGTTGTCATTAAGCCTCAGGTCTCTGCGAAACCAGAAAATGGTGACAGGTGATTCCATTAAAACACAGATTTTAAGTCAAAGTTAAGCACAGATCATGAAACTTGCGATAGTGACGGAAAGTGTAACCAATCAATCCTCGGGGACAGCTTAACAAGGCTGTTTCCACTTTGTTCATCCATATGGATCAAAGGTTAGACATGTCAACTAAATTTCTCTTTTGAAAATTCCTGCATGGATAAATTTCCATAGCTTTGCAGGCAGTTTACGGAATTATAAACTTTAAAATTAGCAATCGTGGATATTTTTGATAAAAGAGTCCGGAATTTAGGTCCATTGGGGATGTATGCCAAACAGGCCGACGGTTACTTCATGTTTCCCAAGCTCGAGGGTGAGATAAGTAATCACATGAAATTCAGGGGCAAGGATGTGCTGGTATGGAGTCTAAACAATTACCTCGGCCTGGCCAACCATCCGGAAGTTCGCGAAGTTGATGCAAAGGCTGCCAAAGATTGGGGGCTTGCTTACCCTATGGGCGCCCGCATGATGTCAGGCCAGACGGTCTATCACGAGCAACTGGAACGTGAACTGGCTGCTTTTGTGGGAAAAGAAGATGCTTTTTTACTGAATTTCGGATATCAGGGCATGGTGTCAATTATCGACTCTTTGGTAGATCGGCATGATGCCATTGTATACGACAGTGAGGCACACGCCTGCATTATTGATGGTGCCCGCCTGCATATGGGTAAACGTTTTGTTTTCCCTCATAATAATATGGAGAATCTTAAGATTCAGTTGCAGCGTGCCAAAAAACTTACTGACGAAACCGGCGGCGGAATCCTTGTAATCACCGAGGGCGTTTATGGAATGACCGGCGATCAGGGCAACCTCAGGGACATTGTTGCATTGAAGAAAGAATTTAATTTCAGGCTGCTGGTGGATGATGCCCATGGGTTCGGCACCATGGGGCCGACCGGCGCAGGAACACATGAGGAACAGGGTGTGATGGACGGAGTAGATATCTACTTCGGCACTTTTGCCAAAGCTATGGCAGGTATCGGGGCTTTTGTGGCTACCAATGCTGATATCGTGGATTATCTCCGGCATAATATGCGTTCGCAGACCTTTGCCAAATCTCTTCCGATGCCGATGGTCATCGGGTCGCTCAAACGACTTGACCTGATCCGGAAACATCCTGAACTGAAGGATAATCTTTGGAAGATTGTGAATGCACTTCAAAGCGGATTGAAAGAGGCCGGATTCAACCTGGGCAACGCAGCTTCACCCGTTACACCGGTAATTCTCGAAGGCGGCATACCTGAAGCGACCCAGATCACGGTAGACCTGCGCGAAAACTATAACATCTTCTGCTCTATTGTAACGTATCCGGTTGTGCCCAAAGGCGTAATTCTGCTCCGCCTTATTCCCACGGCCGTTCATACCCTGGAAGATGTCAGCTATACCATCAACGCTTACAAGGAACTCAGGCAGAAACTGAATGAAGGTGCATACGCCAACGTAATGTATGATATCTCTAAGCTTTAAGCTTTTATAAAACAAATTGAAAAATAAGGAGGCTTATCCGGAAAAGGGTAAGCTTCTTTTTTTGTGAGCATTTCACACCCCGGATAAACCGGAAAGTCATTCAGTACTCAGGATACGTAATCCAATCTTGAATCAAGATTTTTGCAGGTAATCATTTACCTTTTGCTCAAAAAGCTGTTGCAGTTTTGTGATGAGCGGGTCGGTAACAGGAAATTCAAGTTCATTCACCCTCCGGACCGGAAGCACCCGGCGAGAAGTGCCGGAAATAAACAAACCGTCAAAGTTGTTCAGGTTTTGATGATGTACTTTTTCTTCTTTCAACGGAATTTCGTTTTCAGCCGCGAGCTGAATAATCTGCTTGCGGGTTATTCCTTCCAGCACCATTCCTGCCGGAGGGGTAATCAGTGAATTGTCTTTAATGAAAAATACATTGGAACGGCTTCCTTCTGTGATAAAACCATCATGGTCAACCAGCAACACTTCGTATACGACTTGCTCCTTTTTCATCAGGTCTGCCTCCTCACGCAGCCTGGTATCCATAACCTTTGCATTCGGGTTGTTTCGTTCGGCAAAAAGCAGTCCGGTATTGACTCCGGTCCGGAATTCCTCTGATGTAGGATAGAAATGCGGGGTATAATAGATAAAGAGCTGCTGCCCGTCCTTATCCGTGTATAATGAAATTTTCAGGTTACCGTCGTCAGGGCCATTGTTACCAATAACCTTTTTTATACCGGACTTCAGCATAGAATCGGAAATTCCGATAACCATTCCGGAGAGGTCTGCTGTACGGAAAAATCGTCCGAGATGATCTTCCAGAAAAAGCGCCACGCCCCTGGTAGCCCTGAAAACCTCATAAACATAATTTGCCGGAGGTTTAAACCGGCCGTCGAACAAGCGGACAGGCAGCAACTGATCATTTAACAGGAAGAATTCACGGGTACATTCTGACATAAACAGTTGGTTTTCGGAGGCACTGAATCTGAAAACTGAGGCTATTTGCGGCTGCCACCAAAGATGGATCCGAGAAGTCCTCTTACGAGTTTACGGCCAATTTCATTGCCCAGCGTCCTTGTGGCGGTGCGCCCAACCTGTTTGGTCAGTTCGGTAAAGATATCCGGGTTGGCTTTCTTTTGTGCCCTTTCAGCCCTTTCTTTAGCCGCCTGGGCCCTGGCCAGCGCTGCTTCTTCTTTTGCCCTTGCAAGTTCTTCTTTCCGCCGGGCAACGTCAGCAGCTGCTTCTTCCTTTATCCTGTTGGCTTCGCTTACCCTTTCCTGCAAAATTTCAAAGGCTGATTCCCGGTCCAGTGCTTTCTCGTAAACACCAAATACATCGGACTTTCTGATGATCCTTTCCCTTTCTTCAGGGGTAATCGGGCCAATCTGCGAACAAGGCGGCAGAATGTAGGCGCGTTCCACAATCATGGGCGTACCCCTGGGATCCAGAAATGAGACCAACGCCTCTCCTACTCCCAGCTCCGTAATGGCAGCCTCAACATCAAGTTCGGGATTTACCCTGAAAGTGGTAGCGGCTGCTTTCACGGCTTTCTGATCACGGGGAGTATAAGCCCTTAGGGCATGCTGTACACGATTGCCAAGCTGCCCGAGCACGGTATCGGGAACATCCAGCGGATTCTGGGTAACAAAATAAACCCCCACCCCTTTGGACCGGATCAATCTTACGACCTGCTCAATTTTTTCAAGCAGGATTTTCGGCGCTTCGTTGAACAGCAAATGAGCTTCGTCGAAGAAGAAAACCAGTTTAGGCTTTTCCGGATCACCCACCTCGGGAAGCTCCTCAAACAGCTCAGATAAAAGCCAAAGCAGAAAGGTGGTATATATACGTGGCGAATGCATCAGCTTGTCAGCAGCCAGGATATTCAGGATGCCCTTGCCGTCTGCGTCAGTTTGCATAAGGTCGTGTATATCAAAAGCAGGTTCACCAAAAAAATGATCCGCACCCTGTTGTTCAAGCACCAGCAGATTGCGCTGAATGGCGCCGATACTTGCAGCAGAAATGTTGCCGTACGAAAGGGTGAACTGCTCACGGTTATTTCCGACATACTCAAGCAGTGATTTCATATCCTTGAGGTCGAGCAGCAACAGACCGGCATCGTCTGCAATTTTGAATGCCAGGTTCAGCACCCCTTCCTGGGTATCGTTCAGGTTGAGCAGGCGCGACAACAACAGTGGCCCCATCTCGGTAATGGTTGTGCGCATCGGATGGCCCTGTTCGCCGAAAACATCCCAGAAACAAACCGGGAATCCACGATTTTCATACCCTTCCAGTTTTAGTTTCTCAACGCGGTCGATGATCTTCTGACCAGAAACCCCGGCTTTGCTGACTCCGGAAAGATCTCCTTTAATATCAGTCATAAATACCGGAACCCCCTGCAGACTGAATGATTCTGCAAGCACCTGCAGGGTAACCGTTTTACCGGTTCCCGTTGCACCTGTAATCAATCCATGACGATTTGTCATTTTAGGTGTGATGTGAAGCTCGTTTTCTGATTTTGCAATCAGGGTTTCTGCGCCTTTGTATGCCATAACTGAAGATTTTATTTTAGCAAATTTATAAAATAGCCGCGACTATTCATGAACGCTGACCAATTCAAATCATCACGCTTGAAAAAATCTGTATTTTTACGTTTCAATTTTTCTCTATTATGATCGAGTTTACCGAAAATGAGAAATTAAAACGGAAGTTTTACAAAATAATCTTCGAGGCCGACACCCCGGCAGGAAAACTGTTTGATGTGGTGCTGATCTGGTCAATTCTTCTGAGCGTTGTCCTTGTAGTGGTTGAGAGTGTGCATGAATACAATGAAAAGTACCAGGTTCTTTTTACTGCAGGAGAATGGTTTTTCACAATCATGTTTACGCTTGAATACATGCTGAGGATTTATGTAATCAGGAGAAAAACAGTTTATATTTTTAGTTTCTTCGGAGTGGTTGACCTCCTGGCTATCTTACCAACTTACATCAGCCTTCTTTTTCCGGGAACCCAATACCTCATGGTGATCCGGATACTCAGATTAATGAGGGTTTTCAGGGTTTTTAAACTTTCCAACTATCTGGCTGAGGCAAACATTCTTCGTAAAGCCCTGCTGGCCAGCAGTCGCAAAATCCTGGTTTTTCTCTCCTCCATCGCAGTCCTGGTAGTTGTCATCGGGGCCATCATGTACGTGATTGAGGGACCAAAATATGGCTTCAAAGATATCCCGACAAGTATATACTGGGCAGTCGTAACACTGACAACAGTTGGTTATGGTGATATTTCCCCTCAAACCGGCGTGGGGCAGTTTTTTGCCAGCGTGGTGATGGTTCTGGGCTATGCCATCATTGCGGTGCCCACCGGTATTATGACTGTTGAACTTTCAGCACTTCACCGGAAAAAAAATACGACTACCACCAGAGTATGCCCGGAGTGTATGCATGAGGGTCATGACGATGATGCCCGATACTGCAAATATTGTGGTCATAAATTTATCAAAGACTAAAGAGACCTTGTGGCCGCACTTTGGCTAAAAAATCAGCTAATTTTCTTTGTAAATAAAGAAAAGTGTGTATCTTTGCACCCTCAATAAGGCTCCGTAGCTCAACTGAATAGAGCATCTGACTACGGATCAGAAGGTTACAGGTTTGAATCCTGTCGGAGTCACAAACAAAGGGGTAAAGCAATTTGCCCCTTTTTCATTTAAACCCACTTCAACAATGAATTTCGACTGGTTTAACGGTATTCCTGTAGCTATAACTGTCTCAGATCTTGAGGGTAACATTCTGGAAATGAATGATGCCGCAGCATTTGTATTCGAAAAATCCGGTGGTAAAGCATTGATAGGCAAATCATTGGCAGATTGTCATAATGAAAACTCAAAATTAATTATGGACCAAATGCTGGCCGGACAGCAGCCAAACACTTATACCATTGAGAAAAACGGCCGGAAAAAACTGATTTTTCAGAGCCCCTGGATGAAGGACGGGAAAGTTGCCGGACTGATTGAATTCTCGATGGTGATTCCATTCGAAATGAAGCATTTTATCAGAGGGTAAACTCAAAGATCATCCAGGGGATTTTTCCGCAACTCCTTCTTCCTGGAGGATGCCTTTTTGTCTGCCAGCCGCGCTTCTTTCTGGGATTTCCCGGGTAATGTCTTTATCCTCTTCTTTACCGGCTTTAGTGATTTAGCAATCAATTCATAAAACCGTCTGACGACATCATCCCTGTTTGCCAGCTGACTTCTCGATTTCTGTGAATACATCCGCAGGACACCTTCTTCAGATAGCCGGTGACCCAGTTTCTCCAGCAAAACAGCTTTCTGCCCATCATCCAGCAAAGCAGATTCAGGAATCCTGAAATGGATTTCAACCCTGGTTTCCGTTTTGTTCACATGCTGTCCGCCTTTCCCGCTGCTTCGCGAAGTCTTGAACTCAAGCTCCTGCTCAAGTTCAGGCAAACCAAATAAATCGCTCAGGATTGACATCGGAGTGAGGTTTCCGGCAAATTAACGGCAATAATTCCTATTCTGAAAAGTATTGCAAAGAATTTCAACAAAAAACGGGCCTAAACGGCCCGGGAAATGGTTTTGCAGTAATTCCGCGCAAACAGCAGGATCAATTAGCTGCTTTCTTGATGCTGCAACCGACAGCTTTAGTAAAGTCAACGGCAGGCTTTTCACCTTTCATCAGGGCTTTCACGGCATCTTCAAGATACCGGCTTTTTACGGCCCCGGCATCCTGATGGTTGTCATCAATGGCGCCGATATACGCCACTTTTAATCCGTCATTCTCTTTATTCAGAAGGAATACATGCGGAGTGCGGGTGGCGCCGTAAGCCGGATAAACCTTCTGACCTTCATCAATCAGATATGGAAAGGTAAAGCCCTTATCAGCCGCACGCTTTCTCATTTCATCAAAACTGTCGGCGGGAACCTGAACCGGATCATTGGGATTGATGGCGATTACCGGATAACCCAGCTCTTTGTATTTCAGGTCAATTTCGATGATACGGTCTTCATAAGCCACCGAGAATGGGCAATGATTGCAGGTAAAAATTACAATAAAACCCTTTGCGGAAGTATAATCACTCATGGAAACGTATTTCCCGTCGATATTTTTCAGTTTGAAATCCGTCGCTTTGTCGCCCACCTTGTAACCCTGGGCAATAGCCGCAATTGAAAATAGAAGTGCCAGCAACGGCAGAAGCATTATTTTTTTCATTTGTTTTCAAGTTTTTGTTTAACAATTTGTTCCAATTCTTCGTAAGTAAAGCTTTTTTCGTAAAAATCCACCGATTGTCCGTCATAAACAAGTGTAGCCGGCAAGGCGCCTGACCACGCCGGATTCACCTGACTTATCCAGGAATTTGCATCGGGATCGTTAAGTACAATCACTTCCGGGGTAAGCTGGTGTTTTTGAATGAAGGGTTTCAATCTGCTGTCGATATGATTGACAAAATCAAGGCTGACCAGCAGGACATTTACCCCCCGACCGGCATATTGATCGTGAATCTTTTGAAAATAGGGCATTTCCTTTACACAGGGCAAACACCAGGTAGCCCAGAAATTGACCACATAGATCGTATCATTCTTTTTTTCAAGATATGGTTTAAGTTGGTTGTAATCTACCACGCGGATATCCTGGGCAGACAAGGCCATCACAGACAAAACGAGTAATATGGCAGCAAAAAATATCTTCATCTTACAACAAATCAAGTTGTTGTAAAACGTGTTTCAATCCTGTTTGTTCAATCAGAAGCGGAATTTACCTGGAATACACAGGCAGGCCATCAATATACGTAGCATAAACCTTTGCCAGCGGTATTTCTTTTTCGGGCACTACCATAATGTCTCTGTCCAGAATAACAAAATCAGCGTTTTTCCCCGGTTCCAGACTTCCACGCCGGTTTTCTTCAAAACAGGCTTTGGCGGCCCATATGGTGATGGACCGGAGGGCTTCTTCCCGGGTCAGGGCATTCTCACGCTGGAAACCCTTTGGAGGGTTGCCTTTCAGATCTTTTCGTGCCACGGATGCATAAAATGTATTTACCGGGCTTATCCCTTCAATAGGAAAATCAGTGCCATTGGGGATCCATCCGTTTTCTGAAAGAAGCTTACGGTAAGCATAGGCATTTTTAAGCCTTTTGCTTCCCAGGCGCTGACCGGCCCATCCCATATCAGAAGTTGCATGGGTTGCCTGTATTGAAGGAATGATGGCAAATTCGCCGAATTTACCGATATCATCAGGGTCAACAATCTGCGCATGTTCAACCCTCCACCTCAGGTCATTTTCAGGAAGAAGGTAATTACTGTAAACATCAAGCACCATGCGTACCGCTGAATCACCAATGGCATGCGAATTAACCTGATAGCCCTTGTCGTATGCCATCAGGCAGATGCGGCCTAGTTCTTCAGGAGTAATGGTCATTATCCCGTTATTTCCGGGTTGATCACTATAGGGCTCAAGCAGACAGGCGCCGCGTGACCCCAGCGCACCGTCGGCATACATCTTGACTGAACGGATACTGAGCTTGGGTTTCACCCTTACTCCCTTTTTCAGAAACCGGTTGATATTCTCCTCATTTGGCGTAATCATGGCATAAACAGCCATTTTAAGTTCATTCTCAGAGTGCAGGCTGTCGATAAAATCAATGGTCGTTGCATCGAGACCGGCATCTGCCACCATGGTCAACCCCACACTATGACAATTCAGCGCAGCCTCTTTCATCATCATGGTCAACTCATTACCGGCAGGAACCGGCACCATTTCCCTGAAAAGGTCAGCATATGACTCAAGAAAAATGCCGGTAAAACGACCGTCCTTCACAAAAGCTTCCTTTTTGTCAGGAATGCTGTCGGGAGTAAGCCCGGAAAGCTTGATGGCAGCATCGTTAACAAGCACGGCATGCCCATCAATCCTCACCAATACAACAGGAATATCGGGAAATAAAAGGTTAAGCTCTTCATTATCAGGGAAAGACCTGCCAGGCCAACGATTCTGATCCCACCCCCTGCCTGCCAGCCAAACCGAGGGATATTCCTCATTTTGCTTCTGAAGAATTTCAAGCAATTGCTCAAAGGAATTTGAATAGCTGAGATCGGCATACTGCTTTTGAAGGGCGTAGCCGTAAAAATGGCAGTGCGCATCAATGAAACCCGGAAATACAGCCCGGCCACCGGCATTGAAAACAGAATCCGCATTGAAATTCTCACGGATATACCGGTCGTCGCCAAGCGCAAGGACTTTTCCCCTGGACACTGCCATGGCGGTATAAATAGTAAAACCACTGTCAGCAGTGTAAATCACAGCATTTTCTATGATCAGATCTGCCGCCGAACGATCCCGGTTACATGAATTCATAACCATAACAATGAATAGTATAAACAAGTACCTGTACTGCATTTTTATATTGGTCAATGATGAGACAAACTTATGGAATTTTGTAAGAACCTCCGATAAAGGAACCTGCATTTTTATTGATAATTCAGGGAAACTTTTTAACAAAAGTATCAATCTGAATCCATTCCTGACTGCTCGCTTATAAGGGTTATGGCCTTTTTTTATCAGGGCCTTTTCTAACCATATTCACTTCGTTCAAGAATCCTTTATCCAGTTAATTCCATCAAAAAGGTTTCTGGTCTGCCTCACAAAAATAATGAACATATCTTTGATCAGGATGTTAATCACCTTTACAAAAAAATCAAAGGTTTAATGATTTGACAGAGATTTAATGAAACAAAAATTCCGGCAGTTTGGTTGACATTTAATTTGCATTTAAACCGGTTTGTCTGCTGAGAAAATGGATTTATCAAATAAAATTGATACTTTCAGTTAACCAATCGAAAACCTTTTTAATTTTGCCACAAAACAAACAGAGCATACCATGGAAAAGAAATTCTTTACGACCAGAACAATTCTCGTCTTATCAGCAATTGCTATCGCTGCAATGATGCGTTTGGTTCCTCACTGGCCCAATTTTACGCCTGTTGCGGCCATCGCGCTCTTTGGCGGTGCCTACATTAACCGTAAAGCACTTGCTTTTCTGGTTCCGCTGGCTGCCATGCTGCTCAGCGATTTGTTCCTGGGATTTCATTCCACCCTTTTCGCAGTGTATGCTGCTTTCATAATAACAGTTTATATCGGCCTTAAGCTTGGTAAAAATGTGAAAGCCGGAAGTGTTGCCCTGGCATCCGTTTCTTCTTCGGTCATCTTCTTCCTGATTACCAATTTTGCCTCATGGATGAGTGGTATGATGCCTTATTCACCAGATTTCTCAGGTTTGATGCAGGCTTATGTGGCAGGTATTCCGTTTTTTAACAACGGCCTGCTTGGCGACTTGTTCTACAATACCGTCCTTTTTGGAGGATTTTATCTGATCAGCAGACGTTATCCGTCGATCGTGAAAGCTTAATTTAACGTCAATTATAAAAAAAACCGGGTTCTCCCCGGTTTTTTTTATGCAACTATTCGTCCACTACCTCCGTAAAATCCTTTCAGATTATTATAAATATGGGATTAATCAGGGCCTGAGCAGCTGCTCAACTGTGTTTTCAGGTTTTTATTCAGGTTCATCCTCCCTTTCGAGCAGGAGAACAGAGTTTTGAGAAACAATAAAGTACTTCTCATCATTATAAACAATCTCTATTGCGCCTTTCTGCAAAAAGATGGCCAGATCACCCACCTTTGCCTGCAACGGAATGTAGCGGATATTATCACCCTCGCTCCGCTTCCAGGGCTCATCTTCATTTTCCGGGACAGGGATCGGATAGCCCGGTCCGGCTCTCAGAACATAACCGGTCTGTATCTCTTCTTTTTCGCTGTAACCAGGTGGCAGAAAAAGCCCGCCTTTGGTCTTTTTGGATAAGGTGAGCGGCTTTATAAGAACGCGGTCACCCACCACTATCAGTTTGTGCAATTTTTCCTCTTCCGGCAGTTTCATATTCAGAAAATTAAATGCAGGCATCGTCATCGGGCTGATGATGTTTGCAAAACTATTGAAATTATCGGTAATTTTGTAAATTGGAAACGAGGAAAGCCGCTTTATATGGGTTGCGTATCATTTTATGCTTCATAGGGTAATACCGGCCTTCACAAAAACCAGTCAGCCATGAAAATAGTCGCATTTAAGACCGGCAAGCCCAAATCCTTTAATTATCGGCCCTTGTTTTATGATAAGAAGAAGGAAGAAATGGAGGAGCGTCTGAAAAGATATACAAAGCCCGAAGAAGTTGAATCGGAAAGGCTGAAATTAAAAATAAGGGAATCGTGGCGCAGGCGGGATAATTCCAACCGTCAAACGTCGCAAAGAACTTTCTATATTTATATTATAGCAGCCATCCTTTTATTGTACTTTATTTTTTTCCGTTAAACAGTTTCTCATTTCTATTATGTCGGATATTATAAGGCTTCTTCCCGATTCGGTTGCCAACCAGATTGCTGCCGGAGAAGTAATCCAGCGGCCTGCGTCAGCGGTGAAAGAGCTTCTTGAAAATGCTGTTGACGCCGGTGCAGGGCATATTGAGCTTATCGTGAAAGACGCCGGGAAAACCCTGCTTCAGGTCATTGACAACGGGTGCGGAATGTCGGCAACCGATGCGCGCATGAGTTTTGAACGCCATGCCACCTCAAAAATCAAGGAGGCCGCTGATCTTTTCAGGATACATACCCTGGGCTTTCGCGGAGAAGCCCTTGCATCCATCGCAGCCATAGCACAGGTAGAAGTTAAAACCCGCCGGATGGAGGACGAACTCGGCACCCATCTGGTGATTGAAGGCTCCGTGGTAAAGAGCCAGCAACCATGCGCCTGCACTGCAGGTACTTCCTTTCTGATCAAAAACCTTTTTTTCAATGTTCCTGCACGCAGGAATTTTCTTAAATCGGATGCTGCCGAAATGCGGCATATCCTGGAAGAATTTCAGCGGGTGGCACTGGTCAACCCTCAGATTGCGTTTAGCTGCCATAGCAATGGGAAAGTCCTTTTTCAATTGCCTGCCGCGAACCTGAAGCAACGTATCATAAACCTGATGGGATCCGGCTTTCAGGAGAAACTGATACCGGTGAATCAGGACAGCAATGTGGTGAAAATCTCCGGTTATGCGGGCAAGCCGGAGAGTGCAAAAAAAACAAAAGGCGAGCAATATTTCTTTGCAAATAACCGCTTTATCAGGCACCCCTATCTCAACCATGCCGTGGAGGATGCCTTCAGCGACCTGCTGCCGGAAGGCTATTTCCCTTCATACTTCATTTATCTGGATGTGGATCCTTCCAAGATTGACATCAATATTCATCCGACAAAGACCGAAGTCAATTTCCTTGACCATCAGGTAATCTACTCCATGCTACGGTCGGCAGTAAGACAGGCGATCGGCAAATTCAGTTTTTCTTCTACCCTTGATTTTGAAGCTGAAAAGAGTTTCGACACCTATTTTCCTAAAGACCGGCCTGTGGTAGCACCCGGCATCCACATCAATCCGGAGTACAATCCGTTTGTAAAGAAACAACAGGCAGAATTAAAACTGACCGCTCCCCTTCAGCAGCAGGATAACACTGACTGGGAAAAGCTTTATGATTTTGCCCGTAATGACCATCCTTCCGATCAGTCCGGGGCAAAATCCCTTACCATTGATGCCGACTTTGACAGTGAGCCTTTAAGCAGGGGGTTCATGCAATTCCAGAATAAATATATAGTTTCCAGGGTTAAGTCAGGTCTGATGATTATCGACCAGCAGGCAGCCCATGAACGGGTGCTTTACGAGCGTATGCTTGAAAAGATTGAACAACAGAAAGCCAGTTCTCAGCAACAACTCTTTCCCCAGACTGTTAATTTGTCAGCGCCTGATGCGGAATTGATCAGAGAGCTGTTGGAGGAATTTTCCCTGTTCGGTTTCCAGATAGAGCATTTCGGGCAGAACTCCTATATCATCAGGGGAATTCCGGCGGATCTGGTGGATGAAAACATCCAGACACTTATTGAAAATGTGCTTGAAAACTTTAAAAATAACCAACTCGGCCTGAAAGTTGATAAAAAAATAAACCTGACAAGGGCCATGGCACGTAATATGGCTGTAAAACCCGGCAAAGTGCTGATGCCTGAAGAAATGCAATCGCTGGTTGATGACCTTTTTTCCTGCCAGGTACCCAATGTCAGTCCTTCGGGAAAAACCATTATTGTAACCATTCAAGCGGACGAAATTGAAAAACGATTCGGCAATTAACCCAGCAATACTATGAATTACCAGCAATACTCGCCCAGGGGATTCGGAATGCTGCCTCCGGTAGTTAAAAACCTGCTCATTATCAACGGATTGTTCTTTCTGGCTCAACTTACATTGAAGCAGGTGTATCAGATCGACCTGGTTGACTATCTCGGTATGCATTACTTCGGTTCTTCCTTGTTCAATCCGGCGCAATTGGTCACATACATGTTCCTGCATGGCGGATTTACACATATTTTCTTCAATATGTTTGCCTTATGGATGTTCGGATATACGCTGGAACATGTCTGGGGACCAAAACGCTTTCTTACCTATTATTTTGTCACCGGTATTGGTGCTGCATTGGTCCATATGGTTGTATTGTGGATTAATATTTCAGGCATTCAGTCAGATGTTACCGCGGTCATGATGTCGCCCTCCCCTGATGCCTTTGCCGCATTTATCGGCGAGCATTTCGCGCCGTATCAGGGTCAGCTGACTTCGTTTATCAACTCATGGTCAATGAATCCAGGCGATCCTGCATATATCAATCAGGCATCCAATTACATGAATGAGCTGGTAATTCTGAAAATGGATGTACCCACCGTAGGTGCCTCAGGCGCTGTTTTCGGCATTCTGCTTGCCTTTGGCATGATGTTCCCTAACGCTTTGATCTACCTGTACTTCTTCTTCCCGATCAGGGCCAAATGGTTCGTCATTGCCTATGGTGCAATGGAACTCTATTTCGGTTTTGCCAACAACCCGGGAGATAATGTCGCACACTTCGCGCACCTGGGAGGTATGATTTTCGGATTTTTTCTGATCAGATACTGGAACCGGAAGTTAAACCGTTTTACAAACTGGGAATGATATTTTTTTAATATGAAATTCTCCTGAGTTACCCCGAATGGGATAATGTTATTAATTATTATTTTGTGAGGGTACTCCAAACCATCAAATGAATCACCGGATCAATCATCCGTAAAATTGTTTGCAGATGTTTCAACAGGTTTCCATCATTGAACGGATCAGGATTTTCTTCAGCCGGCGCGAAGCATTGCCCATGCTTATCCTTGTCAATATTTTCGTCTGGCTGGCAACTCTGTTACTCAGGAGTTTTGCCTTTTTGTTTACCTCTCCTGAATCAGCTGCAAACGGAACCTATAGTTCAGGCGTTTCAGAATGGCTGATGATGGCATTCGCCATACCGGCAAATACCGGCGACCTGCTGACCCGCCCCTGGACGATTCTTACCTATATGTTCCTGCATCTGGACTTCCTTCATATTTTATTCAACCTCTTGTGGTTGTATTGGTTTGGGTTGATCTTTGTGAAATATCTGTCTCAAAGACAGCTTCTCGGGACTTATCTTTTTGGAGGTATAGCCGGGGCACTGCTTTATGTACTGGCATTCAATATTTTTCCGGTGTTTTCACTTGCCCGGGAATCCGCGCTGGCACTGGGCGCTTCGGCCTCAGTACTGGCCATTGTGGTGTCCATCGCTTTTTATGTTCCGGAGTATACCATCCACCTGTTATTCCTTGGCCCGGTCAAAATCAAATATATAGCCATCTTTTCCATTCTGATGGATCTGCTTATGCTGAATTCGGGAAATGCCGGAGGACATATTGCCCATCTTGGCGGGGCTTTGTGGGGTTTTGCCTGGGTTAAGATGCTCCCCGCGTTTGATCCGACCAGAATTTTCATGCATTCAGGATTCAGTCTTTCAAACCCTTTCAAAAGGAGAAGAAAGCCGAAATTAAAAGTGTTTAGAGGTAACAAACCGCTTACCGACGAGGAATACAACAAGCTGAAAGTCATGAATCAAAGGAAGATTGACTCCATCCTTGACAAAATATCCAGGTCAGGGTATGACAGCCTGACCAAAGAAGAAAAGGAATTGCTTTTTTCCAACAGCAAAAAATAATTTTCAGCCCATGACAGCTGTAAAAAAAGGACGACGAAAGTTTCCACTCTTTAAGGGCCTGTTTTTTACAGCTAACCTCATCGTAGTGGTCCTTTTTGCCATGGGATATGCCGCTGCGTATATCCCGCCTGATCGCAACTGGATTTTCGCTTTTGCAGGACTGGCTTTCCCTTATCTGGCTCTGGCAAACATTGCTTTTGCAATTTTCTGGCTGATTACCGGAAAAAAATATATTGCATTGCTTTCTGTTTCTGTATTGATAATCAGCTGGTCGCGGCTTGGCGGATATTACAGATTTCATACCGGATCTGGCCGGCCAGCCGATAGCACCGGCATAAACGTGATGAGCTACAATGTCAGACTCTTTGATCTTTATAACTGGAAAAAAAATAAAATTAGTGAAAACGCCGCCAGGCAATTTCAGCTTCTCGCTGAACAAAAGCCCGATCTGCTATGTATTCAGGAGTATCATGCCGGACGTTCAGGTAAAGTGGATATATGTGATTCCATTATTAAATATACCGGGCTGAAGCACAAATACATCGCTCATGTCAGCATGGACGGAAAGGACAAACCATACGGCATTGCAGTCTTCAGCCGCTGGCCGCTGACAGGCACAGGAATTGTCCGTTTTGAAGATAATCCCGTTAATTTCTGCCAGTTTTCCGATATTCTGATAGGACAGGACACCATCAGACTTTTCAATGTGCATCTTGAATCCATCAAATTCAGCCGGGAGGATTATCTGTTTGTAACGGACCTGAGGAAAAATCAGGAAGACCAGGAGGTATTCGCGGAAAATTCACTGAAGATATTGCAGAAACTGAAACGTGCCTTTATCTCCAGAGCCAGGCAATCCCGCAAATTATCGGAAGAAATCAACAGTTCCCCTTATCCTGTAATCGTATGCGGCGATTTTAACGATACTCCGTCATCCTATGCCTATCATACCATTTCAGGAAAACTTAATGACGCTTTCCGTACCGGAGGTCAGGGATTCAGCCAGACATATGCGGGCGCCCTGCCTTCTTTCAGGATCGATTATATTCTGCATGACGAAAACAGGTTTTCTGCCAACAGCTTTTCCAGGATAAGAGAACCGCTTTCGGACCATTACCCTGTCGTTGCAAACCTCTCGTTGGTTTTGAAAGATGAGTGATGAAGTTCATTAACACGATTTTCCGGCTGCTTTTCAGGTTATCGGGTTTTCTCTTGCTTGCCGCTTTGATCGCCGCGATGGTCTCTCCACATATTGATCCTTATCAATGCTGGATTTTCGCATTTTTTGGCCTTGCTTATCCCCTGCTTTGGCTGGCCAACCTTTTAAATGTCCTGGTCAATATCAGAAACAAAGTAATGTCAAAGGTCATCCTGATCACCTTGCTGGCCGGTTTACCGCTTATGCTCAGACATTTTGGCATAGCTGGTCCGGACAGACATGAAATGAACGTCAGGGATGCCTATACACTTATCTCCTATAACGTACATGGCTTTTCTGATATCAGCGGAGAACACTCAGTTTTTGATGTTCAGTTCCGTATTCAAGATCTTTACACTCAGGAAAACGCCGATCTTATTTGTATGCAGGAGTATCCGGTCCGGCGAAATCCGTCGGGCGGCTTTAACAGAAATATGAATATCCCGCCCCTGCTGCGCCATAATCATCTTTCATGGTATGAGCCTGACGGCATATACCTGGAGAGCGTTTTGATGACATCCACCAGACTAAAGGTACAGAACCAGGGCGCTGTATTTTCTCCTGATATTGAGGATTTTGCCATTTATACTGATATTTCGTTCCCCAAAGGAACAGTCAGGGTCTATAATGTCCACCTGCAGAGTCTGATGCTTAAAGAAGAGCGGACGCTGCTGAATAATTCCACCACCGGATACATTAAAAAATCGACACTCCGTCAGGGCTGGATAACGGCAGCAAAACTGCGTAGGGCATTTATTCTGAGGGCTTATCAGGTAAAATGCCTGGCGCAGCATATTCAGCAAAGCCCGTGGCCTGTGATTGTTGCCGGAGACTTTAACGACACGCCGGCTTCGTTTGCCTACAGAATTATATCCAAAGGATTGTGCGACAGCTTTAAATCAGGAGGTCAGGGATTTATAAGTACCTTTTCCGAAAGCCACTACCCTATCCGCATTGATCATGTATTTGCTTCTCCGCAAATAAAAATTTTATCCTACGAGAGAAAACTGACGGGATATTCCGATCATTACCCCATTGAAGTAAGATTCTCTTTCAATAATAGTAATTAAACCAGAAGTTACAATGAACAGGCGCTCAGGAAAACTTCGCCACATTGCCCGTGATGTCTTACCTTTGTAAACCATTCACTGCTGAATCATGGATTTCAAATTAACTGCCGATTTTACGCCGACCGGTGACCAGCCTGAAGCCATACGCCAGCTGGTTGAAGGACTCAGACGTGGTGATCCGGCCCAGGTATTGCTTGGCGTTACCGGATCGGGCAAAACCTTTACCATAGCCAATGTCATCAGGGAAGTTAACCGCCCTGCCCTGATTCTAAGCCACAATAAAACCCTGGCAGCCCAGCTTTACGGGGAGTTTAAGCAGTTCTTCCCCGATAACGCGGTTGAATATTTTGTGTCCTATTACGACTACTATCAGCCTGAAGCCTTCATCCCAACAACCAACACATATATTGAAAAGGACCTCTCCATCAATGATGAAATTGAAAAACTGAGGTTGAGTGCAACATCAGCCCTGCTCTCGGGAAGAAGAGATGTAATCGTGGTTTCTTCGGTTTCATGCATATACGGAATCGGTAATCCTGATGATTTTGCGAATAATGTGATCCGCCTTAAAACCGGTGATAAAATCAGCAGGAACAAGTTATTATGGGCTTTTGTTGAAGGGCTTTACAACCGGACGGAAGCAGAATTCAACCGTGGAAACTTCAGGGTAAAAGGCGATACGGTAGATATTTTTCCGGCCTACGCCGATTATGCTGTCCGGATTATTTTCTGGGATGATGAAATTGAAACCATTGAGTCTTTTAATCCATCTGATGGCACCGTTATAGAAAAACTGGACAGGATCAATATCTATCCGGCCAATATTTTTGTGACTTCCAAAGAAAAGATGAAAGATGCCATAGAGCAGATCCAGTATGATATGATGTCGCAGGTTGAGTATTTTAACGAAACCGGCAAATCACTTGAGGCCAGGAGGCTGGAGGACAGGGTGAGCTATGACATCGAAATGATGAGGGAACTGGGCTATTGCAGCGGGATTGAGAATTATTCGCGCTATTTTGATGGCAGAAGCGCCGGATCCAGGCCATTTTGCCTGCTTGACTATTTCCCGGATGATTTTATCACAGTGATTGATGAGAGCCATGTGACGGTTTCGCAGATCAGGGCCATGTACGGCGGGGACCGTTCACGAAAACAAACCCTGGTGGAGTATGGTTTCAGGTTGCCCTCCGCACTGGATAACCGTCCGCTGAAATTCGAGGAATTTGAAGGAATGACGGGACAAACCATCTATGTAAGCGCCACCCCTGCCGATTTTGAACTTCAGAAATCAGAAGGCGTGGTCGTTGAGCAACTCATCAGGCCGACCGGGCTGCTGGACCCTCCGGTGGAAATCAGGCCCAGCCTCAATCAGGTTGATGACCTTCTCGACGAAATCGCCCGTACTGTCGAGGCCGGCGGCCGGACCCTGGTAACCACACTTACCAAACGAATGGCGGAAGAACTCACCAAGTACCTCACTAAACTGGATATTAACTGCCGTTATATACATTCCGATGTGGATACCATCGAAAGGGTGGAAATCCTGCGCGATCTCAGACTCGGGAACTTTGACGTCCTCGTAGGCGTTAACCTGCTGCGCGAAGGGCTTGACCTTCCCGAAGTTTCATTGGTCGCCATTCTGGACGCCGATAAGGAAGGTTTCCTGCGCTCGGAACGGTCACTTACCCAGACAGCCGGGCGGGCTGCACGCAACATCAACAGCAAGGTGATTATGTATGCGGATAAGATTACCGACTCCATGCGTCGCTCCATTGATGAAACCAACCGACGCCGTGAAAAGCAGATCGCCTATAATACGGCTAACAATATCATTCCCAGACAGATTATTAAATCGATGACCTCCATCATCGGGCAGACCGCCGTGGCAAGCGCTTCCGGCAAGGCATCCAAAGCTTATATTGAACAGGAAGCGTTAAGCATCGCGGCTGACCCTGTTGTAAAATATATGAGCAAAGAGCAACTGGAGAAAGCGGTGATTCAGACCCGGAAAGCAATGGAAAAAGCCGCAAAAGAACTTGATTTTATCGAAGCTGCCAGGCTGCGCGATGAGATGTTCGCCTTGCAGGAAATGCTTAAGAATCATTGAAACAGATCAATGTATGTCACGTGCTGCTTCTTACCGCCTTACTTAAAATCACAAAAACCTGCCTTTAAAAATTGATTTATATGGCCACAGCCTGAAAGTGCAGCTCACGAGAACTATTCACATTGGCTGCCAATTGTTTATATCACCAATCCATTAGAATTCATGCATCTGCCTTCAACAACCGATTTATTGCTGACCGCCATCAGAACTGCATACAAAGCGGGTAAAGCAATTCTTGAAATTTACAACACTTCCTGGGAAACTACCTGGAAAACCGATCTGAGCCCGCTGACAACAGCCGATCTGAGGTCACATGAAGTGATCACCGCGGACCTGCATCTGACCGGTATTCCTGTATTGAGCGAAGAAGGCGCCGAAGTAACATCGGGTACAAGAATGAATTGGAAACGATACTGGCTGGTTGATCCTTTGGATGGCACGAAAGAGTTTATTAACAGAAACGGAGAGTTTACGGTCAATATTGCACTTATGGCTGGTAATCAGCCGGTTGCAGGTGTCATCTACATTCCGGTTGCCGGCAGCCTTTACTTCGGAAGCAAAGACCTGGGATCATTCAGGATTGAAGAATCCCTGACGGGGGAAGATATACTGGAAGACACTTTTTCGGATTTGCTTCAGAAATCAACCAAACTCCCGGCAATCATGAATTCCGGTCCGTTGATCGTGCTGGCAAGCCGGTCACACCCTTCGTCTGAAACAGCCGGAATCATCCAAAAAATTGAGCAGCGAAACAAGGATTGCCGGTTGCTGAGTGCCGGCAGTTCGCTCAAATTCTGCCACCTGGCCGAAGGTTCGGCGGATTTTTATCCCCGCTTCGGACCAACCATGGAGTGGGACACTGCAGCCGGCCAGGCCATAGCAGAAAATGCAGGTATTAAGGTTTTGACCTGGCCCGAAATGCAAGTTATGCGATATAATAAACCGTCATTGCTAAATCCCTGGTTTATAGCATTTAATCCTGATCGCATTGATCCTTCCGATTTGTAATTCAATTTATCTTATAAGCAAAAAAGCCATGATTGAAAGTCATGGCTTTTTTTTAATTGAATGAAATGTATCCTTACTTGAAGTCGATCAATTCGACATCAAAAATCAGGGTAGCGCTCGGAGGAATAGTCGGCATGCGGCCATTTTCACCATAAGCGATGGCTGACGGGATAATCAGTCTGGCTTTGCCGCCTTTCTTCATCAGGGCAATCCCTTCATCCCATCCTTGTATGACCTGTCCCTGGCCCAGTACAAATTCAAACGGCTGACCACGGTCAACGGAGGAATCAAACTTGGTTCCGTCGAGCAGGGTTCCGGTGTAATGGACTTTTACAGTTTTTCCGGCAACCGGACTTTGGCCGGTACCTTTTTGTGTTTCGATATAGTATAATCCGCTGGCTGTGGGTTTTGCCGTGATCTTATTGTTTTTGATATAGCTCTGGATTTTGCCGGCTTCTTCTGCTTTGGCTTTCAGCTTTTCAGCTTCAGCCTTCTTCTGTTCTTCTTCACGTTCTTTATCAAACTGAGCGCGTGTCTGAAAACTTACCATCTTGATATCATAAAGCAGCGTAGTGTAAGGCCCGACCATTGGCTTTCTGCCCTGTTCGCCAAAACCGAGTTGCGAAGGAACAATTATTGAAACTTCGCTGCCTTTTGACATCATTTTCAAGGCTTCTGTGGCACCCTCATTGTCAAAGGTCTTACCACATTCCCACTGCATTGGGTCACCCTGGTCAAATGAAGAATAAAATACCCTACCGTCAATATCCGATACCTTAAAATGAATTTTTACAATATCACCGTCTTTGGGCTTTTGACCTGATCCCTTTACCTTTTCAATAAAATACAGTCCGGATTCAAGCGGTGCAGTTGTAATGCTATTAGCTGATAAATATTCAGCCAGTTTGGTTGCTTCCGATTCCTTTAGCTGAGCCATTTCTGCCCTGTTTTTCTCATCCATCTGCTCCCTGGTCATGGCAGAAAGCATCCTGATATCAAACACGATATCTTTTCCGATATAATTTGAGTCGGGCAACTGGGGCATCCTGATTGTTTTCATGAAAAATGAGTCAGCACTGGTAATAAAGGTAGCGCTGTCACCCGGCTTCATCATGGCCAGGGCTGCATAAATATCCCCCTTATAGGTCGGTGGCTCCAGCGGCAGCATAAATGGCTCCGGCATATCGGAAGAGTTGAACAGTAAAGAATCATTGATGGAATATTTCATAAGCAGGGTCATAATCATACCTTCCTTCATGGTAGTGGTATCATCCCCTTTTTCGTGAAATTTATAGTATAATCCGCCTTCTCCCTTTTTAAATCCGGGGTGCTTTGAGCAGGCAAAAAAAACGGCTGACATGCCGATGGCAAGCAGCACCAAACCAAGTTTTCTGTTATTCATTTGTTCTGAATTTAATATTTAAGCGTTTAAATTTAATGAAGCGATACAAGTTCAAGATCATAGATCAGGGTTGATTTTGGCGGTACTTTGTTCTGATCGCCCAACAGCCCGAAACCGAGGTGCGAAGGTATGATAAATTTCGCTCTGTCGCCGACCCTCAGTAATAAAATTCCCTCTTCAAGTCCGCTCTCAACACCCCCTCGGCCAATCATAAATTCTTTCAGGCCATCCCTGTCTGAATTGTATATTTCATCGCCTGTAATCAACCTGACAGAGTACCTCAGCACAGCAATTTTTCCGGTTTCTGCCATCGGGCCTTTGCCGCGATGATAGATCGAATAGCGGAGCCCGGTCCCGGTTTCTTCCATGGTCCATTTGTACCGACTGATAAAACCTGCAATCTGCTCTTCTTCTGCCTTTATCGCCTGCCTGTTGGCATGAAGCAATGGTTCTTCCACCAGTTTCGGATCGATTTCCCGCGTGTTATCGCGCTGCTTACCTGATTGGCATGCAATAACCAACAAGATTATAAAGGGAAACAAAAATCCCGGTTTCATAGATTCAAAATTAAATTTCAGCTTACAATTTTAATATGGTGCTCTGACTTGCAGCCTGTTTCAGCTCTTCCTTATAACGGGGCAAAAGGCCGGAAAATTTTTCAATGGTATCCGTAAGTGAAAGAAATGAGTCCCCCCCCGAAGCATTCCGGTGCCCTCCTCCTTCAAAATGCTCCCTGGCAAAGTAATTTACTGAGAAGTTCCCTTTTGACCTGAATGAAATTCTGACCCTGTCGGACTTCTCAGTAAAAAAAGCAGCAAAACTGATGCCTTTGATGGACAAGGCATAGTTCACAACGCCTTCTGAATCACCCGGTTGAAAATGAAATCGTTCCATATCAGTCTTGCTTAACCAGATGTAGGCAGTAGCATACTCCGGCAGCACGGTCATCCGCTCGCTCAGACAAAATCCAAGCAGACGCATGCGGTTTTCGGAATATGTATCATAAACAAGCCGGTGAATCTGCTCTGTGTCAATACCCCGCCTTACCAACTCAGCCAATACTTCATAGGTATGCGGATAATTGCATGAATAACTGAATGAACCCGTGTCTGTCATCAATCCGACATAAAGACAAACCCCGGTTTCCACATCAATCAGATGTTCATCACCCATAGCCCTTATAAAATCATAAACAAGCTCAGCAGTCGAAGATGTTTCAACAACCGAAAGCATATAATCAAAATGATCTTCAGGCTGAATATGGTGATCGATCAGAATCTTTTTAGCCCTGGCGGCAAACAACTGTTCCTTGAACAGGTTTACCCTCGGGATGGCATTGTAATCAAGGCAAAATATCACCGATGCATCTGCAAGCAGTACATCCGCACTATGCGAATGATGAAAATAGATGATGGCGTCCTCCTGACCCGGCATCCACCTCAGAAAATCAGGAAAATCATTTGGAATAATAATGCTTACCTTTTTACCCTTCTTTTTCAGATACCTGCTTAAAGCAAGTGATGAGCCGAGCGCATCGCCGTCAGGATTGTAATGCGTTGTGATTACAATTTCGCCATCAGTTTCCAATAGCTTTTTAACCCCTGAAAATATCTCGCTGTTAAACTTATACAAAGCAGGTTTTTTAAATAATTACAATTTTATCGAACACAAAAATAGAAATATTGTTAATAGGGCAACCAATCAATTATCGTACATTTACCTGAAAACAATCCAACTATAAGTTATGGCAGGCAATTTCACTTTTACCATGATTAAACCGGCAGCTTATGAAAATAAGCATGCAGGTAAAATCCTTGATATGATCTTACAGGGCGGCTTCCGCATAAAGGCAATAAAACTGGTCAAACTCAGCTACGAACAAGCCGGTGAGTTTTACGGAATTCACAAAGACAGACCTTTCTACAACGATCTGGTAACATTCATGTCATCAGGGCCGGTTTTGGCTGCAATCCTTGAAAAGGAGAATGCCGTGGACGATTACCGTAAACTGATCGGCTCTACCAATCCTGCCGATGCTGCAGAAGGAACAATAAGAAAGCTTTTTGGTATTTCAGTTCAGAAAAATGCAGTTCACGGATCTGACAGTGACGAAAATGCCGCCATTGAGGCCGCATTCTTCTTTTCGGCGCTGGAACGTTGCTGAACCCCTTACATTTCAGGTAAAAATTCAGCAAAGGTTTTGTCAGAATAAAACATTACGATTTTTACAAGTTTCCGGTCACCAACCTGAAATCCTGTCACTTTTTGTACTATCTCCTCTACAGGAGCATCCATAGCCATCCCGCTTGACTTCTCAGCTATTTTTAGGCCCGGACCTGGCTTAATTTCTTTTGAGTCCGGTTCGTTGCTGTTTTCACGCTGAGGCGTTAGCATTTCCTGGTCCTTTAAACCGGTTTCATCAGGCTGTTTTTCAGTCGTTTGGATGTTATGCTCGGGAGTATTTTCCTTCTGCTGAACAGGATATTTCTCCTGATCCGTGGTCTCGTCCGCAAATAATTCCATCATCACGGGTTTAGGCTTTTGAATTACCTCGGTATCTCTTCTAACCGGCTCAGCTTCCCGTCCAGGATATGGGTTCATCATGGGACCCTCGCCAAACAGTAACCACTGCATACTGATATCAGGATACAAACGGATCAGCTTCTGAATAAAATCAAGACTCGGTTTATTCCGGCCGTTCAAGATATGAGATATGCCGGAACGTTGTACGCCCAGATCGTCTGCCAATTGGGCCGGGCTGATGTTTTTTGCCTTCAGCACCATGGATATCCTGTTGTTCATATTTGTAAGCTGTTTTGAAATTACAAATTTAAACCTTCCTGACAATTATTCAAATATTCCGGATGTTAATAATGTAAATTATAATAAATTCAGATATTTCTAAAGTATAAAGCAGATAACACACTTTACAATGCAGTTTATTAATGTTTTATATATTATAATGTCACTGTAGTTTAATAATTATAAATGTGGTTATTTTCTGCATTGATACTTCATATAAATCTATTATATTACTGGCTATATGTCATTTATACTTTATTGTTTAGTATATAGTCAAATTTTATGGCATATACAAATGTTACCTGAATTTTAATGATATTTTCGTGTTAACTTCTGTAACATGGTACAATGGTAAACAAAAATATACGCATATAATCCACTTAGATCAAATTACACCTGTAATATCAATTTAATTGCCAATTTGGAAGAGTTAAATAGAGATAATTATATCTATGTCATTTATTATTAATTATTTAATGAAATAAAGATAATTGAGCTACTTGTATTAATCCTGGTCTAAGGTTAGTTTACATTTGTAATATATTATTAGTACACAATATAGATAAGTTCATTTAATCGATCAGTTATTTACCTATTAATTTGATTTTAAGTGCATTAATAAATTTTACAACTGTACTCTAGTATTTTATGATTGTATACTATTCTAAATCCATAACTACGATTTACATCTGTAACAAATTTATTCTTCTATCGATTCCAGAACAGACCGGATAAAGAATATTGCTCCAGCTGCTCTTATACCGGAAGTTTTCAGATCTGAGATCAACTATATATTCTTCAATAAATTTCCTGAGCTGTTTAGGCCGGACAAACTTACATTACAAAAATACCTGAATGCTGTCTTGAGAAGTTGCCTCACTCCCCTGAACTTATCTCTGGTTAGAACAGATTTTAGCGATCACGAATGCATGCAGCATTTTTTACGGAAATCTGAAAGGGATATCGACAACCAAAAACAGGTTTAAGTGCCTCTGTAAGAATACAAAAAATCCGGTAAAAACCGGATCAGGAAAAACTATCAGAAAATTTTTCGCGCTATTTTATGACCTTTTTGGTTGTAACGGCATAACCATCTGACACCTGAAGCATGTAAATTCCGGAAGGGTAACTGTCAAGGTTATTCAGAGCGACCATATTTTTACCCTTCGCGATTTCAACGCCGATCAGACTGCTCACAACTTTGCCGTTTGAATTGATCAGTCTTATATCAAGAACAATCGGATAATTTGCGGTTACTTCCAGACTTATGCGGGAGGTGAACGGATTGGGAAAGGTTTTTAATTCATGAAAGGCTTTTTGCTCATGGATTACTGATTGGGTGAGGAGAGAGTTGGCCTGAACAAAATCTGGAATTCCCCAACCTTTGAGGTTATCGGGACCTGATGATTGAGAAGCGCTCATCCTGATTGCATTGATCAGTTCCATATTGGTGAATGTTGGGTTGGCCTGCCACAAACAAGCCGCGGCACCGGCGATAATGGGAGAAGAGAAAGATGTTCCGCTTCCTCCTGCCACTCCTGAGGGGATTGTGGCAACAATTGTCTGTTGCCCCTGGGCTGTAACATCCGGTTTTATTCTTCCGTCGGCGGTAGGACCTTTTGAGCTGAAATAGGCATATGCACCGGCCAGATCCACAGCGCCAACAGTAAGCACACTGTCTCCGTCAGCAGGCGCTGTGATATACTGCCATGCATTTGCGCCGGAGTTACCTGCGCTGTTCACCACCAGGATTCCCTTTGCAGCGGCCATATCCGCACCTATTGTTACCACCGCTGTATTCCCGTCCATATCACTGTATGTGTGATTCTCGGCGGGATCGTCGAAAGTACTGTAGCCCAGCGATGAATTGATGATATCAACACCGGCAGAATCAGCAAATTCAGCAGCATTAACCCAATAATACTCCTCCATGATATATTCTGAAACAGCATCTTCCGAGCGCAACAACCAGTACGAAGCCTTCGGAGCGGTCCCGATCAGTTGTCCCGGGAGGTTGCCACCCATGGTTGACAATACCATCGTACCATGGGTACTGATGCCTGTATGATAGACATTGTTGCCAGGCTGAACAAAATCGCGCGTACCGAGAATCTGTCCGTGTGCACGTAAACTGTCAAAAGCCTGCATCACATCCACACTGTTATATCCTGCATCAATCACACCGATGGTTATTCCATTTCCGGTGAAGTTCAGGGCATGCAACTGGTCGATATTGATCATCCGGGCCTGGTTCAATGAAGCGCCATAATTATAGGCAGCCTGACTCTTATAAACTTGACCTTTGATCCTGGAAGCCGGTTTTTCAATTACCTCATTATCAAAATATGGCTTCTCTGAGTTTCTCGTATCCAATGCAAAAAGATGGTCGGCTGATTGCATGTGCCTGATGAAAGGTTTCTTTGAGATCTGCATAGCCACTTCAGGACGATCAACCCTGATAATCACAAGATTCAGCCATTTGGATTTGTAGATGACCTCAGCACCGGCGTCTTTTAACTGGTTAATATATGAAGAGCTGACAGGCAAATCAGTCTCATTAACAGGAATCTGCTGTATCAAACGGCGCTCAACTGACTTCTGAGAAAGAAATTTTGCCGGCTCGGCAATGCTATACTCTGAAAACTGCTTATCAAGCAACTTTACTTCATAATAGTAAGCACGTTGCTGACTATAGGCAGAGAAGGCCAGTGCGAAAAATAATATTCCGAAAATAATCGTTTGCTTCATCGTAATCAATTAATTCTGATAATCAGAACAAGCAGGGCAATAAAAAGTTTACCGTTCCCGTCCTGACCATTTGCAAAGATCGGTAATTCCTGTATTGATTTTCAAAATGTTGACTTTATTTTATAGCCGGAAAGAATAAAATGTAATGACCATTGCCCGCCGTTGAAAGAAAAAATTAAGATATACTGCTGACAAACTGCTCTGACCTTTATAAAATAAAATATGCTTAATCCTGCCGGATGGCAGACGCGAAACGTTGTTTACCAGACAGATCGGTGAGTATTTCCACATGGCTGAATCCCATTTCAGTCAGAAGCTGCCTGATGTTATCCCCTTCCGCTTCATTGATCTCAAACCAGAGCGAACCGCCCGGCTTCAGGTTAATCCAGGCGAATTCAGCAATAGAACGGTAAAATATCAATGCATCATGATCATCAACAAACAAAGCCAGCACCGGCTCATATTTCAGCACATTGGGCTGCATGAAAACCTTTTCCGATTCCTTAACATAAGGCGGATTGCTGACAATCAGATCATACAAATCTTCTGCGGGCCAACTACTCTTATCAAGGATATCAACTTTATAAAACCTCACACTATGGTTATGCTTTTCAGCGTTGGCTGAAGCGATCTCAATTGCAATATCGCTGATGTCGAAGGCGGTAATTTCGGGCCTGGTTAATAGTACCGAAAGGCTGACAGCAATGGCGCCGCTTCCGGTTCCGATATCCAGAACGCGTAAGCCACTGAAATCACTGTATTTTTCTGCAATCCGCATTACCAGCGCTTCCGTTTCAGGTCTGGGAATCAACACCCCGGGTTTAAGCACAAACTCGAGATTACAAAACCAGGTTTTCCCTGCCACATATTGAACCGGCATCTGTTGAATGAGGGACGGAATCGCTTGTTTTACAGCGGATTCAAATTCAGACGTGGCTTCATCGTTCCTGATTAACAACCATTCTGCATCAGAAAGGCCATGCAGCCCACGAAAAAGAAAGCGTTGAATTGCCCGTGCTTCCCTTTCTCCGTAGACTGACACTATTGAGTTAAACAGATGCTTTTCAAGTTCCCGGTTTGTCATACTGTTCATTAAAACGACAAAATTAATCCGAAAAATCCATCATAATAACTGGTTTTCTCTTTCGGGGTATTTTGATTTGATAACTTTGTCAATTAAATACCGTTTATGGCTGGTTTTTTCCTGAATGAAACAGAATATAATATAGATGCCGGCCATCATTCTATTACTGTGCCGGAAGCGATCAGGGATGAAATTAAGGGAACATCCCTCCTGATCAGACAATTTTTGCCTGACAATCTGAGCTATTCCCTGGTGGATTTAAGCTCGGCTCCGGCGGGATTATTGTCCGGTTCAATGATATACACCCCCAAAGGACTGGTTGGTTTGCTGAAGGAATGCAGTTTTTTTGTTCCCCTGTCGGGTCTGGTAAATGAATATTCCCTGACCAGACCCGAGAACCATGAGCTGCTCACAGCGGTTGTTTTTTTCTATCTGAATCTTAATCCATTTCCAACAGATTTGATGTCGCTTTGGCTGATGGAAACAGGCATTGCGAAAGACACTGCTGACCGGATTTCCGAAGCGGTTTTTATTTGCAGGACTGAAAAGGATGAATCAACTGGCCTTTCTGATAAGTTTTTCAAAAAGGTTAATCCCGGTGTCTCAACCAATTCCTTTTACAATCACCGTTTAGCACAACCCGATGATATCCCGGCATTTACAGGTGCCGAAGGATTAGCATTGGTTTATGATCTGTTCACTTTTCACAGGATTGCAGATAACCATAAAGGGGACAGATACCTGTTGCTTGACCAGCTTCCCGAAACCGGGTTCATTGTTCAGGATCACCATCACCTGGTGCTTGGACTGAGCATCACGCTGTTGGAACTTTCTGTGATCTCGGAATCAGTGCTGCCTGAATTATTCAACCTGATCCTGCGAAAAACTGTCCTCTGGGAGCGCAGTCTGTTAAGTCTGGGTAGTTTTATTCAACTGACCGGGGCTGAATTTACTGAAAGCATCAGTAAAAGCGCAATAACTGCCTCTCTTGTTATCAGCCATGGACACGGACAGTATCTGCCGGTGCCTTATGCTGATATTGAACCTGATTATATTCTGCATAAACCCATAAACGATGGTATACCTGTTTATCTGATCATTAAGCGCCAGGGTACATCATAACACCCGTAAGGTCCTGTGCCATTCACTATATTTGCGCAAATTTCAGCCTGATGATTTATCTCTTTTTTGCTGTAGCCGCATCTACCCTTATTCTGGTCTGCTTTAAACTTTTTGAACGGTATAAGATTGACAGTTTTTCGGCCATTACGATCAACTACATTGTAGGAGCCTTGTTTGGATTCGGGTATACCGGACGAAACTTTACATTAACCCTCTCCCCTGTGGCCGACTGGATGATTATGTCGCTGATTACCGGGGCATTGCTGATTCTGGGATTTGTCATGTTCTCCATATCAGCCCGGAAAGCCGGCATCGCGCTGACGGCAATCAGCAGCAGAATGTCCGTAATTATCCCGGTTATCATCGGATTGGCTGTGATCGGCGATAAAGCCGGGCCAATAAAAATTACCGGTATATTATTGGCTCTAATCGCATTTTACCTGACCCTGAAGAAAGATAAGGCCCTCGTGCTGATGGCCAATGTAATCTTTATCCCTGTATCGGTCTTTTTGTTAATGGGATTGAATGATTCAGCCGTAAAAATCACGCAGCATTTTTTTCTTCCGGCGGGGAATGAGGCAGCCTATGTAACATATGCAGCTTCAGCTTTTGCTGTTGCCTTTGTTTTTGGGGCCATAATCAGTGTTTACAGGTTGTTGAAGCAAAATGTAAAAATAAAGCCCATTGATTTGCTTGCCGGAGTAACTCTTGGCTTATTAAACTGGTATTCATTATTTTATCTGCTCAAAGGATTGGAGTTGGTACAGGTCTCTGTTTTTATTCCCCTGCTCAACGTCAGTGTGGTTATTCTTTCTTCTTTAACCGGTTATTTTATTTTCAGGGAAAAGCTGAAAACAATCAACTGGGTTGGGATTGCCGTTTCCGTCATTGCAATTTACCTGATTGCAGCCGGGTAAATCCGGGTCGGTAAATGGCTGGTATTCGCTGCAATAATGAATAAGATTTTATAATGTAGCCGTCAGATTCTGTTTCATGAACTGTAGCAGTTTCATTTATTCAAGACATTTCATCACTTCAGACATAAAAACGCTGAAATCAGCAGTTACAATTTGTGATTCCCGGCTATTATCAGTTAGTCCGGTACAATTATCAAAAGATTTCAACACCCGGCCAATCACATCAGAAACTTTGTACCTTTAATTATTAACCCTTTAACCCGTTACCTCATGAAGCGAATTTTAAACTGCTTTACTTACATTGTTGTATTGATGGCAATTGTGCCTTCCGGGCAGCTTTCCGGACAGAGTTATCTGCCGTTTTCACAGAGCAATTACAGCGGTTCTGCAGGGTTGTTGCTGCAACCTGCCTCCATTGCCGATAGCCGTTACCGTTTCGACATGACAGTTTTTGGTGCTGAAATGATGGCAAACAACACTTTTGTTGCGCTTGACAAAAAGACTTTTTTTAAGCCATCTACCTGGGAGGACGAGGATTTCGGCGATAAGTACGTTTTCCGGAAGTATGACGGAAAAGATAAATACGGGTTTGTGAGTGCAGGTGCTATTCTGCCATCATTCATGATCAACCTTGATGAGAATTCAGCAATCGGATTCACTTCAAGGACACGAGTGATGTTAAACATCGACAATATCACGGAAGACCTGGCACAGCTCTTCAGCGAAAGATTTGATTACGAACCGCTGCTCAGGAAAACGCTCACCAATGCAAACTTCAGTATGCAGGCAAACTCCTGGGCTGAGTTCGGATTTACCTATGCCACGGTAATTCTGAATAAACAGAAACACTTTCTGAAAGGAGGCGCTACCCTGAAATACCTGCAGGGGCTGAGTTCAGGTTATGTGTTTATCAATGACCTCACATACAGGCTCGACAGCCCTGATACATTGTCACTGTTTCAGTCAAAGGTCAACTATGGTATCTCTGAAACATTTGATGAGGAGGGTAATCCAGCATTTAAAAGCCTTCCCGGGCCGGGGATCGGCTTCGATCTGGGCCTGGTATATGAGTACCGGCCGGATATTGCTTCATTCACCTATTCCATGGACGGTAAAGACGGCCTGCTCAGGGGTGACAAGGATAAATATCTCTTCAGGCTGGGAATCTCTCTGCTTGATTTTGGCAGCATCAGGTACAATAAAGGTTTTTACAGCCAGGATTTTAATGCTGACATAAGGGATTGGTATATTCATGGCATGGAAATTAATTCGATTTCAGATATCAATGATACCCTGCGTGCCCGCTTCGGATTCAATGATAATACCAATGAATCATACAGCATGGGACTTCCAACGTCCCTGAGCCTGCAGGCGGACTTCAATCTTGGAGCAGGTTTTTACCTGAATTTCACGCCTTTCTTCGCCCTTCGTAAGGGAACCAATATGATATCGAAAACACATTACGTTACGTCCTATACATTTACACCCCGTTACGATCACAAATGGTTTGGATTTGCGATACCAGTTCATCTGGATCAGTTTAACCGCTTTAATGCAGGTCTCAGCCTGCGCCTTGGTCCCGTATGGGTAGGATCCAATACCATTATCAATAACAGGTTGGCAAAACAGAGTTATGCGCTTGATGGCTATATAATGTTCAAGATTCCTGTGTACCGCAGTGTAAAGGGCGACAAAGACAATGACGGTGTCAGCGATGAGAATGATCTGTGTCCCGATGTGCCTGGCACCTGGGAGATGCGCGGATGCCCTGATGCTGATGCTGACGGCATCCCTGATCATCTGGACGATTGTCCGTATGATGCCGGAACCGAAGCGCTCAGGGGGTGCCCTGACCGCGATGGCGACGGAATTGCAGATAAGGACGACCAGTGTCCTGACCATCCCGGGCTTCCCCAATATAACGGATGCCCCGATTCAGATGGTGATGGCATTGTCGATCATCTTGATGAATGCCCTGACCAGCCGGGCTCTGCCAGTCTGAATGGCTGTCCCGACCGTGATGGAGACGGTATTCCCGACCGTTCAGACCTCTGTCCGGATACACCCGGAAAACCGGAATTCGGTGGCTGCCCGTTTGCAGATTCTGACAAAGATGGCATCCCCGATGAAGACGATGACTGCCCGACGATTCCTGGTCCGAAAGAATTTATGGGCTGCCCGGATACTGACGGCGATGGCATTTCTGACAAATATGACCTCTGTCCTACCATAGCCGGTGTACCCGAAAATAATGGCTGCCCGGCAATCAAAAAGGAAGAAAAAGAAATCATCGACAGGGCATTCTCCAACCTGGAATTTGAATCCGGTAAGTCGGTAATCAAACCTGTTTCATACCCGGCACTCAACGAACTGGCTGAATTGCTCGTTCAAAAACCGGTATGGAAGGTGCAGCTTTCAGGCCATACGGATAATACAGGGAAACCGGAATCCAATATGACCCTTTCGAAAAACAGGACGCAGGCAGTTAAGGATTACCTGATCAGCCGGGGTGTCGAAGAATACCGCATCCGCACAGAATGGTTCGGACAGGAACGTCCCGTTGCCGATAACAAAACAGCAGCCGGTCGTCAGAAGAACAGAAGGGTTGAAATGAAGATTGTCTTCGATTAATGTTAATATGACTTTACGGATTACACCTGATCCTGAACGTTGCCGGGCTGTCGGTTTATTGACCGGCACGCTCAGGATCAGGCAATCATTTTATGAAAGAAGGTTTCTTAAAGCCCGGATGCATGAAGAAACCAAACTATGCATGCTGTTTGGTTCAGTGGCAATCTGCCATCAGACACACGCTTTGCACAGCGCAAAAAAAAACCTGTCCGGGTGGGATTATATGGAAGCTGTTTTTTTTAGCCTTGCGGAGCAAGGATCATGGCTGCTTGAACCCACCGTAGTTGCAAAAACTAATAAAAATGTCATCAGGAAGGCATTGCTGTCTGCCTTCAGCGACAACGGCCGTGCCGGAGATTCCTCGCTCGACAGGATTGACGAGCGGGCTGAATTATACCACGACCTTTGTAAAATCATTACAAGACAATACGGAGGCAAATTCGGTCAGCTGCTCGCAGGTAGTGAAGGATTGTTAATGAACAATGGCTGTGGATTTTATGAATTGCTTGCTGCTTCAAAAGCTTTCGGCGATCCGGTTAGAAAAAAGTCCTCATTTCTTTTTAAACTGCTATATGATTCCGGCCTTTATACTGTTAATGATCCGGAAAACTTTGTACCCATCATGGATTATCACATGCAACGCGTTTTGCTCAGGATGGGTTGCCTGATCATCAATGACAGGATACTTGAGGAAAAACTGATCAGCGGGGCTGAGATGCAAAGCGATGAGCCTGTTAGAAGTGCATGTATTGAAGCATTAAAAATTATTGCCATTCATTCTGGTTTTCAACCCTGGGTCATGAATGATTTCTTCTGGCCTTTAGGTCGCTCCTGCTGCAATGAAACCACCCTTTGTTCCGATCATTTCTGTATAAAAAAGCCCTGCACATTTCATCTGATGACGGAAATCAGCGACCACAGCGGGTGTGCTTTTGCATCCTGCTGCCTTGGAAAAAACGATTTGAAATACAGGTCATTCCGCGAACCCAATGTTAAAACACACTATTACTGATGAAAAAAGACTGCCCATTTTGCGATTCACATGTCACTGCGCAGATATTTGCCACCGAGAACGGCTTTTCCGCATTATACAACCATTCTCCCATACTTCCCGGACATACCCTTATCATTCCGGACAAACACACCGGCAGCTTGTTTGAACTCAATGAAGAAGAAATATCAGGCTTTTTTACTTTTGCCCGTAAGGTTACTTCGTTTCTCACGGACATCTACCGGTCAGATGCCTATGACTGGTCGTTGCAGGAAGGCGTAGCTGCAGGACAAAGTGTGGATCATCTTCACCTGCATATTATTCCACGTAAGCCGGGCGATCTTCCCGAAGGGGTGGAATGGTATGGAAAACTCCATGAGCAGCAATCCCTTGCATTGGACGACTCCGAAAGGATTGTTCTGAGCGAACGGGAGTATCAGGAAATCAGCCGGGCAATGAAGGAGAAATGGGACTCATTTGTCAGTCATCAGTAATCTCATTTCCCCGGGAATCAGATAAAAAACAGGGAAACGCCTCCAACGGCGACTACGGCCCCGGCAATCTCGCGCCAGGTTACTTTCTCCTTCATAATCAACACGGAAGGAAAAATGATAAGAACCGGTACGATAGACATAATGGTAGAGGCTATGCCGGAAGAGGTGTACTTAACGGCAATCAGCGAAAAGGAGACGCCCAGGAAGGGACCGAAAAAGGCGCCCAGGCTCAGTCGTTTCAGGGCCGGTTTATGCATCAGCGCTTCACGCACTCTGCTCCAGCCACCATATATTGAAATAACAAGGACGAAACCGGCCACACCGGTCAGCACCCTGATCTGCGTCGCAGCGAAGGCATCATAATCTCCCATTCCGTATTTACTCAGCACCAGGCCAACTCCCTGCCCTGCTGCGCCTCCGAAAGCAAGCAACAATCCTTTTACGGGGTACCTGAATCTGAGCGGATTGCTGAAGCGGTTTTTTCCGTTGCTGGCCCCCGGTTCTTTGCGAGCCATGATGGCCATGCTGATCCCGGCAAATGTCAATGCCATACCCAGAAGACTTTTGGCATCCAGGGTTTCGCCCATCAGCAGCAAGCCCGTGACCGCAGCGATGGGTGGGGCCATTGCCATAATCAGCATTGAAATGCGCGCCCCGACTACCACATATGCCTGAAAAAGAAAAAGATCGCCCAGTACGAAACCTACCAGCCCCGAAACCGAAAGCCAAATCCATTGATGACTGCTTGCATCAAAAGGGAAAAAACTGCCTCTGGTCACCAGGCCAAAAACTCCCAGCAACATCATGGCCAGAAATAGACGGATCAGGTTAACCGACAAGGAACCAACCTTTTTACTGGCAGATTCAAAGGCAAGTGCAGTAATGGTCCAGAAGACAGCCGTGAGTAGTGCAGCCAGTTCGCCGCCGTATTGATTGATCATTGGAACAGAGACCTCGTTTCAGTGCTATATAAATTAAGGTGTTAATTGCGGCCATTTGAAAATGCATGTGCAAAATTATCTATTGAGCAGGCACCCATGACGAATGTTGAAAAATATACATAGAAATACTCTGAGTGTGATCTACCGTCAGGGATATCCGTCGACCTGACCATATGTACAGATCATTTTCAACAATGGCCCGGAATGAACTACGGCCGGATTGAAAATTACCCGAATTCCCTGACAAACATACGTTTATAAGCCATAAGTGAGTAATGGCCTTTTTATAAGCGTCATTTTCCCGATTTTGCGCATCAGAAAAAACCTTAAAGCAGGATTTACGCAGGAAAAAATGAGTAAGTTTGACAGCGCATGTTGATGTTGAGCCATAAAAGGCAGATGATTTCCATTGCGGAATTATAATTACTCAGGCACAGGATGTTATTCGACGACACATACAAAACTATCAATGGCCCCTCATCGGGTTTGTACAAGGAGAAAGGCAGTAAATTTATCGCTCTTGCAAGACCGGTAGACTCAGAAGCTGCTGTTAAAACTGAAATTGAATCGATCAGGAAGGAGTTTTATGATGCCCGGCATCATTGTTTTGCTTATGTACTCGGGTCCGACAAGGCAGCCTGGAGGGTGAATGACGACGGAGAGCCGTCCGGAACTGCAGGACGACCGATTCACGGACAAATACAATCCTTCGACCTGACTAATATTCTTGTTGTTGTGGTCAGGTATTTCGGAGGAACCAAACTGGGGGTCAGCGGACTGATAAATGCTTATAGATCTGCAACTCATGAGGCTCTGAACCAGGCCCGGATTGTTGAAAAAACTGTAAATGAGATTTATAGGTTGAAATTTAATTATGCCAACATGAATGATGTTATGAGGATTGTAAAGGAAGAAAACATTCATATCATTGATAATCAATTTGATATGGAATGTTCTCTCACTTACAGGGTAAGAAGGTCATTGGCCGATCAGGTGAATTCAAAATTCGGAAAAACGTATGAAAGTGAAATAATATATTTAAAAACTGAATAACTATTGAATGACAGGCCAATCCATCGTTTTGAACTTTTTTGTGATACACATATTTTTCTGTAAAAGCAAGAGCAAAATGATTTTTTTTTAAACTTTTTTTAAGAGATTTTTGTTGAAAAATCAGTCCAACTGCTGATAACTTAAAAATTACTGACAATCAGATGCAAATTGACCGGACTGGTCGCAAAAGCTGAATAGCAAGTTTCTTAGTGGTTAATAATTATTGCATAATAAGGGAGAATGAGAAAAGATTATCAGGAGGTCTGGGAAAATTGCCTAAGAATCATCAAGGACAACATCAACTATCAAAGTTTTAAGACCTGGTTTTCACCAATTAAGCCTGTTAAGCTTGACGAAAATGTGCTTACCATTCAGGTTCCAAGTCAGTTTTTTTATGAGTGGCTTGAGGAGCACTACATCAATCTTCTCAAGAAAACCATAAAACAGGAACTGGGTCAGAACGGTCGTCTTGAATACAGCATCATCATGGAAAGCTCTAACGATGCAAGGCCACCTTATACCATTCAGGTTCCGACAAGCAACAAAGGTTTGTTGGCAAATCCTTCCGTTTCCATGCCCATCGATCTCAACAAAGGCTCAACCAAAGAAATTCCCAATCCTTTTGTAATCCCGGGTCTCAGGAAGATTAAGGTTCATTCTCAGCTGAATGAATCCTACTCGTTTGATAATTTCATTGAAGGAGATTGTAACCGCCTGGCGAGATCCGCAGGGTATGCGGTTGCTACCAACCCCGGCAAAACAGCCTTCAATCCTATATTTATTTATAGTGCGAACGGTTTGGGCAAAACACACCTTGCGCATGCCATCGGAATTCAGGTTAAAAATAACTTTCCGGATAAGACCGTACTTTATGTAACTGCCGAGCAGTTTATCCAGCAATTCATTGATGCGGTAAAAAATTCAAATCAGAACGATTTTGTCCATTTTTACCAGATGATTGACGTGTTACTGATAGACGACATTCAGTTCCTTTCCGGTAAAGAAAAAACACAGGACGTTTTCTTTCATATATTCAACCATCTGCACCAGAACGGGCATCAGCTTGTAATCACCTCCGACAAGGCTCCTGTTGAGATGAAAGGCATCGAACCCCGGTTGCTCTCCCGCTTTAAATGGGGCCTTGCCGCTGACCTCCAGGTTCCCGACCTGGAAACCCGTATTGCCATTCTGAATAAGAGATTGTATAAGGACGGGATTGACATGCCCGAAGAAGTGATTGAGTACCTTGCCTACAGCATTACCACAAATATCAGGGAACTGGAGGGCGCATTGATTTCACTGATGGCGCAATCCTCACTGAATAAAAAAGCCATCACCATCGACCTGGCCCGTCAGATGATTGATAAGTTCGTAAAGAACACCTCAAAAGAAATTTCGATCGATTACATTCAGAAGATTGTCTGCGACTTCTTCAATATCCATGTGGACCACCTGAATTCAAAAACCAGGAAAAGAGAAATTGTTCAGGCACGGCAACTGGCGATGTATTTCTCCAAGAAACACACAAAGTCATCGTTGGCAACAATCGGACTGCACTGCGGTAACAAGGACCATGCTACCGTCCTGCATGCATGCCGTACCGTGAATAACCTGATCGAAACTGACAAACAGTTCAGGAATTACGTGGAGGAGATTGAAAAGAAAATTAAAATCTGAACCGGATTGTTTAACTGATAATGACCATCCTAGCCTCATCCGGGAATCCTGTGATGAGGTTAGTTTTTAATGCTGCTGTATGAAGAAGATTCTCATGGTATGTCTTGGCAATATCTGCCGCTCTCCACTGGCAGAAGGGATTATGCGCAAGAAACTGAATGACTGTAACATTGATGCCGAAGTTGACTCCTGTGGATTTGAGTCTTTTCACACCGGCGACAGACCGGATCAGCGAGGTATTGAAGTGGCGCAAAAAAACGGAATTGATATCAGCGGGCACCGGGCAAGATTGTTCAGGGTGGCTGACTTTGATGAATTTGACCATATCTTTGTGATGGATCAACGCAACTACGCCGATGTCGCTGCTGTTGCCAGAAACCAGCAAGACATGGAGAAGGTTGATTTTATTATGAATATGGCATATCCGGCGAGTAACACTCCGGTACCTGATCCTTATTTCGGAGGACGGGCCGATTTCAGAAAAACATGGGAAATGCTTGATGAAGCTACCGACAGAATTATCGACCAGATTCTAAACAGAAAACGCTGATTTATTTATGTTACCTGGCAAAGCATCGGTCGTGGAGGCTGCAGACAGAATAGCGCCTTACATTCACCGCACTCCAGTGCTTACGTGCAGCACTATTAACAGGATGTTCGGCGGCGAAATATTCTTTAAATGCGAGAATTTTCAGAAGGCGGGCGCATTCAAATCCCGCGGGGCAACCAATGCAGTGTTCCAGCTTTCAGACACTGAAATCCAAAGAGGAGTTGCCACCCATTCGTCGGGCAACCATGCCGGTGCGCTGGCTTTGGCAGCTTCCAGAAGAGGCATAAAAGCCAATATTGTGATGCCTGAGAATTCCAGCAGAATAAAAATATTGGCTGTTGAATCCTACGGCGGGCTCATTACACGCTGCAAACCCACGCTTGCCGCACGGGAAGAAACCCTGAAAGAAGTGATAAGCAAAACCGGAGCTGTTGAAATACATCCATACAATGATCTTCGCATTATTGCCGGTCAGGCTACTGCCGCCAAAGAAATGATAGAAGAAGTAAATGATCTTGATCTGATTATGGCTCCGGTGGGCGGTGGAGGTCTGCTGAGTGGCACGGCATTGTCTGCCAGATACTTCGGCAAACATATCAGGGTGATCGCCGCCGAGCCAGCCGGCGCTGACGATGCATTCAGGAGTTTTACATCGGGAACATTTATTCCGTCCGTTGATCCCCGTACCATCGCTGACGGGCTGCGTACTTCCCTGGGGTCCCTCACTTTCCCCATTATTATGGAAAATGTGGATGACATTGTTACGGTGAGTGAAGAGGGCATCATTGAGGCCATGCGATTGATCTGGGAGCGGATGAAAATCATCGTGGAGCCGTCTTCCGCCGTTCCTTTGGCTGCAATCATTGAAAACAAACTGAATATCAGCGGAAAACGAACCGGCATTATCCTTTCGGGCGGAAACGTCGATCTGGAAAATCTGCCATTTAAAACAACCGTATGAAACCAGAAAAAGGGAAATTATATCTGATTCCGGCCACCCTGGGAGATACCCCGCCGGAACAGGTGCTGCCTGTTTTTAACCTGAATCTGTTACAACATATAGATGTTTATGTGGTGGAAGAGCTGAAGACAGCCCGGCGTTTCCTCAGAAAATGCGGCTACAGAAAGGATTTTGACACTGTTACCGACTTCTTCCGGTTAAATGAGCACACCTCAGAAACGGAAATAGAAACATTTCTGGAGCCGGCCCTGTCTGGCAGAAACACCGGACTTCTTTCGGAAGCGGGTTGTCCGGCAGTTGCAGATCCCGGATCTGCACTGGTCAGACTTGCACACGCCAAAGGCATACAAGTGGTACCGCTTTCGGGACCCTCATCGATTATGCTGTCACTGATGGCTTCAGGCTTCAACGGACAGCAGTTTTCTTTTTATGGCTACTTACCGGTAAGGCCTCCCGAAAGGATTCAGAAACTCAGGGAGATTGAACGGGAAACAATCAGGACCGGCGCTACCCAGATTTTTATTGAAACTCCTTACCGGAACAGGCAGATGCTGGAATCAATTCTGAGCACCTGCAGCGATACATTGCAGCTCTGTTTAGCCGTCAACCTTACCCTGCCAGACGAAAAAATCATCACCCTTTCGGTTGCCGGATGGAAAAAGTCCGGCTATCAGCCCCCCAGGGCGCCTGCCGTATTCCTGCTGACAAGGCAATAAAAAACGGCCGTTTCCGGCCGTCTCTGATCTGAGGATAATAAATCTTTAGTGATGGTGTCCGTGAGGGCCATGAACATGTCCATGACTGATCTCTTCCGCGGTTGCCTCCCGCAGTTCCAGAATTTTACCGGTAAAATGCAGGGTCTTGCCTGCCATAGGGTGATTAAAATCCATTTTTACCTTATCATCCGAAATGGAAACCACGGTTCCGTCCAGAGGCCTTCCTTCATTGTCCTGCATAGGAATAACATTGCCCACAAACAGCATATCCGGATCAATTTTTCCGTCAACCATGAAAATATCTATAGGAAGATCAACCACTGCTTCTTCAATCACAGGGCCATAAGCATCATCAGAACTCAGCGTGAATTCAAAGTTATCATCTGCCTTGAGTTCAGCGAGGTTTGATTCGAATTTCGGCAACATATTGCCTGCTCCGTAAAGAAATACAAGCGGTTGTGCAGCATCCGCCATATCTACCACTTCGCCTTCTGCGTTGTCCAACTTAAGTTCATAGGTAAGTGACACCACTTTGTTTTTTGAAATAACCATTTTCTGAGAAATTTGAAAGTTTGCAATGCCAACAAAGAGGATAGCCACTATGTTGAATAACCGTGCAAAATTACAGATAAAAGCCATGCGTACATAAAATACGGCATAATCATTCTTCAATTTACCTTATACGAGACTACAATAAATTGAATATTAAATACTTAAGAAAAATATACAAAGCGGATGCAGACCAGTTGCCCTTCAGGCATCCTTTGATACAACATGAATTCGCAGTTGTTCTAAGTCTTGAGATGTTTACCATATGCAACCCGAAAAAAGGCGTCGTTCTGAAAGCTGAACCGGATCATCAGGGGACGGGCAAAACCGGCAATGAATCGTTGCCGGCGGGTCCGGTAACGGCTCCGGCAGCATCACTGTCACTGTCAGCTGATTTGCATTGATAATTTCGTGATACTCCGGCCGGAGGATTTTTAAATTTTCCCCGGTATGATCGAAGGCGCTCGTCTTTGAGCACCATTTCCATAAATATTCCATATTCCGGTAATGCTGTCCGGAGACCTTCACCTAGGCGGGAGGTCCTGAAGCGGGTATTTCTGTGCTCCCCTCCTACCCAGACGCCACTGACCAGCCTGGGGGTAACCCCGACAAACCATCCATCAGAGAAATCTGAAGAGGTACCTGTCTTGCCTCCGAATTCCGTATCATACCTGAAAAGATCATATTCCCATAATCCCTGTGTAGTGCCTCCGGCTTCCTGAAGTCCCGACCTGAGCATTACACTCATAAGAAATGCATCCTCTTCCGAAATAACGCTCTCCGGTACCGATTTATGACTGAAGATTACCCTCCCGTTCACATCTTCGATCTTTGTTACAAAGACCGGCTCGTTGAGCTGGCCGCCATTTACAAATGCGCAGTATGCATTCACAATTTCAAGCAAGGTAACTTCACCGGAGCCCAGGCAAACAGAAGGCACTGAATTAAGCGGAGATTTTATTCCCATTCGCTTTGCCGTTTCAATCACTGCATCCCAGCCCATTTCTTTGGTAAGCTGAACGGCAACTGAATTAACCGACCTTGCAAAAGCACTCTTCAGGGTAATATTTTGTCCCGTAAATACCCAGTCGGCATTATGCGGCGACCAAACCCGCTGCTCGCCGTCTTCGGTATACCTGATACTCACCGGCTGATCAGCGCGTCTGTCGCATGGCCCTAAACCCTGTTCAAATGCGGAAGTATAAACAAAAGCCTTGAAAAGCGATCCCGGCTGACGCCTTGCCTGGTTCACATGATCATACTTGAAAAAACGGTAATCGATTCCACCGACCCAGGCTTTTACATACCCGTTGGCGGGATCGATGCTGACAAAACCCGTGTTCAGCAGGTGACGGTAATACCTTAAAGAATCCATCGGGCTCAGCAGCGTATCCCTGCTACCGGATGAAGTATAGATTTTCATCCTCCTCGCCTGGTTCATATATTTTCTGACCGAATCAGCATTCCCTGAAAACATGGCATACAAACTCTCATAATGCGGAGTTTCAACGGCAAGCTTTTCCAGGTAATCCGGAATTTCCATGCCATCACTGTCAACCCAGGGGTTCATATCTTTCCAGTGTTCAAAGAATTTTGCTTGCAGATTCTTCATATGTAAGCGGACAGCTTGTTCGGCATATTGCTGCAACAATGGGTCAAGTGCAGTGTATATTTTAAGTCCGTCGGTGTAAATATTGTATCCTGAAGTACGGGCCCAATCCTCAAGACTGCGGGCGACCGCCTCTCTGAAATAGCCGGTTTCCTCTTTTTCAGGCCCAGCTTTCCGGTACGACAGATTCAAATCCAGCTTTACCAGTGAATCTTTGGTTTTCAGATCAATAAAGCCATACTGTTCCATCTGAGCGAGAATGTTATTCCTGCGCCTTAGGGCATTTCCCGGGTTTAAAACCGGACTGTAATAGGTCGGCGCTTTGAGAAGTCCGACAAGTAAGGCAGCTTCCTCAGTACGGAGTTCAGAGGGTGATTTATCGAAAAAAGTGTGTGATGCCGCTTCAATACCGAAAGCAAGACTTCCAAAATCAACGGTATTGAGATACAAGGTAAGAATTTCGTTCTTAGTATAGTAATATTCCAGCTTAACGGCACTTATCCATTCCTTTAATTTGTAAATGGCCGTGTTGATGCCGGATACATTTCGCAGTAATCCTTTGCTCCGATTGTCGCGCGTTTTATAGAGGTTCTTGACAAGTTGCTGCGTAATGGTGCTTCCGCCTCTCCTGTCTCCCCTTGCCGTACTCCAGAAAGCGGCAACCGTTGCCCTGAGGTCAATCCCGAAATGACTATAAAAACGGATATCTTCTGCAGAAAGCAGTGCATTTACAAGATCAGGAGGAAGTTCGGTGAAATCTACAGGTGAACGGTTTTCAAGATAATATTTGCCTATAAGGGTACCATCCGCCGCATAGAGTTCTGAAGCTATATTCATTTCGGGACTTCTGAGGTCCGATAATTCAGGAGATGACCCGAAAAGACCGAAAAGATTGATATCAACGGCCAGAGCCAGTGTAAGCAGATACAGTACAACCCTTCCGGACCATAAAAGCAGTTTCTTCCACCACTTCATCTCCCTGCCCGGCATTTTGATATATAAGCGGTAGAAAAATTTTGCGATACGCTTCAGCGCATTAACAAATAAAGGCACTATATTATTGTATTTCAATTTCATACATAAGGCAAACGCAAATTCAGTTCAAAAAAGGCATCATTCCAAAACAACCGCAATTTACGGCGATAATCTCACCAAAATTCCATCAATATGTAACTTATAATCGGTTTATCCGTCATAAAAATGTCGCTAATTGAGGATATGCACCGACAGCAATAGAACCGGGTATTTACCGGGCAAAAAAAGCTTTCTGCAGTTATTGAATTTCTGATTACTTTTACATTAATCTATTTTCTGTTGTTTATGTTGAGAAAATACTTTTCCATAATCATTCCACTTTTAATTCTGGTCAGCATTTCAGCATCGGCTCAGGCGGATGCTTCTGATTATCTTAAAGCAGCCATAAACGCTACGGAGCAGAAACAATACACCAGGGCTATCGCATTATGCGATGCGGCCATCAATAAAAGCAACACCTATTCTGCGGCCTATTTTCATCGCGGATACAACAAGTTGCTTATCAAGGATTACGAAGGTGCCATTGTAGATTTTACGGTTTGCCTTGATCTGAGTCCCGATAACCTCTGGGCCTATCTCTACCGGGGCCATGCAAACCAGAAAGCCGGAAACAGCTGGTCAGCCACGCGCGATTTCAACAGCGCACGTAAAATTGATTCAATTGAGACACTGGCGTTTATGACAGCCAACATGTTCAGGTCTTCGCTGGGAAAATAATCACATTAGCATTACTCTAACCGCTTTAACCGTTCAGCCAACGGTGGATGAGAATAGTTAAAGAAGACATAAAGGGGATGCGGAGTCAGGTCGGCCATATTCTCCGATGCCAGTTTTCGCAGGGCTTTTGTAAGTGAAGCCCCGCCTGCAAATGATTTTGCAAAGTAATCAGCTTCAAATTCGTGATGTCGCGAGATACAATTTGCGCCCAATGAAATAATTGCGGAAACCGGGCTGTACAAAACTAAAAAAACGATCAACCCAAGATGAAAAGGCATCCGTTCACTTCCCAAAGATTTATAAATTATCTGATTATCAATAATTAAGGAGAACAGAAACAGAATCAGTCCGGTTTGAAGGACAGAAAAAAACAGTCCTTTCTGAATATGCCTCCTACGGTAATGCCCTGTTTCGTGGGCCACCACAGCCACAATCTCATCCGCAGTATGGTTTTGAATCAGCGTATCGAATAAAACAATCCGCCTGCGCGAACCAAATCCCGAGAAATAGGCGTTTGCCCTGCTTGACCGTTTCGATCCGTCAATTACAAAAATATTTGCGACATTGAAACCGGTCCTGAACGCAAGTTCATTCAGTTTTGACCGGAGTTCACCTTCTTCAAGCGGGGTTTGCCTGTTAAACAATGGCACAATAAGCGAAGAGTAGAAGAGGGTAAATAGAACAGAGAACAGTGAAATGACCACCCAGGCCATCCACCAGAAGGAGGTTCCGGCCAGGGTGTATAGCCATATTACCAGGCTCAGCATTCCTCCGCCAAGTATGGCCCCCAACAGCCATGATTTCAGCTTGTCGCTGATATAAAGCCGCGGAGTAATCCTGTTGAATCCCCATTTCTGCTCGATGACAAAAGTATCATAAACATCGAAAGGCGTGGACAACAGGTCTGACGCCAATCCAAGTACAGCGAAGAAAAGCAGGCTTTGCAGTAATGCACTGTCAGAAAGAGTACTGACCCATTCATCAAGCTTTACAAATCCAAAAGATAACATTATCATTATCAGCAGGAAAGAGAACCAGGATGACAGCACGCCAAAGCGGTAGGACTCCTGTCTGTAACTTCGGTATTTTAAATACTTATCTCCGGGATATATTTCCTTCATCGAAGGGGGGACATCATTTGCCCGTGACCGGTTGTTGAGAAAGGAAAGCAATTGCTCAAGAACAAATCCGGCAATTACCAATCCGAGAAGAAGTAAGAAAACCAGGTTGTCCATAAACGGGAAAACGGGTTAAATCTAAAAGCACACTTCAAACTATAATCACAAAACGGCTTGCAAACTCCTTTTCGCTGAACGCGACAGGGCATCAATAACTACCATTAAATCGGCGCAGAAACCATTCGGTGCCAAGAACAAGAATAATCAGTGCCAGCAATGGAATGAAGCTGATCAGGTCAGTGAAGTGCTTTCGCGAGTAAATTACAGGTTTTGCATCTTCTCTGCTGTTAAGCAGAGGTAAAAGTTCACCGGTCTCTTCCGGTTTTAATGATTTTCCTCCGGTTTGAGCTGCTATGGCATTCAGCAGGCGATGATTGGCAATTGTATTTATATCCTCAAGGTTGAGTGCTGTTACAGTAAAACTCCCGTCCCTCCGCAATGCAGCGGCACCGGAACCTGTAGTGGCTGTAAACCGGTATAATCCCGGTGGAAGATTGCCCGCATTGAGGTAATAACCTTCATTCATGGCTGAAAATGTGAAATCATAGACTTTATCATCTTCCCCCGTTATGGTGAGATCGATTTCCGGATCATTGACCATTTCCCCGCTTTCATTCAGCAGCAATGCGTTGAACTCAATTGGTTCATTTTCAGCATAAGTGTTTCTCCAGGTCAGTTTCAGACGGTTACGGTCTGTCTCGGCGGAGAGGTATTGTAAAAGCTTACCCGTGAATTCATCAAATGCAATGTGATTCCCGTTAACCTGATAATCGTGAAATCTCCATTTCCAGATTCCCTCTCCTGCGATAACGCCGTAGCGGATTTCGGCAATCTGACTGAAGAGGATCAGTGGCATTCCGGAGCTGACTGACCCGATACCCTGGTATGCCAGCACATTAACCGCGTTTGACTGCTGGTATTGTGCAAAAGGGCTCAGGAGCGGCGGAACCGTCGTTAGCAGGGAAGTGATATGTTCAGGCGTAACAAAAAGGGTAAAATCCTTGTTGAATACGGGCAGCGCCTCATTACCTGATTTTCCCTGTCCGATTAAACTTAAACCGGTTTTCAGTCTGTTAAAAGCCGGGATATCAGACTGAGACCCCAACACAAACAACACCGGAACTTTTTGTCCGGCCAATGCTGTTGTAAGGCCGATTGCTGCATTGGTCAATGATGGCACCTGATGCAGGATAAAAAGGTTATATCCGGAAAGGTCCGTTTTCAGGTTATCGGCAAAAAAGAGATCCGCTTCAAAATTGTTACCATTGTCAATCGCCCTTTCCAGGGCAGCCAGGTCAGGATGAGGGGCGTTGCCGACGATAGCGATCTTTTGTTTTCCTTCCTTAACTTCAATAAAGATTTCTCGTATATTATTCGCTTTGTTGATTTCTCCTTCAACAGCATCCACGGTTATCCTGAATTTTTTAATACCTGGCTCTCTGGCTTCTGTTGAAAATGAGATTGTACGAACCTGATTATCTGATGAAAAATCAAGTTTCGTTGAATAAACATCACTGCCTTCGGAAGTTACTTTCATTTCAGCACTCATTCCTCCCGCATCACGTGCCTGAACAACCAATTCAACCGGAAAGCGGTTCCCTTTAAATACGGTTCTGTTGTAATTAACCCGCTGAATGATGAGGTCCCGCTTCACAGTGGTATCGCCGGCATTGATGGTATAAACCGGGTAAGCGGCATCACGCGCTGCATACAGGGGATCTTTGCCCGAATTGTAGATTCCGTCTGATACAAGTACAACTGCACCTACATTGCGGTTGTAGAAACGGGCATTGATCTCTGAAAAGAAAGAAGCTATGTCAGACAATTCATCCCGGTAATCTGCAACTTCACTTTCTGTTACCTGTTGCCCGAAGGCATAATTATAGATTTCAAACCTGCCTTTTAGTTCTTCTCTCAGTTGCGAGAGCATCAAAGGCAGCTGGTTTTGCTGGAATAAGCTGTCAGTTCCCAGAACCATAGACCTGGAATTATCAATTCCTATGATCACCGCGGGCAGTTCAGTGGTGCGGGAAATGGTTTTTATCATTGGAGACAGCAACAGAAAAGCAATCAGTGAGGCCGAAAGAAACCGCAATACAGAAAGGAAAATCACCAGCGAACGCGGGAAATCCTCAGAGGTGTTCTTATAATACAGCACCAATGCAACTCCGGCACCGAGCAGCAGACATAATGGGACAAACCATAGAGGATATCCGGAGATAAGTTGAAAACCGGGGATAGCAGGATTGATCATAGCAACTGCAAATTTCTGAAAAAAGCGCACATCATTTACAGTTGCGGCTTATCCATTATACAATCAGGGCTGCATCCCGGCTTTAGGGTGCAACCCTGACCTGATTATCGTAATACTTTATTGCCTGAAATCCGTCAGTTCTGTAGTTCCTAACAACTTACCATTCTTATCGTATGTCTCAGTTTTCACTGCACCAACATTTTTGGCTATCCATTGCACTGATTTAGTGGTCATTTTCAGGATCGTTTTCACTTCAGAATCAAAAGAGAGCTTGTAGCACTCAAAAGTTCCGGCGGCAGTGGTCACAGATTCGATGCCCTCAACTTTCCGGTTATAAATCTTAACCGACATGGTCATCATGGTCATTCCCGAAGACACAAAGCTGATCTGAATATTTCCATCGTTCAGGGTTTGTCCGGGTTGCAGCATTCCCGGATATTCAAGGTCCAGGCCGTCAACCTTCATCTCCATTTCTTTCATGCCGCCCATGGTTGAAGGATCCAGGAAATTTTTCATATCCATATAGAACACATCGCCCTTGCATCTCATTTCAAGTTCCTGTTCAAAACCAGGCTTGTCTTTCTCATCAAGTTGTTCGCTTTTCACCCTGATAACTGTACCATCAGCCGTTTCATTCACCGAAAGAATGGTTTGACGACTGGTACCGGTTAGTTTACCCTTGGCATTATAACTCTTTGTTTCAAGGAATGCGCCGCTTTTCATTGGAAAATATGCTTCACAATTCTGCGGCATGGCGCTGGCAACGGCAAATAAGCCAATCAGCAAGAGAATTAACTTTTTCATAGGTGACTGATTTTTTAAAGATACACAAAAATATAAAAAATCAAGATTATCATATTATAACCTGATTGATTTTTTACAGGGGAGCTAGGAAGCACTTAAGCGGAAAAGCAAAATGCGGGATTAAACTACCGGGAGGCACAAAAGAACAAAAGCCGCATGCGTGCGGCGATTGTCAATATCAGAATATTACGGATCCGGTAAAGAAACCGGTCATCACAGGATACATAAAACCAAGGTGATCGGCTTTAATTCCGGCTTTCGTCCAAATGGTGAATTACATGTGCATTCCACCGCAGACGCTGATCACCTGACCAGTTACATAAGAAGATAGGTCAGAGGCAAGGAACAGGCTGACATCGGCAACATCTTCCGGTTTCCCGCCGCGCCTGAGGGGAATACCTTCTATCCATGCCTTGCGGACATCTTCCGGCAGTTTAGCGGTCATATCAGTCTCGATAAACCCGGGGGCTATGGCATTGCAGCGGATGCTGCGCGAACCGAGTTCCTGGGCCATGGATTTGGTAAATCCAACGAGGCCGGCCTTTGAAGCTGAATAGTTTGATTGCCCCGCATTGCCCGAAAGCCCAACCACAGAACTCATATTGATGATGGAACCGCTGCGCTGTTTCAGCATTACTTTCTGAACCGCTTTGGTCATATTAAAGATGGATTTCAGGTTAACTTTGATAACCAGATCCCAATCGGCTTCGGTCATGCGCATCAACAGATTATCACGGGTAATTCCGGCATTGTTTACAAGCACATCGATGCGGCCGAAATCATTTGTAACATCATTGATCAGTTTATCACTCCCTTCGAATGAACTTGCATCCGAGGCATAACCTTTCGCTTTCACACCCAGGGCAGCGAGTTCCTTTTCCAGTGCAATGGCGTTTTCATCGTAATTCAGGTCGGAGAATGCCACATTGGCACCTTCAGCTGCAAATCTGAGCGCAATGGCTTTTCCGATACCACGGGCACCTCCGGTAACCAGTGCGGTTTTTCCTTCAAGTAATTTCATAATCCGTTTTTTCGTTTATTATTCAATGAACTGAAATAAAAAGCAGACAATTTACGCTGCACAATCAACCATCAGGTGTTTGAAGCGGAAATCCATCTCACCAGGTTAAAATCCTGACGGTGCGGCAGCATGGGATGCCGCGGGAACAACCTGAAGGCATAATCAAAGACTCCGGCCTGCAATGTCGGGATTTCAATAAAGAAGGTCACAATATTACCGTTAACGCCGGCAATGGCCATTTCTTCAATGAATGAAATCTTTTTGACTTCATCATTTACTTTGTGACCAAACAACACTTCGAGCCCTATATCATTGGCGCTGAGTTCATTCACATTCACCACTATTTCTGCAACAAAATTTTCGCCGAGGCGCAGGGGTTTGCGCGTTAAGTCGGGTACATTCACGCTGACCACTTCAATACTTTCCCATCCCCGGAGAATTCTGCGTTTCCAGGATGAGATCATCCTTACATTTTCAAAATCATTGGCAAAGAGCATGGATGAGCGTTTAATCAGCTTATTGTAGAACTGATTATAATAATCATCGAGCATCCGTTTCATGGTAAACTCAGGTGAAATTCCGGCGATGGTGTTTTTTATGTACGAAACCCATTTTTCAGGAATTCCCTTGCTGTTTCTATCATAGAAAGCCGGAATAATCTCCTCTTCAAAGATATTGTAGATGTTCTCGGCATCCAGTTCATCCTGGAACTGCTGATTTTCGTATGTACGTTCTTCCTGCAGCGCCCAGCCGGCATTCGGCTTGTAACCTTCGGCCCACCAGCCGTCGAGCACGCTGAAGTTCACCACACCGTTCATAACGGCTTTTTCGCCGCTGGTACCCGAAGCTTCGAGCGGGCGTGTCGGCGTATTCAACCAGACATCGACCCCCTGCACCAATTGGGCACCCAGTGCCATGTCATAGTTTTCGACGAATACTACCTTACCCATAAACTGGGGTTGTTTCGAAAACTCAATGATGCGCTTGATCAGATCCTGCCCGGCCTTATCAGCAGGATGTGCTTTACCGGCAAATACAAACTGCACCGGATGCTCCGTGTTGTTTACCAGTTGAGCGAGACGTTCAGGATTGGTGAACAAAAGGTGCGCGCGCTTGTAGGTGGCAAAACGCCGGGCAAAACCAATGGTTAGTGTATTATCATCCAGGTTATCCAGCGTTTTCATAATAAACTTGGGATTTTCCTGCCTGTGTTTCAGGTCCTCCCCCAGCCTGTTGCGGAGGTAAGCGATCAGTTTTCTGCGATGCTTATTTCTTAAAGCCCAGATTTCTTCATCAGGCACCTCAGCTATCTTCTGCCAGCGGGCCCTGTCCGGCTGATTAGTAAGAAAGTCCTCTCCAAAATAACGGGCATACAGGTCCTTCCATTCAACCGAAGCCCAGGTAGGCAGGTGCACGCCATTGGTAACATGCGAGATATACAATTCCTCCGGATAGTAACCAGGGAACATCCCCTGGAACATTTCGCGGCTCACCCTTCCATGGATGCGGCTTACCCCGTTCATTTCCTGCGAAAGGCGTGTGGCCAGCACGCTCATCGAGAACTTTTCGTCATGTTTGTCCTCAACATAACGGCCCAGGTTCATAAATGAATTCCAGCTCAGGTTCAGGCGGTCGGCATAATGCGGTATGTAAGCCCTGAGCACATCTTCGCTGAATGCATCATGTCCTGCCGGAACAGGGGTGTGTGTCGTAAATAACTGGGTGGCCCTCACAATCTCGAGTGCCTGATCAAATGAGAATTTCTGTTCGTGAACAAGCAGGCGAAGCCTTTCGATGCCAATAAATGCAGCATGTCCTTCGTTGCAATGATATACCGATGGGTTGAATCCGAGGGCCTTTAACATACGGATACCTCCGACGCCAAGCAGCAATTCCTGTTTGAAACGGTTATCCCAGTCACCACCATATAACTGATGGGTAATGAAACGGTCCTGTTCATTGTTTTCGTCAATATCCGCATCCAGCAGATAGAGGGGTACGCGGCCTACATCCAGTTTCCAGACCTTGGCGTAAAGATTACGTCCCGGCAGGGCGATGGACACCTTAAGCCATTCACCGTTACCGTTGCGCACCGGTTTCAGTGGCATGTGGGTAAATTTCTGCGGATTGTAGCTATCAATCTGGTCGCCGGATATGGAAAGGTTCTGCCTGAAATATCCATAACGGTACAACAGTCCCACGCCGACCATATTCGCGTTGGAATCGCTTGCTTCCTTCAGGTAGTCTCCGGCCAGCACTCCAAGCCCGCCGGAGAATATCTGTACGGTGTCGTGCAAACCATATTCCATGCTGAAATAGGCGATCTGATGTCTGGATTTTTCAGCGCCCTTCTTCATGTAGCGTTCAAACTCTTCATAAACATGGTCGAGTTTGCTCACAAATGCTTCATTGCGTTCAAGCTGCAGCATCTGTTTCACCGTAAGCGATTCAAGCAGCGCGATCGGGTTGTGATGCAGGGTTTCCCACTGTACAGGATCAATCATGCGGAACAGCTCTTCAGCCTCGTGGTTCCAGCACCACCACAGGTTTCGCGACAGGCGTTTCAGCCCGTTAAAACGCTCAGGAATCCCGGGTTTAACGAGCACTTTGTGCCAAACCGGAGTCTGGTGCTGCTTAAGCGGAAAACTCATCAGCATATCGGGCTGACGTTTGTCGCGGTACAATTCCTCGCGCAACTGTGCCTTGCCCAATGCGATGGAAAATGCTTCCCTGTATTTCCCGGCAAGGTCATCCCAGAGGGCGATCCGGGATATCTGCCAGGCCAGATTCCTGGCATCTTCAGTTTGATTTCCGTTAAATCCTGAAAATTTAAACAGGATTTCAGTTATTGAGGTTACAACTTCATTGTAATTATTATCCTTTCGATCAATAACCCAGGCTCCGGGCTCATATTGCTTCATTTTCTCCCTGATCCAAAGTCCAAATCCTGCAAGGGATGTTGTGATGGTGGGAATATGAAATGCAAGGCTCTCCAGCGGAGTGTATCCCCACGGTTCATAATAGGACGGGAATACTGAAAGATCGAAACCGATCAGTAATTCATAATAGGAGTAATTGAAGATTCCATCGGTTCCATCAAGATAAGAAGGTACAAACACAAGCTTAACCTTGTCGCCGGCCTTGTTCAGCAATCCGGCCGACCTGGCCTTGTTCAGTACCTGATCGTATTCAGCATCGTGAAGCCCATGGGTAAGGTAGACTCCTTCAACAGGATTGCTGAAATCGGGTTCATTCAGCCGTTTCAGCAGCTCAGCCGAAGGACCTGAATGATTGGCAGGCACAGTAATAAAGGCTACCACCTGACGTTTCAGTTCAGGATTCCGGTTTAACCCTGCAAGCGCTTCGATGTAAATATCGATTCCTTTATTGCGGAATTCGTACCGTCCGCTGTTCACCACGAGCATGGAATCCTCAGGCAGATCGGTATTGAATAACGCCCTGGAAACCTGTAACAGCTTAACCCTGGCCATTTCGCGGCGGTTGCCGAATTCGGCGGGCGACGGCACAAAGCCATCGTCGAAACCGTTGGGGGTAACCAGGTCAACCGGACGACCAAGGAAGTGCCTGCATTCGGTCGCCGTAATATCGCTCACAGTGGTAAATGCATCACTGGCCTGCGCTGCAGCCCGTTCCAGTGAAAACTTTGATACAATGTCAAATCTGCGTGCAGCGGCATCGGGCGGATAACTGGCAAATTCACCGTACAGCGGAAGATTATTGCCGGCAACAGCCCTTCCCAGCGCCGTGGCATGGGTGGTAAATATACATCCTACCTGCGGCACCGCCTCACGGAGGTGCAGCACACCGGTGCCGGTCATCCACTCATGGAATAATGCCACAATGCGATCATGGGCGGAAATATTGAACTCGTAAAAGCTTTCTATAACCTTGGCTGCAGCATACCCAAAGAGGGCCGGCTCAACATAATCCCATTGCCCTGAAATAGAGTCCAGCTGGAAGGATTCCCAGAATTTCGCAAAAATTTTATCCTTCTGCTGAAAATAGGGCGTAAAATCAACCAGTACCACAATCGGACGGCTCTTGATATTCCAGCGACCTATCCTGAGGCGAAGGCCGTTGGATTCTGCATACTCGCGCCAGGAGCGGTATATGTAACGGTCTTCAATAAAATCGGGGTTGTGGTTCGTTTCTTTCCAGACGTCGGGGCCTATAAGGATGTAGTTGTCTTCGTATTCCCGCTGTACTCCGGGAGCTTTCGTTGAAACTACCGTGTATATGCCCCCCACCTTATTGCAGATTTCCCAGCTTGTTTCAAAAATATAATCGGGTCGTAGTGTCTTCAGTTTTTCAGTCATGCTAAGTTATTAGATTATTAAATATCAGCGCCTTTCTCATAAGATTGACACAGCAAAGCTGAATTCCGGGCTTATTGATCATGCTTCACGACAAAGCCTTTTTTCAGCGGTGCAAAAATAATGAAATAAACGTTGGCCTCTGCAAAACGAAAATCCTGTTTTGATTCCGGCCGGAACTCAATTCAGACGTAAAATAAATTTCCTTGAATCAAGAATTTGCTGCAGAAGACTCATAATCAGACAATACAAAAAATTACGCAGGTAGCGTAAAAGCATAACCTGAACTGTTACCCGACACCCCTGCAATCGCCTTCGTACCCGGTAGCGGGGAGCATTTTATGCCGGATTAAAAGAAGAATTCAGACAGAAATAAAGATTTACCGGTTACTTTTTCCGGGCAACAGGCTTCTTCTTTTCCGGTGCTGTTTTCCCGGCAGCGCTTTTTTGGGTTGAAACCTTTGGGGGTGCAGCTTTCTTCGCAACAACCTTCTTTGCCTTTTTGGCAGGATCCGGCACACTGAAATCAGCAGATTCAGCCATGACAGGCATTTTAACTGATTTCAACCTGGTGATAAAATCAGACAGCACATTCATGTAATTGATAAATGCTTCGTAGGGCGTGCTGAACGGATTGAAATATTTGTGCACGGCACCATCGGAGAACCATTTGGTGCACATATAGTAGAAATGGTCAGAGGACTGAAGATAAAGCCAGTCCTTCTGAATATCCGGGTCAGTGCAATTGCGGATTTGCGGCAGCAGGCCATAGAGGCTGTCAAACGCTTCATCCTGCATTTCATTACCAAGCCAGGCTGTAAGGTCCCTTTCTTCATCGGCCCATGATATGGGAACGGGCACCGACACAGCAGCCACAGGCTGTAGCCTTTCGGCAACGGCTGTAGGTGTATCGAAGCTGAAATCAGTCGACGAGAAAACCTGTTTTGGCAGCGATTTCATGAAATCAAAAATTCCTGTTTCCTGCCACTGATGTTCTCCGAAGGTTTCATAGTCAAGGCCTATATTCACCACCTGTTGATTTTTATCAAATGCGGCCAGCCAACCTGTAAACTTCTCGGCAGTCAGCGGCCATTCTATCCAGCTATGATTTGAGAACCGGAAACCAATATCATCGCTTAGCTGAAAATTGCGCAGCAGCAATTTTAATTTCGGATTGGCGGCATTGCAATACAGGAAGTTGGGGCTTTTCCAGCCGAGTACATGTTTGGCGCCTTCGGTAAGCATGACCTTATAGCCCATATCATATACCTGCTGACCGATAAAATCGGCGTAAATCAGTTCGGTATTTCTGAATGCGGTCGGGCGTTTCCCGAAAAGTTGTTCAATGCGGTCAGCGTGTCTGTTCACCTGCGACCGGAACTCCTCTGCATCCTTGAGTGAAACGAGGGAGTGCGCGTAAGTTTCTGCCAGAAACTCAACATTCCCGGTATCAGCAAGTTTCCTGAAACTCCGGATAACTTCAGGCGCGTAAAGTTCAAACTGGTCGAGCGCGATGCCGGATATGGAGAAGCTGACCCTGAACCTGGCTCCGTATTCTTTGATGAGGCCCAGCAATAGTTCGTTCATCGGAAGATAAGAACGTTCAACAACCCGTTTAATAATTGTACGGTTCTGATATTCATCATAATAATAATGACTGGCTCCGATATCAAAAAACCGGTAAGTTCTCAGACGGAAGGGCTGATGTACCTGAAAATAAAGACAAATTGACCTCATAATATCCTGTGTTTAGCTTTTCATGAATAATTGGTTAGCAAACCTGTTCATATACACGTTTGATATGCGTTGCGGCATTTTCCCACTTCAGACTATTAACTTCCTGGGCCCCATATTTTGAGAACATACGGGGCAGGCTCTTGTACTGGAGCAAACCGTAGATGGCATCAGCCATGGCGTCAATATCCCAGAAATCGACTTTAAGGGCATGCTGAAGCACCTCCGCCACACCTGACTGCTTGGAGATCACCACCGGCACATTGGAGCGCATGGCCTCAAGGGGGGATATTCCAAAAGGCTCTGAAACAGAGGGCATTACGTAAACATCGCTCATGGCGAACATCCTGTCGACATTCTCGCCCCGGAGGAATCCTGTGAAATGAAACCTGGTTGATATCCTGAGCTGCGCCACCCGGCGGATCATTTTTTCAAGCAGATCGCCGGTCCCGGCCATCACAAAACGTACGTTTGGATCGCGCTGCAATACCTTGTAAGCGGCCTCAATAAAGTATTCCGGTCCTTTCTGAAAGGTAACCCGGCCCAGGAAGGTCACTACTTTCTCCGGCACATGTTTTTCAACCTGACTGAAGTCAATCTGTTCGGTTGGTTCAACCGCGTTATGCACGGTAATGACTTTTGCCGGGTCAATGCCATACCTGTCTATCACAATATTGCGGGTAAGATTGCTTACCGTAATCACCCTGTCTGCAGCCTCCATACCGGAGCGCTCGATGTCATAAACCCGCTGGTTCACATTTTCGCCCGAGCGGTCAAACTCCGTTGCATGCATGTGCACCACCAGTGGTTTACCGGTAGCCTGTTTTGCTGCAATGCCCGCCGCATAGGTCAGCCAGTCGTGGGAATGAATGACATCAAACTGAGAATCACGGGCAATCTGTGCGCCAACCAGTGCATATCGGGCAACTTCTTCAAGCAGATTCTCCCCATACTTACCCGAGAAGGTATAGCGGGCGTTGAAGATGGAATCCTCACTGAGGGTGGTGACCTTTTCCGCACTTTCCATCAGGTTGTCGAAAGCCTCCGGGCCAACATAAGGCACCAGACTGGAATTTACTTCCAGATAAGTAATGTTTTTCCAGAATTCAAGCTCCTCTGTTTTACGGATATCAATGCTGACATCACTCGCATTGATCAGCCTGACGGCTTCCTGACTTTCATCGCCATATGCTTTGGGAACCACAAAAAGCACTTCCACCCCGTTTTTCAGCAGGCCTTTGGTCATCCCGAAACAGGCAGTTCCCAGTCCTCCGGTTATATGAGGGGGAAATTCCCAGCCAAACATCAATACTTTCATAAATTGAGATCCCTTCTTTAAATAAAATGTAAACCGAGAAATTATTTTTTGCTTTTTGAATAAGTCCTTATCAACCAGTTGATTCTGAGCAGTTCTGCCACATTCCAGGCCTGCGAAATGGCTCCGCCCGGTTTGTGTGGCGGATCCCCGTCATAAACCTCGGAGATGGTCCCGACACCGTGTTCATTCATCACGGACTCGAAACCCCGGTAAAGGTCAGTTACCATTTTCAAACCAGATTTGCCATGAATTCTGAGGTATCCTTCCACAAAATGCCCCAGCAGCCAGGGATATACAGATCCCTGATGATAAGCCATATCCCGCTGGGTCTGGTTGCCGGTGTAAGTCCCTTTGTACAGAGGATTTTTGGGTGATAATGAACGAAGGCCTCTGGGAGTAAGCAGTTCAGATTTTATGCGCTCCAGCACTTTATTTCTGATTTCCTCGGTAAGCGGCGTGTAAGGCAGAGAGGTTGCGAACACCTGGTTTGGCCTCATGGAAATATCTTTGTAGTCACCGTGGGTGTAGTCGGCCAGATGCTCCCGGCTTTCAACCCAGAAATTATCCAGGAAAGCTTCCGGGAAAGCATCCGCTATGGGTTTCCAGGCATTTACAAAAGTGCGATCGCCGGCTTCGTCAGCCAAATCAAGCGCAAACATCAGGGCATTGTACCACAATGCATTGATCTCCACAGCATAACCTATACGCGGGGTCACCGGCTTTCCTTCCACCACCGCATCCATCCAGGTCACCGGAATTCCGGCTTCACCGGCAAAGATCAGTCCGTTATCATGCATTTTTATGTTATGATATGTCCCCGTCCGGTATCCTTCAAGGATGGTTTTCATTTTTTTACCGTATTCCTTCCAGATGCCGTCATTGGATCCGGAAAAAATACCGTATTGCTGCAGCGCCCAGAAAAACCAGAGGGGCGTATCTGCTGAATTATAAATGGCATGTTCGCCGATACCCTTATTAGGAAACAAAGGCCCGCGCATTTCAGGGAGGATGTTGTCGATGGCCGCTTTGGCCAGTTTAAGCTCACCGGCTACCATGGCAAGGCCAGGCAAAGAGATAAATGTATCGCGCCCCCACCGCCCGAACCAGGGATAACCGGCAATTACCTCCACCTTTTTCCCTTGCCTGATGATAAACTGCTGGGCCGCATTCAACAGACAATGCTCAAAACTGTCGCGGGGAACCCTCCTGCTGATTTCATTGTTATAGAGTTTCTTCAGCATCGCGGGGTTCACCGGATCGGTTCCTGCCGAAAGATATATGCTTTCTCCTTTGGCAATGGGCATTTCAAAGTATCCCGGCACATAAAGGTCCTCAAGATAATCATACCCCCTGGCCTTTTCCCGGATGTACTCGATATTATAATACCAGTCAGGGACATGCACATACTCAGGCTCTTTCGAAAACTGCAAATGCAGAAATGAATATCCGCGATACATGCGCAACTTTATTCCATTCGGAATTTCTTCGTAGCTGGTATCCACATCATAATTGGCTTTACTGAGCGCGTGAATATTGCGGAAAGCCAGGAAGGGGCGAAACCTGATGATGGTGGGCGAATGGGCATCCACCAGCGTGTATTTGATAATTGTGCGTCCGTCCTTGTGTGAAAACAGCATCTCTTTCGTAAACACCATTCCGCCGACTACATAAGTATGCATGGGAATGGGTTCGGTGGTAAAATCACGCAGGTATTTATGTCCCTTGGGCGCAAATGTTTCTCCCTGATACTTGCGGATAGAGAGATTAAACTCAGTGTTATGCTGTATCAGCGTTTCATCCAGCGAAGAAAGCAGCACATGGTTTCCGTTATCCAGCGCCGGCTGCGGAACCACCAGCATACCATGATATTTGCGGGTATTGCAGTTAATAATGGTCGAACTTGCATATGCCCCTTCGCGGCTTGTTCTCAGAAGCTCTATGGGCAAACTGTATTCAAGGTTTACCAGCTGTTTTTTTTCAAAAGTGATATAACTCATAGCTGCGAATTTGGCAAAATGATATAAAAATGTCCTGAACCTTTGTAAAAAATACTTCTTAGCAAAGATGCTAAAAAATGATCGCCAAAACAAATAAAACTACGGTTTAATTTGACGAAATCAGTCCGACAAACAAGGACTACAGCTTTTTGTTCAACTTTTTAACATTATTTGCAAACAATTCACTTTTTCCAACCTTTTAACCGTTTGGTAAATCTGATTTGCAGCGTATCAAATTTTGAAGTTATTTTAGCTCCCGAATTTTAAACACTCCACGAATGAAGTCAATCATCCGCCCTGTGCTCTGGATTACTACCCTGATTTTTCTGCCGCTTGTCCGCATTGCCGCCCAGGATGCCGTGCCCTTGCATCCGGGAGTTTACGACACCTGGCATAGCATAGATAAACCGGGCATTTCCGCTACCGGCAAACTGGTGTATTTTGAGCAAAACCCGCAGTACGGCGATGGCAAACTAATCATCCATTACCCTTCGACAGACGCCTATGACACCCTGAAAAGGGCCGGGGGGGCGCAGGTTTCGCCTGGAGAAGATTTCCTGGCCTGCCGCATCCGTCCGTTTTTGCGCGAAACAAGAAAAGCCAGGCTTGACGGAAAGAAAAAGGATGAACTGCCCAAAGATTCGCTGCTAGTATACGCCCTCAACGGTAAAAGGTACATTTATCCCGGATTGAAATCTTTCGGTATACCGGCAAAAAGCGGGAAAACCATGTTTGCCCTGATCGACAAACCGGAACCTAAGGAAGATACCGCAGTAAACGATACACTTTCAGCCGATACGGTGGCTGTGAAAAAGAAGGTTTCACCAAAGAAAAAGAAGGATAAAACAGAAACATACCTGTTAAAAATTATTTACCCGGCTGACAGCCTGATATTTACCCATGAGCAGGTTACCCAGGCGGTGATCAGCGAAACAGGCACAAGTATCATCTATGCTACCTACAAACCCGACAGCATCCCTGTTTCAGAAGTCATGTTTTTTGATACAGAGAAACAGTCGGAGCGGCAGCTTTTCTCAGCGCCGGGACATATCCGCAACCTTGCCGTGGACGCGCAGGGCGGTCAGGTGGCTTTTATGCACAGCAGCGACACTGCCAAAACCAAGCGGTACAGTTTATACTACTTTCAGCAAAGTATTGTGCATGTTGCAGATACGGCTGACACAAGACTTCCGGCTGGGTTTGTCCCCGGCGAACATGGTAAAGTCTATTTTTCGGAAGACGGCAGTAAACTTTATTTTGGCATAGCCCCTGCCCCGCTGCCGGAAGTGAAAGACACGCTTACCGATGATGAAAAAGCAACAGTCGATATCTGGCACTGGCGTGATCCTCAGTTACAGCCCCAGCAGCTGAAGCAACTGGATGAAGAACGGAAAAGAACCTATCTGACCGTTTATCATCCCCGTACCGGCAAACTGATCCATCTTGCAGATGAAATGGTCAGAAGTGTAAACACCGGGTTTAAAGGCAATGGAAAATTTGCCCTGGGATTTAACAGTGAACCATATCAGGTGGAAGCTTCATGGCGCGGTAACCGCTACCGGGATGTTTACCTGATCAATAATGAAACAGGGAGCAGGGAGTTGTTGCTGCAGCGCATTTCAGGACAGGTAAGCCTGGGAAACAGCGGAAAATACATTGCATGGTATTCCGAAACCGACAGCCTTTGGAAAACCATGACGCTGAAAGATAAAAAGATCACGTCCCATCCGGCAGGCAAAGACATCGCATTTTATGATGAAGAACATGACGTTCCCGGCCTGCCCGGGCCTGCCGGGAGCGCCGGCTGGCTGAAAGATGACAGGTTCTTCGTGGTTTACGATCGCTTTGACCTCTGGGGACTTGACCCGGAAGGCAAAAACAGCCCGGTATGCCTCACTGCCGGCGAAGGACGCAGGCTGAACAAGCGGTTCCGCAACCTGAACCTCGACAGGGAAGTTCCTCACATCGAGAACGCGGATGGCAGTTTCCTGCTCAGCAGCTTTGATTTTGAAACCAAAGATGCAGGATTCCGGAAGCTTGAAGGGGCCGGCGGAGGGTCTCCCGTCAGCCTGCTGGAAGGACCGTATAAGTATTCCACACCGGTTAAGGCTGAAATAAGCCAAAACCTGCTTTGGGCGCGGAGCAGTTTCAGTGAATTTCCGGACCTGTGGCTAAGCGATATGACGTTTGCATCATCCGTAAAAATATCGGATGCCAATCCCCAGCAGAAAAATTACCTCTGGGGCAGTGTGGAAATTGTTTCCTGGACCACCACAGCCGGTAAACCGCAGAAGGGGCTGCTCTATAAACCCGCCGGTTTTGATCCCGGAATAAAATATCCTGCCTTGGTCTATTTTTACGAAAAATACACCGATCAGCTGCACCAGTACTACGCGCCGAAACCCTCACGCAGCATCATCAGTCCCACCTACTGCACCAGCAACGGGTACGTGGTTTTTATCCCCGACATTGACTACGAAGACGGTTACCCCGGGCTTAGCGCCTACGAATCGGTGGTAAGCGGCACACTCGATCTGATTGCCCGCGGTTTTATTGACCGTGACCGTATCGGCATTCAGGGGCAGAGTTGGGGCGGATATCAGGTCGCATGGCTGATCACACGTACCAATCTTTATAAAGCGGCCATGGCGGGCGCTCCGGTCAGCAATATGACCAGCGCTTACGGCGGTATCCGCTGGGAATCGGGCATGGTAAGGCAGTTTCAGTATGAGGAAGGCCAGAGCAGGATCGGCGCCTCCCTCTGGGACCGGCCCGATCTGTATATTGAAAACTCCCCCCTCTTCAGGGCCGACAAAATTGAAACACCCCTGCTGATTATGGCGAACGATGCCGATGGCGCCGTTCCCTGGTATCAGGGCATTGAATTGTTTACCGCACTGCGCCGGCTGCAGAAACCCTGCTGGCTGCTGAACTACAACGGCGACGAGCACAACCTGGCCAAAAGAGGCAATATGAAAGACCTGGATATCCGGATGATGCAGTTTTTCGACCATTACCTGAAAGGAAAACCGGCGCCGGAATGGATGACAAAGGGGTTGCCGGCCATCGATAAAGGCAGGAAAACAGGCTATAATATTGATTAACATGTGTTTGATCCGGCTTGAACCGGATGTTCTTTAAGCAGGTCAAAGGTTTTGTTAATCAAAGACAGCAACCCGACGCATCTTTTCACGAGTAATCCCTCGAATGAGGAAGCCTTATCGTTATTTGATGTGTCAGAATTATAGTTTGGCTTTAACAAACAGATGCCACCAAAGCTCCGGCTGCACAAATAATCAGGCACTAATAACTCCTTAATCACTGCGCTTTTTACCTAAAGAGCAAATGACCAGCTTCAGGCGGATGAAGCCATATTTTTTGCATCGGAATTATGACTCCTCCGGAGTCATATGTTTATAGAAAAAGATCAGAATATAAGCACACGACCCCGGCGGGGTCGCATGTTTTAGCAATTAATTAATCAAACTACATTCAAATATTCAAACCATCAATTATCGATCAAAAACGATGAAATCAGATGAAAGACGTTCGACCCCTCCGGGGTCGTGCAGCCATTTTGCATTCTTTATTTCTACAGACATGCGACCCCTCCGGGGTCGAAAAATCATTTTGCATTCTGAGCCCCTTCAAGCATACGAATCCGCTAAAAATTATAATAACACATATGACTGCCCTGCCTGAGTATTCAGTAGGCCATTCAGCAAATTCCCGCAGGTTGCTAAATCATCCATAAAAACGTCCTGTCATTGTTTGAAAGCCCGTCTGTCATTCATAACTTTGTAAAGTATTCCAAAGCGAAAATTCTCTGTCACAAGAATGACCTGTTCATTATTTATGATAGAGGCCTGTATAATTTGAAAGACATTCAACAACAGCATAAAAATATGAAACTTACGTCTTTAGCCGGAATTGCGCTGACCATGGCCTTTTTATTTACCATAACGCCGGAAGCCCATTCGCAGGACGAACTGGAAAATATGCTCACGCGGCGTCAGATTTCCTGCCAGGACATTTCACTGAACAGTTCAGAATATATTCCCTGGTACCATCAGGAAGGGCTGATGGATTCGGCGCTGCTGGTACTCCGTACTGGGGTGAAAAATGCGGCAGCACCGAGCCCGTAACCCGCACAAATATTCTTCTTTCACTCGAACTGCATTATTTTGATGAATCATTGCTGGACCAGAATTTCCTGAGGTATATGCGCGCGTTTGACAGCCGCATGGATTTAATCAGGGAAGAGAACACCCATGTTTACAATTATTATCAGTCATCCTTCGACTATGTTCCGGTCGGGGGTGAGCTGGATAAATGGACGATGGACCTGGCATCAGCAATTAAAGCTGATTATGAGCCCGGTTCATTGGAATACCTGCTTTGCCTTTTCTATTCAGGACAGACCGACACTGTTTTCCAATTGCTGACCACTTCCCCTTATCGCGAAACGGTTCCCGGAAAGCACTACAATGAAGAACTCAGTAAGGTGCTGAATCTGCCTTCCCTCAGCCTTTCATTTTATGGCGGCACCTGGATCCCCACCGGGCCGCTTGCATCCATGGGCATGCATCCCGAGCTGGGGATGACCTACGGCCTCAAAATGAAGGAACACCTTTACGAACTTGTTCTTGGTGTGAAGTTTATCAAAACCCCGGAATCCTATCTGGCAAGGAAGGAGAAAAACGGTCCTCAGGAGCTGACCAATGACTTCACCGGCGGCTATATTGCTGTAGAATACACCCGCGACCTGTTCCGGAACATCCGTTTCACTCCTTTCTTTACCGCCGGCGCAGGATTTGACGGTTTCACCATGTTCAATACCGACGGCAACGATGAGGAGGAAACAGCCTCGGCCAACAGCTATAACTTCAGCATTGGCGGAGGTTACCGCTTTCCGGTGGCCAAAAGCTCTTACCTTGCCGTTCAGGCAAGGTACAATATGGTTGATTATACCCTGAACAAGCTCTTTGATAAAAAGGGGCACGTGGTAAGTATCCGGCTCAGCTTTGGCATATTTCAGAACCAGTACCGCGACCGGCAACTTCAGCAGCTGAATTACCAGGGATCCCGGAAATAATTCACGGTCTGCCCGCCAAGATATGTTAATCAAGGAAATCAACCACTTCCATGCAATAGAACAATACAGGTACCGGCTGAATCGTTACCTTTGCAACATCAAACCGAATTCATGAAACGATACCGATTCCTGGCCGGGTTGTTACCGGTGTTTGCTTTACTTTTTTTCGCATCCTGTCAGAAAGACGATAAATTTGACAATAATCCGGATCTGAATCTGTCATTCTCAGCAGATACCGTTTTTTTCGACACAGTATTCACCACTGTTGGGTCTTCCACAAGGGTGTTTATGATCTACAATCCTTCCGACAACAAGGTCAACGTCAGCTCTGTAAGGCTTGCGCGCGGCAGCAGTTCACCGTTCAGGATGAACATCGACGGCATCGCTGCCACGGAGATCAGGGATCTTGAAATTGCCGGTAAAGACTCCCTTTTCGTTTTTGTTAAAGTCACGATAGACCCCAACCAGGCCAATGCCCCACTGATTCAGAATGACAGCATCGTGTTTACCACCAACGGTAATATTCAGGATGTGAAGCTGGTGGCCTGGGGACAGGATGCTTATTTTTACAGAAACGGGATTATCGGAAGCGATTATGTGTTCACCCCGGAGAAGCCGCATGTCATTTACGGTTACCTGATCGTTGATTCACTCTACACCCTTTCGGTGGAAGCGGGCGCCAGGGTACACCTGCACAGCGGGGCCATCCTGATGGTTTACCGCGATGCTACCATCAAAGTGAACGGCACCCGCGAAAATCCGGTGATTTTTGAAGGCGACAGGCTGGAAGATTACTACCGCGATATCCCCGGACAGTGGGGACGCATCTGGCTCTATGCAGGCAGCATCAACAACGAGTTTAATTATGCCGTTATCCGCAACGGTGAAGTGGGCATCCATGCCGACACCACCGGCAATTCGCCCAACCCTACCCTGAGAATCAGCAACTCGCTGATCTACAATATGAGCAAAACCGGCATACTGGGTCAGGGAACCACCATAGAAGCGGCAAACTGCGTGATCGGCAACTGCGGGGCCCGGTCACTGGCCCTGACGCTTGGCGGTCGTTACGATTTCAGGCACTGCACCATCGGCAATTTCTGGAATAAGTCATTCAGGAGGGAAACCGCGCTGGTACTGAACAACTACTATATTGACTTCACGGGGGCCGTGCAACTCAGGCCGCTGGAGCAGGCCTACTTCGGCAACTGCGCCATTTACGGGGAGAAAAATGAAGAAATCACCTTCGACCAACACAGCAGCGGCGGGGTCTTCAACTACCGTTTCGAAAACTGCCTTTTAAAAACAGAAGCCAATATCGAAGATGCTGAAAAGTTCCCCGGCTCCCTGAAAAATCAGAACCCCTGGTTCCGCGATCCTTATCAGGCACTGTACCAACCCGACACGCTGGTCTCCTCCCTGATCAACAAAGGGAATGCCGGCGTGCTTAACGGTTCGTTTATCAATCTGCAGGAGGATATTGACGGCAGGTTGCGCACCGCTGACACGGCGCCAGATATCGGCGCGTATGAATTCAGCGAAGAAAACCGGAAAAAGTAATCCGGCAGCTATCTAACAAAACAGCCAGGCTTTCCGGCCCGGCTGTTTTTATATCTGCAAAGAAAACTATCCTTTGAGCACTTCCAGCATTTTAGCGCCGATTTCGGCCGGGGAATCCACCACATGCACCCCGCATTCGCGCAGGATGGCTTTCTTGGCTTCAGCCGTATCTGAGGCTCCTCCCACGATGGCACCGGCATGGCCCATGGTACGGCCTTTGGGCGCGGTGGCCCCGGCGATAAAACTGACCACCGGCTTGGTTCCGTGCGCTTTGATCCAGTAAGCAGCCTCGGCTTCCATGCCGCCACCGATCTCGCCGATCATCACAATACCTTTGGTTTCGGGATCGTTCATAAACAGCTCAACGGCATCGCGGGTGGTAGTCCCGTTGATGGGGTCGCCGCCGATTCCGATGGCGGTGGTCTGGCCCAGTCCTGCTTTGGTGAGCTGGTCAACGGCTTCGTAAGTAAGGGTGCCCGAACGGCTTACAATGCCCACCACCCCTTTCTGATGGATAAATCCGGGCATAATCCCGATCTTGGCCTCACCCGGGGTGATGATGCCCGGACAGTTCGGCCCTATCAGCCGGCTGTCGCGCCCCTTCAGGTACTCCTTCGCCATCATCATGTCTTTTACAGGAATTCCTTCGGTGATGCAAACGATGACTTTTATTCCGGCATCGGCCGCTTCCATAATGGCATCCGCGGCAAATGCCGGCGGAACAAAGATGACGGACACGTCAGCCCCGGTATCTTTCACCGCATCGCTTACCGTATTGAATACCGGTTTACCCAGGTGATACCTTCCGCCCTTTCCGGGAGTGACGCCACCAACCACATTGGTGCCGTATTCAATCATCTGGGAGGCGTGAAATGTTCCTTCGGTGCCGGTAAATCCCTGCACGATCACTTTAGAATTCTTGTTAACCAGGATGCTCATAAAAAGGCCTTTCGGGTTTAATTGGTAAATTTAACAGGCTAAAATGAAAAAAAGCTAATTTTGTTCAACAACTTCCTGAAAAATTGCTTAAATTCCATCATTCTTTTGGATGGCCTAAAATAATGAAAATTCTGACGCCATGAACCTGAGCTATTTATCTTCCGACGATACCATCTGCGCCTTATCAACACCTGCCGGCATGGGCGCCATTGCCATCATCAGGCTCTCCGGACCTGACGCCATAAAGACAGCCGCTCAATATTTCAAGCCTAAACGCCATGATTTCAAGCTGGAAGCATCCGGTTCACATACCGCGCATTTCGGCACTTTCGGCACCGAAGCCGGCGTGATTGACGAAGTGCTGATCACCGTCTTCAGGGCGCCCAATTCTTACACCGGCGAGGACGTGGTTGAGATTTCCTGCCACGGTTCCGTTTACATCCAGCAGAAGATCATCGAAGTGCTGCTGCAGCATGGCGTAAGGCTCGCGGAGCCGGGTGAGTTCACCCTCAGGGCATTTATGCACAACCGCTTCGACCTGTCGCAGGCCGAAGCCGTGGCCGACCTGATCGCCTCCAATTCCGAATCCTCGCACAAACTGGCCATCAACCAGATGCGGGGCGGGTTTTCGGAGAAAATAAGGGAACTCAGGGCGCGCCTGGTCGATTTCGCCTCCCTGATTGAGCTGGAGCTTGACTTCAGCGAGGAAGACGTTGAATTCGCCGACCGCAGCGGCCTGCTTAAACTGCTGGCCACCATCAAAACCGAGATCGAGAACCTGAAATCAAGCTTTGCGCTGGGCAATGTAATGAAACACGGCATTCCGGTGGCCATCGCCGGCAAACCCAATGTGGGCAAGTCCACCCTGCTGAACGCCCTACTGAACGAGGAAAGGGCCATTGTTTCCGAGATCCCCGGCACCACCCGCGATGCCATTGAAGATACCATTGCCATCAAAGGGGTGACCTTCCGTTTTATCGATACCGCCGGCCTGCGCCACACCAACGAGCCCATAGAAACCATCGGTATCGAACGCACTTATGAAAAGATGAACCAGGCCGCCGTGGTGCTGTACGTTTTCGACATTACCACCGCTTCGGAAAAAGAGATTGATGACGCCATCGCCGATATCCGGATGCAGCTTGAAGACCCTGACAAACAGATTATTCCGGTGGCCAACAAAACGGATATGCTGCTGGAGGCCCCCCACTCCTTTAAAAAACTGGTGGAACTCGACACCTTGTTTGTTTCGGCCAAGCGCAACGAAAACATCAACCTGATTACCGAACGACTGCTAAAAACAGCCCATTCCGGCGAGACCGGAGATCAGACCATTGTTTACAGCCTCAGGCATTACGAAGCCCTGACCCGCGCCGGGCTCAGCATCGAAAGCATTGAAAAGGGATTTGCGGAGAATCTCCCCACCGACCTGATCGCCATCGATATCCGGCAAGCCCTGCACCACCTGGGCAGCATCACCGGTGAGGTGACCACGGAAGAACTGCTGGGGAATATTTTCGGGAAGTTCTGTATCGGCAAATAAATCAGCTATTTATGTTCTATTAATGAATCTGTAAAGCCATTGATTCAAGCGTTGACCTTCGCAACATGAAAGACCTGATTGAGTTTTTTATCAGCTCCCTCACCCCTGCTTAAATAGCCAGCCTGTGCCTGAGCATTAACATGTCATCCTTTTAGGCATGTTTTGCCCCGGAATCACTGGCCTGGTTTGTCTGGAATATTCACCATTGTCGGTAAGTACGGCATCATCAACGGCTATCAACTGATTGCCGTTGTAATAATAGGTAAGGTTGTCGATGATGTCCGTACTCCAGTTGCTGAGGCTGCCTTTACGTTCAATGCCTTTTATGTTCCCGTTTAAATCGTATGATTTTATCCTGTTTTTCCTGAACAAAAAATTGATTACCTTAGACCTGAATTAATGATTATAATCCGATCATTCCTTTAACCATATTTATTAACAGATTCCGGTTAAGCCCTGAAAGGGCGAAATATAATAATGGCGGGAGAAGCCCGCCGTAAAAGAAAACCAGATATGAACCAAGCCCTGAAGGGGCGCAATTTAAAAACATCAGGCTGGGCCAATCACTAAAGAAATCAGCCTGAGCCCTGAAAGGGCGAAATATAATAATGGCGGGAGAAGCCCGCCGTAAAAGAAAACCAGATATAAACCAAGACCTGAAGGGGCGAAATATAAAAACATCAGGCAGAGCCAATCACTAAAGAAATCAGCCTGAGCCCTGAAAGGGCGAAAGATAATACCGGCGGGAGAAGCCCGCCGTAAAAGAAAACCAGATATAAACCAAGCCCTGAAAGGGCGCAATACAAAAACATCAGGCAGAGCCAATCACTAAAGAAATCAGCCTGAGTCCTGAAAGGGCGAAAGATAATACCGGCGGGAGAAGCCCGCCGTAAAAGAAAACCAGATATAAACCAAGCCCTGAAGGGGCGAAATACAAAAACATCAGGCAGAACCAATCACTAAAGAAATCAGCCTGAGCCCTGAAAGGGCGAAAGATAATACCGGCGGGAGAAGCCCGCCGTAAAAGAAAACCAGATATAAACCAAGCCCTGAAAGGGCGAAATATAAAAACATCAGGCAGAGCCAATCTCAAAGAAAATCAGCCTGAGCCCTGTAAGGGCGAAAGATAATACCGGCGGGAGAAGCCCGCCGAAAAGAAAACCAGATATAAACCAAGCCCTGAAAAGGCGCAATACAAAAAGATCATGGGACAATCATTAGTAAAGAATTACCTGCACATCACCTTCAGCACCAAGCATCGTGTACATCTGATCCACCCACCCACCGAAGCCGAGCTGCACAGTTACCTGGGAGGCATCTGTAAAAACCTGGACTGCCAGCCGCTGAAGATCGGCGGCTTCACCAATCACGTGCATATTCTCTGTATGCTGTCAAAAAATGTGACCCTGGCAAAACTGCTGGAAGAGGTAAAATCCCATTCATCAAAATGGATTAAAACCAAAGATTCCTCATTAAAGAACTTTTACTGGCAAAATGGTTACGGGGCTTTCTCAGTTAACCCGGCTGAAGTTGATGTTGTGAAGGCCTATATTGAGAATCAGCATGTACATCACAGAAAGTTAACTTTCGAAGAGGAGTATCTGGAATTTCTCGCCAAGTATGGAATAGAGTATGATGAGAGATACGTATGGGATTAGTGATTACGCCCCTTCAGGGCTGTACTTTCTGCGGGGGCCGGACTCCACGGGGCTGCGCCCCGCGTTAAGGGATAACGCCCCTTCGGGGCTGTGCTCTCTGCTGGACCTGAGGTTCAAGGGGCTGCGCCCCGCGTTAAGGGATAACGCCCCTTCGGGGCTGTGCTCTCTGCCGGACCTGAGGTTCACGGGGCTGCGCCACGCATTAGGGGATGTCGCCCCTTCAGGGCTGATCTTCCGTCGCATCCGGATTCCTCCGGGCTCCGCCCAGGGTTAATGAATGGCGCCCCTTCGGGGCTGTGCTCTCTGCTGGACCTGAGGTTCAAGGGGCTGCGCCCCGCGTTAAGGGATAACGCCCCTTCGGGGCTGTGCTCTCTGCCGGACCTGAGGTTCACGGGGCTGCGCCCCGCGTTAGGGGATGTCGCCCCTTCAGGGCTGATCTTCCGTCGCATCCGGATTCCTCCGTGCTGCACCCAGAGTTAATGGATGTCGCCCTTGCAGGGCTCATTTTGCAGTCGGATCAGGATGTCACAGGGCTTCGCCCTGTGTTAGTAAATTCAGCCCTTGCAGGGCTGATCTCCCGCCATATCCGGATTACACGGGGCTGCGCCCCGCGTTAGGGGATTTCGCCCTTTCAGGCTGATCTTCCACCGAAGTCGAGTTCCGAAGGGCTCTCCCCCATGTTAACGGATTTCGCCCTTTCAGGGCTCACTTTACTGCCAGATCCGGATGTCACGGGGCTGCGCCCCGCTTTAGGAGATCTCGCCCTTGCAGGGCTGATCTCCCACCGAAGTCGAGTTCCGCAGGGCTCTCCCCCATGTTAACGGATTTCACCCTTTCAGGGCTGGTTCTCCTGCCGGATGAGGGTTTATAATCAGAATACTCCACTCCTTATAAAACCGAAAGGCTGTCCCGCAATGCAGCACAGCCTTCAATAATTCCCTCGTTTAAATTGACTATCTGTAGACTAATACAGTCCTTTTTCAAGATTCTCAAGCAGTGTGGCCGGGGCGGCGCCTTCGGTCAGTAAAAGCCGGTTTTGCCCGCGGGAGAAAAGGCGGAATACGTTTACTTCCTCCGTGGAAGTTGCAAGTCCGGCAAAGCCGTTCTGCTGTATGAATTTTTCCCTGTCAGCTCCGTCATTAAAGCGAATCTCAGCCACATAGTAAGGCTTCCCGTCTGCTTTCACAGTAAGTATCCAGGCTTCAAAACTGCTCAAATCCCCGAAGAGCGCATCCCAACGGACAAAGCCGTTCTGTATTCCCAACCGGCCGGTAACCAGTTTCAGGTCGCGGAGGTCCGAATCCTGAAATTCCGCTTTGAAAATACCGGGCACCTCCGCTTCTTCTCCAGGCAACCGGGCAAGCAGATCACCGGCAATGGCGAGCATCACCCGCTCTCCCTCAGCATTGCCGGCGGGGTTTGATACTGAAAGGTAGTATTTGCCCTTTGCCGCGATGTACTGATAGGGCGTCAGGCAATCATGATGTGTAAGTGTTCCGGAGGCGCGGCATCTGAAACGGGCGATGCTGTATATGCCGTATGCCGCCGCGGCAGATTTCATGCAGTAGAGATCCGCCTTAAAATCAAGGTTGGAAGCCTTCACGTCAAAAACGTGAATCTCCTCAAACCCGTATTCCAGGTAGAGATCCGCCCCGCCATTGATGTAGCCCCACAATTCCTCATTGCCGAACTGCCTGACATTCACCGAGACAAAGCCGGGTATGGAATCAGGATCAAGCGCCGGTGTTTGCTGGGCAAATGCAGTTCCGGCCAGCAAAATCAGTAATACAAGTTTAAATAGTCTCATAAAGAATTCAGATAAAGGTCCTTTGCTTTCTGCTAAAACCGGCCAATGCCATGCTAACGGACAACTTCCACCAGCTCTATTTTCTCCATATTGCACTCGCCCAGTCCCAGGCGGGAAGCATATTCCATAAATTGCCTGCCACGGGGGACGTCCTCCTGCTGAATCCCCTCCTCAATGCGCTTATGCAGGACGATGTCGTAACCGATGCGGTCAACGGCCACGGGATCGGTACCAACCAGCAGGGTGTTGTAGTTACAGATGTATTGCGGATTGGCGCCCGGACCACCCTGGAAGCAGCCGCGCAGGCCGTCGGCAATGTTAAGCACCACCTTATCGCGCACCGGCGGGAAGCAGCAGACTTCGGCGCTGGTATCGCCCCAGAGTTTTGCGTGCAGACGACCGGTATTGGTGATTACCCCGTAGCCCAGATTCTTCAGGCAGAGCGTAATGGAGGCTCCGGCATTTTTCAACACGGGAACGTTGATGATCTTATCCAGCTGCTGGGTACAGATCTTTGTAAAATAGGAATATTTGCCCCCATTCACCATAAAGGGCATGGTGTAATCATCGTATTCGCCTTCCACATCGGCGAAGTAGAACCAATCGCGGTCAATCACGGCTTCGCTGAGCAGCTTTCCGTCGCTGCCGTAATAGGCACCATCGGCACCTTTGCGTTCTGTGCCAGTGATGGTGATGCCCGGATAAGCTTCAGGGGTGAAACCGGCTTCGTGCAGCTGAAATTCCCGGCGGTCCCACAGCACAATATTTTCCCCTGGAATTCCCGCTTCGAGCAGTTGTTCAATAATGCTCTGCACCAGTTCATGGCTGCTGGAGAGCAGGGTGCCGCCGATGGGATTCAGTTTCAGGCCGATTTTTTCGTGGGGCTGTACAAAGGTCAGCCAGGCTTCTTGCAAGGTGGCGGCCCCGGTCAGCAACAGCATAGATTCCGACAGCATATTGTACACCACCGTCTTCACCGGCTTGTCATCCTGCACGGAAGCCATATCCACGACTTTTACCACCCTTGCAGGGAATTTTCCCGGGAGGGAACCCTCCTTCCGGGGATATTTAAGCGCATCGGCGATGTTGGTGGCGGGCTTTTCCGCATCCTGAACCTGCGCTAAGACCGATTTAAGGGGTGAAGGAGCGATCATGGCTCCCAGACTGCCGGCTGCTGCCAGCTTAAAAAATTTCCGGCGTCCTGATTCATCCGGCTTGTCATTTTTGCTCATGGCGATCGATTATATGCTTCGGATTACAAAGATCAAACCTACATGAATTTATGCAAATACACAAACAACTGATAAATTTTTCATATTTATTTCTCTGTCAATTTATTCAATCTGTTACCCGTCAGGTTTCATTATGATGAGAAGGCAAGCCGAACGTAAGGGCTTGTTGGCTCTTTGATTTCTATGAAACCTTAACCAATGCTGAATTGCAGATCTTTTCAGACATTTTCCCATTAAAATTATCAGATTATAACCAACAGCCTTTAAAGGTTTGTATCTTTACTTGTTATATAAAAACAGCATATTTCTGTTCCGCGGTAATGCAGAGGCTCAGGAAAGTCTACTTTTATAATGTATGATAAACAAACTATGAAAAATCGCCTGCTGATCCTGACAGTACTGTTGAGTTTTTTGATTTCATCCTGCAAAAAGGAGCCTGCGGTTGAAAACCCTGACCCTGTAATTCCTGATCCTGACAGCCTTATTGTTGAGGAAGATTATTTTCTTTTCCCTGACTCTGCGCTCTGGATAGAAACACGCAGTTATGAGGAAGGCGTTAGTCATCCTTATTATGATCTCTGGTTTTATAACATCGATACATCATATTTCTATTTTTCGGGTGATACCACACTCAGCAGGCCTACCATGCTGGGATATGACGACTTTTTGCCCGAAGAGCCGCATCTGTACAAAAAGCTTTTCTGGGTAAGGAGGAATTACCGGTGGAACCTGCCGGAAGAGATACCTGACAAACACCCCGGAACATTGACAGTAACCTCAGGGTATGCAGCTTTTCTGAGGCAGGACACTGCTACCAGGCGGGTATATATTGATCCTAACAGTGATTACTTTCATTCCTACCCGCTCGAAAGAGAGTACATACTATATGATTTCAGCCTTAAAACCGGCGACACACTGCCGTTTAATGCATGGAACGGATTCATTGCAAATACCTACACGGTTGATTCTGTCATTACCACAATTATTAACGGTAAATCGCTTAAAACCTATAAAATTTACCAAAATCACTACTATTACAAAGGCACCGTTATTGAAGGAATCGGCGGACTTGACAGCTTTTTAAGAAGCCTTGGAGGAAAGTTGGTTTATTTCCGTGGAAAAGGATTTGAATATCACTCGCCGGATCAGAAATAAGACTTGTTCAATCAAATACATTAAGCACTAACCGATTAACAGCACCCTTGTATTTTTATTATTGAAAGTTTAACTGTTGAGGAAAGGTCGAAAGGAAATAATCAACTGTGGGACGTACTGGACTCGAACCAGTGACCTCTTGCGTGTGAAGCAAGCGCTCTGAACCGACTGAGCTAACGTCCCTGAGAAAGCGCAAAGATAGGCAGAATATGCTGTGATTGTTTCACACTTATCCGGAAAAATTTGAAAGGAAGTGCAATGACAGAATAGGAAAACGTTTGAACTTTCATTAGAATATTCATATATTTGATTGTCAGCAGAATATCCAATCGAATGTATGGCCTTTAATAAGGGCCAATTTTTATAAGAAAAAAAGCAGTTATGAAAACCCCAATCAGGACCTTGCGCCTGCTTTTTATTTTCAGCATCGCCATGGGCTTTCTGGAATCGGCCGTGGTAGTCTATCTCAGGGAAATTTACTATCCCCATGGATTTTCATTCCCATTGGTCAACTTGGAACGTCAAATACTGATCACAGAGCTTTTGCGCGAGGCGGCTACCCTGATCATGCTACTGTCAGTTGCCATACTCCCGGGCAGAAATACGATTGAACGCTTTGCATATTTTCTTTTCTGTTTCGCCATCTGGGATATTTTCTACTATGTATTTCTATGGATGCTTATCGGATGGCCTGCTTCCCTTCTTGAGTGGGATATCCTCTTTCTGATCCCCGTTCCCTGGGCCGGGCCGGTGCTGGCGCCTTGCCTGCTCTCGCTGACAATGATATGTTATACCGGTTCCATTCTGGCCCTTCAGCAACAGCATTGTCCGGTAACGTTAAAATTCCGCGACTGGATCCTGATGACAAGCGGAAGCCTGATCATTATACTTTCCTTTACCATGCCGTATCTGAGACTTATGGCCGAAATGCCCGGCCAGACTTCATCTGAAGAACTGCTGCAAAAAATTTCCGCTTATATCCCCGGAAATTACAACTGGTTTTTGTTTGTCGCCGGAGAATTCATCCTGCTGACTACCATCCTCTTCATTATACGGCGATGCAGGAAGAACCGAAAATCTCCGGTACCGGGCCCTTTTGCTGATTCCATGGCATGACGATTTCTTTTACTACTTTTACTGCCATCAAGATCATCCGTAGCAATGGCCAATCATATTACCGTAAAGAAATCGTCCGGAGAAACTCAGGAATTTTCCGAAGAAAAACTTATTCAATCACTTCGCAATTCCGGTGCATCGGAAGAGATTATCCGGTCCATACTACCTGAAATCAGGAAATCGCTTTACGAAGGCATATCCACCAGGGTCATTTACCGCAAGGCCTTTGCCATGCTCCGCAGGCGGGTGAATGCACTGGCCGCGCGTTACAGCCTTAAAAATGCCATTATGGAGCTTGGGCCCACCGGATATCCTTTTGAAAAATTTGTCGGGGAACTGATGAAAAAAATGGGCTACGAAGTGCTTACCGGACAGATACTTCCGGGGAAATGCGTAAACCATGAGGTAGATGTGGTAGCATGGAAAGACAATCATAAGATTCTGATTGAATGCAAATATCACAATACGGCAGGTAAAGTCAGCAGCGTACAAGTGCCCCTGTATATACAGTCACGTTTTCTGGATGTAAAATCCGTATGGGAAAGCCAGCAGGAGAATGCAGGCAAAACATATCAGGGATGGGTGGTTACCAATACCCGTTTTTCGGACGATGCTGAGGCTTACGGGAAGTGCGCAGGGCTCCACCTGATCGGGTGGAACTATCCCCGACGGGGCAGCCTGAAGGAACTGGTGCAGCAAACGGGAAATTTTCCCATTACCGTAATCACTGGCCTCAATAAAAAACAGAAACAACAACTGATTGACAAAGGTGTGGTACTCTGTTCAGGCCTTTGCGAAAAACCTGAATTGCTGAACAGCCTTTCACTCACCGCCAAAGCCAGAAATAAAATCATCCACGAAGTACGCACCCTGTGCAGTCTTGCCATAACCACCATTCTTCCGGATTAAGACCGGCTCCATCACTTGGAAATCAACAAGATAGAGCTACTTACCATTTAAAGATAATCCCGGTTCAGTGTTCGTCCGGCACATGGATGATTGTGCATAATAAAAACAATTCACCGGTTCTGCATGGTCAAATGCTTTGTCCGGAGTAAAGGAAGTTTCGGTCAGCTCAACCCTGATAATTATTCTCCATACATGCATATAATTGCGTACTTTTGTAAATTGTATTGGGTAATCAACAGGCTTTCCGTCGAAATACCGTCACCGGGCATGATCATAATGCAGTTGGTAAAAACCTTTAACGACAGGCTGGTTTTTTGATTATCCGATGTTCATATACAATAACTTTATGTTAAAAGAAGCGGGTCAGCATTCAGCCATTACATACGGGTCAGACAAACTGACTTATGAGCAGCTTTTCGGAAAGATCCACCATTTTGCCGGACTATATCAGGTTGAACCGGGGGCGCATGTGGTGATTTTCTCCGAGAACAGGCCATCATGGATTTATGCGTTTTACTCAGTCTGGAAAAAGGGAGCCGTGGCGGTTCCTGTCGATTATATGGCCACAGCGGCTGAGGTCGCCTATATACTGGGCGACTGTGATCCTTCAGCCATATTCTGTTCATCCGGCACTTCTGCCATTCTGCGCGAAGCAACCGGCTTATCGGGTTGTAATGCCCCTGTGCTTCTCCTCGACGACCATGAGGCCTCCGGTTGTGAACCACTGCCTTCGGCCGGGCTACCCGGGCACCAGCCCGATGACACCGCGGTGATTATTTATACTTCCGGGACCACCGGCAGCCCGAAAGGCGTGATGCTTACTTTCAGGAACATCATTGTGAATATCGATGCGGTAAGCAGGCATATTCCCATTTATAAATCCGACTCCCGTGTGCTTGTCCTGTTGCCATTACATCATGTGTTTCCATTGCTGGGAACCATGATTATCCCTTTGTACCTGGGCAGTATGATTGCGATTAGTCCGAGTATGGCTTCCGAAGACATCATCAGGACCCTGCAGGTGAATAAAGTCACCATATTGATCGGGGTTCCGCGGCTTTATGCCGCCATCCGGAAGGGGATTAAGGACAAGATTAACCAGAGTTCTTTGGCTACCCTGCTTTTCAGGATTGCCCGTAAACTCAACTCAAAGAAATTCTCAAAAACGGTTTTCGGCACGGTACACCGTAAATTCGGCGGTGCACTCGAAACGCTGGTTGCCGGTGGTGCGGCGCTGGATGTGGAAGTCGGCAATGACTTTAAAACCCTGGGCTTCGAGGTGCTTGAAGGATACGGTATGACTGAAGCGGCTCCCATGATCACATTCACCCGTCCCGGAAGGGTAAGAATCGGATCTCCGGGCGAGTGCATGCCGGAGGTGCAGATTCAGATTATTGATGGTGAAATCGTCGCCAAAGGGCCGAACATCATGAAAGGCTATTACAAAAGCCCGGAAGCCACAGCTGAAGTGCTGAAAAACGGCTGGCTGTATACCGGCGACCTGGGGCATATTGACAAAGATGGTTTTCTTTATATAACAGGCCGGAAAAAAGAAATTATTGTCCTTTCAAACGGCAAAAATGTTAATCCTGTAGAACTTGAAGATGAGCTGCTTACATCACCTTATATAAAGGACTGCGGTATATTTTTTGAGAACGATCAGCTGCAGGCGATTATCCTTCCTGATCAGGCTGAATTGGCAGCAATCCCGGGTCGTGATGCAGAGGACATCCTTAAATGGGATGTGATTGAGCCATTCAACCGCAAGGTTTCCGCATACAAAAAAATCATGCGTATTCATGTGACCGATCAGGAACTTCCGCGGACCAGGCTGGGCAAGCTGCAGCACCATAAACTGATCGAGCTGGTTCATAAGCAGCACATCAGTGACATCAGCCAGCCTGTTTTTGACCATCCTGAATATGCGCTGATCGCTGATTATCTTGAGAAGGAAAAAGGGCAACGGGTGCTACCCTCCTACCATCCTGAAATGGACCTGGGCATGGATTCGCTCGATAAGGTTGGGTTCCAGGCATGGTTACAGCAAACCTTTGGCATAGACCTTCCACCACAAAAGATGGCCGAATTTGCCAGTCTGGCCCAGTTGGCCGAATGGGTCAGCGATCACAAGGTACGTATGGAAGAAGGTGACGTTAACTGGAATGATATTCTCCGTGAAAAGCTGGATCTGAAGCTTCCCTCGACCTGGAAAATAGGCAGCCTGGCTTTCAGGTTGTCGCGTCACATCTTCCAGCTTTACTTCAGATACAGCAGCAAAGGGGTTGACAATATTCCCGACGGCCCCTGCATCATCGCACCAAACCACCAAAGTTCCTTTGACGGACTTTTCGTTGCTTCCGTGATGAAAACCAAACAGATCAGGGAAACCTACTTCTATGCCAAGGAACAGCATTTCAGGCAGAAATTCCTGAAATACCTGGCTGCAAGAAACAACATCATCATCGTAAACCTGAATGTTGATCTGAAGCAATCCATACAAGCCCTGGCCGAAGTGCTGCGGCAGGAGAAAAAACTGATTATTTTCCCGGAAGGAACCCGCACATTGAACGGAGAACTGGGGCATTTCAAGAAAACCTTTGCCATACTTTCCAGCGAACTCAATGTACCCATTGTACCCGTGGTGATTGACGGGGCATTCAAGGCCTTGCCCAAGGGGAGACGTTTTGCCCGGCTATGGGCCAGGGTCAGGGTTGAGTTTTTGCCGGCGGTTCATCCTGAAGGACGCAGCTACGATGCAATTGCTGCGTTGGTGATGAATCAGATACAAAGAAAACTGTCAGGCAAGGAACCTGATTAGTATGTGAATACATCCGCATTATGTCCATCCGGTGATCGCTGCACCCCGTAACTCTGCGTCTTCTTTCATTCCCATCACCTGTGGAGTGCAACTAAATCAGGCTTCCGGAGCTTCTCTGCGAATTCCGTTGATTGCCCCGTGGCTTTTTATAACTTTGCAGCACAAACATCCATGCCATGTCAGTAGCCGTAAACCAACACCCGCTGCCCCGTTTTTCGGATATCATTAATGCCCAGTCAACACTCAGCAAGGTAGTTAAACAAACCCCGCTAGAACGGAGCAAGTCGTTCTCAGCTATGTCGGGCGCTGATGTTTACCTTAAGCTAGAGAACTTCCAGACGACAGGTTCTTTTAAAGTCAGGGGTGCATACTACAAAATCAGTAACCTGACCAAGGAGGAATCGGCAAAAGGCGTACTGTGTGCTTCTGCCGGCAACCATGCCCAGGGAGTAGCTTATGCTGCCACGAAGCTCGGGGTGAAAAGTACCGTATTTATGCCGGTTTTTGCCCCCCCGCTCAAGGTAATTGCCACCCGCTCTTACGGCGCCGAGGTGGTGCTTACCGGCGATACTTTTGACGATGCCTTCAATGCCGCGCTTGAATTTCAGAAAAAAACGGGGGCCACGTTTGTGCATCCGTTTAACGATCCTCATATTATTGCCGGTCAGGGAACGGTAGGCCTTGAAATCTTTGAGCAGCTGCGTGAAGTAGACGACGTACTGGTTCCTATCGGTGGTGGCGGACTGATTGCGGGAATCGCCATTGCCCTGAAGCAACTTAACCCGGGCATACGAATTATCGGCGTTGAGGCCGACGGCGCACAGTCGATGAAAGTCTCCATAGAAAAGGGTGAACCTACTGCCCTTACTTCCGTTAATACCATTGCCGACGGCATCGCGGTGAAATCGCCGGGCAACCTCACTTTTGAAGCCGCCAGTAAGCTCGTGGATGAATTTGTGGTGGTCAACGATGCCGAAATGGCCCGTACCGCCTACCTGCTGCTGCAGCGTGCAAAAATACTCACCGAACCTTCGGGGGTTGCCGCGATGGCTGCCATCCTTTACCAGAAAACCAATGTGAAAGGACGAAAGGTCGTTCCCATTATCAGCGGCGGCAACATCAACATGAGCATCCTGGAGCAGATCCTTGACAAAGGGGTTATGGACGAAGGGCTGAGGGCGCGAATCCAGGTGCTGATCCCCGACCAGGCCGGCATGCTGAAGTCCATCATTTCCATCCTTGAAAAAATGAAGGCAAACATCCATGACATCGAGCATGAACGCTCCACTACCAGCGTTCCCGTCGGATATGTGCAAGTAACCATTACCTTTAACCTGCAGGATACCACTCAGTTGCCTACCCTGCTGACGGAACTTGACAAAAAAGGCATGCAATACCAGGTCCTCCGGTAAACCGGCACAAAGCCGGAGTACAATATGAAAAGTCTTTGAGCCGGTTATGCACCATGCTCATTCCCAAAATCACCATCAGCCTGCCGGATTTATTATTATATGAAGAGAATCGGGTTACTTTCAGATACACACGGGCATTTTCCTGAAAAAGCAAGGGCATTTCTGGCTGAATGTGATGAAATATGGCATGCCGGTGACATCGGAGACCTGGAGACGGCCAAAGCGCTGGCTTCCCTGAAATCCTTAAGGGCTGTTTACGGCAACATCGACGGAACCGACATCCGTTCTTTCTACCCTCTTTATCAGGAATTTACCTGCGAAAAGGTGAAGGTGCTGATCATACACATCGGCGGATACCCGGGAAAATATTCAAAAGAAGCGCGGGAGCTGATCGGCCGCATAAAACCAAAACTGTTCATCTCGGGGCACTCTCACATCCTGAAGGTGATGAATGATCCCAAAAACGGATTGCTCCACATCAATCCGGGAGCGGCTGGAAAATCAGGATTTCATCAAATTTCTACCATCGTGCGGTTTATCATCGATGATGAAAATATCCGCGATCTGGAAATCCTGGAAATACCGAAATAGTTATTTAACGGAGACGGTCAGCAGCGCGCACAAGGGCCTCATCTTTACGTATCCCCCTGAATGCCAGCACATACATTACCAGGCTGACCAACATGAGGTAGACGGCAGGATGGTTGAAGTCTGCTTCAATGCCTGTTGCTTTGGTAATGGCACTGCCCAACTGAAAAAACACCAGGGCGATGGCAACCAGCAGCAGGCCAACGAGAAATCTGACAAGTTTAAGTTGCGATTTGCGGTTTTTGTATAGGAAAATGCACAATACTGACATCACTATCACAGCGATCACAACGATCTGAAGACCTATCAGGATATTGCCTGAAACCCCCAGCTGCGGACTTGAACTGTCGATGATGCCTTTCATGTAAATTTCAAGGTATATCTGGTTGTTGTCAATAAAACTAAGCAGTGGAAGAAAGTAAGCAACAGAAAGTGCAATCGCCCCAAGGGCCAGGTAAAGGGTCTGGATTCGCTGGATCATGACTGATTATGTTTTTTGCAAAGATAAAACTGTATGGCTAATGTAAAGCATTATTATGCGATTATACACTGTTGAAAATCGCTTAACTTTGCAACGGTTTTAGTTGTTGTTACCATCTGGGTCTTGAGCACATTGAATAGCCTGATCAGATTTTTAAAACCACCATCAATGCCTGTATTTTCAAAACCCCTCGCCCCGGAAGCATGATAAAACCGGCCGTTTCAGTAAAAATAGCCCTGCTTGCCGTTGCCTTGCTGTACCTTTACAGCCTTTGGCACCGTGAGCCCGATGTGGATGATGCATGGATAGGTGAACATGCATACTGGCTCGTTGAGAAGGGATATGTAAAGTCCGAGCTGATGCATGGAATTACCAATCAGCATGTAAGAAACATTGTCCATCATAAGCTTTTCACCCTGAACGGTGCACTTTTCATCACACTTTTTAGCTTTTCTTTGTGGACGCTCAAGTCGGTCAGCCTGATGTGGCTGTTAATCTTTGGAGTCATATTTTTCATCACCATCCGGCGGAAAGAAGGATCGCCTGCTGCCTGGTTCGCGATGTTGCTGATGGCTGTCAATGCTTTTATTTTTCAGTATTCATTCGTTTACCGGCCTGAAATCATGGTAATGACGCTTGGCTTCATATCCTGGCTGTTTCTCGATCAGTATCTTCACAACAAAAGCAGATATGCACTGATCTTCAGCGGTCTTTTTGCCGGACTTGCCGCGTCCGCCCACCTGAACGGATTGATTTTTATTATGGCCGGCGGACTACTCTTATTGTGGAACAGGAAGCTGCTTCCGGCAATTATTTTCGGGCTGTCTGTACTACCTTCACTCATGATTTACTTTTTTGATTTCACCCGTGAATACGGATTTTCTTATTGGCTCTATCAGTTAAACGACGCTCCGGCGCTGCATAAATCTTCCATCCTGCCGCATTCGCTCTCCTTTTTCGGGAAAATTTTCAGGGAGCATATGCGTTTTTTCCACAGCCCGGCGGAAATCAGTCAAAGCCTGCTGCTGTTGTTCTGCCTCATATTGGGCTATCCCTTCCTGAAGCAAAAGAAGGCTTTGCTTCGTTATTTCTTGTTGCTTGTAATTTCCCTTTCGCTGGTGGCGGTGCATACCACTTCAAAGTATATGCTGATGTATATGCCATTTATACTCTATATCATCACAATTACCTTCCTTCATATTTATGACGGACGAAAAACGGAACAGAAACTGCTGAGGGGCATAGAGGTAAAAAAAGCCTGGCCATGGGCGGTCGCTTTACTGTTCATCTATTTTTCCATCGGTATGATCCGGAATATTCAGATCAGCACCAGGAAATTCGATCCCGGAAAACATGCTGAACTTTCAAACAAATACATAGGCACCCGGCAAGACACCGTTCGCGTGATTGCGCCCATGGACTTCATCTTCAACGAAATAGAACATTTCGAAAGGATACAGGGAGACCTGAGTTTCGCCGATATGCAAAAAGCGGGGCATGACCTGCATGGCAAGTCATTTCTGAAGATGGCCGACAGCCTGGGAATACATTACCTTTTGCTGAGTGATCATTACCTTGAAAAATTCGGGCTGGACGGGTTTACCGTTGCTGACTTCCGGAGTGCGGGATTTACTGTAGCCGGAAAAGAAGAAAACCTGCAGATTATAAAAAATGAAGAACCTTAAAGAATCCGGTCTGAGTCCGGTCAGGAATATCATCTGGGATTTTAACGGAACACTGCTGAATGATCTGGATATCTGCATTGACTCCATCAATACCCTGCTGGAGCGCCGCAGCCTGAGCCGGCTTGACAGGAAACGTTATCTTGAAATTTTTACATTTCCCGTCAGGGACTATTACAGCATTGCCGGTTTTAATTTCGAAAAAGAATCTTTTGAAACCGTTGCCGTTGAGTTTATGGACCTGTACCTGGACAAAGTATCCGGATCCCCGTTGCATCAGGGTGTTAAGGAAGTGCTGATGCATTTTACCGGAAAGGGATTCAGACAGATCATCCTGTCGGCCATGGAACAGGAGGAGCTGACGAAACTGGTCCGGAAGAACGGCATCGCACCATTTTTTGAGCGGGTTTTCGGTATCAGCGATCATCTTGGGGGTGGAAAGCTGGGTCTGGCCGGCAGGGCTATTACCGCTACAGGGTTTATTCCGGAACAGAGTTGCCTGATCGGCGACACCCTTCATGACGCTGAAGTAGCCGAAAAGCTTGGAATTGCATGCATACTCATCGCCGACGGACACCAGTCGGAAAAGCGACTGCGTGCTTCCGGGCATCCTGTACTGCAATCTGTTACAGAACTGACCTCAGTGCTTTCCGGCTGATCACCCGGCCGCAATAAGCGCAGCTGTTTAGCGTTAGGCCTGATATTTCACGCAACCCTGCTATTTTTGTACCTTTGAGCCTTTCATGCCAGTGTATGAATCCTGATAAGCATCTTCACATTCTTTACCTCCCCCGCTGGTATCCCGGCAAACAGGATCCCATGTTAGGCCTGTTTGTTAAGAAACATGCATTGGCTGCCGTTAAAGCCGGGTACCGGGTGAGTGTGGCCTATGCAGTGCCCGCTAAAGATCTCCCCGGCGGCAGCAAGTATAGCACAGAAGTGAAGCAGGAAGGTGCATTTACAGAAGTTATAACTGCCTACCTCAGCAAGGGAGGCTTTTCAGGTCAATGGCGACAGGCTGTTGCCTGGAGAAAATCGATAAAATTGTGTGTCCGGCAATCCGGAAGACCGGAATTGATCCACGCGCATATCCTGACCAGAACGGCAATCATTGCAGCCCTTTTGTCAATTCTCTGGCGGATTCCATATTTGATAACTGAACACTGGTCCAGGTATTATCCTGAAAATCTGCAATATAAAGGCTGGCTAAGAAAAACGGTTACCCGTTATGTGGTTAAAAAAGCGGGAAGCGTATCGGTGGTCTCAGAACGTCTGGCAACAGCCATGCAAAGGCAGGGACTCCGGTTTTATCCGGAATTGCTGCCCAACGTGGTTGATACAACCCTGTTTCAACCCGCAACCGGGATCATTGATCCCAAAAAGATCATCAGTGTAACCTGTTTTGAGGAAAGATCAAAAAACCTGAAATTGCTGATTGATGCTTTCGCGCTGGTACTTAACGAGATGCCCGATGCCAGGCTTGTGCTTGTGGGTGAAGGCGCCGACCTTGAAGCAACCATCGCGTACGCCAACGGCAAAAACTTTCAACCCGGCGCTGTCCGTTTTACGGGCATGCTGCAGGACGAGGTGCTTGCCGCAGAAATCCGCACCTCGGCATGCCTGGCTTTAAGCAGCAATTACGAAACATTTGGCATCGTGGCTTTTGAGGCAATGGCTTGTGGAATTCCTGTTGTTGCTACGGATGTTGCCGATCTCAAATCGTTTATCGGCAATGATTTCGGTAAAGTTGTCAGGCAGGGTGATAAATCCGGATTTGCCGCTGCTTTGCAGGAAGTACTCGGCCATCCTGAAAAATTTGATCGCGCCGGCATGGCCGGGGCAGTCAGGCAAAAGTTCGGTGAAAAGGTGGTATCGGATAAGCTGGACATGTTATATCAAGGTGTGTTGAACAAAAGACGGCATGGCGGAGAACAACGATAGCAGACGGCTGAGGTTTGCCGTAATGTGCAATTCCACAGAGCTTCAGCAATGGCAGAAGCAGTCGCTCGATGCCCTGCTGTTATCGGGGTGCGCCGAACCGGTACTGCTGATCATGCCCGCCGGTAACAATGCTAAACCGGGAAAAAAGTTCTGGCGAAGAATTATAGCTTATCCCTGGAATAAAATCATCTTCAGAAAATATTATCAATACTTCTTTCGTCCCCAGGCCTTCCGGAAGACCATCGCAGACCTCGGAAACGATGAAATACCTGTTATCCGTTGCACTACCACACTGAAAAAAAAATACAGTGAATATTTCAGTCCTGAGGATATTGAAGCCATCAGATCATACCGGCCGGATTTCATCCTGAAATTCGGATTTGGCATAATCCGCGGGGAGATATTGAATTGTGCACCATACGGAGTATGGTCATTCCATCACGGGGACGAGCAAAAATACAGGGGGGTACCTCCGGCTTTCCGTGAAATCTTGCACAATGACAGAGTTACCGCATCCATACTGCAACGGCTCACTGAAAAGCTCGACGGGGGCGTAATCCTGCGTAAGGGCTTTTTCCCCACCATTTATCATTCATGGCGCGCGAACCTCGATCAGGCGATTGCGCTTTCGCTCAACTGGCCGGCGGATGTATGCCGCGAAATTATCGCCCAGCACACATTCCCGGCCGGCGGTGAATCGACCAGCACCACGGCACCCGTTTACAAGGAGCCTGAAAACACTACGATGTTGCAATTTATTGCAAAACAGTTTGTTAACAAGATAAAATTTCATTTTCTGGAACTTTTTCAGGCAGAGCAATGGTCGACCGGTATCATCAGGGCGCGTACCGCTGAAGTGGCAGGCAATATTGATTACTCCCCCGATCCTGAAATGGTGTCATGGCTCCATTCCGGAAGCAATGACCGCTATTTTGCGGATGGATTTGCGCTCAGGACCCGGCACCGGATATTGCTGTTGTTTGAAGATTACTCTTACCGGCAGCGCAAAGGCAGGATTTCAGCTGCATGGTACAACGAACGGGACCATGATTTCAGCGACATAACCTGTGCCCTTGAAGAACCCTGGCATTTGTCGTATCCTTTCATTTTTAAGGAAAAGGATGATTTCTATTGCATCCCTGAGTCAAAGGACCACGGGTCGGTAGAGTTGTACCGGCTCGATACCGATAGCATGAAGCTAACCTTCGTCCGAACGCTGCTCCCGGGGGTCGCAGCTGCAGATCCGACGCTGGTTTTTCATCAGAACCGCTGGTTTCTGTTTTTCACACCTGCCCATGCTACCAATGTAGAATTGCACATCTGGCATTCTCCGGACCTGGACCAACCTTTTGAACCACATGAACTGAATCCCGTGAAGGCCGATATCCGGAATGCCCGCCCGGCCGGTTCACTTTTCAAGCTTGATGATAAACTTTACCGGCCGGCGCAGGACTGCTCCCAGACCTATGGCGGAAAGGTGGTGATCAACGAAATCAAAATCCTGTCAGAAGAAGCTTTTCTGGAAATGCCGGTGAGTACGCTGGAACCTCCCCACGGCTACAAGGGCATTCATAACCTTTCATTTGCCGGTGACTACATGTACTTTGACTGCAAGAAATTCGTTTTTTCTCCGGCTTCATTTCTTTACCAGGCAGGCAAGCGTTTCAGATCAAAGAAGCATACTTCAACGGGCATAAAACAGTTATGATCAGAAAGATACTTTCAACTACCGCGGCCCGCTTGCTGATCGCATTTGCCAACCTGGGCATAGTGTGGCTTGCTGCCCGCACCCTGGGAGCTGAGGGGATGGGCACCATCTCGCTGTTCATCCTTGGCATCAGCATCATACAGATGATCAGCGCCATGGTTGGCGGAAGTGCGCTGGTTTACCTTGTACCCCGGTATCCTGTGGTTCAGTTGCTTCTGCCTTCATGGCTGTGGGCAGTTTTCGTTTCATTGTCCGGAAGTTATCTGCTCTGCCTTTTTGGACTTATCCCCGGTGAACTGGCTACCTCCCTGGCCGCAGTATCATTGCTTCAGTCACTGTTTTCGATCAATCAGAACATTCAGCTGGGGCAGGAAAAAGTACTTCAGTATAATTTCGCAGCTGTATTTCAAACACTTACAGTACTAGTAACCCTGGCCATCCTTTTCAGGGTTTTCGGACAGCGGACAATTCAATCATACATTACCGCGCTGTTTGTTTCCTATATTTTTGGAATTTTGCTGAGCTTCAGTGGGCTCTCACGCAGAAGAGAAAAAGTGAAGCGCTGGAATCCGGAACTGTTCAGGGAAATATTCCGGTTCGGAGGGTATCTGCAGGCTGCCAGTTTTATGCAATTGTTCAACTACCGTTTAAGTTACTATATCATCGAGAAATATTTTGACCGCGCCACGCTTGGCATTTTCTCCATTGGCGTGCAGATTTCCGAAAGTGTATGGATTATTTCAAAAAGCATCGCACTGGTGCAGTACGCGCGCATTTCAAACTCAAAAGACAGCCTGTACACCCGGAACCTCACACTTGGTTTTATAAAATTTACCGCGCTCTTTACCACGCTGATCACCTGCATACTCCTGATGTTACCTTCTGATTTCTTCGTGCTGGTTTTTCAAAGCGACTTCAGCAATGTAAACAAGGTGATTCTGAGTCTTGCAGCCGGCATCATCGCCGTGGCCGTTTCGCTCATGTTCAGCCATTATTTCTCGGGCAGCGGCAAGCCCTGGCATAATACCATATCCTCCGGAATCGGACTGGTTTTCACCATCGTTCTCGGATTTACACTGATTCCCGCAATGGGTATCGCCGGAGCCGGAATTACGGCTTCTGTTTCCTATATAGCCGGAATGACCTATCAGCTGTTGATTTTCAGAAAAGTTGCTGATTGCCGGTGGTCTGACTTCCTGATTAAAAAAGAAGATATTGTGCAGGTAGCAGGCATTTTAAGAGGGAGAGTCTGAAAGACCGCTTACCAAATAAGCAACTCCGGACAAGCATCGTTTGTCATTCAATGACGGTTCAGTTACAAAATCCTTTTAAATTCACTAAATTTGCTCCATGTTAAGGCATAGGCTGATTTATTTACTGCTCATAACAGGCTTGTTCCTGCCGGCGTTTCGGGCTCCGGCGCAGGAAAGCGGCCCGGTCCTCCTTGCAGACCATTGCGCTTCCCCCGCTGAAGTGGAGTTATACAATCTGATCACCGCTTTCCGGAAAATCAATAACCTCCCCCCTATTCCGTTCAGCAAATCACTGTCATACGTCGCCCGTGTCCACATGATGGATATTACTGATAACCGTCCCGATTTTGGTGGCTGTAACCCGCACAGCTGGTCAGATAAGGGCCAATGGAAACCATGCTGCTATGCCCGCGACGAGAAGCGCATCATTTGTATGACAGAGAAGCCGAAAGAGCTTACCATGTATAAAGCAAAGGCCTGGGAAATCGTATATGAAGGCGGGGAGCCTGCCAGGGCCGAAGATGCTTTCAACCTCTGGAAAAACATTTCATTGACCCGCGATTACCTGATTAACGGCGGCAAATGGACCAAACCCTGGAAAGCCATCGGCATCGGCATTTATGGTGATTACGCGGCCGTCTGGTTTGGCGAAGGCGACGACCCTGAGAAGATATACACAGCCTGCGGGTCTGACTCAGCATTTACCCTTCCGGGAGACCCGGAAATCAACCGGGGGCAATTAACGGAGAATCCATCCGCTGCATCACCGGTGTTTTCAATAATTACCGGATCGCTCAACACCCTGGAAAAAGCAAACAGGGAAGTGGCACGTCTGCGTGGTTTGGGTTATCCCAAAGCAAGACTGATTCCAGCCGGAAACAATTACAGAATCTCCATCGCAGATTACCCCACCGAAACCGAAGCACAGCGACACCTCAGAGAGATACAGGCCGGCTTCCCCGGCGCCTGGGTGCTGAAGCCTGACGCACCATAGAAGATTCACAAAGAACTGAGCAACCGGAAATTTCCCGGGGCCCCTGTTATTTCACCTGAAGAATCCCCATTACCAGTTATTCCAACAGGACTGCTCCTGTGCTGGAATCAGAAAAAAAATATGCTTTGATTCTCCGGATAGTAGTTGATAAAGTGTTCATTAAACAGGCTGTAAATCAACAAATGGCATTATACCGTCAAAGATTTCAACATCCCGGTTAAGATTTCAACACCCCCGAACAAATCCGGCGGTTTGCGTTATCTTTGCAGGCTATGGAAGAACTCGAAATTACACAGAGCAATCCGGGCGCCTACTCGGATGATGCTGTTGTTACGCTTGACTGGAAAGAGCACATACGCCTGAGGCCTGGCATGTACATTGGCAAGCTCGGAGACGGCTCCTCCCAGGATGATGGCATTTACGTCCTCATCAAGGAGATTATCGATAATGCGATTGATGAATTTGTTATGGGTAATGGCCGCACCATTGAAGTGGCCATCAAGGACCAGCGGGTTACAATAAGGGATTACGGACGTGGCATTCCCCTCGGGAAAGTAATTGATTGTGTATCCAAGATCAATACCGGGGCTAAATATGACTCCAAAGTATTTAAAAAGGCGGTCGGCCTCAATGGCGTCGGATCAAAGGCGGTAAACGCCTTATCCGGCAGTTTTACCGCGCAGAGTATCCGCGAGGGCAAAACCAAGATCGTTGAATTCGAACGGGGGGAGATCATCAGCGACCTGCCCGAAGAGCCCAGCAACCTCCGCAGCGGGACCATCATAAGTTTTGTACCCGACGAGAAAGTGTTCGGACATTACCACTTTATCTCTGAATATATCGAACAGATGCTCTGGAACTATGTGTTCCTGAACAATGGCCTGACGATATGGTACAACGGAACAAAAATGCAGGCGAAAAACGGTCTGCTGGATCTGCTGCAACGAAACATCAACGGCAATCCGCTGGTGTATCCGATTATCCAGATCAAGGATGAGGACTTTGAATGCGCCTTTACCCACAGCGGAAGGCAATACGGCGAGGAATACTATTCATTTGTCAACGGACAGCACACCACGCAGGGCGGCACCCATCAGGCAGCTTTCCGCGAAGCGCTGGTGAAAACAATCAGGGATTTTTACAAAAAAGATTTCGATCCCAGCGACATCAGGCAATGCATGGTGGCTGCCATCAGCATTAAAGTGCAGGAACCTGTTTTTGAGTCGCAGACAAAAACCAAGCTGGGCTCTCAACTGATGGAGCCAGATGGTCAGAGCATCCGCAACTACATCGGCGATATCCTGAAAAAGCAGCTTGACAATTACCTGCATATGAACAGCGATGTTGCAGAAGCATTGCTGCGCAGGATCATGCAAAGCGAAAAGGAAAGGAAAGATTTTGCCAACATAAAAAAACTGGCCAAAGAGAGCGTTAAGAAGGTAAGTCTGCATAACAAGAAACTGCGCGATTGCCGGATTCATTACAACAGCAATGACAACCGCAGGCTCGAAACAACGCTTTTCATCACAGAGGGAGACTCGGCCAGCGGCTCCATCACCAAATCGCGCGATGTGAACACCCAGGCGGTGTTCAGTCTGAAAGGAAAACCGCTAAACTGTTACGGTCTTACCAAACGTGTGGTTTACGAGAACGATGAGTTCAACCTTTTGCAGTCTGCCCTGAATATTGAAGAAGGCGTTGAAAACCTGCGGTATAACTACATCGTTATTGCCACCGATGCCGATGTCGACGGTATGCATATACGTTTGCTGATGCTGACTTTCTTCCTCCAGTTTTATCCCGATGTGGTAAAGTCAGGCCACCTGTATATTCTGCAGACACCGCTTTTCAGGGTCAGGAACAAAAAGAAAACGATATACTGTTACACTGACGAAGAGCGCGTATCTGCCATCGCCGAACTGGGGCCCAATCCTGAAATTACCCGTTTTAAAGGACTTGGGGAGATTTCGCCCGAAGAATTCAAAAACTTCATTGGCCCCAATATGCGGCTGGATCCAATCCTTCTTCGTAAATTATCAGAAATCCCTGATTTGTTAAGCTTCTACATGGGGCGCAACACTCCTGACCGACAGGTGTTTATCATGGACAACCTGCGCATGGAGGAAGATCTTGTAAATGCGGAAGCCTGACCGCTTCAGCTGATTTTCTTAAAAGCTTTTCCCAGCATTTCAATCATATCGCCGGGCAGCATGGATGGCTGCCCGTATTTTTTGGCAGCCAGATCTCCGGCTTTTCCATGCAGCCATACCCCGAGGATACAGGCGTCACGGGCAGAATAACCCGAAGTCCGCAGGCCGAGGATAATGCCTGTAAGTACATCCCCGCTGCCTCCGGTGGCCATTCCCGGATTACCGGTAGGGTTGAAAAAGAGATCGCCCTCAGGCGTGGCCGTGGCAGTGAAAGCCCCCTTAAGTACTATGTATAGCCTGTAGCGCACAGCAAAAGCGCGCAGTAATTCAAGCCGGTTGAAATGATTATCTGTGGGCTCCGACAGCCGCCCGAATTCTTTCGGGTGGGGCGTCAGAATGCTGCCAGGAGGCAGAAAAGAAAGCCAGGTTTTATTTTCACCTAAAATATTCAGGGCATCGGCATCCAACACCAGGGGGACATGCGTTTGCTGTATCAGCAGTTTCAGGGCCGCGGCGCTCTGTTCATCCATCCCCAGCCCGGGACCAACCCCTATGGCATTGTAGGTATCCAGCACCGGCAGGGCCGAAAAGCAGCTGTCGTCAGGGTCGATGCTGACCATGGCTTCATGTACTGACCCCTGAATGGTCTGAAATCCATCGGCAGGTGTATGAACTGTAAGCAAACCAACGCCTGAACGAAGGCAAGCCCTGGCAGCCATCACCGACGCTCCGTATTTTCCAGTGCTTCCGGCTATCAGCAATGCGTGACCAAAATGCCCTTTATGGGCAAACTTTGAACGCACTTTGTAAAGACTCCGGCAATCGTCCGTTTCAATCAGGTAATTGTTGCATTCACATTGTTCGATAAATTCAGGATGCAGCCCGATACCGAGCACTTTCCAGTTTCCGCAGAAACGCTCGTTTTCAGGTACCAGAAATGCCAGTTTCGGCATCTGAAAAGTCAACGTGAAGTCCGCCATGATTACTTTCGGATGCTTCTGATCCACCGCCTTATCGGCAAACAATCCCGAAGGAACATCGATTGAAATCACCATTGCACCGCTGTGGTTGATCTGATCGATGACATCGGCCATCCATCCGGTCACCGGCCGGGTCAGTCCTGAGCCCAGGATGGCATCGATGACCACATCTTCCTCATCAATTTCGATCAGCGGATCCGCTTCAAATACATCGGTAATCACCAGGCCAGGAAGATCGGCCAGCAGGTTGAAATTCACTGTAAAATCAACACCTGGTTCCCCGGAATGGCGGATAATATATACATCAACGGCGTAACCGGCAGCATGCAGCAATCGCGCGATGACCAGTCCATCCCCACCATTGTTGCCCATGCCGCAAACCACCCTGACCCTTTTAGTGTCCGTCACTTTTTTTACGATCCAGCGAAAACAGGCAGCGGCCGCCCTTTCCATCAATGCGGTTGAACTTACAGGCTCATGCGCTATGGTATAGGCATCAGCTTCCCTGATCTTCTCAACAGGCAATATTTTCAAAGCACACATAGCGGCTATGGTTTATTTAAGCAAGGCATCTTAAATTCTGTTTCAGATTCCCGTCGTATTCAGATTGCCAAGGCTGACCGTTACCACCTTTTTCTGGGAATCGTCGTCATTGTTAACCAGACTGAGGCACACCTGAAGATGAAGATTGTAAATATTGATATCGGTTTCCTTGGCCTTGATCTTTCCGATCTTCAGAATGTCGGAATTAATAATCCCTTCGCGTCGGCTCGATTCCCTGCCGAAGATCTTATCGGATGAGGTTGCAAGCGGCAGCATATTGTAATTGCTGAACTCATGGATATGTGCAACATCATCGATCGTAAGCACCTGAAGGTTCTCGATGCCGTCGATATTTACCGTAAACCAGCGGTGCACATGTTCGTCGATCAGGCAGCGGTTCAGGCTGTCGCGCGAAAGTATGCGGGCATTGTTGATGATCGCCCTTCCGTAATGGTTATCTTCAAAACGATAAACTTTATCGTAGGTAATGGCATAACGGGTGCTTATCCCCCCGATAATCTTGCGCAGTCGCGGGAAGAAATGAAAAGCATTGTATATCCTGAGTACGATCGCATAGTTGCTGGCAAACAGCAGCGAATGAAGCGGGGTGTCGAAAATCAGGAAGCCACCGTCGCCGGTACTGATGTAACTGCTCTCAATCTTCTCGCGTGTATAGGACTGAAAAATAAACGGGTGATTATCCAGGCACAGGTCGATGGTGGTGCTCAGCATGGTTTTAAACAGGAAAGGAATCAGCATCTGCTCAAATTCCCCGTATGAACTGTACTGATAAATATCCAGCCCCAGCACAGATTTACTGCTGATCTCGTCCACCCCCAGACACTCCACCAGTTCTTCCCTCAGCAGGGATTCGTCTGGGACCACGTTAGTTTTCTCAAATATGACCCTTTTGTCGTGTTTCAGTAAAATTTCCCGGATTGCTTTATGGTCAAGCAGTTTGATATGATTCTTCATTTTTTTTCAGGGTTTCTTATTTAATCAGACTTTTCAATACATCTGCAAGCCATTGCTTTTCAGCAACACGGCAGCGTTCTCCGATACCAAAGGCTTCCCCCTTGCTGATAATGGCCGTATAAATACCTTTCCTGCTCATTCCGTAGAGGGTTTTATAGCTGCCTTCAACAAATGAAACAGCCGAAATATCCTTTTTATTCAGCGCTGCAGAAGCTGTCTGTTTTCCAGTTTTCTTCCTTATGGTTACTGCTCCGGAGGTGATCTCAACCGACTGAAAGGAGAACAGTTCCCTGGCCGATATGCGCAGGGTAACCAGACCCAGAATCCAGAAAGGAACGGACAGCAACGTCCATGCAATTCCATACTGGAGCAGGAGAACTGTCCACATCAAAATCATCAGCAGCCAGAAAAAAATGACCGCAAAGATAAAAATCCCTCTCCCCGTAAACCCTTCTTTCGGAATTAATATCAGGATGTTGCCCGGGGCCGGGCAGGTAAGCTCTATGCGGCTTCCGGACGGAGCTGACGGCAGTTCTGCATCTGATGTTTTTACCATACAACCATTGACAAACCGGGAATAACAGAATTAGTGGTCTTTAACCGTTGATCAAATGTACGGAAATATTGTAAGCAACCGTGACCAATTCCGGCCTAAACAAATAACAATAACTTAACATTCAGATTACCTATACTTTATTTCATGAAGATACTTTTGTCAATAAAAGTACATTCCTGATGGATAAACCGGAAGCAAAAATACTGCTTGTTGATGATGAAACGGATATTCTTGAGTTTCTGAGCTATAACCTGCGAAAGGAAGGCTTTGAAGTACATTGTGCTCGCAACGGCATCGAGGCTGTTGAAACAGCCCGTCGGGTTACTCCCGATCTGATCATACTGGATATCATGATGCCGGGTTCAGATGGTTATGAAACCTGCCGTGAAATAAGGGCAATGCCGGGCCTCAGTGAAACCATGATCGCATTCCTGTCAGCACGCGGGGAAGATATGTCGCAGGTAGAGGGCTTCGAGGCCGGCGGGGACGATTACATCAGGAAACCGGTGAGACCCAGGGTGTTTATCAGCCGGGTAAGGGCATTGTTGCGCAGGCTGCCCGAAAAGGCAAAAGACGATTCAAAACTGGTTCTTGAGGACCTTATCATTGATAAGGAAAGATATGTGGTAATCCGTAAGGGCGTTGAAACCGAGCTTTCAAAAAAAGAATTTGAATTGCTGCTGCTGCTGACTTCGCGGCCCAATAAAGTATTCACCCGTGATGAAATCTTTGCCGGCGTTTGGGGCCCGGATGTGATAGTGGGTGAACGCACCATTGACGTTCACATCCGCAAGATCAGGGAAAAGATCGGGACAGGGCGCATTAAAACCATCAAGGGAGTGGGATATTATTTCTCCTGAGTCTGATCTTTCGGCCAGATTTCCCACGCCAGATCAGCCTGACGTTTCAGCATCCCGAGGCCATTGATCGCCCTTGCCCCTTTTGCCTGACCCATCTGCATAAAACGGGTCTCCTCAGGATTATATATCAGGTCAAAGAGCAGGTGCTTACGGGTGATGTAATCCCACGGTAATGGCGGCATAGTATCAACTTCAGGATACATGCCGGCCGGGGTGGCATTTACAATCAGTTCTACAGATGCCATAATATCAGGGGTAAGCTTATCATAGCTTAACACGTTGGGCAGCTTTCCGCTCCGGCTTACCATGCTGAACGTCCACCCTTCGTTTTTCAGCACATGGGCCACGGCCATCGCTGCGCCACCGGTTCCAAGAATTAACGCCCTTTTTGATTCCCTGAAAGCAAATCTGCCCAGTTCGGCGCCGAATGCCGGTGCATCGGTATTGAATCCGGTCAATCGGATATCCTGGCCCTGTCGCTCAATCCGGATCGTATTCACAGCGCCGATGGCCTCCGCTTCAGGAGAAAGATCAGAAAGAAAGGGGATCACGGATTTTTTGTAGGGAATCGTAACATTCAATCCGTAAAGCTGTTGCTCAGTCCTTACCAACACGGGCAAATCATTGATCCTGGCAAGTTCAAACAGTATATAATCCGCATGGATTCCACCGGCGGCGAACTTACGGATAAAGTATTCCCGGGACCAGGAATGTTTCAATGTCTGTCCGATGAGTCCGTATATGCGCACAAGGATGATTTACTGTTTAGCGGCAGCATACTTCTCAATAATCCAGATGCTGGCAATACCTGCAATGATAAAAGCAACAGCGGTAAAGAAAGAAGTATCCAATGATGGTGGCAGCGAAATCAGATAACGTTCAACTACAGGTTCACCTTTCTTAATGAGGATTTCACCGGCAGCATCAAGCATATAAATCGTTTTCTTCCAGGGCCAGATGATCCCCAGCGATCCCAGAATAAATCCGGTAAGCAACGCGATGGTCTGGTCCCTGAATTTTTTGAATATCCAGGACAGAAAATAGGAAAAACCAAGTAATCCGAAGGCTGCGCCAATCACAACCGGAAGGAGGATATCAAAACGCAGGTTATTGATGGCATCGATAAAAACCAGTTGATAATTTCCCATTAAAATCAGGATAAAAGAACCTGAAATTCCGGGAAGAATCATACTGCACACCGCTGCCACACCACAGATAATCAGGTAAATAAAACTGCTGTTCTCCGTGGCCGGATTCATAAAGGTAAGCGAAATAGCAAAACCGGCGCCGGCAATAAATGAGATCACAGCAGCAGTTGACCACCTGGATACCGTTTTCCCGACGAAATAGACCGATGCCAATATCAGACCAAAGAAATAGGACCAGATGTAAACCGGGTAATTTTTAAAAAGAAATTCAAATATCCTGGCCAGGCTCAGGATAGCAAATCCCACACCGGCAAACAAGACTATAAGAAAAACCAGGTCGGTATGCTTTGCAAACTCACTGAACCGGCCCTTCAACAGCAACTTGGCTGCTTTCAGATTAAATGACTTGATGGCATTGATCAGCCGTTCAAAGATTCCGGTTATCAGGGCGATGGTTCCTCCGGAAACGCCGGGGATAATGTTGGCTGTTCCCATGGCCACACCTTTAAGAAACAGGTTCAGGTGTTCTTTCATAGTTTCAGTTAAGTAGTTTGTGCTGAATTTTCAGAGGAGAGCGGCATTTTAAAGCAAGCGATAAGAAGCAATGATTTCAACTACCGACGGATCGTCTTTCAGATATGGAGCAAATTCAAAAAGCTCATCCAGTCCGTCGTTGCCCTTTGAGAGTGCGGTGTGCAGGGCCGACATTGCCTGTTTGGGTTTACCCATATTGTAGAGATAAGCAACCTTACGGTAATACAGCGCAACATTGCCCTGCTGATGTGTGAGGCCTGTTTCCAGAATATCAAGCGCATGATCATATTCATCCAGTTCGGCGAACATGGCAGAAAAATCAAGCCATATACCTGGATCCATAGGATTGATCTGAGCAGACTTAGTGAATGAAACTGCGGCTTCGTTATAAAACCCTGCATGTTGCTGGGTTACAGCCAGGGTTGCCAGGTATTCCGCATTATCAGGATCCATTTCAAGCCCGCGGCGGATATACCTTAAAGCCGCTTTGAGGTTGCCTTTCTCTTCGTAGCAAACCCCCATACCAATCCAGGCATCGGCAATATTCTCATCCATTTCCACAGCCTTCCTAAAGTTCACAATAGCCTCATCATAGGCTTCCAGTTTCTCAAAACACTCACCAATATAGTAGTAGGTCAGTCCTTCGGGAGGCTCGTGCTCAAAGGTATCGTGATAGGCTTCTATCGCCTGGCGGTATAACTGCATCCCGGCCAGGGAATTGGCCCTGTTGAAATGCGCAGATGAAAAAGCAGGATCAATGGCAATGGCGAACTCAAATGATTCTATCGCTTTTTCATAAAGTTCGAGGGTATTGAAAGCCACTCCAAGATTGAACCAGGCAAACTTTGAATACGGGTAACGGTTAAGATAATCGGTGAAATATTCCACACTTTCCTCATTCTGACCGGTGATCTCATAACAGAAAGCCAGTTCAAAAATGATGGCTTCATTATCAGGCTCAATTTCCAGCACCTTTTTCAGGTATTCAATGGCTTTGTCATAATTCCCCAGGTTTTCATACTCGTAGGCAATGTTGGAATAGATATTTCCCAGGTCCTCTTCATCGTCGGTAATGGCTTTGTTGTATTCGCGTATGGCATCGTCATAACGCTTCAACTGGCTGTAAATAGCTCCTTTGGTGATATAAATCTCACTATTTGTTGGGTCGATGTCCTCAACCTTCGATAGTACCCTGAGGGCCTTTTCTGCCTTGTTGGATGATACCAGTAACTGAGCCTGCCTTATCTGAAACCCGGTGTAGCCAGGGTATTGCTCCATGGAATGACTGATGGCCAGCCCACACTTCTTCAGTTCACCAAGTGCCAGATAGTGGTCAATCAGATCCTCATATTCTTCTATATCAAAAAAGTAACGCCCTCCCTCCCTGAGCATGTTTTCAAAACGTTCAGTCAGGTAGGAAATGGAATCTTCTTCTTCGCGGTGATCAAAAAAATCATTCATCATTTTACTCAATTACTGCTGGTGCAATAATCCTCTGCAAAGGTATGCATTTTTATGTTCCGGGGGCAGGATATAAAAGTTATGAAATTCAAACTGCAACAGCCGGATTCGAACGTAATATTACGTTAATTTATTTCATTTCGCCAGTGGTTTACGACTAAGTTATGGACAGGCTATTGTTGAAAAGTATGATCTGCGCGAAAGAAATGCAGGCTATTTCGGGCTTGTTGATTCAACAATAATCCGATATAGTGTTTTCCGTGATTTTAAACTACTTTTGCATTCTAAGCCAATAATATTAAGATGACATTAATAAAGAGTATTTCAGGGATCAGGGGAACTATAGGAGGCAGACCCGGTGAAGGACTCAGTCCTGTGGATATTGTAAAATTTACCGCTGCCTATGGCAGTATGCTTAAACCGGAGTCGCCGGAACGCATCTCTGTTGTGGTAGGCCGTGATGCAAGGGTATCGGGCAGTATGGTCAACAGCCTTGTTACAGCCACACTTACCGGTATGGGAATTGATGTTACCGACCTCGGACTTTCGACGACCCCTACCGTTGAAATGGCGGTGAAAGACCTGGGCGCCGCGGGGGGAATCATCCTGACAGCCAGCCACAACCCCTGGCAATGGAATGCACTGAAACTGCTCAACAGCGAAGGGGAATTTATCAGCGCCCGGGAAGGGGAACAACTGCTCAGCATTGCCGGATCGGGCGATTACACTTTTGCCGAAGTAGACAGACTTGGTGTAATAAAGTATGACGATACCCAGTTGAGAAAGCATATTGAGAAAATTATCAATCTGCCTTATGTGAATTCCTTTGCCATAAAAATGGCCCATTTCAGGGTTGCGGTTGATGCGGTGAACTCAACCGGTGGCATTGCCATCCCCCTGCTTTTGAAATCTCTCGGCGTTGAGATCATCGATGAACTCTATTGTACTCCGGATGGTCGTTTTCCGCACAACCCCGAACCGCTTCCCGAAAATCTGAAGGAAATCTCGGAACTGGTTGTAAAAAACAAAGCGCATGTCGGGTTTGTAGTCGATCCCGATGTGGACCGCCTGGCCATCATTTGCGAAGACGGCGGTATGTTTGGTGAAGAATATACCCTGGTAAGCGTTGCCGACTATGTGCTTTCACAAAAACCCGGGAATACCGTTTCAAACATGTCATCGACCAGGGCGCTGCGCGATATAACCGAAAAAGCCGGCGGAACCTATTATGCTTCCGCGGTGGGCGAAGTGAATGTGGTTGCCCGGATGAAAGAAGTGGGGGCGGTTATAGGCGGCGAAGGAAACGGCGGTGTGATTCTTCCCGAACTTCATTACGGCCGCGATGCACTCGCCGGGATTGCCCTGTTCCTTACCCACCTTGCCCAGTCAGGCAAACGCTGCTCAGGATTGAGGAATACCTATCCCGACTACTTCATGTCGAAAAATAAGATTCAACTTTCCCCTGAAATGGATGTGGATAATATCCTCAGCAAAATAGCCGGCAAATACAAAAAACGCCCCATCAATACCGAGGACGGAGTAAAAATAGAATTCGGAAGCGAATGGGTGCACCTGAGGCGGTCAAACACCGAACCCATCATACGCATCTATTCCGAAAGCGATTCGGAAGTAAAGGCGGGGGTGCTTGCCCGCAAAATCATTGATGACATCAGGGAAATTATCAGGGAGTAACTACCGGATAAGTGAAGGATAACAGCGAAATTATAAAAATTTATGGCTGAAATGCATTGTCAGCCAAAGATTTGCTAAATTGCCCGATATTTCACAAAAACCAGCCCATGGCAGGAAAACGGAAACGAAGGAAACCCATTAAATATAAACCTGTTGCCTTCAAACTTACCCAGCAACAGAAAAAACGTGTGGATGCCTTTTGCCGGAAAAACGGAACTACCCCGGTAAATATGTACAAAAAAGCCATCATGGCTTATCTGCTGAGTAATGGGTATGGAAACCTTAAACATAGCCACGAACCGGTGATCGGGCCAAATCAGATGAGCATTTTTGACATCGTGGAAGATATCGGTGCAATAAAACTTTAACCCATATTCACACCTCCGGATTGTATTGTATCTTCTGATAGTTTCGGATGCCCGCGTTATTTTTATTGAACATCAGTCTGCCGGAACCTCAATCAGCAGCAGCCTGGCGTCTTCCCGGGCCTCAACCGCTAATTGATCGGCACCCCACATTTCAAAGGAATCGCGCCAGCGCAGTTGCCCGCCCGCTGCATTAACCTCCCCCTCAATTACAAATACCATCAGGCCGTTGCCGGTAAGATTCAGCTGATAATCCACAACGGAACCCTTGTCCATATCAAGCAAATACATCCAGGCCCGCTGCCTGATATACAGAACTGACCGTTTTTGCTCAGGTGAAACGATCAGGTGAGGAATGTTTTTACGGACCGAAGAATAATAAGCCAGTTTATTAACTTCGGGATTGGTATGCTTTGTCTCCGGAAATATCCATATCTGGAGAAAACTGCCTGGATTTTCAGATAACAGATTTGCTTCGGATACCGTGATACCGGTTCCGGCTGACAAGAGTTGCACCTCCCCTTCCCTGATCAGATTCCGGTTTCCGTTTGCATCAATCTGTTCCAGATCACCTTTGATCGGAATCGTAATAATTTCCATATTGGAATGCGTATGTGGCGCTGTGGAATGCCCTCCTGATATGGATTCTTCATTGAGCACCCTTACAACGCCGAAGCGTTCCCGTAACGGATTGAAGTAATCGGCAAAACTGAAGCTGTGGATGGTTTCGAGCCAACCGTAGGAAGCTTTGCCGCGCTGCTCCGAACGGTGTATTTCAACCTTCATATCAAAAGGTTTTATGATAAGGCACCCTGTTCAGAATTGACTTTCCCAGGGTTACCTCATCGGCGAATTCAAGATCATCCCCTATTGCCACACCGCGTGAGATGGCAGAGATGGTTCCGACCTTCTCATGAAGTCTTTTGTACAGGTAAAAATTTGTCGTATCCCCCTCAGTAGTAGCCGGCAAGGCCATGATAAGCTCTGAAACGGTTCCCTCCACTGCCCGCTGTTCAAGTGAAGCGATATTCAGGTCTCCGGGGCCAATCCCATCCATGGGTGAAATTACGCCACCCAGCACATGGTATACCCCCCTGAACTGACCGGTATTTTCAATGGCCATCACATCCCGGATATCTTCTACAACACATACCACTGTATGATCCCGGCGATGATCGGCACAGATCGCACATATTTCAACATCTGAAATATTATGGCAGCGGCTGCAGTACCTCACCTCGCTCCGGAGGCGGATAATGGCATTACCAAGGGCTTCTGACCGCTGCGCATCCTGTCTCAGCAGATGAAGGGCCAATCTCAGGGCGGTACGGCGACCAATGCCCGGTAACCGGGTAAGTTCATTCACTGCATCTTCAAGCAACCGGGATGAATAAGTATTCATTGATCAGATATTTGTATGGACGACACTATTTTGAGTTAAGGCAAAAACCACAGGACCGCAGGAATCCGCTTTAGAATTCACTGATTTTCAATACTATAATCAATTACACACCCACTTCTTTCAATCTTCAGATGACAGATGAGTAATTCATTGATCATCAGCCGGAAAAAAACGTACGGATAACAAGCAATAGTGATTATTTTTGCAACAAATTTACGAAACAAAATGTTGCCTGCTTCCGGAGTATGGCAGCTGAAGATAATCAGCACCTGAAACTGATGAGATCAACTACAGCCTTTATAATATTATTTATTGCTTTTCTGATTCCATCCCTGCATGCCCAGGATACCCTCCCCCATGCGGCCAATCATACCGATGCCGGAGGCCTGAAGCAGGGCCTGTGGCTGAAAACCGACGGAACGGGCAAACCGGTTTACCGGGGAACTTTCAGGAATAACCTGCCCGAAGGTGAGTTTGTTTATTTCGACACCACAGGTAAAGTCAAAGCCAGAACAACATTTACCGAAAACGGTACAAGAGCCTACACGATTACATACGACCGTTCCGGAAGAATGGCAGCCGAAGGCCTTTACCTCAACGAAAAACGCGAAGGGTTGTGGAAGTTTTACAATGAAGAAGGAATTCTGATTTCAGAAGAGTCATATGAGAACGGCATTCCTGCCGGCCTCTGGAAGAACTACTACCAGAACGGTGTACTTCTCGAAGAGATTACCTACCGGAACGGGTTAAAAGACGGACCCTGGAAACAGTATTTCCACGACGGACCAGTAAAACTATCAGCCACTTACAAAAACGGCAAACTCGAAGGACTTGCCACTTTTTTCCATCCGAACGGCAGGGTGATGGTGTCAGGGCCATACAAAAACAACTTTAAGGATGGTGTGTGGATGCATCTTAACGACAAGGGTGTCGCCGAAAAGAAGGAAATATGGTCGAACGGCTTTCTTCAGGCCGAAGAGTATTACGACAAGCGGTTGGAGAAAAGTGTCAGGGAGGAGAAATAGCCCGGCAGTGATCCTTATTGATCTTATCCTCATGTAAAAAATATCCCGGAGTACATAATCCAGGGTCCGGGAGGTTGAATTACCATCCGGCTGAAGGTTTTACCGTTTCTTCATCCAGAGTGTTTCCCGGTTAATTTCCATGCGCTCACCATTGCGCCGTTTATAAAGGATGGTGATCACAATGATAAGTGCGATGGTGATCGCCCTGAAAATATTGGCATACCATCCGCCAAGGGCATTGTCGCCGGCAGAAAACATCATCCAGAAAAGATTCATGAAGAAATGAAGGAAAACCGGTACCCAAAGGTTATGCTGCCATTCCGACATCACCCAGGCAAAAAGAACGGCTCCTGAGAATGTTGTAAGGAAAATGCCGGTAAGCGTGGAAAACTCATTGCTCTGATACAGGTGAAGGGAGGCAAAAAGCAAGGCTCCGGCCAGCACAGCCGGAATAAATCCCAGTCGTGTAAACCTGAACAACTGGCCGAAAAGGAAAGCCCTGAAATACAACTCCTCAATCAATGCGGCAACCACTGCACCCATTAATAGCTGGTTTAAAGTAATCCCCCTGTCAAATTCAAACACCAGGGCGTAACCCAGAAGCATCGGTAGTGTGCATAGCAGGGCAAACACGAAACCCTTGCCGGCAGAACCATTTAATCCAAGACTTCCGGCAAACTTTCGCGGGCCGTGGATGATCAGCACTGCCGCAAACAAAGGAATTCCTGTAATAAGATACGAAAACAGGTGACTGACACCTGCATTGAGGCCCGATTGAATCATCCAGTGCCTGATGTCTCTGAAAAACAACTGCTGAAAGAAGTAATACAATCCGAAAGCAGCAAGGGTAATGATTATGATCCTGAAGGTATTGCGCATAAATCTCTTCGGTTAAATACGTTTCCGTAAACGGCAATCAGTCACCGTCAGTTTCAGATAACAAACTTAAAGCGGAATGTATTTTAATAGATTGAAAATTTAAACACTACCACTCCTGTATTTTTATCCACAGGTTAATCGAAGAATTCTTTTCACTGCTAAGTTTTCCTGTGGTCATTGCATTAGCATCAGTCAAAGGAAGTGCAGACCGTTTTCGGAAGCTTAAAAATGAGATTGTAGTTTTTATACATTCCGGATAACCCTGCAGGGATTCCCGAATGCCAGGACATTGGGCGGAATGCTTCGGGTAACCACCGAACCCGCCCCAATCGTGGTATTGTCGCCAATCGTTACACCGGGAAGGATAATGGTTCCTCCGCCTATCCAGACATTTTTACCTATTTCAACAGGAGAAGTCTGCGACCGCCAGAAGGTGCTGTCGGGCGACAACCGTTCCGAAGGCTTAACCGGATGAAAAACCGTATAGATATGCACGCCCGGGCCTATGCCGCTGAAATCGCCGATGGTTATCCGGTTGCAATCCAGAAAAACGCAATTCATATTGATCTCCACATTGCTGCCGATATGAATATTCTCGCCATAGTCGACAAAGAAAGGCGCCGATATCCAAACATGCTCACCCCTTGATCCCAGCAAATCATCCAGCAAACTGCTGATCTGATCCTGATCTGTTGAGAGTGTATTGTTATACTGCAACTGAAGTTGTTTGGCCCTTTGCCAACGTGCAAAAAGTTCTTTATCGGCACAGTCATAGATTTCGCCGGCAAGCATCTTTTCCTTTTCAGTCTTTTCCTGCATCATAAGTAAAGTTTTCGCGGTTATTACGCATAATTACAGCCGGGCAATAAGTTCGGATTTGCCAAATGGAGACAGGCAAAAAACTAATATGCAGTAACAGTCCGGCTGCCAAATAGTTAAAACAGCAAACAAATGTTATTATTGTATCACTACCGTGAATAAAGCCTGAAAGTGGCACAGGCTTACAGCAGGTAACTCAAACCTGCATTCCGACCTGTTCCTTCCTCCGGGTAGTTAAAAGACCTCATGCAGATGTCGCTTCAGTACGCAGATGAAATTTCACAAAATCCACGATCTCCTTCATGGCTTCCGTTGCTTCGCGAAACATAGGAGCCAGCAGCGGATAGCAGTGTACCTGTCCTTTGCCGCTGCGAAAAATCACCTCAACCCCTGCCTTTTCAGCCTTCTGATAAAAACTTTTCCCATCGTCGAACAATTCATCATCTTCCCCTGCATTGATAAATAAGGGAGGCAGCCCTGACAAGTTGCCGAAGAGCGGAGAAATACCCGGTAATGAAGGATCATGTTTTCCGCAGTAATGCGCGCTGAAAACCGTCCAGGAATTCATGGGGGCGAGGGAATACCTGTTTCTGGTGCGGTACGAATCGCCGGAGCAGGTAAGGTCGGTCCAGGGAGAGATGGCAACGGCCGCAGCAGGCATGGGCATATTCCGATCCTTCATCTCCGGCAGCAAAGCCAGACACAAGCCCCCTCCGGCCGACTCCCCGGCAATCACAATATTTTCAGGCTTGAATCCATTGGCGTACATCCATTTTACCACCGCAACAGAATCATCCAGTGCAGCGGGAAAAGGATGCTCAGGCGCCAGCCGGTATTCATAGATCAGGGTCCGGAAACCCGCCCGGGCCGAGAACTTTGATACAATCCCGCGGTGATCGTTGCATGAACCTGACACATATCCGCCACCATGCACATAAAGAATCGCCTTATCAGGAACTGCACCTGCTGGAATCAGCCATTCCGCTTTCATGTCACCGATCAGGAATGGTTTTACCTCAAGCCCCTCAGGCATCCGTGCAAACCGGGCTGCTCCCTGCTCGCAGCGATCCCTGAACGCCTGAATCGAAGTATTTTCATCAAACACTTCTTTGCGGAATTTTCCGCTGAGAATATGACGGTTTCGCAACATGAAATTGAAAAACCTGCTCTGAATGCTTTGCATGATTCACTTTTAAATTATAGTGCCACAAAGTTCCGGGATTTTTTCCGGCCGGAAATTCACCTATGTTACTTTCTGAGGTCCCGGATATAATTTTTCCGGATTCTGCTCAGCGACTGCGGCGCGATGCCCAGGAAACCGGAAAGATGTTTAAGCGGAATACGCTGAATAATCCCAGGATAATTCTCCATCAGCAGCTTGTACCTCTCTGTGGCCGGAGTGGTTTTGGCCTCCATCATCAGCTGTTCGGTCTGGTACTGCACTTCCTGCGTAAACTTTCTGGTAAAGACTGCCCAGTGTTTCAGTTCAAGCAACAAATCAGCATTTTTTAAACTGATTGTATAAACCACGCTATGCTCAAGTGCCTGAATACTCTCCGTGGCCGGCACCTGATTCCTGAAACTATAGGCGGACGTGAAGCAGTAAGGGGCTACTGTAAAGAATTTGGTTACTTCGCTTCCGTCATGTTCAACAAAATAACGCAACAGACCTTTCTCCAGAAATCCGAAAAAACGGCAAACTTCCCCCGCCTGAAGGATGATCTCATTCCTTTTGTATTCAACGGGTGTTAGAACATCTGCAATAACCTTCCATTCTTCATCAGGAAGCCGGACATAAGATTCAATAAAATTTCTGAATGCAGACATAAGGGATCTGACCGGTAAATTGCGCTTAAAATCTCCTGCAATTTATCAATAATTTCTCCGGGATAATCAAAGCAATCACATTCCTGTTCATGAAACCTGAAAAAAACAGCAATTACTTTACAGTATGATCAGGCTTAAGGCAGATTATGTATGCCATAATAGATAGTATGATAATACAGAACGGCAGATCCTTCTCCCCTGCTAATCATGACTTTTCGTCCTTTTCCCCATCATTACCCCGACTCCGGCTATGGTTATCAATCCGCCGGTGACCTGCACAGTTGTAGGAAGGCTGCCAAACATCAGCAGCGCGCCCGTCAGCACGAAGAGGCCGGTGGTACTCTGGATGATCGCAGTCCTGCTTGCCGGTATATATTTCAGGGAAGAATACTGGAAAATAGAAGTAAGAAACGGCCCGACAAATGAACCGGCCAATATATTGAGAAAGGCCTTCACCGGGATTTGTAAACTATCCCCGGTAATAAATATGAACAACAGGGAAAAAAGAAACAGGAAGATTGCACGGTTGATCGCGAGAACGACAGGGGCCATTTCGCCTATATGCTTCTTAACAAGGATTGTGCGTACAGCATAAAGTGATGTTGATATCAGCATCATCAGGGCTGTCGCATTCATAAAACCAAGGGAATCAGTCCCCCTGAAGCTGACGACAAAAGCGCCGGTAAGAATAAGTGCAGCGCCGGCCCCTGTTTTTATACTGAAACGTTCTGCCAGTAACCATATCCCAAGCAAAGTCACAAACAGGTATTCGAGGTTGCGGAGAAAACTGGGTACAGAAGGATTTTCCGTGATTTTGATGGCAATATAGAAAGATACGGTGGCAGCGAGTTCAAAAATTCCGATCAGCAGAAGATTATGGTAATCGTGGCGGGTAAATGAACGGATGGAGAACCCTCCTTTGGGGTGCATTGCAAACAGGGTATTCCAGAAAAGCGCCAGTATAAACCACCAGAAACCGAATGCCGGAAGGCTGATTTCATTCAATGCAGCCTTGCTGAATAGGTATACGAGTGATCCGCAGATGGTGGCGATCAGCGCGTATAAATAACCCCGGCGGGTTGAAGTAATTTCTCTGTTCAGGCTCAAAGTTTAAATATTTGATATTACCGTTGTCCGGTTAAATTATGAGATTACCTATGGTGAGCTCTCCCGATAGCTATCGGGATCGGTTCTTCGCTAACGCTCAGAATGACTTTGACATACATGGATTTGAGGGGAAGGGTGCTTGGTGGCGGCTTTGCCGCCACCAAGCACCCTTTGATTATCGTTAATGTATTGTCATTCTGAACGTAACGTAGTGAAGTGAAGAATCTCATAACTCCTTTAAAAGGTTTACCGGACAATAAATATTTGATATAAATCAGGGTTCTGTATTCACCTGCTTCAATGCCTCAAGGGCCATGGCAAGCCGGGCCTCCCCTTCTCCCGATATCAGCGTAAAAGGCAACTTTCTTTCATAAAGCTCTTCAATATAAATCTCAAGTAATTTTTCTCTCAGGTGCGGATGTTCGCGCAGCGGATCGGCTTCCCAGGGCAAATCGGTATTACAAAGAAGATAATGAGCGTAAAGGTGCCGCTTCAGCATCATTTCAATCCACGGGTGCGACTTTCCGTATTTTACCCTGCACCAGATATGGCAGACCAGAAAATCGGTATCACAGAATAGAAATTTCCGGGCATCCTGCGCAAGGGCATTCTCGGCGGCATACTGCCCTTCTGCTATCCTGAGTATATCAAGGAATTCATAAGGCCTGTCCAGTTTCTGAAGATAATCCCTGGAGAATTCAGGAACCCATGGCTCACCAAAATACCCGGACAGTTTTTCAGCCAGCCATGATTTTCCGGTGGATTCCGGCCCTGTGACGGAGATGCGCCTTATCATTGCATGCTGAGATTGCGGTAACGCCTGCGCCATTCTATCAGGCCCATAACGGCGATAATCAGGAAGACAAGATACTGGAAACTTGTAAAAACCAGCCCCTTCATAAAATACAGGGGAATGGAAACAATATCCCCGATGATCCAGTATGTCCAGTTTTCAACTTTTTTCCTTGCCATCAGCAGCATACCCACCAGAAAAATGGAAGTTGTAAATGAATCAACCCATGGAACATACGACTGCATATATACGGTATCATCGTAGTTAAACAACCAGATAAGTCCGAGAATCAGCCAGTATGATAAAGCCGTGAGACCGATACAGACCCACTGCTGCTTTATGCTGTTCACGCTGATGACCAGTTGTCCGGTATTCCCTGCAGGCCTGGTCCAGTTATACCATCCGTAAACGCTCATGGCAAAATAGAATAAATTGATGCCGGCATCGGCATAGAGCCTTGTGTTAAAACAAATGAAAACAAAAATCAATACGCTGACGATGCCCGTTGGATAGACCAGAATGTTTTCGCGCCGGGCATACCATACGCTGGCGATTCCAAGAATGACAGCAACAAATTCCACCCAGGTGGTATCATATAAATTTTCGGTAAAAATGTCCCAGAAATCAAGCATACTTATATTCTAAGAGAAAACGGGATAATCCGCAACTGCAGCGGAATTAACAGGGTTTATTCAATTAATGGCGATGCATTGCAATTTTACAAAATTGAACCATTGCTCCTACTTACTCAGGTCTGCATTGATTATTTTCATCACAAATACCGAATGCGGCAACTCAAAAGCATCCTTCATACAATCGCGGATCGCATTCATCACATCGTTGTACTCCCCGAAAACCTGGGTTGCCATGGTATTGGTCCTTACCTCAAGGTTATGATAACTGTTCAGGGAAGCAATAAACGCTTTTATCGGCGCTTTATACTGTTCATTCAGCGGATAGTAACTTATCTCGGCAGATATTTTCATGACATCCTGATTAATGTTGAAAAAAGGTAATCCACGTGGCAAAGGTACAGGTATTCGTATTTAGATTATCTTTGAAGGCCAATAAACATTTTGATCCTATGAAGTACGCACGAATGCTGAAAATTTCTGTTCTCGGACTTATAGCCCTTATGCTCAGCTCTTGCCTGACTGTTGAGAAAAAGGAATATACTTTTGAGTTAACCGGTGAAAATTCCGGTAAACTGACCATCAGATATATCAATATCATGTCGGTGATGGATGATGGCAAAGATGTTACTGCCCAGGATTTTGCCGAGATTGTGGATAAATACATCAACGGCGACCAATTGGAACAGGACTTCCCCGGCGCTGCAAATATCAAAACCCGGCTTTATGAGCAAAACGGGCAATTGTGCGGCGAAGTAACCCTGGATTTCCCTTCATTGTCAGCGGCCAGGCTTTATCAGTATGATAAAAACAGCCCGCTGATGATGTGCATCAGTGCGGCCTATGATTCTGAAACCTATGTCAGTTCAAACGGCAGTTACGGGAATGACTACATGCCGGTTGTTTTCTGGCCGGCAGGATCCAGGAAACTTACAGTGACTACTTCGGTAAGCGCCCCGGATGAAACTTCGCTCAGCCTGGCAGGTGAATACCGCAAGTGGAAAGAAACCAACTAATTGCCAACGCTCCTTATTAACTGATAAACTGAATGATTGAAGGAATGTTCCTCAATCCTCACTCCCGTAATTTAATCTTTATCCCGGCCCTCCGCATTATTTCAGCAATGCAACATCCGTGTTCAACAAATGAATCCGGCTTTAATGACTGTCTTATGAGAAAGTCACTATGTCAGACATTGCTGCAAAGGAATCGTCGCTTAATTTACCTGATACAGGATTGGATAAGAAAAAAACTGACATTTGTCAGGTTGCCATCCGCAGGGATAAGACATATTAAAATTTGTCAGACATGACACTTGCGCCTGAATGACATTAATATTTGCGGGATAAATCTTTAATTGATGATGACACAATCTTTCTTGACCGGGCTGCTTTTTAATACTGCCATACTACTATCTTTCAGCATGTTATATGATAATTTCTGGATCAATTACCAGAGAAAGAGAGGTATACCAGTAAAAATTATCATCGGAATTGCCATTGGCATCACCGGGATCATCCTGATGATGGTTCCATGGACATTTATGCCCGGACTCGTATTCGACACCAGATCGGTCATGCTGACCATCTCCGGGTTATTTTTTGGCGCTTTACCCACATTTACTGCTATTGCAATAGATATGGCATACAGATGGTGGTTAGGCGGAGACGGAGTATATATGGGCATGGCTGTAATATTCACTTCCGGAATAACCGGTGTTCTCTGGCATCATTTCAGGCCTTCGTGGAAATACAACAACAGCCTGAAGGAGCTGATATATGTCGGCATTATTTCACACCTGCTTATGTTGGGTTGCACCGTTTTGTTGCCCGGAGAGTTGTCATTTTACACCCTTAAGGCACTGGCGGTTCCCATATTGCTGATCTACGTTCCGGCCACAGTATTGCTGGGCAAACTTATGCTGAAACAATATGACAACTGGCAGAATAAACGCGCCAAAGAAATGTTGCTCGAATCCGAACGAAGATTTACCGATACCATCAGAAGCGCCAATATTCTTTCAACCATAGTAGATGAGCAGGGACGGATCACCTTCTGCAACAACAGTTTCCTCAATACGACCGGCTATACCTTTGAAGAACTGGAAGGTAAAAACTGGATAGATACTTTTGCACATGATGAAAATAAGGAGAAGTATCAGCAGATATTTCTCTCGATGATCAATGGCAAACACTTTAATGACCTGTTTGAACACAGTATGATTTCTAAAAGCGGTAAAATTGTATTTATCGCCTGGAGTTATATCCTGCTCAGGAATGAAAATGGCCGGCCGGCAGGTCTTTCTGTTTTGGGAGTTGACATTACCCAAAGGGTTATATATGAACACAATCTTGTCAGAAAAAATGAAATCATCAAAAAAAGAAATTTTCAGCTCAGAAAAATAAATGCGGAATTAAACGCTGCAAAAGAAAAAGCCGAAGAAAGCGACAGGCTCAAATCAGCGTTTCTGGCAAATATGAGCCATGAGATCAGAACACCGATGAACGGAATACTCGGGTTTGCGGAGCTGTTGCAGGATCCGCGCCTGACTGATAAGGAAGCGCAGGAATTCATCTCACTGATCAGGATCAGCGGCAACCGAATGCTGGGCATCATCAACGACCTGATTGATATTTCCAAGGTAGAAAGCGGTCTGGCCAAAATCACGGCTTCCAAAGTGGAAATCAACAGTCAGATTGATTTCCTTTATAACTTTTTCAGGCCGGAGGCTGAATCAAAAGGGCTGGAACTTCAGTTTCACAAAGGCCTGATGGATGTCAGGAGCAGTATTACTTCCGATAAGGAGAAAATTTATGCCATTTTAACCAACCTGATTAAAAACGCGATAAAGTTTTCCTTATCAGGTAAAATAGAATTCGGATATTCCCTGAAGAATGATTTTCTGGAATTTTTTGTAAAGGATGAGGGAATAGGAATTCCGGCTGAGAAACAACATGCCGTTTTCGAACGCTTTGTTCAGGCCGACAATTCTCTTTCAAGCAATTATGAGGGAGCCGGACTCGGATTGTCAATTTCAAAAGCCTATGTGGAAATGCTCGGAGGAAAAATCTGGCTTACCTCCGTTCCTGGCACCGGTACTTCTTTCTACTTTACCATCCCGTATTTACCCACTGAAGTTTCTGACCATCACCCGGCTGAAAAATATGAAGACATGCAGGCAAAGTACAGACCATTTAACGTGCTGATCGCCGATGATGATGCTATCAGCCTGAAACTGCTGGAAAAAATGATTTCACCGCTTGGCGGAGAGATCATTACTACCGGAAGTGGCGCCCTGGCAGTGGAGCTATGCCGCAATCATCCTGATCTCGACATCATTTTAATGGATGTAAGAATGACGGGAATGGACGGGCTGACGGCCGCTAAAGAGATCAGAAAGTTCAACCGGGATGTAGTGATCATCGCGCAAACAGCCAACGCACTGTCAGGCGACAGAGAGGCTGCTCTCGAAGCCGGTTGCAATGACTACCTGACCAAACCACTGAACAAGGAAAAAATCATCACGTTACTCGAAGAATTTATCAATCATTCTGCCAAAGCGGGATGATTATTTTCAGAAGTCGGGGTGTACCTAAGTATTCTGTTTGACACGGCCGGACGAAAAAGTTGCCTTATCCGGTAAAATTTTCACACTTTTCTTACTTTAGCATCAGTATAAGGATCATCCGGGCGATCCCCGGAAGCATGATATTTTCTTATTGTGAACCGGATCAAATACTTCTGATGATGAAATCGCTTGTTATTTACGAATCGGCTTTCGGCAATACCGAAGCAATCGCTTTTGCAATCAGGGATGCGCTGCTGCAATATGGCGAAGCTACAGCTTACAAAACAGGAGAATTTAACCCTGCACAATTGTCCGTTTACGATCTGATTGTTGCCGGATCACCTACCCAAAAGTTCAATATGCTTCCTGGTATGAAAACCTTCCTCGATGCCATACCTCAGGGGGCATTGGCAGGCAGGCAGGTTGCCGCCTTCGACACAAGGATAGATATTCATAAAGTCAATAACCGTTTCCTGACATTTATGGTGAAGCTCTTCGGATATGCGGCAGCGCCGATAGCCCGGAAACTCAAAAAGAAGGGGGGAAAGCTCCGACAGGATCCTGCTGGTTTTTTTGTAGAAGACACCAGGGGCCCGTTGACGGAAGGCGAACTGATCAGGGCAGGCAAATGGGCTGCCGGCCTGGCAGATAAAGGGTAAAGTTTTCACAATATGAAACTGCATTACCGGAAACAGTCCTTACCATTCCCGGCTGATTATCATGACGGGTAAAACAAAATGCGCTCTTCCCGGGTTAAAATGGCAATCATCAACTTTTACTTTTGCCGATGCATGAAAGGTACAGGCTCCGGGAAGTAGCCCTGGTATTTCTGAAACTCGGATTCTTCTCTTTCGGCGGCCCGGCCGCCCACACCGCCATGATGGAGGAAGAAGTAGTTAAGAGGCGCAAATGGATTGACCGGCAGCATTTTCTGGACCTTCTCGGAGCCACCAACCTTATACCCGGGCCCAACTCCACCGAAATGACCATGCATTGTGGACATGAGCGTGCAGGTTTGGCCGGTTTGATTGTCGCGGGCTTAAGCTTTATTTTACCCGCCGTACTTATCACCTCTGTATTTGCCTGGCTGTACGTTGAATATGGCCATCTGCCTGAAATTGAACCATATATTTTTGGAATAAAACCCGCAGTATTGGCTATTATTGCTTCTGCAATCATCAGTCTTGGCAAAAAAGCGGTGAAAGGCCGCGAAACGGCAATCCTGGGCGCTTTAGTACTGGCAGCCGGCATCGCAGGGGTCAACGAAATCACGGCTTTACTGGTCGCCGGGATCACAGGAACCCTGTACTTTTATATGAAAAACAAAAGAAAGGAAAAACTCAGTTCATTGATACCACTCGTGGCGATACCTGCTGTATCAACAGCTTTTTCAGGCATTTCAGCGCTCGGGTTGTTCTGGGTTTTCCTCAAAATCGGGGCTGTGCTCTACGGAAGCGGCTATGTACTCTTTGCTTATATTGATGCCGAACTCGTTACCCGGGGCTGGTTAGACCATAAACAGCTGATGGATGCCATTGCGGTCGGACAATTTACGCCCGGACCGATTCTGTCAACTGTTACCTTTATCGGCTATATGCTGGGAGGAATCCCGGGCGCTGTGGCAGCCACTGCCGGCGCTTTTCTGCCGTCATTCCTGTTCGTGCTTATCCTTAATCCCTGGATTCCGCGAATGCGAAGGTCAAAAATTATGGGATGGTTTCTCGACTCTGTAAATGTCGCTTCCATTGCGGTGATGGCATCGGTGCTTTTTGTGATGACGCTGAGTACCGTGACCGGCTGGCGCTCAGCCCTGATTACCGTAATCAGCCTTGTAGTAACCTTTGTCTTTAAAAAAAGCAGCCCTGTTTTGCTGGTGGCCGGAGGTTCCGTTGCCGGCGCCCTTTTACTTTTGATTTAAGAGTATGGCCGGCAGGCTGAATCCAACTTATTACAATTACAGGCCGCGGCAGGCCGGGATTCTTTGTAACTTTGCTTCTGACTTTTCCGGACTCATGAAAAACAGGACCCTCTCAACCACCACGCTGCTTCTTCTGGTTTTTTTTGCCGGATGCTCATTTCTGATCTATGAAGTCAGTTACTTCCGGTTGCTTGCCCTCTCGCTTGGCGCAACAGTAAAGGCTTCCACCCTGGTTCTCGCTGCCTATATGGCCGGATTCGGCGCCGGTGCATGGATATGGGGAAGACTGGCTGATAAACGGAAATCGCATCACAGACTTCTGATGCTTCTCTTTACTTTTTCGGGAATTCTTGGACTGCTTGGCTACCTGATGATATCAGACGGAATCCCGGCAATCTATGAAGTGCTTGCGACATCAGGGATGCCGGTTCAAACCGCTGACCGGCTGATTACACCGCTCTCCCTTGCCCTGCTTTTCGTCCCCGCATTCTTTATGGGGGGTGTTTTACCTGTGGCTTCAGGCCTTATCATCAGGAGCGATCAGGGACTGGCCGGATCGATCGGTAAAATCTACGCCTGGGAAACCATCGGAAGTGCGTTGGGCGGACTTGCAACCGGTTTTGTGCTTATCCGTGCACTGGGACAACAAAATACCGTCTTTTCCGCGATTGCACTTAACCTGATCTCGGCATTGCTGCTAATGCTCAGCAGGCCTCAAACTGATCAAAATCCTGCAGCGAAAATTCCTGAAAAGCCACTGCGATCCGGAAAGCAGGAATCAAAAAATGAAGCAGGCAAACTTACTGCGAACAACATTGCCGCTTTGGCCGGAACTTTCATACTCGGATTTGCTGTCATCGGTCTTCAGGTAGTTTGGTTCCGGATTTTCAGAATCTACATGACCAATACCAGCTATACTTTCTCGCTCATTGCTTCAATAGTCATTCTGGGACTTTTTGCCGGAAGCCGCTATTTTGCCGCAAGCAGCAAAAAGCCGGCCACAAGTCTTTCAATGCCGGTGCTTTTGCTGATTACAGCCGCAGTGGTTGTGGCAGGTGCAGGCATATTGATCCGAATTCCTGAACTCATTATGTTCCCCCTGGCAGGTGATCAGGACGCCTATTTCATGCGAATCATCGTTATTCCGGCTATTTCCGCCCTGCTGGTCATTCTGCCGGTCACTTTCCTTTCAGGGTATGGATTCCCGTTGGCCTGTTCGCTCATCACAAAAAACCAGCATGACGTCAGCAATAGTATGGGGCGGGTATTGCTGTTCAACACACTTGGCAGCATCACTGGCCCTGCAATTGCCGCATTTTTGCTGATCCCGCTGCTGGGCGCGGGCCGCTCGGTAGTTTTTTATGCACTGATACTGCTGATCGCCGCCTTGCTGATATCGCTGAAAATCAGGCAATTCAAAACCGGGAAGCTGAAAGCAATCGCCATTTCCGGTTCTTTGATACTGCTTATCTTCCTGATTGTCAGTCCTGAATTAAAGATACTCCCCCCCTCTTTCACCCGTTTTGACAGGGAAATTATTGAATACCGCGAATCGGTTGAGGGCACCTGGGTTGTTGGCCGCGAACCCGGCGGAAAAGGGGCTGCACTGTCGACGTACGTGAACAACAGTGCGGTGATCGGGTCAAGTTACGATGCCATCAAAGTGGTGAAAATGGTTGGCCACCTCCCCTTTTATGCCGGCCTGAAGGGTAAAGATGTTCTGGTCGTAGGTTTCGGCATCGGCGTTACCACCTCCGCCATCGCCTCTCATCCCGAAGTTGAGCATATCGACTGCATTGAGCTGGTTGCCGGATTGAAAGATGCTGCACACTATTACAGTGGCCTGAACAACAATATCCAGAAAGATAAAAGGTTGAAGGTAATTGCCGGCGATGGACGGCATTATCTGCAGGCCACCGGTAAAAAATACGATCTGATTTCGAGCGACCCTACCCATCCCATACTGGGATCCGGCAGCTTATACACCAAAGAGTACTTTGAACTTTGCAGATCTAGACTTAATCCGGGCGGAATGGTATCGCAATACCTGCCGCTTCATAAACTGCTGCCAGAGGACTTTCAGGGTATTATCAAGACTTTCCACAGCGTTTTTCCGCAGTCCACCGTGTGGCTGGGTCATAACCATGCTGTATTACTGGGCGTTAACGGACAATTATCCATAGATTTCAACCAGTGGTCGGCCCGCATTGCTGCCTCTCCCGGGGATCCCTATTTCTATAATAACCCCTATCATCTGGCTGCCTGCCTGGTGCTTGACCATACAGCCATTGCCGGGTTCTCACCCTCTGTGCAATTGAATACCGACAACTTCCCATCTCCCGAATTTTTCAGGTTCTCTTCCTTCGACAGTCGCAACCTCACGCAAAACCTTATGTTCCTCAATCAGAACAGGTGTGAAACAAGCCGGATATTCACGGATATTCCGGATCAGGAAATGATGCAGCGGTTTACTGAAGGAAACCGGTTGCTCACCGAAGGGATAGGTTACGACCTGAGCGGCGACAGACGGAATCTGATAAAAAAGCTCAGAGAGGCCATTTCCGTTAATCCTGAAAATGAGGAATATCCTTTCCTGATCAGGTTCTATGGAAGCGGCCGTTAGCTATTTTACAGGAACCTCCCGGTATCGCTTCAGCATACTATGCTGATCTCCCGTCAGCGCCTGGTTTAAAATCAGCTTTTAACAAATCCGCAATGGCTGAGTAGAAAAATTTTACCTATTTTTATCCACAGGAGCAGCCACAATGAAACTTAGTGTTAATTTTACACGAACTTTCATTTGTAGTCAGGCTATTCAATGAATTCACCGGCCATAAAATAACAGACAGGAGCAGTAACATGAACAGAATATTGATAATCACCCTGTTGATATCATTAAGTTTCCCTTTAGCTGCACAGCGTAAGAAAACTTCCGCAGAGAATCCGGACAAGATTGAAGTCAGGGGGATCCTGCCAAACCTGAGTGACGATGAACTGTTGGACGAAGTCCAGCGCCAGACATTCCGCTATTTCTGGGATTTTGCGCATCCGGTAAGCGGAATGGCCCGGGAACGGAGCAACAGGGCGTACAACTATGGCGATGAAGTGGTTACCACCGGAGGTACCGGTTTTGGCATAATGGCCAGCGTGGTTGCCGTGCACCGGGGGTGGATTACCCGCGACAGCGCTGCCCGTCACCTGCTGAAAATGGTGAAATTCCTGGCCAAAGCCGACTCCTATCACGGGGTTTTCCCTCATTGGCTGCACGGTAATACAGGAAAAACCATTCCATTCAGCCGCAAGGACGATGGCGCTGACCTGGTGGAAAACGCATTTCTTTTCCAGGGATTGCTTACGGCAAGGCAGTATTTTGATGCTAAAAGCCCGCTTGAATCAGAATTACGAAACCGCATTAACTGGTTGTGGAGCGAGATCGAATGGAACTGGTTTACCAAAGGCGGCGAAGAAGTACTTTACTGGCACTGGAGCCCGAACAATGGCTGGGCCATGAATTTTCCCCTCAGGGGTTTCAACGAATGCCTGATTACTTATATACTGGCAGCATCTTCCGAACGCTACCCGGTAAGCCCGGCGGTTTACCACCGCGGTTGGGCGCAGAGCAATTTCTTCAAAAACGGCAAATCGTTTTTCGGGATAGAACTCCCGCTGGGCTTCGATTACGGCGGTCCGTTGTTTTTCTCCCATTATTCCTTTCTTGGATTAAGTCCTAAAGGCCTGAAAGACCAGTATGCCGACTACTGGATGCAAAACCGTAACCACACCCTTATCAACCGCGCATACTGCATCAGCAACCCGAAAAATTTCAAAGGCTACGGAGAAAACTGCTGGGGACTGACTGCCAGCGATAACCATGAAGGTTACAATGCACATTCTCCCGACAATGACCTCGGAGTGATTACCCCAACGGCGGCGCTTTCAGCTTTCCCTTATACGCCTGAATACTCTATGCAGGCCTTGCGTCATTTCTATTATAACCTTGGAGATAAAATATGGAGTGAGTATGGCTTTGTGGATGCCTTTAATGAAAGTGAAAACTGGTATGCAAAATCACATCTTGCCATCGATCAGGGGCCTATCATCGTGATGATTGAAAATTACCGCTCCGGCCTGATCTGGGACCTGTTCATGAGTTGTCCCGAGATCCTTCACGGACTTAAGAAACTGGGATTTACCAGTCCTTACTTGGAATCAAATCAAGAAAAATAATAACAAGAGACGAAAATCAAGTATGAAAAGAAACAGCATCCTTTTTGCCGTTATCCTGATGGCTTCATTCCTCAGCGTAAGCGCGCAACCGTTGCCGGATCAGGTAAAAATGAATAAATTCATCAGTGAACTGATGGCAAAAATGACCCTGGACGAAAAGATTGGTCAGTTAAATCTGCCCAGTGCCGGTGATTTCACCACCGGGCAAACATCCAGTTCAGACATCGGAAGAAAAATCAGGGAAGGAAAAGTGGGTGGATTGTTCAATATCAGATCTGTTGAAAGAATCCGGAATGTACAGAAGGTGGCCGTTGAAGAGAGCAGGTTGAAGATCCCCCTGATTTTCGGAATGGATGTGATTCATGGTTATAAGTCTGTTTTCCCGATTCCGTTAGGGCTTTCCTGTTCCTGGGACATGGATCTTATTGAACAGAGCGCGCGCATTGCCGCCATCGAAGCCAGTGCCGACGGCATTTGCTGGACCTTCTCCCCCATGGTTGACCTGAGCCGCGATCCCCGTTGGGGCCGCGTTGCAGAAGGCAGCGGAGAAGACCCCTTCCTGGGCGGCGAAGTAGCCAAAGCCATGGTGCGCGGATACCAGGGCACGGACTTAACGGCCAACAATACCATTATGGCCACTGTGAAACATTTTGCCCTTTACGGCGCCGGTGAAGCCGGCCGCGACTACAACACGGTGGATATGAGCCGGCAGCGTATGTACAATGAGTATTTTCTGCCATATAAAGCAGGTGTTGATGCCGGCGCCGGAAGCGTAATGGCTGCCTTTAACGAGGTTGACGGCATTCCCGCTACGGGAAATAAATGGCTGATGCAGAATGTACTCCGCGATCAATGGGGGTTCAACGGATTTATCGTTACCGATTACACCGGTATCTATGAAATGACGGCACATGGCGTGGGCGACCTTCAGACAGTGTCAGCGATGGCACTTAAAGCCGGAATGGATATGGATATGGTAAGTGAAGGTTTCCTGCTGACCCTTCAGAAATCGCTCAGCGAAGGTAAAATTTCGGAAGGGCAAATCAATACTGCCTGCCGCAGGATACTGGAAGCCAAATATAAACTCGGACTTTTTGACGATCCCTACCGTTATTGTGACTCAAAACGCGCCGAAACTGAAATCTATACCGATGCCAACCGCATGGCAGCCCGGAAAACAGCTTCAGAAAGTTTTGTATTACTTAAAAACGAAGGCAATATTCTGCCCTTGAGAAAAGATGCGAAAATCGCGCTGATTGGCCCCCTGGCTGATAACCGGCTGAACATGTGCGGCACCTGGACCGTCGCCGGAGATTTCGAAAAAGCCATTTCAGTTTTGGATGGCATCGGAATGGTAACCGGCAAACCCGAACTGGTTACGCTGGCCCGTGGAATAAACGTTGTTGCCGATTCCGTGCTCGAATCGCGTATCGGAATGTTCGGAAAACCAACCGGGTGGGACAGCCGCCCCGCTGAAATTATGATTGCCGAAGCCGTTAAAGCCGCTGAAAAATCAGAGGTAGTGGTAGCCATTCTGGGTGAAGCATCCGAATCGAGTGGCGAATGCTCAAGCATCACCAATATCGAGCTGCCGGCCAACCAGCGGGAACTGCTCAAGGCGCTGCTGAAAACAGGCAAACCGGTGGTAATGGTTCTCTTTACCGGGCGCCCGCTGGCCATCACCTGGGAGCAGGAAAATGTACCTGCCATCCTCAATGTATGGTTCGGGGGAAGCGAAGCCGGTGCAGCCGTGGCCGACGTTCTCTTCGGAGATGTGGTGCCATCCGGTAAGCTTACCGCCTCTTTTCCGAGAAATACCGGGCAGATCCCTGTTTTTTACAACCATAAAAATACCGGCCGCCCTTTACCCGAAGGCCAATGGTTCACCAAATTCCTTACCAATTATCTGGATGTCCCGAATGAACCGCTTTACCCATTTGGCTATGGATTAAGTTATACTTCATTTTCATACAGCGACCTTACCCTGAGTAAACGTACCATGAAACCGGGTGAGTCCATCGACGTCAGCGTTAAGGTCACCAACACCGGAAATTACGATGGCAAGGAAGTCGTTCAGCTCTATATCCGCGATATGGTCGGTACCACCACCCGTCCGGTGAAAGAACTGAAGGGTTTTCAGAAAGTATTCCTGAAAAAGGGAGAAACAAAAGAAGTAAAGTTTACCATAGATATTGAGGATCTGAAGTTTTACAATTATGACCTGGACTTTGTTGCGGAGCCGGGTGATTTCAAGGTTTTTACAGGCGGGAACTCCCGGGATGTGCTTGAAGCAGAGTTTGTTCTGACAGAGAGCTAATCATTTCTACCCCAAAACCAAAACCTGCAGTCAGCCGCTGCAGGTTTTTTTTACCATTGCTTTACTTTCTTTACTGAATATCGTACATTTATGACCATATTACCCGCTAAACTTTCCTGATATCAGGATTGTTTGATATTTAAACCCAGGAAAATTATATGAAAAAGATCAGGTTTGAATACAGATTTACCTTTATATACCTGCTCCTGGGTTTGCTATGGATTCTTTTTTCTGACCGGCTGATCGGATCACTGGTAACAGATCCCGTAACCCTGACCAGGATACAGACCTATAAAGGATGGTTCTATGTGATTCTGACGGCCATCCTGTTTTTCCATATTCTGAAAACGCATCTGATTAAACTCAGAACTGCCGAAAAAAAAGCGGTTGAAAGTGACCGGCTTAAAACAGCATTTCTTCAGAACATCTCGCATGAAATCAGAACGCCGATGAACGGCATTATTGGCTTTTCCTCTCTGCTCGGCGAAAACGGCCTCACTGAAGACCAGAAGAAGGAATATGTTACCTATATCATGCAAAGTGCAAACCGTCTGCTCGACCTGGTAAATCAGGTTCTGGATATCAGCCTGATCGAAACCGGAAACATCAGCGTGAACAACCGGCCGGTCAGCCTGAACGCATTGCTTAAGGACATTTTCAGGCAATGGCATCCGGTGATAAAAGAAGAGGTGGAATTAAAGCTGAGTTGCGGACTTCCGGATCATTCCGACAGCATGATTACCGATGAGTATAAATTGAAACAGATTTTAAATAACCTTGTGGGAAATGCCGTAAAATTCACTGAAAAAGGCCATGTTCACTTCGGTTATTCGCTCAGGGACAACGAGATTGAATTCTTTGTTAAAGATACCGGAATCGGAATTGACAACCGGTTTCATGCTGACATTTTCCAGCGCTTCAGGAAAGCAGAACCTTCATCTTCAAAATTTTACGATGGTGCCGGCCTTGGCCTTGCGATTTGCCAGAGCAATCTGGAACTGATGAATGGAAAAATCAGCCTTGAATCAGAACCGGGACATGGATCACTTTTCAGATTTACCCTGCCCTATAAACCGGCAAAAACTGTGCTGCCAAAAGAAAGTATTGCAGCTGTGGCTCCTGAGCCCGCCTCGCTCAGTGGTGTCAATATCCTTGTAGCCGAAGATGAAATCCTGAATTATAAGTATATTGAAGATCTGCTTTCAGGTACCGGAGTCAATCTGATTTCAGCCGTTAACGGCAGCCAGGCCGTTGATTACTGCCGCGATCACAGTGATGTTCACCTGGTGCTGATGGACATCAGAATGCCGGTAATGGACGGGTTAGAAGCCACCAAACGCATCAAGGAGTTACGTCCTGATCTGCCGGTGATTGCTCAAAGCGCCTACATTGAAAAAGACAGACAACCACAGGTCAGAGAAGCGGGCTTTGATGACTTCCTGTTTAAGCCCTTTCTCAAAGAAGAACTGATGGATGCAATTGCCGGTTTTCTTTATACACGGAAACCAGGTTCTTCCGGCCCGAATCAGTAACCTTCTTACTGAATTTTCCGAAAAAATCCTGAAGCGTTCAGGCTTTTCACTATATTTAGCCAGCGAGAAAATCAGATTTTATGAAAATACGCCATTACATTACCCTGCTGCTTATTATCATATCCTACTCCGGAAAAACCCAGTCCGACTCCCTCGCTGCATCCCAACTTTCAGCGCTTCAGAACCAGCTGTCACAATTTGAAAAAAACCGGGTGGCCGACTCGGTTCGAAAGGCTATTCTGACAGATCAGTTGTCGCTGCTTACCTCCGGAGATGTGCAGAAAAAGAATGAACTGATGGCTGAAATCAAAAAACTGGAGGCTCAGGACAGCATCAGGATTGACCGGCTTTCAGCGCAGGCCATGCAGTTGAGACAAAGCGCCGGACGCTACCCGGTTATCCTGAAAACAGATACACTCTTCAGTATCTATTCCCGCAGCGGGGCTACACGTCCGGAAGAGCGGGCAAAAGATATCTCAGCAAGGATAAAGACGCTCTATAAAGACGATTTTCTGGTACTTGATTCTATCCGCAGCTCAGAATCTGATTACACAACCGATATTGTCTGCCAAGATGTGGTAATTATGAGCATTACTGACCTTGATGCCATGATTTACAACAAAACAAGGCAGCAGCTTGCGGAAGAGTATACCGGCATCATCCGCACTGCCATTGAAACTGCCCGCAAAGATGCCAGCCTTGGCAGGCTTCTTGGTCGCTTTGGCCTGGTATTGCTCGTTATTGCCGGAGTGTGGTTTCTGATAATACTGATGATCAGATTACACACCAGGGCAGAAACTTATATTACCAGCAAAAAAGACGTCTGGCTGAAAAACCTGGCCTACAAAGACTACACTTTTCTCTCAGCCGAACAGGAATTGAGGCTTATCTATTTTATCCTGAAGGTCTTAAAGTGGTTTCTGATTGCCCTGATACTTTACATCAATATACCACTGATATTCAGTATTTTTCCATTTACCCGCGGCTGGGCCGACAGTCTTTTTGCCCTGATTTGGATGCCGTTCAGGGGCGTTGTGAATGCCGTCTGGAATTATATCCCCAATTTTTTCAGCATTGCCGTCATTGTAGTGATTATGCGCTATTTCATCCGCTTTGTCAGGTATATTTTCTCTGAAATTGATTCGGAAAAACTGAAAATCAGCGGATTTCATCCCGACTGGGCCATGCCGACTTTCAGCATTGTGAAATTTCTGCTCTATGCTTTTATGTTTGTCATGATCTTTCCGTACCTGCCCGGTTCAGACTCAGGCATTTTTAAAGGTGTATCCGTTTTTATCGGCGTATTGCTCTCCCTGGGGTCATCTTCAGCAATCGCCAACATTATAGCAGGGATTGTGATCACCTATATGCGCCCGTTTAAAACCGGTGACCGTATCAGGATCGGAGAAATGACAGGGGATGTGATTGAAAAAACCCTGCTGGTTACCCGCCTGCGCACTCCTAAAATGGAGGAAATCACCATTCCCAATGCTTCAGTGCTCTCGGGAAATACCATTAATTATTCGGCTCCCGCCAAAAATGACGGGCTGATCATTCATTCTACCGTTACCATTGGTTATGATGCCCCCTGGAAAGATGTGCACCAGGCTTTGATTGATGCTGCCCTGCGCACAACCGGAATCTTGCAGGCCCCCTCGCCTTTTGTCCTGCAAACCGGGCTTGAAGATTTTTATGTTTCCTACCAGATTAACGCTTACATCAAGGAAGTGAACCGGACAACTTCCATTCATTCTGATCTTCACCGGCACATTCAGGATGTATTCAATGAAAGGGGCATTGAAATCATGTCGCCCCACTACAGGACTTTACGGGACGGGAATACAACCACCATTCCGGCCGATCACCTTGATGAAGGCTATAAGCCGCCTTCATTCAGGATAAGCAGCAATCCGGACCAATAATAACCGGTAAACGTTCAGGCTGACCCCGAAGTGAAATTCACTTTTTTCATTTCCGGCCGGTCATTGACACATACTGCCGGACAAACCAGAATATAAGCCCGCTGCAGAAAAGACCAGAACATATCTGAAATATAAGATTATAATCTTAAATTTGGCGCTATTCCGGCAAGGCTGATTTTATATTAATCAAAATACAATATAAACATTCATGAAATATTCAGGGTTTCTGGCATTGACAATGCTATCATTTATTCTGACAATTGAGGCGCATGCACAGGAGCGATTTCGCAAGGGGTACATTATTACCAGATCAAATGACACCATTTTCGGTTATTTACAATACAGAGGCAGCAAAACATCGTCACAAATATGCCATTTCAGAAGGTCGGATGATCATCCCGTTCAAAAGTTCAATCCCCATGAGATCAGCGGATACAGGTTTGAAGAAGGAAAATACTTTATTTCCAGAAAAATCACTGATCATGGAGAACCTGTTGAACGCTTTCTCGAATTTCTGATAAAAGGTAAAGCTTCTGTCTATTTTCTGGAATCCGGTGATGCCTCACGTTATTTTTTGGAAACAGAACGTGATGGATTGATTGAATTATCAGAGCCTGAAAAAATCATCCATAATGACAGCGGGACTTATTACAATATTCCGAAATACAAAGGAAAACTGCTCTACATGCTGGCAGATTGTCCGGGAATCAGGGATGATATTATCCAGACACCGCTGAGGCCGAAACCGATGATAAAACTTGCCAATAAATATCACGATCTGGTATGTACTGATGAAGCATGCACAGTGTTTGAACGCAGGTATAAAAAATTGAAACTTCAGCCGTCTGTTTACGCGGGATATGGCATGAAGAAACTGAAGTTCGGTTCCGGACTGATCTCGGAATATACCCCTGTAATGAATGCCGGGGCCGCGCTGCAGATACAGAATCTGTTCCCGAACAGTGAAAATATCACGCTTGAAACATGTCTGCAGATATCCAGGTTAAATCAGACTACCCTTAAATCGCAGAATCATAATATTTCGGAAATAATCATCCTCGGGAATAAATGGTATTATGTGAACAACAGGGAAGCTTATTATGTCAGCGATAACTATATAAAAGTATTCTCCGTCAATCCGGATCTTAAACTCACCTCCATTCAGACTCCGGTATTGATAAAATACAATATCAAAAGCAGTCGTTTACAGTATGGATTTGGATTGGGTCCGATGTTCACCTTTAATGTCACGGAAAATAAAGATATTGATTATAAGTTATTTGCCGATAGATTCGGCAGGAACATCCCGGGAACACTTTTTGGCGGGATCGGCAATGTAAATATTACGTTCAGAACCGGCCCGAAAAGCAGTATTCAGTTCAATTGCAATTATTTGCTGGACTTTCTGGCCGGAGATGTCAATAAAGCTTATAGGTTCAGTTCACAAACCTTTCAGGCAAACCTGAGATATAATTTTTACTGGTAGATTGCGGCAGTTTTCAGCACATGCCGGCCGGAATGGGAATAGTAACATAATGGTATTACCTGCATGCTCAATCCTTACGGAAAAATCGCGGGAAAGCCAGTATTTTCAGGATAAACATATAGAAATTAAAAGGAGGCCCGGTTGATGATCAGAAGCCTTTTTGCACTCCCGGTCTTGCCTGAGCCACTGCGATTTATACTATCTTTGCAATCAACCACCAGGAAATCTGCTTAACCCATGCATATGTCAGCTTCCCGCAATCTGCTTATAACCTTATTATCCTCCACTTTTCTGTGGCTTTTGCCGGCTGCCTGTTCCGAAAAATCTCCGGACCCGGAGCCTCAGCCGGAAACCCTTATGCTTAAAGCCGCAGACTTGTCGTTTCTTCCTGAAATTGAAGATGCAGGCATAGTGTTTTACAATCGCACAGGACAAGAAGAAGATATGCTGACTACCCTGAAAAATGCAGGCATGAATACCGTCAGGATACGGCTCTGGCACACACCCGCCGGCGGCCGCTCAGGGTACGGTGAAGTGAAGGCATTTGCTGAGAAGGTCAGGAACAAAGGATTGAAAGTATGGCTGACGGTGCATTATTCCGATACCTGGGCCGACCCCGGGCACCAGCAAACCCCGGAAGCCTGGCAGAATCTGGACCTGACTGCACTCACCGACAGTGTTTACCGTTACACGGCCGGCATCATCAAAGGAATCAAACCGGATTACATTCAGATCGGCAACGAAATCAATGCCGGCATGCTCTGGCCCACCGGAAAATACTCAAACCTCGTGAATCTTAAAGCCCTGCTGGCTTCAGGGGTTAAGGCGGTGCGCGATCATGACAAAAACTGTAAAATTATGCTGCACATGGCAGGCCCTGATCAGGCGGAGTGGTTGTTTTCCAACCTGCAAAGCATTGATTATGATATTACTGCGGTTTCTTATTACCCTTTCTGGCACGGCAAAGACCTCACCACCCTGGGGCCCACGCTGAAAAATCTGAACACCCGTTTTCTGAAACCGGTCGTCATCGCTGAAACAGCCTATCCTTTTACGCTTGGCTGGAATGACTGGACCAACAACATCATTGGCAGCAACGATCAGATTCATCCGGATTATCCGGCTACCGAAGCCGGGCAGCTGGCATTCCTGAAAGAGATCAGCAGGATTTCTTTTTCCGCCAACGGACTTGCCGGTTTTTGTTACTGGGGTGCGGAGTGGGTTGCCTTCAAAGGCCCACAGGCATCCGACGGATCATCCTGGGAGAATATGGCCCTGTACGATTTCAGTAATAAAGCCCTGCCTGCCATTGAAGCATTCGGCATTGACCAATAACCTGCTGCCGGAGAAATAAACAGTCATAATAAAAATCCAATTGCCGTCATTATGAAAAAGATTCTGATCCTCGTCCTGATCTTTACGGCTGTTCAGCTCAGGGCCCAGTTTCCGGAACTGAGCTTCGGCCAGGTTATCCGGCATGAGCATTTCCCTTCGGCGCTTGTTTCGCCGAGAAACGTTGATGTATGGCTGCCCGATGATTACAGTACCGGAAAGGAATATGCCGTGCTGTATATGCACGACGGGCAGATGCTTTTTGATGCTAACCTGACATGGAACAAGCAGGAATGGGGGGTGGATGAAACCATGGGAAAGCTGATGGGCGGCAAAAGCATCAGGGACTGCATTGTGGTGGCGATATGGAATACGCCTTTACGACACATGGAATACTTTCCGCAGAAAGCATGGCAATATCTGAAACAGGAAGAAATCGACACCCTGAAAAAGGTGTCACGCAGCGCCGGGCTTCCACCGTTGTTCGAAAATGATATCATTTCGGACAACTACCTGAAATTTATTGTCACAGAACTCAAACCATTTATTGACTCAACCTACGCTACGATAAAAGGCCCTGAAGGCACCTGTATCGCAGGTTCGAGCATGGGTGGGCTTATTTCGATGTATGCCATCTGCGAATATCCTGAGATTTTTGGAGGCGCGGCCTGCCTTTCAACGCACTGGCCGGGCATCTTCAGCACCGAAAATAATCCGGTCCCGGATGCGCTGCTTCTTTACCTGCATAACCACCTGCCCTACCCGGGAAACAACAGAATCTATTTTGATTATGGCACCGAAACCCTGGATGCGCTCTATGAACCTTTTCAGTTGATAGCGGACAGCATCATGAGGGAAAAGGGCTATATGGCGCCCATATGGATTACAAAAAAATTCCCCGGAGCCGGTCACTCGGAAAATGCCTGGAGGGAAAGGCTGGAATTCCCGCTTCTTTTCTTGCTTGGCAGGTAGTTGCATCAGCCGGGCAATGCATTGAATCCTCTAAAATCCGCGACAAGTAAGTTTCCTTGTTTATCAGCACAAAGCCGGCACAAAAAAAGCGGACCAAGTCCGCTTTCCTGAAAGAAGAGTCTATTTTATCACCTTTTAACCGGAGATTTCCTTTTGGGGTTTGGGAACACCGGCTCCCAGAAAAACGCTCAGCTTTTCAAGCAGCAGATTTTTATCAATCGGTTTGGGAATGTAATCGATACATCCGGAGGCATAGCAGAGTTCAACTTCATTATCATGCACATAGGCAGTCTGGGCAATTACCGGAATTGACGGCCGGATGCTGTGAATACCCACCGTAGCCTCAAATCCGCTGATCCCGGGCATATTGATATCCATCAGGATAACGTCAATTTCCTTATGCTCACGAACAAGGTTAATCGCCTCCTGACCGGTGGATGCCCAGAGAATTGAGGCGGCCGTATTTCTGAGGACTGTCTTCAGATAAAGAAAACTGCAATCAGTATCTTCAGCAATCAGAATGGTTTTACCGGCCCAATTGTAAATCTTTCCTGCTGAAGAACTTGAAAAATCTGTAAAAAGTAGCTCTCTCATAGTGCCTAAGTTAATAGCAGTGCTCCAAGGTCTGCTAAATTAAAGCTATTCGTGAATTAATTCATTTGTTTATGGCAGTTTTAATTAAAAGTAACAGGTTATTTTTTAAAAAAAAGTAAAAAAAGTTACGAGTGGCATTGAAAGCCAGTTTTTGTGTGCGGAATTGAGGCTAAATAAAATTTGTTTACCTTTGCTACCGCAAAAGCCGGCAGGAATTATTCGTGATTTAATTTCCGTTTTTGCATCCGGTCCGGTAGCTCAGCTGGATAGAGCAGCAGCCTTCTAAGCTGCGGGTCGTGGGTTCGAATCCCGCCCGGATCACAAATAATAATCTAAACCACTTGTAAACCAATGTTTTATAGGTGGTTTTTTCTTTTTACATACATACTTACATACAATTTTGGCAATTTACCCCCCTATTTTTACCCTATTTCATCCCCTGATAAAAAAGAAATTGCCCGGTAACCAGCCGGGCAAATCTCTGCCAGTTTTACGTGGCAACGGCGCTGGACACTACGCCGCATCAAACCGGGGATGATATGGACAAAATCCCCGGGGATATTTTTAAACTCTCGGCCTCAATAAATTGATAACCAATATTTTATGATTTGTTGCCGGGTCTCTGATAATTTCAGAATAATGCCCATTTGCCACATCCATGATTTTTTCGTGGAAGTTTAATTCCGTTGTGATCCCCGGAAACAGGTCAACCTTCAGGTAACTGTCTTCAAGTTTGAAGCCCTTAAGTTGTTTAATCGCTCCCAAAACATATTTAATGTTTTCGGATCGCTTTTCTTTGTCGGAACGCCCTACATTAATCAGGCAATTTTCAATAATTTCATTCATTTGGATTCTGGGCGCTGCTGGGCCTCTGCCAATTCTTACCTGATTTGAAACGTCTGATTCAGGATAGATGTTTTGATTTTCCATTGTTTTGATTTTTAATTGATTAATTCGGCAATATTGCCATTATCTTTAATCGGGTTTCTGGATTCAAACCGCCTTTTTACCTCTTCATCGGACAAAACAGTAATATGAAATACAATGTCCTGTGGCATTACTTCAGCCGGATAAGCCGGATCGCTACATCTTACAGTCCCTTCGTCCTCAATTACAAGCCAAGCCTTTGGTTCTCGCTCCATTTGAATAGCTTGTTTTATTGGTATGCCATCTTCAAAAAGGTGTAATACCTTAATTTTCTGTTGTTTGTTCATGGCTTAAAAGTTTTTCAATTATGAAATTCAACTGTTCATCAGTCATTAAATCGTAATTTGTTGATAATGAAGTGCTTTGCAATTTCGGAACTCCGTATTGCATCAACTTTTCGTAAAATAAAAGCCTGTCTTTCGGCTCCAATGCTTCAAAGTCCTTTTCCATCTGTTCCCAATTATCAGATAAAAAAGCGTTGATTCTTTGCCTTATGGATCCGGTGGCCTTGTTTGGCTTTCCTTTTGGCCTTCCGTTCGGATTATTAGTATTTCCTTTTTGCAGTCCCATTTTTTGTAAAAATTTGTTGTTTTCAAAAAAATTAAATTTCCCCTTTTATAGTATTTTTTTAAAATACCTTTATAAAGGATCTTTTTAAAGTATCTTTTTATAGATGTACATGTCATTGCACAAATAATGAACAGGTCTGTGTACATAGGTTGTACAATCCCTTATTATAGTTGTACATGTGTTGCACATGTGATGTACATTTTCAAACATTGGCCAATTCATTTTTAAGTTTGGTTTTTGCCTTCATTATGGCATCATTCTGCTGTTGCCTCAACTTCTTTTCAATGTTTGTTTTCCTTTGCTTTTCAACTTCATAAATCAACTTTTCCAAACTGAATTGATTATCGATTGAAACGTAAAAGCCCCGCACCCGGTAACCGTAAATATTCACATTCCAATTTGATCTTAGTTCAAACTTAATTTTGTCTAATTTCCTTCGGGTTGTGTATCCTGCCAGCGGTTCGGGTAATGCTTCAGGCATTGACTTAACAGAGGCATAACCGGCCATCCTGGCTATTAAAAACTCGTTGGTGATGTGAACGTATGGTTTTGATCCAATAACCGATTTAAGGGCTAAATAGGCCAGTAATATTGCTATGTCTGCTTCAGTCTTTTCATTCTTATAAAAGTCAAAACAGATATCTTTGTTAATCCCGGTCATCGGGGACTTTGCAGGGGTAGAATTATATAAACTTTTGCCATCTTCAAATGACCGTTTGGCATTACCTAAAGTAATCCCGAAAAATTTTGCGGCATCTTTCATTTTCTGCGCAGGTGTCCCGATTACATATTCCTGCGATTTTGAATAACAGGCATAATTCATTGCATCGTTCATCATGCCTTTAATGTCATCAAACGCCCCCCGGAGTAGGTTAATAGGGAAATTGAAATACTTTTGGTCGGCTGTGTCCATTTGATTAATTCTTAATTAAATGTCTTCTGGTACCAGCCGTAAAACTGTTCAAATGTCCGGGCAACAATGTAAATGCCCCCGGCCTTTTCAATCGCTTGTTGGTACCTTATTTGTGCTTCTGATTGTCGGTCTGATCCAATCTTAACTTCAATTTTCACACTTCGCCCCCGGATCGTTGCCGATATGTCAGCGCTTCCGGGAGTTGAACCGCTGCGGATCCATTCCACGCTCCCGATCTGCCTTTTCTGACCGATTACATTTGTTACAATTTCCCGACGGTCAACCGGTCGGCCAGTGGTGTTAATCCGTTCAGCCTGCCAACCGCTAAACTTTAGAAAATCAATGATGCATCTGGTCAATCCGTTGGCAGTTTTATCATTATAAGGTTTAACAGGCAGGGTTAAATTTTCCGGGTAGCTTGTATGTTTCCGCTTCATTTCAGCGGCTGCCATTTGCCGGAGAATCTGAATTGCCGCAGTCATCGTTTTGGCTTGTTTATATTGGCCATTGCAGCCCGGACGGCATCGGGATCAAACAAAAGGGTTCTGCCATCCTGCCAATAAGGAAACGCCCCTTCATTTTTGAGCTTTTGCGCTCTTGCCGGTGATACTTTCAGAAATGCAGCAAGTTCATGTATTCCTTTAATGAACGGCTGCGGTGTGGCTTCCCGGATATCCTGCGGCATAGCTGCCCGGACTGCATCGTTAATGATCCGGGTTAACTCGTCCCGTCCTAACTGTATAATAACTCCTGATTCCATGTCTTTGGGTTTAAGAACATGGCAAAGATAATGCCCTGAAACTGAATCTAATGTGAATGAATTAACCTATTTTTAAGGCAATTAATTCCGGTTCGGTTCTTTTACTTTCCTGATTGCATCGGGTTCAATATGCCCCCACCCTGCACTATAAAAACATTCAGATAGAAACCTTGCATAGTCTTCAATATCAATATGGTTCAATATTTCTATTATCATTTTATTACGTTCCTGAATTTCCCAATCCTTTTTCCTGCCTGCTTTACTCATGGCAATAAGGTAAATATTTGCATCTGATATTTGTTTATAGTATGCCTCCCTTTGTTCTGTATTGGCTAAATTTTCCGGGTATGGAATTATTGCACCCTGCTTTATTAACGTATCAATATAAGCAGATATCATTCTTTGAGCATGAAGACTATCTAACTGAAGTAATGGTATTCTCATGCCTACGGCATCATGCCAATACTTAACCGTTCCTTTCAGGTAATCATGTTCATACTTTGTAAACGGCTTTAAATAGGCTCTGTGATTGTCATAGAACAATATCAATTTACATATTCCTTCCATATATTCGTCAATACGTCCTTTCGATCGCTTCGCCTGATCCTTCACTTGCTGAATGTACATTCTACCGTTAGTGAGGTAATCAATTACAACTTGTTCACTCCATTGGCCTTCAATATCCGGGTGAACATCTTTTAATCTGATCCATTTCCATTCCATAGCTTTACAATTTACTTATTGCATCCTGCTGTAATTCCTTACTTACATCGTAATACCGGGTAAATGCTCTGCTGCCTGCTACGTGTCCGCTCATGCTGCTGATAATGCCGTTATCGACTTTGCCGTATAAGTTCCCCACAAATGCCCGTCTTGCCATGTGGCTGCTTACAATGTCGCAGATAGGCACCTGTTCCGGTTCCCCGGTGGTCGGATTCAATCGGGTAACAATTCGGTTTATCCCTACATTCCTGAATAATTCTTTCAGATAATCGTTGTATCGCTGATCTGTAATGAAAGGCAATAAACGCCCGTCTGGCAGGTCGTAACGGCTCAATATTTCCAATGCTTTAGGGTGCAATGGAACGGAAACATTTACCGGCTTTCCGTCCTTTGTTTTTCGGGGTATGTAAGTTATGGTATTATTTTGAACATTCGCCTTTGTAAGCTTGCATAAATCACCCACACGGGCACCAATAAGGCATTGAAGTACAAAGATATCCCGCACACGTTGCAGCCGTTCTGAAGGCAATTCAGCACGATATAGAATGTCCCTTTCTTCTGAAGTGATGTAAATAGGTGAACCGTAATTTTCGCCGGGCGCCTGATAGCCATCGGGCCCAAATGGATAATGTAAATTGATACCTTTCGTTTTCAGTTCCTTCCGGGCAAAGTTCCAAAAAGTACGGGTTAACGCCATCAGTACATGAATTGTATTTTTGCTTTTCGGTGAAAATACCAATTCTTTAGAGTTCTTTGCCTTCGGTCTGGTGCTTTCATTCTGCAAATACCTTTCAAAGTCCCTCAAAAGGTCAACGGTAATACTTTCAAAAGTGATTTTCAGGCCCCTGGCTGCCTCATATCTCAACCAATGGTTTATTGTACTGCTAATATGCTTCTTGCGCCCCGCAGACAGATTACAAACATTGTGGTAATGGTAAAACATACTAAAAAATCCCGTGTTATCTGCTTCAGGTTCCGGGGTAACTGCCTTTTTACATACATCGTCCAGCAATGCAATTACCTGCGGTTTGGTGGCTGCGTTCGTCTTTTGAAAGAACAATTCTAATGCTGCCTTGATCGCTTTCAGCCTGTCATTAATGGTACTGTATTGAACCGGTCGTTTGGCCTCATTCCCGGTGCAATTCTTTTTAGCCCTTTGTTCTTTAGTGTCAAATTTATCAGCATCCAAACGATATCCAGTAAAGTAAAAAAGTCTGGTTCCCGCAAAACGGATATCAGCAAACAAAGGAACATTTTCAGTGATTAATTTTCCGGCTTTGTCTTTTCGTCTTTCCGGTGCTATCTTTACACTGTGTTTCATAACTGTATGTATAAATGATTACCTACATACAAAAATACATACAGATTTATTAATAACCTACAAAAACATAAAAAAATGTATTATCTTTACAGTATTATTTATCAACACTTTTGCAGTTCAATAGACAGTCTGAAATAATCAATAAAAACAAGCTTTGTAATCCCGCCCGGATCACAACCATCTCATTAAAGCACCTGTAAATTTATTTATTTACCGGTGTTTTTTATTTATATAAACTTCCTTCAGCCCGATCCCGTTTAAAAACATTTGTAATTTTACTGTCCTCAATGTTCAAATTATCCGGATCGAAACCGGTGTCAGATTAAAAAAACTATGGATCACGATAATTATAAGTTAAAGGATTTCAGGATATTCAACATCAACGATTCATCAAACTGCCCTGAGCGCAGGTTCAGAAGTGTCTTTGACATTTCGGAGCTATCTGCTGTTACAGCCGAAATTTCATTCTATAACAAGAAATTTGATGAAGAATCATGGGAATCTGAGCTGGAACTTTTCTGCTGGAGAAATCCCTACGATCAGGACAGGGAGATCATAGAATCGACCAACATTACCCTCGGGGCAGACAAAGCGGAAAACATCATTAGTTGTGTGTATACCCTTGAACCCATTGATGAGGAAGACTGGATTCCCGGAAGCTATATCATCGAAGCATGGATTGACAATGTTAAAATCGCGGATACTACATTTTACTTAGAGGATACCGGGTCTTTGGAGAAGGACGCAAATCCCTGCTTTGATATCTTCGGGCTGAAATTGTTTGAAGACAGCGACAAACCAGAACCAAAGCGATACGAAAGATCCTATTACAGGCAGTTTCAGCGCATGGCAACCCGGTTTATATGGGCAGAACTCGAAATACGGAATAAGCTGCCTCACAAAACCTGGAAAGCGGAATTCTTTTTCAATTTTTACAACGACATGCGTCAACTGGTGCACCATGTAGTTGCTGTTACCGATGTTAAACCCAACCACCCGAATCATGAATTTTTTATAGAAGCCGGTTGCGGAGATCCGGTTAATGTCAACTGGGAAGAAGGAAACTACACGGTTGAAGTTATTTTTATGGGCAGGATGGTGGCGATTGCCAACTTCAAAGTTGCTGATTCGGTAGACAAGGAGAAACTCGCATATACAATAACCTGGGGAGAAAGCCCTCTATCAGTGGAAACTTCCGGTGTAGAATTGATGAATGAAGATGAAATCTTCAGGGAGTTGGACAACCTGGTCGGACTTGAGGGCATCAAACAGCGGCTTCACGACTATGCCGACTACATCAGGTATCTGAAACTGCGCGACACCATGGGCATTGAACCCATGAAATCCATTAACCTGCACGCGGTTTTTACCGGCAACCCGGGAACCGGAAAAACGACCATTGCCAGGATGCTGGGAAAAATATACAAGCATCTGGGTTTACTCTCCAAAGACACCGTTTACGAGGCCAGCAGGGCCAACCTGGTTGGAAGGTACATCGGGGAAACCGCTCCGATAACCCGCGAAGTGATTGAAAAAGCCAGGGGAGGCATCCTGCTGATCGATGAAGCTTATTCACTGGCCGTAAAATCAGATGACAACAAGGATTACGGCCGGGAAGTGATTGAAACCCTGCTCACCGAAATGTCGGACGGACCGGGAGATATCGCTGTCATTGTGTGCGGTTATCCGAAAGAGATGGAAGGATTTCTCAATTTTAACCCCGGACTGCCCTCCCGTTTCAAATACATTTATGAGTTTCCTGATTACACGCCCGAAGAACTTATGGAAATTGCCCGCAGAACAGCGGTTCAAAAGAAACTGAATTTTTCGGAAGAGGTTTCTGATATGATGTATAAATACCTGGAAGAACAGTACAGAGGCCGTACACGCGCATTCGGCAATGCCAGGGTAGTAAAATCAATGCTCGAAGAAGCGCAGTTAAACCTCGGCATCAGGGTCATCAAAGCCCGAAGGGAAAACCTTTCGAAGGAAGACCTTTGCACCATCCTCCCGTGTGATATTGAAGGCCTGTTCAGAAAAAAAGGCAGCAAAAGCGTACAGATGAAAACCGATGAGGTGCTGCTTGAAAATATGCTGAATGAGCTTAAGGATATGACAGGCCTGGAAAGTGTCAAAACCGAGATCAGCGAACTTGCCAAACTGGCAAAGTATTATCGTGAAATGGACATGGACCTGGTGAGTGCATTTTCGCTTAACAATATTTTTACGGGAAATCCGGGTACAGGTAAAACGACCGTGGCACGCATTATGGCCAAAATATATAAAGCACTCGGCCTGCTGGAGCGCGGACACCTGGTTGAATGCAGCCGTGAAGACCTGGTTGGCGCCGTAGTCGGTGAAACCGCTCCGAAAACCCTGGCAAAGATAGAAGCAGCCATAGGAGGTGTTTTGTTTATTGACGAAGCTTACTCATTGGTTAACGGAAACGCCAACGATTTCGGACACGAAGCGGTGGAAGTGATCATTAAACAGATGGAAGACCGCAGGGGTGAGTTTTCGCTGATTGTTGCCGGTTATCCCAAAGAAATGGAGAGTTTCCTGGATTCAAATCCCGGGCTGAGGTCAAGGTTCGATAACCACCTTGTATTTACCGATTATTCAGCCTCAGAACTTATGGAAATCGCCGGCATCATGCTGATGAAGAACAAACTTACGGCGAATACGGAAGCATTGGCACACCTGCAGGCTTATTTCAGCTATCATTCGGCTAACCGCAATCAATATTTCGGAAACGGGCGATTTGTAAGAAAAGTGCTCGAAAAGGCCATCCGTAACCACAATCTCCGGCTCAGTCAGGTGCCAAAAGCGGAACGGCATGAAAATATGATTAAAACACTGACACTGGAGGATGTGCATGAATTTGCCGCCGGTTCGGATACGCTTATAAAACGCGGGATCGGCTTTATGAAAACCAATGCAGGGTAGCACTCTTTCAGAATAAATCCCTGCAACCTTAAATTCCGGAAGCAGGGATTTATTTTGATATAAAATTCCTTTAGTTCACCGGCAGTGCTTTCCCGGCAGCCAGCAAGGCGTTATAAGCATTCACTACTCCTCCGGTTCTGGAGAGGGTGGCAAATTTTACTTTCTTTCTTTTCGGTGACTTTATATCAGGACTGTAAACTTTGGCTTTAGGATATTTCGTACTGCTTTCCAGCAATATATCTTTCAGTTGTAGGGCGGTGAGTTCAGGATAATACGACCATACCAGGGCTGCAACGCCGCTTACAACCGGGCCTGAAAAGCTGGTGCCATCCCCCATTTCATACTTATTCTCCGGGGCAAGCGAGATGATATTCACTCCGGGAGCAAACAAATCCACATTTTCGGCTCCGTAGTTGGAAAATATACCGCAAAACTCTTTGTTCAGGATATTGGAAGTAGCTCCTACCGTGATCCAGTTCGGTACTCTTGAACCATCGGCAAGAATTGCCGACGGATAATGTTCGGTCAGGTCGAGATTATCGGCTTCATTGCCCGCCGAATGAATCATTAATACATTATGATCTCCCGCATAACGGACCGCATCATCAAGGATGCCCCGCGTAATGGAAAAATACTTGCCAAAACTCATATTGATGATATCGGCGCCATTGTCAACCGCATACCGGATGGCCAATGCCACATCTTTATCCCTTTCATCCCCGTCGGGTACAACCCTGAGCGTCATAATTTCCACATAATCAGCGACCCCGTCAGTACCCGCTCCGTTGCCTCTTGCGGCAGCAATCACTCCGGCCACAAAAGTGCCATGAAATGAACGCGGCCCCTTAACATCATTATTGCCATAATGAGTATCGCCGGGATCTTCCGGATCATCTTCCACCTGCGCCCTGGGATTAAAATCAAGGTTCAGATAGTAATTTAGAAAATCATTGCTGCGCTTTTGCATATCAGCAAGATCCCTCCTGGTAAATCCTTTATTGTAAAGATCCAGCAAGGCTTCCTTTGCCGAGCTTACCATTTCAGACTTTGTTTTTACCGATTTCACGTCTTCAACAGTAATCTCCTGCTTACGCAGATACTTCCTCAGCACCTCCTCAAAATGGTTAACATACTCTTCAAAATTATCAAGGTCCTTCTTACGTTGCGTATACTTCCTGAGCTCCTCCTCGTATTTCGTTTTACTTCTCAAATACACTGCGAAAAGCCGCTTTTCTTCGGCCGACAGTCCATTTTCATCCTTTACCCCGCTGAACCGTGGATTAAGCTTCTTGAAAATCCTGACAAATTCCATGTTTTCATAAAGCAGATGCTCCCCTTTGCTGTTGCCGATAAAATTCCATCCATGAATATCATCCACATAACCATTATTATCGTCATCCAGACCATTCCCTGCAATTTCCTTTTTATTCGTCCATATTTTCCCCTGAAGCTCAGGGTGATAGATATCTACCCCTCCGTCAATTACGGCCACAACCACTTTTTTTCGCGGGGATTTGTCTTTCAGAAGTTCAAGATAAGCCTGATCAGTGGCTGCACCCTGAACTTTATCAACCACAGGGCTGCGATTGTACCAGTTCAGATATTTAACATCAAGCGAATCAATGGTTGTTACGCCCCTCGACTGTGAATAAACCGGAATCATGCCTATTGACAGGAACAGCAACAGGATACTGGATTTAGAAAATCTGATCATAATTTGAAGTCTTTAATAATTAAATATAATTTGATAATCAATCACTTACATAAGAACACCCTACTGACCCTAATTGCAATTACTACTGATCTCACATAACCATTAACCATCGGAACTGCAAGGCAGGTTAACCATGACATTGCCAAATCGCAACAATGAACAAATCAACCATTGTTGCGGCAAATATAAAATATTGTATAATATTTCCCTGCAATCCGTCATTAAGTTTTCAGTAGAAATCTTCTCAAAGCAGCATGCAACAGAACAAGCTTATTTTCAGTTTAAGACGTTGATTTGCGCAGGTCATTTCCTTTTCTTAAAATTCATCATCACAGAGACGATGAACGGCCTTGGCGGGTTTTCACGCGGATCTCATTTACCAGATAACTTTGCGCTGATTTTCAAATCAATAAAACAATGTATATAAGTCAATGAATCAATAGTTTAGAACGCTATTTAGAAATTGCTCTAAATTGCCTCAGGTTGAACAGGATACATTTATTTTATTCTATATTTGCCATAGAAATATTAATATTTCTAATTATCCCGGATATTACCGACGAATAAATTTCTTTATGAAACTGACCATACTCCCGATAACGGAAGTTTAATAACAGCAAGGCAATGAAAAGCTACACCAAACCGATTACATTTTTTCTGGCCATTGTGGCGCCACTACTGATCGTAACACTGGTGCTCAGGAAACCGGAGCCTGACCATGAACTGCTGAATACACTCAGGGCTAAATATGCGGTCAAACGGAAACCTGGTGTGGATCACAGCAAGTTTGAAATTCTGCAGAAAAATTTTACTAACCCGCATGAAATTACGGCAGCCTGCCTCTCCTGCCACACTGAGCGTGGTGAAGAGCTGATGAACAGCGCCCACTTCACCTGGGAACGCGAAGCCTTTATTCCCGGCAGGGGTGTAACATATCTTGGCAAGAAGAACCTGGTAAATAACTTCTGCACCGGCGTGCAGTCGAACGAAGGCAGTTGCATGAAGTGTCATGCCGGTTATGGATGGAATGACAAATCCTTTGATTTTTCAAATCCCTACAACATTGACTGTGTTGTTTGTCATGACAATACAGGAACCTATGAAAAAGCCAGCGGAGCAGCGGGATATCCCAAAATGGGGCCCGAAGGTCCGGACTTTAAAGCCATAGTCGCAAGCGTAGGTCAACCGAAAAGTGCGGGCTGCGGCACCTGTCACTTTGGTGGCGGCGGCGGCAACAATGTCAAACACGGTGATCTTGAGCTTGGCTTACTTACCGGAGGTCGTGATGTGGACGTACATATGGCTGTTGACGGACTAAACATGAATTGCGTGGACTGCCATACGGCCGAGAATCATAAAATAAAAGGAAGATATTATGCAGTATCCTCTTCGAACACCCAGCGCCTGAATTGCGAGGATTGCCATACGGAAACGCCTCATCAGCAAAATATCCTGAATGAACATTCAATCAAAGTAGCCTGCCAAACCTGCCACATTCCGGTTTATGCCAAAGTAAATGCCACCAAAATGTACTGGGATTGGGCCACGGCAACCAGAAAAAAAGATGGTAAAGAGTACGAAGTGCTGGATGAAGACGGCAACATCGTTTATACCTCTATAAAGGGAGACTTCGTTTGGGATAAGATGGTTAAACCGGAATACCTTTGGTTTAACGGAACAGCTGACCATCACCTGTTGACAGACAAGGTTGACACAAGTCAGAATATTTTGAAAATCAATACATTATTTGGAGAATACCGCGATCGCGACAGTAAAATCATCCCCGTAAAAGTTCACCGTGGAAGGCAGCCCTACGATGCGGAAAACCTGACAATTATTCAAGCTAAGCTCTGGGATAAGGATAAAGGCAAGGGAGCCCTTTGGCTGGATCTTGACTGGGAGCGTTCCATTGAAGAAGGCATGGCCTATATCCCCCTGCCATACAGTGGGAAACATTCGTTTATTAAAACCGAGATGTTCATGCCGGTAAACCACATGGTTAGCCCGGCTGCCGAAGCCGTTACCTGCAAGGAATGCCACACCAGAGAGAATGGACGTCTGGCCGGCCTCACCGATTTCTATATGCCTGGCCGCGACCGCAACCGCACCCTTGATCTTGCCGGTCAGCTGTTGTTAATACTTTCATTCCTGGGCATTGTGGTCCACTCAGCGATCAGGGCTCTTTCATCACGCAAACATAATACCATACAAAGCCATTAATACCATCAGCAATGAGCACGAATAACAGAGTTTACGTTTACAAGGGTTTTGAGCGATTCTGGCACTGGAACCAGGCCTTGCTGATCTTTGTCCTGGCATTTACCGGATTCGAGATTCACAGCTCCTACGATTTTTTTGGCTTTGAAACAGCTGTTAAAATCCACAATTACGCAGCATGGGGATTTATCATCCTGATTGTATTCGCCATTTTCTGGCATGTCACAACCGGTGAATGGAAACAGTATATTCCGACTACGAAAAATCTGAAAGCACAGGCGGAATTCTACCTTTTCGGTATTTTCCGCAATGCCCCCCACCCTACCAAAAAGACGCTGATCAGTAAACTGAACCCATTACAGCGGCTGGTCTATCTCGGGCTTAAAGTCCTGTTCATTCCCATTATGGTAATTTCCGGGCTGCTTTTCATGTTCTATCGCTATCCTCAGGGCGACAGTATTGCCATTATCAATATCGACAACCTGGAAATTATCGCGCTGATTCACACTGCAGGCGCGTTTGTGCTGCTGGCTTTTGTGCTGGTGCATCTTTACCTGATTACCACAGGACACACCATCACCTCAAACCTGAAGGCCATGATTACCGGCTGGGAAGAACTGGATGAGGAAGATCAGAAAGATCAGGATCAACCGATCGGGAAGCCGGAAAACGAACATGATGAAAACCCTAAAATCTGACCGGAAGATGAATCTGAAAAATAAAATTATGCTGATCAGCATTTTTCTGACAACACTCTTTCTTAATACAGGGTGCTCCAGGAAAGAACCGGACAAGACCGCTGAACCTGCAGCAACCGTCAATGAATCGCAGGTACTCTATGATTATCTGAAAAAGAAAGGGGACTACATTAACAGTGAAGCAGCCCCGGCCATTATGACTGCCGCTGAACTTTATACGATGCTCAACCGGAACATCCACTTAATTGATCTCCGGGAGGCTGATCAGTTTAATGAGGGACATATTGAAGGGGCCGTGAATGTCAGGCCTGAAAACGTGATCGATTATTTTGAAAACCGTATTGATGCGCCTTATTTTGAACGTGTGGTTTTTTTATGCAACCGGGGGCAGTTATCTGCCTATGTTAACGGGATTATGCGAATTCTTGGCTGCAGCAACACCTATTCGGTGCGTTATGGCATGAGCGGATGGAACACCCGGTTCGCAAAAACAGGCTGGGACCAGGCAACCGCCACCTTTCCCGGCAACCTGACCATGGAAACCCTGAATCAACCAGCCATCAAAGGCGGAATGCCGGAGATCGCTACCGGAGGAATGAACGGATTTCAGATTGCGCGCTTGCGGGCTAAAGCGCTGCTCGATACTGCACAGGCTACATTCCTTATCAATTATTCCGATATTGAGAAAGCGCCTGAAAAATATGACGTTGTGGCCTATGTGCCTGCAGACTGGTTCGGAAACAACATGCATCCGGCCGGGGCATTGAACTTTATCCCCAAAGCCTCCCTCTCTACAGAGGCGGATCTGAAATTTTTATCTCCCGGCAAACCGGTAGCGGTTTATTGTTTCAACGGTCATCACAGCGCACATGCGGTGGCCTGGCTGCGCATGATGGGCTATGAAGCCTATTCGGTGATTTATGGCGCGAATGGTTTTATGTATGATCTGTTTGGCAAAAATGATAAAAACACGCCCCGACAGTGGACTGACATGCAAAAAAATGATTTTCCCTTTAAATCAGGCAATGCCGGTGGCGGAATAAAAGAAGAGAAAAAGGTTGTAGTAAAGCAGACGCAGGGCGGATGCGCTTAATATTCAAAGACATGGAACAAAAACCCAAACCTTATATGAATCCATACCTGGCTGGCTTTCTGCTGGGAATGGTATTGCTGGCATCATTCTTTATCACCGGCCGCGGGCTTGGTGCCAGCGGAGCAGCCAAAAGCGTGGTAATTGAAAGCATTGGACGCGTTTCGCCGGAATATGCCCAGAAGCATCCGTTTTATGCCTCATTTTTTGCGACCGGAGATGGCAGGCCAATGAAAAACTGGTTGGTTTACCTGACCCTGGGCGTGCTCGGAGGTGCTTTTTTCTCGGGATTTATGTCCGGACGTGCAGGTCTTAAGATTGATAAGGGACCAAGGATTTCGAACAGGACACGTCTTATTATGGCTGCGGCCGGAGGATTTCTCTTCGGATTAGGCAGCCAGTTCGGAAGAGGATGTACCAGCGGCGCAGCGCTCAGCGGTATGGCTACACTCTCTTCAGCCGGATTCCTGACGATGATCGCCATCTTCGGTACCGGATATGTCATTGCCTATTTTTTCAGAAAACTTTGGATCAGCTAACAGGGAGGAACTATGGCACCATTGATACCACAGGGATTTATTAATCCGGATCTGAGCTTGTTTTTCGCCTTCGTGATCGGACTTGGCTTTGGTTATGTACTTGAACAGGCGGGCTTTTCCACTTCACGAAAACTGGCCGGTGTTTTTTATGGTTACGATTTTGTCGTACTGAGGGTTTTCTTTACCGCTGCCATTACCGCAGCAATCGGACTCCTGCTGTTTACATACATGGGATGGGTAGACTATGACCTGCTTTATATAAATCCGACATTCCTCTGGTCGGCAATTGTCGGCGGGGTAATTATGGGGTTTGGATTTATCCTGGGAGGTTTCTGCCCCGGCACCAGCATGGTTGCAGCCATTATCGGTAAAATTGACGCCATGTTGTTTATCCTCGGCATGATGGGAGGGATATTCTTCTTCGGCGCTTTTTACAATACTTTTGAGCCGCTTTATAACGGTTCGGCACTGGGCAGTATCTTCGTGTTCGACTCCCTGGGCCTTTCCCGTGATTTATTCCTGTTTTTGCTCGTGGTCATAGCGGTGGCAGCATTTATCATCACACGAAAAATTGAAGACAAAGTAAATGGCATTCAATCAGAAAAAGGGCTGTTCCATTCTTCCTATGCAATTCCCTTTGCATTTATAAGTGGCCTGGCGCTGCTGATCTTAATTCTTCCCGACCAGCCCCACTCAAAATGGTATGAAACTGATCCGCAAAGCCTGCTGGAAGAAACGGTTTCCGGCGACCGCTATATGCAACCCGAAGAACTGGCATACAAAATCCTACACCCCGATGAAAACGACCTTGTTATCGTTGATGTAAGACCGGTTGAAGCTTTCAGGCAATTCAGACTGCCGGGGTCCATCAATATTCCGCTCGAAAATATTCAGAGCCGCGAGAACAGGCGGAGGCTCAAAAACACCGGCAAAGAAATCCTGCTATACAGCCATGGCTCAACGAGCGCCGACCAGGCTTGGATGTTTCTGCGAAGGGCAGGGCTGGAAAACATCCGCGTTCTGAAAGGCGGCCTCAATAATTTCTTTACCGGATTCTTTGCGGAGCAGGAAATTCCCGCCTCAGGCAAATACAGTGAAAAAGAACAATTTGAAAGACGCTTTGTCGAACGGGCTGCAAAAGCATTCAGAGAAGGGGAAGCTTCCCGCAAAACTCCCTCCGCCGCACAACCGGTAAGGACTCTGATAAACATTCAGCCACCCGCAGCGGGCAAAGGTGGCTGCTGATGAGTTACCCGGCGAAGACAATCCGGTCAGCAATAAAAAACATAATTCGTAAAGTCAGAGCACTGCTTAAGAAAAAAATTATGGAAAGAGCAAACGACAAGATGCTGAATTACGCCTTAATGGCATTTTTCGGATTACTGATACTGATCATGGTATTTCAATGGTGGAAAGCGCCTTCCTATACCTTGTCATCCGATGAGGTGCAGCAGGTAATATCGGAAAAAGGGAAAATGATCCTTCCTGAAGAACTGAAATCCATGATGGATGATGGAACGATTAAACAATACACACTGGTGAAACTCGGAGAGAATACTGATAACGGAATCAGTGGATTCGGAAAGACAATCCGCATCCCCCTCGCCGGCCTGCTGGATCATGACAACCTGAAGCTCCTCAAAAATGAGCAAAGTCTCATACTGATCGCTGATTTTGAATCAGAGTCGATGATGGCGATGCATTTACTGACTGCAAAAGGCTTTAAAAACATCCGGGCGGTCTCCAACAATCTGGCATTTTTCAAAAGTTCCATTCAGAATAACTATAAACCGGGGTTTGCAGCATCACACACCGAGAAAGCCCGCTGGGATTATGCCAGGTTTTTCAGAAGTGAATCCACGGGGGGGGTGCCTAAAACCGGAAGTCCGGGCCCGCAAATCCCGGGCGCGCCAAAAGTGATCAAGGCAGGAGGAGGATGCTAGGCCTGCCGATGTGTAAAAGGCCCCTGAGTTTGATTGATGATTGAGTGGCTGAATTACTTTTTTCGCCTCTGATTATATCTTTCGATGATTTCAGCTTCCCGGCTTTTATCAGAAATAAAGATCGTCGTTTTGCCTCCGTCAAGAACTATCGCGTGTTTACCCTTCACTGAACCACAGCTTGCCGCTATCTGAGGGGTGATTGCCTGAATTGTTTTTTGTCTTTGAGCCGACATAGGCCTGTTTTTCTTCATAGTATTTGTATTCTCTGACAAGATACAAACTATTGACAGATAAACAATTATTTAATAATACAAACAAGAGGATTTTACATATTTTTAACACTTTCCCATCCCGTTTGATGCGGACAAAGATTATGTCCCTCAGGTAATAAGAAAAATCATCCGCATTATTTGTACTTTTGACATTCCAATAAATGGTAAACCTGCATAATGGATTTCCTGAATAAGTTTATGGGTACATTGTTGTATGGCCTGCTGAAACTTACTGCTTACCTTCCGCTGAAACTCCTGTACTTAAAAGCTGATGCGATCAGTTTTATTGCTGAAAAGATCATCCGTTACAGGTATCCTGTTATTATTCAAAATCTTTCCCGTGCTTTTCCCGAAAAAAACTACCATGAGATAAAAGAAGTTGCCCATCAGTTCTACAGGCATTTCTTCAGGGTTTTTGCAGAAGTAATCAGGAGTCAGGCAATGAAACCCGAGGAAGCCAGAAAAAGGTACAATCTGACAAACCCTGAACTTATCAGGGAACTGCACCGGAATAAACTGAATATTCTCGTGCTTGGCGGGCACTGGGGCAACTGGGAGTGGCTGATTATGACACCCCTGTTCTTCAGCTTCAGCACTTATACATTATATAAACCACTGAGCAGCAAGACTACAGAGTATCTTATGGCACGGATCCGCAGGCATTTTGGCATGAAGTTATTGCCAATGCAACAAGCCGGCAGATTCATTCTCAGCAAAAAAGATTTCCCGGCACTCTATTTCTTTATCGGGGATCAATCCCCTTCGCATAAGAATCCGGAATACCGCTTTAACTTTCTTAATCAGCCCAGCTTTTTCTTCAACGGGGGAGCCAGGCTTGCCATGGCCACAAAATCAGCAGTGATTTATCAGTCAATCAGCAGAACAAAACCAGGATTCTATGATGTTACATTCCGGCTTGTTTCTCTTCCCGGCGATGGACAGAATGAGCAGGATATCCTCCGGAAATATGTGACATTGCTTGAAGCAGACATTCATAGCAAACCGGCTTATTGGCTATGGTCGCACAAACGATGGAAACACCGGGCAGAATAAATGGGCTGAATTTATGGCTTTGACACCCTGGCCCAGGTAAGCCGGTTTCTGACGATAAAACCAAGACTTCCGAACAACCCTAGCGAAGCGATATTGGTTGGCTCGATATGAGCAAAAACCGGCCTTCCTTTCTGATGTACTTTTCGCGACATTGCACTTACCAGCCTGCGCGCAAACCCTCTTCCCCTGTATGCATCAAGCACATGCAGCATACCTACGGAGCCGTCATCATGGGTCATTATCCATGCAACCGGTGATTGCTGATACCTGATACAGTATCCGCCACCCAGCTCCAGACGTTTTGTCAGATAATCCATGTTAAGAAATTGCTGGTACTTTGAATTGTCATAAACATAACGCAGATCATCGGGCCGGAGCTGATCAATATCTGCAGCCGGTTCCGGAAACACTGACAGATTCAGGAAAAGTCTGTAGCAACTGATGGACCAGGCTACCCTGTAAGTTTTATTGATCCAATCAAAAAGATGACTGTCCGAAACTACGATGAATTGTCTTTGGCCATGTTTACCGAAGAAGTTTTTGATAAATCCGGCATCTGCATTGTGACTGAAATGGCACCATTCTTCATCTGACTGAAAGCGACACATCAGCATGCCGGTCTGTTCCATTACTTCGAGCAAAGGATATTCTTCAGCCAGGCAAAGGATTGAAACATTCTGCTCGGGCTCTTTAAGGAGAAGTTGCCTGTTTTCCTCTGTCAGCATTCCGAAAGCTATTATTGTTGGCAAAATTGTTCATAATCAGCACATTTCCCCCTTCTCCAGACTAAAACAACTAACCTAACCACTCTTTAAATTTGGTGACTTTATCGCGGCTGACAAAAATCTCTTTGTCGGATGAAGGCACGAGTTCGAGCTTCAGCCTGCCTTTGGGATAGATATGTATGTTCTTTACCGAACTTATTTTAACCAGGAACTGGCGGTTGATCCTGAAAAATTCTTTTGGATTTAACATGGTAGTAAGCTCATCAAGGCTGAAATCAACGGGATACTGGTGGTTATCGTTCACAACCATAAAAGTGATGCCGGCTTCAGAATAAAACCATGATATTTCGGAAATGCTGTAACTTTTGATTTTCTGTCCGACGGTAATCGAAAAACGCTCCTTGTAATTTTCCTCACTGCTGCCTGAAAACATCCTGAACAGCGACTCAATGTCAGGTTGGGAATTCGGGCGGCTGAATTCCCTGAATTTATCGAGGCTCCTTGCCAGTTCCTCCTGAACAATAGGTTTAAGCAGATAGTCTATACTGCGGAGCTTAAACGCCCTGATCGCGTATTCATCATAGGCCGTGGTAAAGATGACCGGCGCATCCACTTTTACCTTCTCAAAAATGGCAAAACTCAGGTCATCTTCAAGATGAATATCAAGAAAAATCAGATCGGGCGAAGGATGGTTGCGAAACCATGTAACTGAATCTTCCACCGATTCGAGTTTTGCTATTACTTCAACCGAACTGTCACAATTCCTGATCATACCTTCAAGCCTGCGGGCGGCCAGTTCTTCGTCTTCGATGATTACAACTTTCATAACGGATTCATTTAATGAGTCTGAAAATTTTAACGATGGTTAAATTCTTTGAGCATGATCGATTATTCAGAGTAATGGAATTCTTACCACAAACTTCTTATCTTCCTCACCCGAGAACATCTTCCGCTCGGTAAAGAAAGCATAACGACTTGCAATGTTGTTAAGACCTACTCCGGTTGACTGCACATAAACCTCTCTTACCTGAAGATTATTCTCTACCACAAGGTAATCGCCTTCGCTGTATATGTCTATCAGCAATGGCTGTTTCTTCGAAAAGGTATTGTGCTTGATGGCATTCTCAATCAACAGCTGTAAAGCCAACGGAACCACCTTTTGCTGCAGTTTTTCATCCTCAAGGTTGACATTAACTTTCATCTTGCCTGAAAACCTGATGTCGAGCAAAAATGTATAGGCTTTCAGAAAGTCGAGTTCAGTTTCCAGGGTCACGAGATCTTTATCCTTATTCTCAAGCACATAGCGATATACCATTGACAGACGAAGGGTAAACTGCTCGGCCAGATCAGGCTCAACCTTAATAAGCGATGTAAGCACATTCAGGCTGTTAAACAGAAAGTGCGGGTTTACCTGACTTCTGAGGGTTTCAAACTGCGACTGCAGGTTCTCCTTCTGAAGCCGGAGCAACTCATTTTTACGCGTCTCCAGTTCAAGTGAATAGGACTGAACTTTAATTCTTGACTCGGAATAGCTCTTTTCAAGCACTGTAACATACTTTTCAAGCTCTGCTTCAAGCTTTTTCTGTTCCGTAATATCCTGTACCAGTGAAGCCAGGCCGATAACATTGCCGGATTCATTTTTCAGCGGGGTGTTGTACCAGTTGCAGATGATGGTGTGCCCCTCCTTTGTCAGATTTTCGTTGGTACTTCGTTGTCCGCCCGATTGCTGCAGTATTTCCATCGAAAGCTGCTGTATCTCCTCCATGATATGTTCAGGAACAATCAGGTTAAAGGCATATTCGCCAAGCACTTCCTCTTTTGAATATCCGAAAATCTTTTCTGCGGCAGGATTCCAGTCGGTGACTTCCATCTTTTCATTCCACTCGATATATGCAAGCGGGGTTTCCCTGAAGTGCAGGGTAAGCCGCTCGTTCACCCTTCTCAACTCCTCTTCCGACCGCTTACGTTGCGTAATATCATGGACAATAGCTATAATGAACGGTTTACCTTCCATTTCAAAATAGCTGGCCGATATCTCCACCAGGACAGTCTGACCATCTTTGCCGCGCGACTTGCGCATCGGTACGAAATGAAAGCGGTTGAGCCGGTCGAGAATTTTAATGGTATCGTCAGGTTCGGCGGCAAGCTGATCGATGTGCATCTGCAACAACTCTTCGGTTGAATAACCATAAATACGGACTGCTGACTGGTTTACGTCAACGATCTTGCCGTTTTCCTTATCAATCAGAAAAATGGCATCTCCCGCTGTATTAAAGATACTCCGGTACCTGGCTTCACTTTCACGGAGCAATTCTTCCGCTTTCCGCCGGTCGCTGATATCCATATGCGAACCGGCCATGCGGTAAGCCTTGCCATTGTCGTCACGCAGACAAACGCCCCTGGCCAGAATCCAGCGATATTCTCCGGAACTGTGCAACAGACGGTATTCAGGATTATATACCGGTACTTTGCCTTCGATAAAATCCCTGTTGGCTTTCAGCACCCTGTCCCTGTCATCCGGATGAATGCGGTTTTCCCATTCTGAAAGTTCATTATGCATTTCATCCGGTTCAAGGCCCAGAATGGCTTTGTAATGATTCGAGAAATAAACCTTGCCTGATTCCAGATTCCAATCGAAGATTCCTTCATTTACCCCTTCAACGGCAAGTGCAAAGCGTTGTTCACTTTCAATCAGCGCCTGCTGGGCTGCTTTGCGTTCGGTAATATCACGGATATAGGTCTGTGTGGCAATTCTGCCATTGTATGTGATGATGCCGTTGTTAAACTCTACCGGTTTAAGCGTTCCGTCCTTCTGAACCAGCACTGACTCATAAATCGGCGGAACCGCCTCTCCCTGCTGTCTTCGCCGGTAAATATCGATAATCTTCTTCCGCTCATTTTCCGCAATATACTTAACAAATGGCGTATTTAATATTTCAGCTACCTCATACCCAAGGATATTGGCCATCATCTGGTTAATAAACTTCACTTCCCCATCCTGAAGTATCACTATGCCATCGTTGGCCCTTTCGATCAGTGAACGGTATTTTTCTTCACTCTCGCGCAATTGTCTTGCAGCTTCCACCTGGCTTGAAACATCGCGCATGATAACATACGATGCCGGGCGGCCTTCATATTCGATGGTACTGCTGTTGAATTCAAGATTGACCCTCCGACCCGATTTCGAAATTCCGATGGTAGAATAAATCGATGGTACCTTTTCACCTGCCATCCTTCGCATATGAAGTTTTGTGAGGGCTTCCTGCTCCTCGGGCGCAATCAGCTCAGAGAAGTTTTTCCCGATCAGCTCCTGCGCAGTGTATTCGGTAATTTCACAAAAGGCCGGATTTACATATTTAAAAACACCATCCTGAGTGATGAATATGCCGTCTTTTGCCTGACTGACCAGGTTACGGTATTTTTCTTCAGAATCACGCAATGCCATTTCAGCCTTACGCCGTGCACTGATATTTCTGGAAACGCCGAGCATCTCAATAAGTTCTCCGTTTTCGTCGGTTATTAAGGTTGCGGCAACTTCAATCCAAACAGTAGATCCATCGCGACATGTCTGCTCTAATTCTCCGACAGAAAATGAAATATCATCATTGCCTTGCCTGAAGTCACTGATAACCTTATCGAGCAACCTGTTTACCTTTACGGCACTTTCTCCGGTAAATGAATCTTCCAGCCGCATCCGCATTACCTCTTCGGCCGTAAAGCCCCGCAGCTTTTCAACGGAGGGGCTTATCCAGGTAAACTTCCGCCGCCGGAGGTCAAGGGTCCATACGACATCCTGCATGTTTTCTGTCAGAATCCGGTATCTGTTGTCGCTGATTCTGAGGGCGGTAGAGCAGGCATAGTTTGCAGCTGCACCACGGTTGTTCACAAACGCGATCACCACACCGGCGGCCAATGCGCCGATCAGATAGATACCCGATCCCAGAAGAACCGGATAGGCAGGGAGACTGTCTCCGAGCAGCCACAAGCCGGATACATAGATCAGAAGAAACAAAATTGCGTGCAGAATCAGTCTAAGATACCTGAAGGGCACAAATGACAACCAGACAATCACCACCAGGGCTATACCGCCCCACATATACGAATCGAAACCTCCGGTGAGTGATGAGATAAGCGTTGCACTCAGCGCCCATATGTAAAAGGATGAATAGGTCAGCCACTTAACCTTATGAAGATAGGGAGTATAAATTGCAAAAAACAGGTTAAAGATTAGCAGCAGGGCTGTGCCAGTCCTTACCAGAAACAGGGCATCACCTGCCGGTGCTTTGTTAATATGGTCGAGCAATACCCCCAATGCCAGCACAAAAATGGCGGCTATCGTGATGGTAATCAGCACACTTCTGATCCCGAGCTCACGAAACCTGATGAAATCCCTGTCCTCGTTGATGGCTTCCAGGTCACGGATTATCTTCAGAATGGGATTCAGGATCATAATAAGCGTAGTTTAAAATAAAATCAAATATCGTAAAACATTTTAAACCATCTGACCACCCGGAATGGATTCACAAAACATTTGTCAGATTTCAGTTGAGGAAACGGCGGGAATTAAAATTCGCATATCCGGCATAGAATTAGTATTCAATTGATTTAAAGATCAATGCATCTTGTCTGCAAGCGGCTTTATCTCTGATTTACTGATCTGACCGGGTTTTCTGAAAGTAAGACAATAGAGCATGGAATCAAAGAAATAACTGACCTCTATGTTCCGCATCCCGTTAGGTAAAAGTTTAACCGGGGCCGACTGCTCTTCATCAGTCCGGGCAACGGATGCCGGCGAAAACGGGTTTTTATGATAAACCTTTCCCTGTGAGACTTCATTATCATCAACAATCATCACCTGACCGCCCGGCTTTGCTACCCTGATCATTTCATGGATTGCCCGCTGGCTGTCGTTGAACAGACTGATGCCCCCCACATGGAATACCACATCGAATGAATGCTCGGCAAATGGAAGATGTTCCGCTTCGCCCTGATAGAGGCCTGCCTGTATACCCCATTTCCGCAAATGCCTTTTAGCCATGGTCAGCATCCCGAATGAAATATCAAGACCTGAGTAAGAGGCATTCCGCGGAAGATAAAGCAGATTATCTGCTGAACCCACGGCAACTTCAAGCACTTTATCACCGGGCTTTACCTGAAGCTGCTCCAGGTACTTCATTTTTATCTTCTTATCAGAACTGCCCTTCAGCCAACTGTAAAATACTGATGAAACACGGTAAAACCTGCTGATACGGTCGTAAAAACGCGAGTATTTAAGGTTGTTCCCGCTCATCTGCTCCTCGGGAAGAAATACGGGAATCCCGTTATTGATATAATACTTTTCATCATTAACGGGATTAAACCAATATCCCCTTCCAAGGCTGAGCGGATAGTGATTGAAAGGATCAACCAGTTCGGGCGGGTTTACAGGCTCCATCATATTAAATAATCAGGCGACTAAGGCAGTACAAATATAGCTGTTCGATCCTGCAGATTCAAATGTCACCGTCGAAAAACCCGCATCCCTGAGCAGATTGGAGACAGTGTTAAACTGATAGATGCTATTGGGATTACCCTCAGTATAGGATGACAGTAGATTATCGGTCAAGGGATTGAGCTGCCTGAACCACTGATCGGCAAGCACCAGCCGGCCTCCGGGCTGAAGCACCCGGCACAGTTCGCGCAGACACAGTTTCGCATCCTGAAATGCGCTGAAAGCGTCAACACAGATAATGGCATCAAAGGAAGAAGCTTCCCAGGGAAGTCTCTGCTCCTTTCCATACCTTCCAAAACCGGTTTCAATGCTGATCAGGTTAAAAAGCCGGGGCAGGTAATCGGTTTCCGAAGCATCAAACAGGTTGATATTGGCAAGCACTGAATCCCCGCGTCTGTCACCGGGGGTCAGTTCGAGCAAAACCCCGCTTTTATTATGACCGACACGGCGTAACACCTGCCGGTAAAGCGTGCCGCGCCTTTTAGCACAAACCCTGCCTTCAAAAGAATAGGTCTCATGATACCTGATCTCAGGTCTGGTAATAATATATTGCAGCATATCAGACAAAGTTTATATTCAGAATACACCAAGTTTGAGCAATGCGCCGGCATGAAAACCGTTCATCAGATACTCACGGCCGGCATCCAGCCTTACAGCGGTTGTAAAACGGTAACTGACCATCAGGCCCAGGCGCATAAACCTCGACAGGTTTATCTCCATTTCAACACCCGGCTCAAGAATCAGGAAAGGCGCTGCTTCGATGGCAAACCGCTCGTTGTCGTATTCCCAGTCTTCCCAGTCGTATATATTGCGATCCTCAGTTAAGGCAACTCCTCCGGCCCCGAAAAGCATGGGGAATGAGAGATGAACCGGAAAATCAGGGGCAAAAACCGGTTCCAGCAACAATCCGCCATAACCGCCATCAATATAATAACCATCCGGAATGGTTTCCAGGCGGTCATAGTTTAAACCACCGATCATATCGGTAAAACCCGTGCCCGCGACGCCTATTGACAGGCTGTGGTTGATGCGTGCGGCAAGTCTCATCTGTCCGGCAAAGGCATTATGTCCTTTCAGGGCTGCATTCCCCATACCAAAAGAAATATATCCACCTAAGGCTGTTGGCTGATCGCCAAAAATGGTCCTTACCGGAGAGCTGACATCAAAATCCTCCTCCTGGGCAAACAGACGCGGACTAGTAGTAAGAAAAATCGCGAGCAGTGCGAGATGTATCATTTTCATAATCGTTGTGGTTAGGTTAACGAAGCAAAAGTAAACAGTCATATTACCCTGAGAAATTAATTTAAGGTGAATGCCTCCAAACAGCCGCCGATCAGTTTAAATCTGCACATGAACCGGAAAAAAATTTCGACTGTGCCACATGTCTTCCACAGCATAAATATGTTCAGAATCTTGTACGCATCCCCGGATTGTTTTGCTTAGTTTTGCCGTAAAAAGTCAGCTCTTGAACCGGTTTACCGATATATCCAGTTATCTTAACCGTCCGGGTTTTGCCTTCAGGTCCCTTCGGCACCGGAACTACCGCTATTATTTTTTCGGTCAGCTGATTTCACTTCCGGGCACCTGGATTCAGAATATTGCCCTGGGATGGCTGGTTTACAGGCTGACTGATTCAGCGTTTATGCTGGGAGCCGTCGGTTTTGCCGGACAGATACCAGCCCTGCTGCTGACTCCGGTCGCAGGCGTTTATGCCGACCGCACCAACCGGCGAAAAATCCTGATTATTACGCAATCTGTTTCCATGTTGGTCGCCTTTTCTGTTTCCGTTCTGATTTTCTCAGGAACAGTTGAAATCTGGCATATCCTTGCTGCAGCTATACTGAACGGAATCTCAATTGCGTTCGACACTCCATACAGGCATGCTTTCCTGGTTGAGATGGTCACAGAAAAGAAAGACTTACCCAATGCCATAGCACTGAATTCCACCCTGTTCAATACTGCGCGCTTCATCGGCCCTCCGCTGGGCGGACTGCTGATCGCCCTGGGGGGCGAAGGACTCTGCTTCCTGGTTAACGGGTTCAGCTTTCTGGCAGTTATTGGTACTTTGCTGGCGATGAACGTTAAGGCTACTGCAATAGTCGCTTCCGGAAAATCCATCTTCAGTGACCTGCTCTCCGGATTGAAATACGCATGGGGCAACCGTCCGATCAGGGTGCTGCTGCTGATGGTAATCACCACCAGTTTTACAGGCCTGCCCTATCAGGTGTTTATGCCGGTATTTGCCCGCGAGGTATTGGGTGGCGATGCCCAGACACTCGGGTTCCTGACCGGTGCCATCGGAGCCGGTGCGCTGACCGGAGCATTCTTTCTGGCTTCACGTAAGGGATTGTCGGAAATACCCCGGATTGTATTTGTGTCAGCTTCCATGTTCGGCATTGGACTTGCAGCATTCTCGCATTCAACCAGCTTCTGGCTTTCCATGGGTTTGCTGCTGATCGCCGGCTTTGGAATGGTTGTGGAGTTTGCATCCAGCAACACCTTGCTGCAAACCATGGTTGATGACCGGATGCGGGGCCGGGTTGTAGCCCTTTACAGCATGTCATTTATGGGAATCACCCCGCTGGGCAGCCTTACCCTGGGCTCGGTGGCAGAAACAACAGGGGTGCAGAATACCCTGCTGATTTCAGGGTTGTTATGTTTTGTGGCCTCATTAATATTTCTAAGAAAAATCCCGCTGATCAGAAATGCGATGAAAAAAGCGGGACTCTGAAACCTTAACTGTTATTCAAACAAAAAACCGGAAAGGTCAGTAACCCCTCCGGCTTTCATCAATCTGTCACTTTCACTTACCGTGAAACAATAAACCTGGCAGTGATATCCTTGTTGCTGCCAAGCAGGCGGATAAAATACAAGCCTGAAGGCAGGTTGCTGATGTCGATTCCGGCTTCGCCGCGAGAAGTTCCGAAATTGTTGACCGACATCACAACATTACCTACTACACTGATAACTTCAGCACGCTCAATGCCCGTAACATCACTGATGTAAAGGGTGCTGTTTGCGGGATTGGGATAAATGCTGTGTTTCACAACTTCATTTACCGGAACACCAACATTGAGCAGGGTAGTAAAGTTGCGGGTCACCGGCAGCGTAGCAACCCCGGTCATATTCTCAACCGCATCAACCCTGAAATAGTAACGCTGATCATACTTCAGGCTGGGATTGGGAACCACGACAATCTGGGTTTTAGCCGCATTGATGGTGGCGGTAAATCCTACCGGAGCACCTGTAGCCGCGCCTTCACGGAAATTGATCAGTTGGGCAACATTGCTGTTGGTAATGGCCTGGCCACCGATCATCCGTACCGCCTGGCTGTAATCAATTATGAATGTTTGATTAACAGGAACATTGACTGCGTTGTCATCAATATTTATTGTGGTTGTCGCACCTATTTCGAGAGAATAACCCGAATGAAAGATTCCTTTGTTTGAATTATCCTGAATAAAAATGGCCAGCATCAGGTCATCCATTTCCTCCACGTTGGTGGTTGACATGTCAACAGTATGTTTCAGGTTGAGCGTTTCACCGGAAACCAGGTTGGCAGTTGTGCCATTGGCATCAGGTACCATTTTCATCATCACATGATGAAACTCGGTTTCACCATTGGTTGCAACATTCTGCGTGGTTACCTCTTCGATGATCGCCATATGAACCTTAACATTCGGATAATTGGCAAAAGGAACAATATTGGCATCAATAATTACATTATTTCCCTGAATTTCGTGGGTAGAAACGATGTCAACATAAGTGTAGGTTCCATAAGTGGCGCTGAATGCAGCATTAACCGCTGCCGAATTGGTGCCGGTTTTCTTTCCGTCAACATAAAGATCAGGAACGGCATTTACGCCGTAATAAGTGCGACGGACTCCGCCTTCCGCAGTATAATAGGGATCACCGCTGCCGGGCCAGTTCATCTGATATTTAATCAGCGTAAGATTATCCCCATTCTGCTGAATAAAAGGGTTTAACACCCCATTGTTAAATGAAGCACAGGGTCCGCAGGTTGAACTGGTAAACTCTTCGAACAAAGGACGGTAGGGAATCAGCGCTGTCGGAATCGAAACTGATTTCACCATGGTGTCATTGGCGGTATTCAGGTCATTGCCAAGTCCGTTGACATTGGCAACCCACACTTTCAGATCGTAAACTCCGGTTGGCAGAATCAGCGAATCGGCACATTCAAAGTTATACAACCCTCCGGTAACAACATTCAGACCGGAAAAAGCAGTGGTGAAAATCTCTCCGTCATTAGCCTGCCAGCTAACTTCAGCTGATGTGACGGCTTCCTGTCCAAGATTAGCAAAAGCCCCTTTGACGGCCTTGTTCCCCACGAACAATGCCGGCACATCAATCATCGACATCGCGGCATCGCGCTCCAGGGGCACCAGTACTTCCACATCATCAATATACCAGTCTTTCATATTAGCGCTTGAGCCGTTCACATAGATGCTGAACTGAAAACTTGCAGCCCCGACATTTGCATTGCTTACAGCAATCGTGAGTGTTTGTGCGGCAATATCAGTTGTGGCATTGGTTGACCACACGGAATTCCAGGCTCCGTTATTTGAACGGGTGTCAACACCCAGGGTAATCGGACTGGAGTTGCCGTCAGCATGATCAAACATATGCTTCAGCCTGATGATAACTGAAGTGTAGCCGGTAGTGTTGATCTGAGGACCAATGATGCGTTGGGTTCCGGTAAATGAAGGGGTTCCCTTTACCCGCATTTCCGGAGCGGTACCACTCGCATTGTTTGTCTGCGATGAAGTCCAGTTCTGCATATTACCGAACACCATCCACCCCGCAGGAGGAAAAGTCGTCCCGCTGAAGTGCTCTTCGAACAATACCTGGGCAGAAAGAAAAGATGACAGGAAAACTCCGGCCAATAAAAGTAATGATTTTTTCATAATGTGTTGATTTTGTTTGATTTAAGAAAACAAGACAAGCTCCCTCTTTAAGGTTCTAAATATATACATTATTGTTTTTAAAAAACATTAAAATCAAAAAAAAGCCGGCAAATTTTTACAGTTGCCGGCTTTTTCACATCAGTTTAAAACAACGATCCTTAATGTCTGATTTTCTTTCTCAGCCCTGATCCGGATCAGATAAAAACCTTGCTGCACGGATTGCATTGTCAACCTTGCAAGATCACTGCCGGAAACGGGTACTGCAAACTTCCGGATTTCTTTTCCCGAAAGGTCTGTAAGGGTAATATCGTAAATACGGCCGCAGGCAGCCAATCCTGAAATCTCAGTATACTCAACTGCCGGATTCGGGAATACCCTTAAAGCAGATACATCAGCAATGGCCGTACCAGTAGTTGTTTCAGTAGTAAAATAAGTTACACAGGTATGCGTAGCCATTCCACTGTAATTCTCAAGGGGCAGAACAGTCAGCGTGTATTGGGCGCCTCCGGCAAGCGGCGCAACAGGGGTCAGTGTCACCATGGTCTTGTCTTCACTGACTTCTGCGGTGAATTCAACCGGAGTTTTTGAATTATCTGTCCGCTCAAGTGAAAACACGGTCGATGCATTTGCAGCAGTAAGTTCTTCCCCGCCCGACAATCTTACGGGCTGACTGAATGTAACGGTGAGTGGTTCGTCAACCTGCACGCCAACAGCACTATTGGCCGGATATGTATTAATCAGTGCACCTGTCAGCGTAGCATATTCAGCCTGGAACACTTCCTTTGTGACATTGTCCTGAAGGAATATGGCAACAAACAGGTCTTCCATTTCCTCCACGTTTGTACCGCTCATATCAACCAGGTGATTGATCTGAACCGGTACCCCTGTCTGTAATGTCGACAGACTGCCGTTACCGTCGGGCAACAAACGCATCATTACATGGTGAAATTCAGTTTCACCGTTGGTTCTTTTGTTTCCGGTTGTCACGCCTTCAAAAATCACCACATGCAGGGTGGCATTGTCAATATCGGTGAAGCTGGTTATTTCAGCATTTATGCCCACTTCCGTTCCCGTAATGGTATATTGACCAGAAATGGCGACAAATGCAGGATTGGCAATAGAATTATTAAAGGCGGTATTCACACCCGGTGATGAAGTGGCTACATTCTTTCCATCAACGAATAACATGGGTACCGCATTTACACCGTAATAATTTCGACGGCTTCCGCCTTCCTCTGTGTAATAAGGATCTCCCGAGCCGGGCCAGTTCATCTGGTATTTCACCAGCACGATTTCTTCCCCGTGCTGATTCACGAAGGGATTCAGTACCCCATTGTTGAACGAGGCACAGGGCCCGCAGGTGCTGCTGGTAAATTCCTCGAAGAAAGGCTTCCTGGGAAGTGTCTGGGTTGGTATTCTGATAATTTTTGCCAGGGTATCATTGGTTGCAACGTCGTCGGGTCCAGTGGCGCCGTTGACCTCACTCACCCAGATCCTGAGATTATATATGCCAGCGCTTATTTCAAGCTGATCGGGAAAAGTAAAGGGGATAGTCTCGCCAAGCGCCGCATTCAGCGCATCGAGCGTAGCGGTGTGCACTTCCAGATCATCTACCTGCCAGTTCAACTTCAGGCTCGTCAGCGGCGACAAACCCAGGTTGGTGACCGTAGTGGCGACATCCATGGGGCCTGTAAAATAAGTCGGCACATTGATATGGGTAACGGCAGCATCGGTATTGGCTGGAATAATCAGGCTGATGTCGTCAATAAACCAGTCGTTCAGATTATAACTGCTTCCACTGAAATAGATACAGAACTGAAAACCGGCGCTGTTAACATTGGCATCCTCTATCACCACTGAAACCTGCTCTGCGCTTACGCTGGCACTGATGGTCCGCGACCAGGCCACGGCCCAGGCACCTCCATCTGAACGGGTGGCAACGCCTATCTGGTAATTGCCGCTGTAATGATCGATCATATGCCTGAACTGCAACAACACCTTTGTGTTCCCGGTAAGATCAAGTGAAGGTGAAATCAGCCTGGTAGTTGTATTGAACTGGGGCGACCATGACATGTGTCCTTCCGGAGATGAACCACCGGCGTTGGAAGTGGAGCTTACTGACCAGTTGGAAGTCTGGGCATCAATGGTCCAGCCCTGCGGAGGCATTTCCCCTTCTGAAAAGTCTTCAAACAACACCTGCTGGGCCATCAGCCCCGCGGTCATTAAAAACAATGTCACAAACAGTAAAGTTTTCTTCATAATACGTTGTTTTACTTTTAGTTAAAAAAACAGGAAGTGACGATCAGCCTGCAGCTCATGTTAGTCTTTAACTATCATCATAAGTACCTGACTGATTTTGTTAACAGGTTCAAAAATAAATTAATTCTAAACAAATATTCAAATTAGGACAAAAGATTATAATTTTTTTTATCAACATGAATAACACAGCCATTCAGGCTTATATTTAGAAATGTTCTAAATTAGCAGTCCCGAATCAGCATCATGAAACCTGTTTATACTGATATCACTTTACCCGTGAGCGGAATGAGTTGCGCCGCATGCGCAACCAGCGTAGAAAGTATGCTGACTTCTCTCAACGGTGTATTTTCGGCTTCGGTAAACTATGCCACTTCCACCGTCCACATCCGGTTTAATCCTTTGCAGGTCAGCCTTGACCAGTTTCAGGCGGCCCTTAAACCCATTGGTTATGACCTTGTTATCTCCGCCGGCGATGAAGATGAGACCTTTGAACAACTGGAACTGAAGCGTCATAATACGCTCAGGCGCAGGCTCGTAACAGCCGCAGTTTTTTCGCTGCCGGTATTTGTTATTTCCATGCTGTGGCATCATCCATCAACAACGGTACAGTGGTTATTGCTAGCGCTCAGCCTTCCGGTTATATTTTATTCCGGACAGGGTTTTTACCTGAATGCATTCAGGCTTGGGGTGCGGGGAAAGACCAATATGGATACCCTTGTCTCCATCGGCACAGCGGCGGCATTTGTGCTGAGTCTTATCAATACCCTTTTCCCTGATTTTATTCCGGGTGACGGCATCAGCGCCTATGTCTATTACGAGTCAGCTGTGGTTATCATCACCCTGATTCTGCTGGGCCGGTTCCTTGAAGAACGAAGCCGGGGAAAAGCTTCGGCGGCCATCAGCAGGCTGATGCATCTTCAGCCTCAGACAGCCATCCGGCTGAAAGGAAACAATCAGGAAGAAGTGGCCATCAGGCATCTTTTACCGGGCGATACCGTGCTTATCAGACCGGGGGCAGTGATTCCCGTTGACGGCATCGTTGTTTCGGGAGGTTCCTGGATTGAGGAGAGTATGATGAGCGGAGAACCTGTCCCTGTTTTCCGGAAAACCGGCGACCAGGTGCTGGCCGGGACGATTAACAAAGACAGTGTGCTTCAGGTAACCACGCTGAAAACCGGAAAAGAAACGACGCTTTCGCGCATCATCGCCATGGTTGACGAAGCGCAGAACTCAAAACCACCGGTTCAGTTGCTGGTAGATAAAATATCAGCCGTTTTTGTCCCTGCAGTCATCCTTATCAGTATAGCCACTTTCATAGTCTGGGCCCTGATCATTCCGGATCAGCCGCTCACCTATGCCATTGTAACTTCCATCAGTGTGCTGATTATCGCCTGCCCCTGCGCGCTCGGGCTGGCCACGCCGACAGCGCTGATTGCGGCAATCGGCCATGGTGCCGGAAAAGGAATTCTTTTCAGGGATGCAGAAAGTATTGAAACGGCCGGAAAAACCGATGTTCTTGTAATTGATAAAACCGGAACACTCACCAAAGGGAAACCTGAACTGATTCAGGTTCATTATCCGGGGAACGGCTCACAGGATCAGATCAACAGCACATTCTCAGCCCTCACGGCCTTGTCTGCTCATCCCTTATCGGCAGCCGTTGCAAGAGGAATTTCAACGGAATCAACCGTCATTCCTGAGGTTGAAGAATTCACCGACCTCCCCGGCAAGGGCATTACCGGTAAAGTCGGGAACAAACGCTATTTTGCCGGCAGCCCGGCTGTCTTAAAAGAAACAGGCATTGTTCCGGATAAAGAGGTCCTGACCATACTCAGCGAATATGATAAACAGGCCGCCTCGCTGGTTTTATTAACGGATTCAACTGAAATACTCGCCATAGCCGCCCTCAGCGACACCCTTCGTGATGACGCCGTTCAGGCGGTTGAAGCGCTCCGCAGCGCAGGAATTGAACCCTACATGGTGACCGGCGACAACCAGGCAAGCGCCGCGCAAATTGCCCGGTTGGCCGGGATTACCCGTTTCAGGGCAACGGCATCGCCTGAAGATAAAGCTGCCATCGTCAGGGAATTGCAGGCCAGCGGCCGGAAAGTGGCCGTAGCCGGCGACGGCATCAATGATACGATTGCTCTGGCCCGGGCCGATGCAGGCATTGCCATGGGAGGCGGAACGGACGCCAGCCGAGAGGCCGCAGGCATCACACTTACCGGGCATCACCTGATGCAGGTTGCCGAAACCATACTGCTCTCCCGCAAAACAAATAAGATCATCAAAGAAAACCTTTTCTGGGCTTTCGGATACAATGTGATAGCGATTCCGCTTGCTGCCGGCCTGCTTTTCCCGTTTACGGGATTGCTGCTCAATCCCATGATTGCCAGTGCCGCCATGGCGTTCAGCTCGGTATCGGTGGTACTCAACAGTCTGAGACTCAGATAACAAATCATTAATTCATTGCAAAACAATTGATAAATCAGGATTACGGAAACAGAACTCCTGCAACACCCATGACTAACCATCAACATAACCATACGCCGGATCCGCAGAAGAACATCGCGGTTGCATTTTTCCTGAATGCCTCCTTCACCATTATCGAGATCATCGGGGGTATCCTGACGAACTCTGTGGCCATTCTTTCGGATGCGGTGCATGATCTGGGCGATACTTTTTCGCTTGGCCTCTCCTGGTACACCGAACGCATTGCCCGCCGGAAGCCCGACAGTCGATACACTTACGGATACAAGAGGTTTCCGGTCCTGGCGGCGCTGGTAAATGCCGTTTTTTTGCTGGGTGCATCCATATTTGTGCTGAGCCGCGCCATTCCGCTGATTCTGAACCCTGAACCTGTCTATGCAGAGGGAATGATCTGGCTGGCCATTCTCGGGATTATCTTTAACGGCGCAGCAGTCCTGAAACTGAGCAAGGGAGATTCAATCAACCAGAAGGTAGTGAGGCTGCACCTGCTCGAAGATACCCTGGGCTGGGCCGCCGTGCTGATCGGGGCTGTTGTTATCCGGTTTACCGGTCTGCTCTGGCTCGATCCGCTGATGGGCGTAATGATTGCCCTGTTTATAATCTATAACGCGCTGAAAAACCTCCGGGAAGCCCTGCGCATTTTCCTTCAGGCCTCCCCTGCCGACAGCGACATTCCCGAACTGGAAGAAAAGCTAATGAAAATTCAGGGAATTAACGAAATACACGACATACGCACCTGGACCATCGACGGAATGACCCATGTTTATACCCTGCACGTGGTGACAGAGCGCGGATTTCCGGCTGAAGGATATCCGGAACTGAAGAAACAGGTACGCGACACGCTGAAAGCCGCCGGGTTTGAATTTGTGACTATAGAAATAGACCGCTATGATGAACACTGCGGCCTCAGCGATTGTTGACCCTTGTAAATTTAGTTTAAATGATCAAACTGGAACTTAAGACCAACATTAAGTGCAATGGGTGCATTGCTGCAGTAAAACCCGGACTCGACGACACTGAGGGATTGACGCGCTGGGAAGTGGACCTTTCGGATCCCGACAGAAAGCTGACCGCAGAAGTTGAATCGGAAGAAGTAAAGGAGAGCCTGATTAAGACGCTGGAAAAAGCCGGGTATAAAGCATGGTAACAAACGGGGCAACCTTTTTGATTGCCCCGTTTCATAAGATTAAAGCCTTTCGGCGACCTTGTCCCAGTTAACGATGTCCCAGAAGGCGCTGATATAATCAGGCCGCCTGTTCTGGAAATCGAGGTAGTAGGCGTGCTCCCATACATCGCAGGTGAACAGCGGCTTCAGACCATCACGCAGTGGATTGCCGGCATTGGAAGTCTGCACGATCTTAAGGGCTCCTTCCTGATCTTCAACGAGCCAGGCCCATCCTGAACCGAATAGTTTGGCCGCAGCATCGGCAAAAACCGCCTTAAAGTTTTCAAAAGTTCCGAAAGAAGTGTTGATTTTCTCAAGCAATTTGCCGGCAGGTGTGCCGCCTTTTCCGCCGAGACCTTCCCAGTAAAATGTGTGATTCCAGACCTGTGCGCCGTTGTTGAAAATCCCGCCATCCGATTCCCGGATGATTTCCTCAAGGGTGGCATTCTCGAAACGGGTACCCACGATCAGATTATTCAGATTATTCACATAAGCCTGGTGGTGCTTTCCGTGATGGAAGCTGATTGTTTTTGCACTGATAACAGGTTCAAGGGCTTCCGGTGCATAAGGAAGCGGAGGTAATTCAAATTTCATGACGATAAATTTATATGGTGATTAATGTTTTGCTCCTTTGATTAAACAAATATACGAAAATGGCCGCTGGCACCCAAACCAATCACCAAAAATATCTTAACGAAATACATATCAAACAATTATACAAAGTAATAGCCCGGCGAACAATTTCACCGGGCCCCTTCTTGTCTGAATCTTCAGCTTAATCCAGCATCAGGAAACCGACCTCTGAACCGGGTTGAATTTCCCTTGGAGTGGTTCCATAACGGAAAATACGCATGGGATGGCGGCCAATCAGTTTAAGATTGCCGTTATCGTATTGAAGCGAGGTGGCTTCCCGAAGCCCTGCAACGTAAACGCCCGGGTTGGCGGCAATAAATTCTTCGATGCGTTGCTCCCGGGTCTCCCCTCCGTGTCCGGCAGGATGTGCATCCAGGTAATGCGGATTGATCTGGAAAGGGATCAGTCCCATGCAGTTGAAACTATCGGGTTCTACGATGGGCATATCGTTGGTTGTACGCAAGGTGGGACATGCCACATTGGAGCCGGCGCTCCATCCCATATAAGGAATTCCAGCCAGCACACGGCCTCTGATGGCCTGCATGATACCGGTGCGCTGCATCTCCCTGACCAGGTGAAACGTATTGCCGCCGCCAACGGCAATGGCCTCGGCTTCAACTACGGCACGGATGGGGTCCTGCTCATGGTGGATGGAATAAATTTCATAACCAAACTGCTGAAAAACAGCATTTACCTTTGCTTCATAGTCGTTATAGGTAACAGTCACACCGGCATATGGAATAAACAAAATCCGCTTTACGCCGGTATCTTTGAGGAAGTTGCTGATATCCTGCCTGGGCCAGCCAAGATACTCCTCACCGGGATTGGTTGAGTTACTGATCAGTAAAAGTTTCATCGTTGGTCTTATTTATGATTTCTCGGTTAGTCCCATTTATATTATACATTCATACAGGAACACAGTATTCCTGTATTTGAATTTTCAAACATAGTAAAAACCCCTGAACCTGCAAAATAATATCCCGGCAAGGCCATCCGGCTCACCGGAAACAGGTTGTTAAATTGCAGGTATTCAGTGATTAAGGATATGAAAACGATAGACCTCCGCAAAACGCCGGTACCATTTATTTCCACCTGTATAAATCCGCAGCATCAATTTGACATCTACCTCTCCGGTTTCCGAAAGGTCGCGCAATGCCAGCCCTCTTCCAAGACTTTCAAGGTGCGGGCGGGCCGCATCTTCACCCATCCCTGAACTCCGGAGTCTTTCGGTAAGCTGAATCGCTTTGTCGTAATGGCCGCGGGTGATGTAATAGCCGGTTGTATAATCGATCAGCCTCAGCTCATCCGTCGCCATGGCCAGTTCGAACAGGCCTGAACTGACCAATCCGAGGGTATCCATGCGGTAGTGCGTAAATAAAGCTTCCGCTTCGTTGAGTTTCCTGATCCCCTCCGTATAATCTCCCTCCGCAATTTGCTGCAGGGCAGTTCTGTGCATTTCATTCCAACGGACCGGATGGCGGTACTTTTCGGTCACCCTGTTCAGTTGCTGTGTGCTGAGTCCGCAATAGGAACGGCTGTATATAAGTTCGCGCGCTTCGATGATGACTTCCGATGCCTGATCAAACCTGTTCTGCTGCAACAAAGCCGACGCCTCCCCGATCAGCGACTCCAGTTCTCCGCGAATCCTGCTGCAAAGCGACTCATCAGCCAGACGCGCCAGTTCGTCCTGCTGCGTTTTCAGTGCCGGCAGATTGGCAACACCCATAACAGCGGCCAGTTGTGAAGCCTTTTGTGAATAACCCAAAGCCTCTTCCGGTTCCCCGGCCCAGAGTTTCAGCCTTCCGGTGGAATAAAGCCCGTTCAGGTAGGGAATTACCCCATCCTGAACCAGTGAATCAAACAGGGCAACATGCTCCAGCCCGGCATTGCGCGCGGTAAGGGCTGCTTCGGTCATGTGCAGGATCAATTGTTCCTTGTTGCGATCCAGTTTATCCTGCCAGGCGGCTGCAAGCAGGGCATGGTAGGTCTGTCCGGCTATCATGCGCCGGAGACTGTCTACCAGGGTCATATCCGGCTGATAAACCGGATAATTGCCGGCAAAACCCAGGGCTTCATCCAGCGATTGGCCCGCCCGCTGATAATTACCCGTTTGCAGCAATGCCTTTGTCAATCCCACTATTTCTTCAAACCGGCCATCCACGGCTTTCTTCAGGGTTGAAGTATAGGTGTGTCCCAACACAATCCCCTGCCGGTTTAATGAGATATTCCTGACTTTATCAAGTTCGGACAACGCGCCATTGTAATTCCCTTTTTGCAGCAGGTTTCCTGCATTTACCAGGTACATATCGGCCATTTGCTGATACAAAGATGTAAAACCGGTGGCCTCACCATCGTCAAGGTTATATTTGAGCACGTATTGTTCCGCTTCGGCCAGGTATTTCTCCGCTATCACCGGAAGGTTGCTTTTCAGGGCTTTTTTCACCACCCGGGTATAAGCCGCGGTCAGCCCGCTTCTGGCCTCTTTCAGCCTGCGGGTCAGGGTGTCTGGCAGGCCGGCTTCCGGATTTACCGAGCAGAATTTCACACCGGCCGAAAGCAGGTCCACCGCCTCGGCAAAACGGTCATCGGCAATCAGTTCATTTGATTTCAGCAGATAAGCGAAAATCATTTCATGCGAAAGTCGACCCCAATCGGGATCCGGCATGCCACGGGAACCGGTATACGCCCGGGCCAGTTCCTTTAAGCGGAAAAGATGCGAGGCGCTGATTCCGTTGGCAAAAAGCCGGTAAAAAAACGGCGAGCTGTAATAATCCACCTTTTGCGAAAGGCGCAATGCATCCTCAAGCTGGCGCGCATAACCGTATCCAAGGTTTTTGTACAAATTACCCGCACCAGGTCCTTTTGCCCCCTGTTGCAGCAGATAAGAATCCAGATCTCCGGCCTTGTAAGCTGCAATCCGCTGCTTTTCCGCGAGGCCAGCGGGATCTTTTCCCGGTACGATCAGCGAATTAACGCTTGAGGCTTCCCGCAGTAGTCGGACAGTTTTACCTGCATACACGGAAATGGCAAACGCTTCGGCGGCCGTGTGCCTGGTAATCCTTGCCGCCCGTATCCTCTTTTCGAGGGTATCAGCCATGGCCGAAGCGGCTTCGTAGTCGCGTATGTAAAACAACTCCTTTTCTGCCCTGGCATAGGATTCGGCATCAAATCCGAAATGTATGAAATCTGCTTTCACCAGACATCCTTCACGCCAGAGGCTGTCGGGGAAGGAAATAACTTTCCGCGGCAAATGCAGGGAGTCGGTGCGCAGCGGCATTTCTCCGGATTGCAGGATCACCCCGTTTACCGGATGCTCAAGCACAACCCTGCACTTCATCTGCGCCGGTATAAGCACAGGCGACAGGTCAAACCCGCGTATCTGAACGTCGCCGCTGCACATGGAGGGATGAAAGGTGAGCATGACCTCCAGCATGCTTCCCTGTCCGTAACGCACCTCAAGGTTGTAGCGGTAAAAAAATGTAAAGGTTGTTTTTTCCGGAATTTTCCGGTGGGAAAGCGCCAGCTGGTTAATGATCTGATTGTTGTACCGGTTTGCATTCCCCGTGGCAGAAAAACCGAACTGCCAGGCGCCGTCCCTTCCGGCTGTATAGATGGTCTGCCCCGAAAGCAATGGAGCCTGCATCAACAGCATAAGCAGAACTGAAAGGAAACGGAACATAGATAACAAAAGGCTGAATGCCCGGCAAAATTACCAATCTGCTCAATATGCCCGACATTTGCCGGCCTGCACGTCACCCGATTTTATCTGTTAATTACGTGAATTTTTCCGGGTCTGCATTTTCATCACAAACTTGCCGGTGAAGTAAGCAATCAGTGCAACAATCAGGATATAATCCGACAGGATTTCTTCAATGCCAAAATAATGAAACAGCAGAAACACAGCGGTAAACAGCACAATAACAAGGAGGTCGGCAAGGGGGAAGTTTTTCATGACTTAAAGCTTTATGCAAATTTATAATTGTTATCACTGTTGTCCGGGAAAAAGCATGAGATTCTTCGCTAACGCTCAGAAAGACTGCAATTTGCATGTGTTTTTTAAGGAGGGGGCTTGGTGGCGGCTTCGCCGCCACCAAGCCCCCTCCTTTGAATCCTAAAACATTGTCTTTCTGAGCGTAACATCGTGGAGCGAAGAACCGACCAAAGGGAGCTCACCGGAGGTAATCTCTAAGTTCATTATCCGGTTTTTTCCGGACAACAATGAATTGTTATAACTGATCTTTGGTTAATAATCCCCATCCACACCGGTAATTTTGAACTCGGTGCGGCGGTTGGTAGCCCTTCCTTCAACTGTTTCATTGCCGGCAATAGGCTGCATGGCGCCATACCCTCTGTAAGTCAGGCGGTTTTCGCTTATGCCCTGAGCGGTCAGGTAGTCATACACCGCCTTTGCCCGACGCCGGCTCAGGTCAAGGTTATGGGCCTCGCTCCCGGTACTGTCGGTGTGGCCGCTGATCTCTACCGAAAGGGCGCGGTTTTGCTGAAGGAACTGCAGCAGTCGCTCCAGCTCAACCATGGATGCCGGCAGAAGCCTGGCGCTGTCCGTTTCAAAAAAGATGTTGCGCAGCACGGTAACTTCATCCTTCTGCAGCGGCTTCAGCAGCACATCGCGTAAATAGGGTTGCTCAATCCCCGCTTGATCCCCGATAAAGAAATGAACGGAATAAAAAAGATAACCCTGTTTCTCCACATTCAGGGCATACATCCTGCCGGCGGGAATGGAAACAAGGAATTCACCGGTAACGGGATTTGAACGCGATTTCACCACCTCTTTCCCGGTCTCCAGGTCGCTTAGGACAAAATCGGCGCCCAGCCTGCTTCCGCTGATACTGTCGATAACAATGCCTTTCATATAGGTGACAGCCAGTGGCCGGGCAGCTTCCGGCAACCTGAAACGGTAAATGTCCTGCATGCCGGAGCCGCCTTCCATGGCCGAGGAGATGTAAGCATACCGCCCCTGCTGGTCAACGACCAGGGTAACTTCATCGGCCGGGGTATTCACCGGGTATCCCAGATTCACCGGTGGTGACCAGTTGCCGGCTTCATCTTTACGGCTCATAAAAATATCACCTTCGCCCATGCCGGGATGCCCTTTGGAGGAGAAATACAGGGTTTGCCCGTCGGGATGGATAAAAGGGCCACGCTCGGCCTCAGCGGTATTGATGACCGGTCCGGCATTCACGGCCTGACTCCACCGGCCATCGGGTTGCAGCAATGAAATCCAGATATCGCTTCCGCCGTGGCCGCCCGGCCTGTTGCTTACAAAATAAAGAGTGCGTCCGTCGGGGGCAAAAGCCGGTTGCGATTCCCAGTATGAAGTATTGATCTCAGGGCCGGTGTTGCGCGGTTCGCTCCATCGGTCGCCCTCGCGGCGGCAGAAATAAATATCGCAGCTGCCGTAACCATCGGGCCTGTCGCAGGCGGCAAAAAACAGGTACTGACCGTCGGGCGAGATGCAGATTGCGCCCTCATCCCCTTCGGTGTTAACCGGGGGGCCAAGTTCACGGGCAGGCCCCCATACCGAATCATTCACACGGGTGGAAACAAAAAAATCCTCATCCCGCTTAATGCCTTTGGGGGTTCTCCGGGTAAAATAGAGCTGCTCCCCGTCGGCGCTGATGTAGTTCACAAATTCATAGCCTTCAGTGTTGATCTCCGGGCCAAGGTTCAGTGGCTCAAAGGGCACCGGATTGGCCAGCGCGTGCATCCGGAAACGGGCAGTTTTCATATTTTTCTCCGCCCGCGCCGCTTCAGCCGGCTTCACCGTGGGATAACGCAGATAGGTTTCGTAAGCAGTGATACAGTCCTCATACTGCCCTTCGGCAAACTGCAAATTGGCCAGTATGTAAAACGCAGGCGGGAAAAAATCCGGATTCAGCCGGATGGCCCTGGAGTAAGCGGTGATCGCGTCAGGGCGGTTGCCTTTCAGGGCGTGTATATCGCCAAGCAGCAGCCAGGATTCAATAAACAGGGGGTCCGCCTTCAGCGCCTTTTCCGTTTCCTTCAGGGCATCCTCATAAGCCGAAGCATGGTAGTAGGCCAGGGCTTTCTGATGCATCTTCATCACCCTGCCGTCAGCCTCATGCTGGGCAAAAACCGGGGCAGGATAAAAAAACAGAAAAAGCAAAGCCAGATGTAACACCCCTGCACGCATCGGTTTCAGAATTTTCAGCTAAGATAATCCGAATAGATATAAAACGGAAATCCACCCGGGATTATTAACTCAGCGTGGCCCACATGTTCTGAGAAAAACAGGATTTTCAGGATGCAAAGCCGGAAGTTAACTATTTGAATGCATCCGGAAGGGAATCTCCTATATTCCCGGTCCAGGGGCGGGTAAATATTTTAAATAAACCGGCCGGACTGACCGCTGTTCTTTCCGATGAAATCACGGCTTCGTAATCCCTCAGGTAAGCAACCCCTTCCGTTTGTGTGCCGGTATGGCCCGAAAAGTCAATTCTCCGTTTGTTGCCGCCGAAAAAGTCAGCATCCCGGAAATCATACAAGAGCCAGATAAAGGGACTGTAATTTTTATATCCGCAAAGCATCACCTCTTTGCCCGAAGGTGAAATGTCGGAGCCGGTAATCAGCCCATCGGCGTTGAACGAAGATTTCGGACGGGCAATGTATTCTCCGGGCGTTTTGGGCAGGGCATACAGCCGCGTTTGCTGATCGGCCCAGTTTTTCGAGAACAGGTACAGGCTGTCGCCGGAAGCCAGCATGGCTTCACAATCGAAGTTGTTGCTGCGGTTGGCGATGTTGAAGTCCAACTGATCGCCGTAAGCAAAACGAATGATTTCCGCCTCCGCCTCACCGTTTTCAGCCCCGGTGATGGCGGCTTTGGAGACTTTATAAATTAAGAGGTCCTTGCGGTTACCGAGGTTATTTCCGAAATCTCCGATATAGATATAGTCCTGATCCTGGGTTATTTCCTCCCAATCTACATTGCGCGCGTTGGTGATTGTCAGCGTGGCGCGCACTTTTCCCCTGAGGGTATCCAGTTTGTAAAGCACCGGTTCTCCCCCGCTGTCGTTGTGCGTCCACAGAAAGCCATCCAGAAAGATCAGGCCGGAAGTTTCCTTCACGGTGGCCGGCAGCGACCTTACCAGGGTGGCTGGCATCAGAGAAACCGGCGGGTAAAGACAGGAACCGTCGTTCACCCCGGCAGCCGGGCTGTAGTTAAGCGCCTGCGGATCGGTGCAGCCGGGCGACTGGGCCCGTATGCCGGACAAGCCCGGTAAAATTACAATCACCGACACCCACAGGACATATTTTACGATATACATAATAATTCTGTTTTATAATAAGTTAATCCCGCCTGTTGTACAAACCGGAAATACCGCCTGGCCTGTTCAGAAAAAAACTCCTGACCGAAAATGACCAGCAACCATGCCAGCATTGCTTGAAACAGTGTATGGTCCCGGCAAATTTAATGAAAATACACTCCATTGCCCCGGGCAGTCTTTTCTGATATAATGATAAGACTATTTAGAATAATTCTGAATTTAAAAAAAATATCCATTTAACCGGATATTTATTATTTTAGCAGATTATAAGGGATTCAGGAGGTATAATTGTATAATTTTTTCTATTTGAAATAATTCAGGAATATGCAAATACGTAGAGAGAGAGAGAGAGAGAGAGAGAGAGGCTGAACACCGATGCTATTGTAATAAAGCCAGTCATAATGATGTCAGGTGTAGATACCTTGAATATAATTTTTCTACTGACAATAGTTTTCTTTCTCGCTTTCACAAACAACTACAACCTTTTACTAATAACCGCACAACCCGCTTTGGTATAGTATTGCCTTGTCCATGGCTTCGCCATTGCTGGGTTGTGCCTCCGTAGTTTTAAATATTCTCCGCTAAATGAATTCATACTGCTTTTTAATAACAATAAACCGGATTTGCACACAGACTTAATGAATTTTGCAAATCCTCATGTATTCACAATCATAATTATCAAACCAAATAAAATAAAACAATGAAAAAGATTTTGTTTATTATCCTGATACTATTAGTCAGGTACACCGTTTTTTCGCAAGCAACATGGGATATACGGGAAATTAACCCTGGTATCGAGCAGAGTCCTTTGCTTTCTCCAACAGGAATTATAAATTCATGGGATGGCGCCTTTATCAACCCCAATCTTAATCTCCGGATGCTGAACATACTTATTAACATTATTTATGATGTTACCCCTGGTCAGGATCCCTACACTGAAGTTTCAGGTAATAACATCGGATGGCCTCATATAAGTATTTCGCAGGCTGGAATTAACGTGCCCGGAACAATCCCAACATGGTTGGAAGATCTGTTTGATATACAGGAAGAAGACGAAAGTAATATTCATGGCATGTTTACAAAGAAGTATTACGAATCATCTTTTGGTAATCTGCATTTGATTGGTGATTTTATTGTTGTTAATATTCCACAATCTTATGTAATCGCTGGCGTACAAGGCTCAACCGGCACATTTGAGAAAGGCGACCTATTTAATCGAACAATAGATTATATTAATGAAAATGGTGGGTTAACAACCATTTTCGGGCATGATGATATTTCTGACTACAAACTACCTGGGGGAGATGAAGAAATACATTTCGGGAGTGTAATGTTTAGAAACTCAAAACCAGGTTATGGCACATATGAAGCGGAGATAGGTGGAATGTTTAGTTCAAGTAGCCCTATTTTATTTAGTGATGACAACACTTATGAAGTCAGGGCCGGATTGATTTTCTGCTCAGGCCCTTCTGAATCCTGGGTATTAAACCCGGTTAGTGTAATGAATCATGAGATGGGACATGCTTTGATTGCGCCAGACAACAATATGCATTACGGGGGTGGAAACGGATGGGATCACAACTCAGGCAGGGTTTTCCTTCAGATGATGGGAGGATATGGTTTGATGGGTCAAAGCAGTACAGGGCTTGTTTCGGCAAATGCTTTCGACAGGTGGTGGCTGCATTGGAAAAATCCGATATATAATACTACTGATTCATACATTGCCGCAAGCAACCAGGTATCGGATATTTCTGTTACAGATGGTAATAAAACTTTCATACTCAGAGATTTTGTTACAACTGGCGATGCAATCAGAATAAAGCTACCCTATGTAGATGAAGGTGCCAGGAATCAGTATATCTGGCTCGAACACCATAAAATAGGCACAAACGGAAAAATTGATTTTCTCACTTTTTCCAACACTGATGACTATTGCAGGCCACAAGGTAAGCCCGGCATTTATGCATATTATCAGGTTGGAAAAGATATCCTCACAGGAGAAAGCACCGTGATCAGGCCAAGCGGCCAATCTGACCACCTCAAGCCCATCTCGGCAGAAGGAAATTTTAATTATTCCGCGCCAAATCCTGCTTATAAAATTTTCCACTGTGTGGGGGATAAGGACATATTGCAACGTGCAAGAAAAAATGATCCAAACCCATTTATGGGGACAAATGATATCATGGCTCATTTGAATAATACCGGCAACAATCCGCTTACAGTGAATGATGCGTTCGGAGCATTTTCAAAGTACCATTATGTAAACGGACAATGGATTGATAATGATTCATTGCCATATCTGATGGATGAACGCGACCCTTTTCGGGGTGAGTGCTTTTTTAACCTCTCTACAAATCCTGCTCCGGTGCCAACCACAACATATTACAATGAAGTTTTCGGTGACGAAATTCAAAAAGCGGCTATAACGGATAATAACACAATTTATCTCAGTGGTCTCAGCATATTTATGGCACCACTCGCAAATGGTGATTACAAGGTTTCGATTGACTGGAACAGGAACACTGTTGAAAACGATGTAGTATGGACCGGGAAAATTGCGATGACAGACCGTTTGTATGTGAGCAACGGAAGTGTCGTTGAACTAAAGCAGAATTTAACCCCCTGCCAGGTTGACAAAGATCCGATTGCAAATCAATACGCGCCTGTTACAGAGTTTTTTTGCAAGGAAAACAGCCTGATGACATTTTCCGGCCAGAGCAAGATGGATGTTACAGAGAAAAGCAAAATTCATATTTTAAGCACAAGTGTAACAACATTCGAAGATTATGCAACACTTACCATAAAGACCGGAAGTGAGCTTATCGTTGAAAGTTGCGCGAATCTGGTATTGAGGGGACAGGCAAAACTGATTGTTGAGCCAGGAGGTATACTAACCGTAAAACCCGGTGCAAATATTTTTGTTGATAACGAAACCAATATTGATCTGAAATCCGGCTATGAAATAGGCATTGGAGGAATAGATATATTTGAAGATGAATTTTTAGGAATTCCTCCATCAAAAATCATCTCATCAAATACAACCTGGTCCAATGTAAATTACAATTTTTTAGACGACCTTTACATCGCCCCCGGTGCAACACTTACGCTTTCAAACACTGAATTAAGATTTTTCAGAACTGCAAAAGTTAAAGTAGCCAGAGGCGCTAAACTTGAGATGACAACCAATAGCAATTTAACAGCAACCTGTAATTCTGAACTTTGGGCAGGGGTCGAAGTGTGGGGAGATCCTTCACTTCCCCAAACTCCATCAACAAACCAGGGACATATTGTTATAAACAACAGTAAAATTGAACTTGCCCGTACCGGCATTTTACTTGATAAACCAATGAATCCCACCGACAATCCCGTCACTCCGGGTGTACCTTCCGGCAATGGGGGTGGAATCATTCAGGCAATAAACGCTTATTTCGTAAACAATTACATTGGGGTGAGTTTTTCGCCTTATGTAAATAACAATGCTAGCTATTTCACTAACTGTACTTTTTCAGCAAATGCTGCATTCCCCGAAACATTTACCGGTATCGACTGCCATGCAAATCTTAATGGTGTTGTTGGAATAGACTTCCTAAAGTGTACTTTCACAATTGAAACCGGAGTTAAAATCAATGCTGGAATCCGATCGTACAATTCTAACTTTCTGGTTGATGGTATCATGAGTAACCAGAAATATTTAAGAAGTGTATTTGAAAACCTGACACATGGTATTTATGCAACAGCTTCACTTTCTAACAGGAGTTTTAAAGTCAGAAATTCCGTTTTCAGAAAATGCAACAAGGGAATCTTCGCAAGTGGAGTGAATAATATCACAATTAAAGACAATTTTTTTGCACAACCATTATTATTCGGTAATCCCACAAATACCCGATCTGGAATTTATCTTGAATACTGCACCGGATATATGATCCAAAATGATACCATAAAGTCCACTACTAATCGTTTAAGAAGCGAAGTAGGTATGTATATCAAGAATTCAGGCCCTCATGAAAATCTGATATACAATAACGCAATTATTGACATGGATGATGCAATAATTGTTGAAGGGGAAAACCGGAATGGTGATTCAGAAGGCTTGTGTATTAAGTGTAATGTATTTCAGTACAATAAAAATGATGTCAGAATCCTACCCGGCGAAAATACCTGGATATTTAACCAGGGAATTAAAAAATACCAGGGCAGCCCGGCTGATGATCCTAAAGCTCCGGCGGGAAACATTTTTTCGAATCCCGCTGATTATTTCAACATCGACAATGAGCTGTGCAGACCGATTGAGTATTTCCACCATCCCGACAATAATCCTAATATCGTGATACGACCGGATAATGATAAAGTCAGAATCTTTAGAAAAACGGTTAGTTTAACTGAAAATGAAAACAATCAATTTGATCGACCTTCTGCTTGTCCTCCGATACCAATTCCTCAAGATTCAAAAGAAGAACTGCTTGCTGGTGTTTTATTAATGGATGGTCAAATTACCAATACTAAATCAGAACTTGAGTTACTTACTGATGATGGTGACACGCCTTTAACTGTAAATAACATTACTTCAAGCGCTCCTTTTGAAGCCTTATGGTTACACGATGAATTATTGGGCGCTTCGCCTTACCTGAGTGACACAGCTCTTGTAAAAGCAGCAGAAAAGGAAGAAGTACTGAACAGCGCCCTAATCAGGGATGTAATGGTTGCCAATCCTCATTCTGCCAAATCAAAAGAGGTAATTGAGGCGCTTGAGCAGCGAAACGAATCCTTGCCTGAAAGTATATGGACAGAAATCAATGCCGGTAGAAATCAGATCAGCGCCAGACAGGCGCTTGAAATCAACATTTCTGATCTTTCGGCAGAAAAATCCTTATCAAGAACCCTTTTGATGCAGGCTTATCAGGATGAAAACAAAACCGACAGTTTACGTTGGCTGCTGAATCAGATTCCAGATGCACTTTCTGCCTACAAATCTACCTGGACTTGGTTTGATGAAGGGAATACAGGGGTTGGCCTGACTGCAATTCAGAATATGGACTTATCATCGATACCTGAAAATCACCGGAGTTACAAAGACGGGTATGATCAACTTGCTGAAATTATAAATCAGCTTGCAACCGATACATCCTATATTTTGCAGAATGACACTTCTGCACTATTAACCCTTCAGAATCTTGTTTTAAACGACAATCCTGCCGGTATTACAGCCCGTAACCTGCTTACAGCTTATCGTTTAATGAATTATGAAGCGGTTATTCCGGTTCCTGACACCGCCCTGAAGTCAGCAATAGCATCATTTGATAATCCCCGGAAGGTAAAGGAAGATAAAACAGGTATCCATGTTTTCCCTAACCCTGCCAACGATTATGCCATTGTAAGTTACAACATGGAAGGAAGGTGTATTATGGAACTATTAAGCAAGGATGGGCGCGTAATAAGGTCGGAGAACCTGAAATCCGGCATCAACCAGCACCTTATTCGTACTGAAGGTTTGCCTTCAGGCGTCTATACTTTAATCCTAAAAGGTGGCAATAAAGTATTATCCACCAAGTTGGTCATCAGGTAGTTTTCTTAAACCGGCAAACCTGCAGGCCCAGAGCTGCCTGCAGGTTTGTTTAAAAATTAATATAATGAAAATCAAGTCTTTCATATTTTTTTCTTATTTTATTTTATTACCGTTTTTAGTTATTTCCCAAACGTGGCCTAAGATATACATCAATCCCGGTACACATACATCAGGTAAAGTGGCTTATGAATCATACGATAATGGCATAATTTTACTTGCAGAAAATCTTGGTCAATATGGCCTGCGAACTTCAGGCTGGCTGATAAAGACTGATATCAATGGCAATGTACTGTGGGACAGAGTAATTGGAAGACAGGAACAATATTTATCCTTGACAAATAATATGGAAGCTACCAGCGATTCAGGAGTAGTTATAGCGATGTCAACACGGTTTTTTGAACAAGATCCATTTGGTTTTTATAATGATCCGGTTTTTATTAAGCTGAATAAATGTGGGCAGTTGGATTGGTGTACACTTATTAGCTTGTTGGGTACTGGTAATTCCGGAACTGATGTTGTACAGACGAATGATGGCTTTATCGGTCTGTATTATAATTTAAATGTACCCAACAACGACATCGGTGTTGTAAAAATGAACCTTAATGGCCAGATTCAATGGCTGTTTACATACGATTCAGATACAATTGTTGATAATATACCATGCGATATTCTTGCACTGGACGATGGCTCCACAATTGTAACCGGTTTTGGCTATTATGATAACGGGCAATCAACATATGTGAGTCTTAAACCTGTCAAATTGCATATTGCTCCAGACGGCGGTGTAATTAATTGGCAAGTTATGCATTATGACAATGATTCATTAAGAGGAGTGGATTACGAGACTATTAAAGACAACCGAGGAAATCTGTTTTCTGCAGGAAGTACCATCACCACACAAACATATCCATACAACTATGATAAAAAAACACTTCGAAAACAAAAGGTAAATGGTTCAAATCTGGAATACTATATTCAGGATGAATCAAAGAGTATTAATGGCTATCTGTGCTGGATGGTTGATAGTACCATCGCTATTACAGGAGCTTCTGAAATATTTGAAAATAATTGGTGGAGATACCCTTCTGATGTGTCCATTATTGATACATTCGGGAATGTTATTAACAACCGTATATTACTTGATGATTATTGGGGTTCCGTTTACAGAGTTTCAACTACCCACGACAATAAAATTTTGGCTACCGGTAGCGCTGATGCAGAAAACCCATATGGCCCGCCTGGAAATACCTTTCTTTTCAAACTCACCTCCACCCTTGAGGACGATGTGTATGACCCCACCCCCCGGGTATATGACTACGCCTGCCCCGGTGGTGTAGCACCACACGATACCATTGGTATGGAGGAGTGCGATATTGTGGTAAGCGCAGCCCACCTTGCCACCTTGCCCGATATAGCGGTTATGGAGGTTTACCCCAACCCGGCAAACGATGTATTTCAGGTGCGGTTGCCGGAGTTTATTGCCATCCGAAACAACAACAAAGGTTTAAATACCGCCCTTTACCAAAGCAACTACCAGCAGCAAAGCACCTTGCAGGTTTTTGATCTGAGTGGCAGATTTATTTCAGAACAAAAACTTACTCAGGGACAACTTATTGCACAATTCGATGCTTCACACTGGGTACCGGGGATGTATTTGCTACGTTTAGTGTATAAAGATAAGACGGTGGGGAGCGCGAAGGTGGTGAGGTGATTCAAGAATTAGCTTCGCTGAGCTCTCCCGAAAAAGAGTTCGGGACAGGCTCTTCGGTCGGTTCAAGAATTCAAAATTCAAGGATTCAAGAATTCAAGAATTCAAAGATTTAAGAAGAAGCAGATCCTGTAAATCCTGTCTGACAATCTGAGAAAGAGAGGTTTCAATGAATAGCGCGAAGGTGGTGTGGTGAAGTCGGAGGTCGGATGAAAGAAGTATGAAGTAAGAAGTAAGAGGTAAGACAATGTATTTACTGTTGGCTGATGGCTGAAATCCGAACCGGAGCGTAGTGGAGTTCACCGAAGGTAATTCCGAAATCCGAAATCCGAAATTGCTGTCAATCCTGTAAATCCTGTCTGACAATCTGAGAAAGAGAGGTTTCAATGAATAGCGCGAAGGTGGTGAAGTGATTCAAAATTTAGCTTTGCTGAGCTCTCCCGATAGCTATCGGTTCAAAGATTCCAGGCTGCTTGCGCAGGTATAGGATGCTAGAAATACTCTGTGGTTTTTAGTATTTTGGTGTTTTTGTGGTAAAAGAATCAAGCATACTATTACTACAGATAGCTCTCTGCGGCCCTCTGCGTAAGACCTCGGCGGTCTCTGCGGTTAATTTAAACGCTAAGTGCGCAGAGAATTCGCAGAGAACGCGGAGGGATAAAAAAAGCAAGAAGACCTAACAAGTTGAAAGAAAACTTGTTAGATCAGGTCGTTGATAGATGCAGGCCGGGACGAAACCTAAGGTTGGCGCAGACAATCATATCAATGCTTACTTACCTCAGTTTTATAAACCGTGGCAAACTTAGGAGCACTTGCTTACCGGATTTGATGTATTGTGCTCTAGTGTGCCTATTGTGGTTTTAAGGAGCCAAAAGATTTAACAATTCAAGATTCCAGAGCGCATGTGCTGGTATAGAATTCCAAAATTATTCAGTGGGTCCTGGTGTTTCTGTGTCTCAGTAGTAAGAATTCATTCGTGTCCCGATCGCTATCGGGATCGTGGCAAAAAAGATTAGCTTTGCTGTGCTTACTGCGTTCGGTTCAATGATTTCAGGAAAAAGCAGATCCTGTAAATCCTGTAAATCATGTCTGACAATTTGAGAGAGAGGTTTCAATGAATAGCGCGAAGGTGGTGAAGTGAAGTCAGAGATCGGATAAAAGAAGTATGAAGTAAGAAGTAAGAGGTAAGACAATGTATTTGCTGTTGGCTGATTGCTGAAATCCGAACCAGAGCGAAGCGGAGTTCACCGAAGGTAAATCAACAATCCGAAATTCCAGCATTCCTGCATACCCCGTAACGCAGCAGGGCGCACAAAACGTGGTAAATAAAAGCAGAAATTCAATTTTCTCCCTTTCAGGAATAAATCTCCCTGTTATAGGCTTTCAGGGTGTTCAGCAGCAGGCTGACAATGGTCATCAGTCCCACACCGCCGGGCACAGGCGTGATGTAGGATGATTTCGGCGCTACGCTCTTAAAATCAACATCGCCGGTGATATGATAGCCCTTTTCGCTGTTATCCTCAATGCGGTGTATACCCACATCCACCACCACCACGCCTTCCTTCACCATATCGCCGGTAACAAAGCCCGGCTGTCCGATGGCAGCGATCAGAATATCGGCCTGACGGGTAATTTCAGCCAGGTTTGTGGTTTTGCTGTGGCAGAGCGTAACCGTGCAATTCCCGGGAACGGCCTTGCGCGACATCAGCAGACTGACCGGGGTACCTACGATATTGCTCCGGCCGAGGACCACGCAATGCTTCCCTTCGGTCTCTATGCCGTACTTTTCGAGCAGCAACACAATACCTGCGGGGGTAGCTGGCACATATGAAGGGAGTCCCAGCGCCAGCCGGCCGACATTCACCGGATGGAAACCGTCCACATCCTTGGCGGGATTGATCCTTTCAATCACTTTATTGGCATCGATATGCCGGGGCAACGGCAACTGAACGATAAACCCGTGAACTTCCTCATCGGTATTGAGGAAATCAACCACTTCGAGCAACTGCTGCTCGCTGATTTCAGCAGGATAACGGTAAACGCTTGAAGTAAATCCGACCGCGCGGCAGGCCTTTTCTTTACTGGCAATGTAGGTTTCGCTTGCCGGATCATTCCCCACCAGTATGGCTGCCAGATGCGGGGGCGTTTGCTCGGCATCAATAATTTCAGCCGCCTTGCGGGCGATCTCTCTCTTAATCTCTTCAGCGATCTTCTTACCGTCAATCAATTCCATAATCTGATAATTTGATGGTTATGTGTTTATCTTTTCCTCCCTGACGACATCTTCTTCATATTCCGCATGGCATTCAGGGCATTTTTGCCCCCTCCGCCGGAAACAAGTTTCATCATTTTGCGGGTATCTTCAAACTGTTTGATCAGTCGGTTCACCTCGGCTATTTCAACCCCGGAACCCATGGCGATGCGTTTGCGGCGGCTGCCGTTTAACACCGATGGATTTTCCCTTTCAAACGGTGTCATGGACCCGATAATGGCTTCGATGCCTTTAAACGCATCATCGTCAATATCAACATCCTTCAGGGCTTTTCCCATCCCCGGGATCATGCCGAGCAGGTCTTTCACGTTGCCCATTTTCTTGATCTGTTTGATCTGGGAAACGAAATCGTTGAAATTGAACTGGTCTTTCGCAAGTTTCTGCTGCAGCTTGCGGGCTTCCACCTCGTCGAACTGCTCCTGGGCGCGTTCAACCAGCGATACGATATCGCCCATTCCCAGGATACGGTCGGCCATACGCGAAGGATAGAACACATCAATGGCGTCCATCTTCTCGCCCAGACCGACAAATTTCACGGGCTTATCCACCACCGAACGTATGGTAAGGGCCGCTCCCCCGCGGGTATCGCCGTCGAGTTTGGTAAGTACCACCCCGTCATAGTCAAGCCGGTCGTTGAAGGCTTTTGCAGTATTCACGGCATCCTGTCCCGTCATGGAATCCACCACAAACAGGGTTTCGTGAGGGTTAACGGCCTGCTTTACGGCCGCTATTTCATTCATCATCTGTTCATCGATGGCCAGGCGGCCGGCCGTATCGATGATGACTGTATTGATGTCAAATTCTTTGGCATGCGCGATGGCCTTTCGGGCGATATTAACCGGATTTTTGTCCTCGTCAATGGTGAATACCTTCACGCCGATCTGTTCGCCAAGCACTTTCAGCTGCTCAATGGCGGCAGGGCGGTAAACGTCGCCGGCAACCAGTAAAACCTTGCGGTTCTTTTTGGTTTTGAGGTAGTTGGCCAGTTTTGCCGAGAAGGTGGTTTTACCCGATCCCTGCAATCCGGCAATCAGGATAACCGCGGGAGCGCCTTTCAGGTTGATTTCAGCCTGCTCCGCACCCATCAGCGCAGCGAGCTCGTCATGAACAATCTTCACCATCAGCTGTCCGGGCGAAACCGCCGTAAGTACCTGCTGCCCGAGGGCTTTTTCCTTTACCGTATCGGTAAACGACTTGGCAACCTTATAGCTGACGTCGGCATCAAGGAGGGCCTTGCGCACATCCTTCAGGGTTTCCGCAACATTGATCTCGGTAATATGCCCCTGGCCTTTCAGGGTCTTGAACGCCCGTTCGAGCTTTTCACTTAAATTTTCAAACATATCGGAATAACGAAAAATTACACTTTTTAAGCGGTGCAAAATTAACAAAATAGGTGATTGAACCGGAATTTTGGCTGCTTCGTTATTTCAATGGTCCGCTAAATTTAAGAATCGCGCAAGGGCGCAAAGACGCAATGACTTGATTATGAATGATTTGTTATCTTTATGCAAGTTTTCATAATCCGCTGTAAGCCAATTCATTAAAATTTCTCAACGGAGTATTGTTATTTAATGTGGCCAAAAGTAATGTATAATTGGGTAATTCGTTATTTGATATACCGGTGATAAAGATGAACTTTGTAATCCTTAGGGTAATTATGAAAGATTTTCACTAAAAGGATCATAGCGTTTAATATTCTTCTCAGTGTTGCTCTGTGAAACCTCGGTGTGCTCTGTGTAACTTTTTTTTTGTTTCACAGAGATTCACAGAGTAGTCACAGAGGTTAAGATACTTCTCCGTGTTACTCCGTGATGCCTCGGTGTGCTCTGTGTAACTTTTTTTTTCACAGAGATTCACAGAGTAGTCACAGAGGGTCACAGGGGCTTAAATTCTTTTCTGTGTTGCTCCGTGAAACTTCATTGTATTCTGCATATCTGATTGCTTCACAGAGATTCAATGAGGATTGTATTCTTCTCTGTGTTTCTCCGTGAAGCCTCAGTGTGCTCTGTGTAACTTTTTGTTTCACAGAGATTCAAATGCGGAAAGAAACTGTTGAAGCAGTGAAATCGGGCTCATTAAATTCCGGTTCACGAAATACCCGGACTGTCTATGACTTAAAATATTTTGGTGGAATTTGGAGTTTTCGTGCTTTGGTGGTAAAAGAAATTAGCATTTCAATTGATCAAAAAAAACCGATAAGCGCTGCCGGCCGGTTAAAGGAAATAAATAAATATCCCCGGCTACAGGCAATATTAACGCACAATATGAAATTGCGGGCTTTATAGTTTCGCAGAATCGTGATTATTCATCACTACGTGCCAGATCTGCAATGGCTTTATCGCTGCCGAACAGCAGCAGTATATCCCCGGCGACCAACACCTCGTCACCGCTGAGCAATCCGGTTGCTTCAGGAACCTGCATTGGCTTTGCAAATAGTGATTTTTCTTCTTTATTCCTGATAATGGTGATCGGCTGAAGGCCATACGTCCTGATAAAATTCACCTCTTTCAGCTTCAGCCCCGTAAACCTGCCCGGAAGCTGATACTCCACAATCCTGAAGCCTGAAGGCACTGGAAAGGAATTTCTGATTCCGCTGAAAACAAGCCGGTTGGCGAGTTGTACGGCTGATTCTTTTTCGGGCTGCATCACCAGATCTACCCCTATGGTTTCGATCACCGTCTGGTGCAATGCATCAATGGCCCGGCTTACGATCCGTTTGACACCCGCCTTTTTAAGCAAGGCGGTGGTCATTACCGAAGCCCCGAAATCTTCACCGATCGCGACTACGGCGTAATCACATTCCCTGAGTGGCAACGTCTTCATGGCCAGTTCATTGGCACAATCCAAACAGATGGTCTGGGTGATTACTTCCTTGAAAGTTTCTGTCTTCACCTCACTGCCATCCACACCTATCACTTCGTGTCCCATTCGGGTAAGTTGCATGGCCAGGACAGAACCGAAATTCCCCAAACCAATAATGATAAATTTCATAGCTATGGTATTTTAGAATTATAAATACTGATCACAACAAAATAAAACTATCCCGGTTATTCTCAGTTGATCATGATATTCTCAGCGGGATAGCGGTAATGCAGGCTCCGCACCTTGCGGAAGAATCCGATGATAAGCGTAAGGGTACCTACCCTACCCAGGAACATCACTACAATGATTATCCACCTGCCTGATGTGGATAACTGAGAAGTGATGCCCAGCGAAAGGCCAACGGTTCCGAAAGCCGAGAAAGTCTCGAATACCAGATTTTTCATGCCCAGATGCCCGTCGGTCAACTGAAGCAAAAACACTGCCAGCCCGATCACCAAAAGTGAAAGCCAGATAACGGCAGAAGCCCTCCTTACCGAAGCATTTGATATTTCCCTGCCCTTCAGTTCAATCCTGTCCTTGCCGCGTGCCAGGCTGAGTACATTAAGCAATGCTACAGAAAATGTAGTGGTTTTGATGCCTCCCCCTGTCGAAGCGGGCGAAGCGCCCACCCACATAAGGAAAATCACAATCAGGACTGAAGCCGGCGCCATGGCGGTCAGATCAGTGGTATTGAAACCGGCAGTGCGTGCAGTTACGGAGCTGAAAAATGCTCCGGTAATTTTCCCCTGTAATGAAAGCCCTTTCAGACTGTAATTATACTCCAACAGGAAAAGCAACAGAAAACCGCCGGCCAGCAGGAGTAATGTAGTTAACAGCACAAGACGGCTGTTGACATTGATGATTCTGGGGAGGTGTTCATAAGGTTTTCTAAAAACAAGTTGCCGGAAACGGTTCACCAGATAATAACGGAATAATCTGTAGTAATTAAAGACGATGGGAAATCCCAGGCCTCCGGCAATAATCAGCAATGCAATTACCAGTTGCAGACTGTAATTGAAACGGTATCCCTCCTGAGACAGATTATTACTCAGCAATGAAAAGCCGGCATTACAAAATGCTGATATTGAATGAAATACTGAAAATGCAATCTGCCCCACCTGATTACCGGCCTGAAACTGATCCAGGCTCTGATAGATCAGCACAGCGCCGATGGCTTCAATGGAAAAGGTGATCAGGATGATTTTGCCCAGTGTCCTGAAAATCTCCCCGAGCTTATCCTCATTCAGTAGTTCTTTCAGCAGGAATTCATTCCCGAACGATGAGCCGCCTTTGAAGAAATAACCGAAAAAACTGGTAAATGTCATGATACCGAGGCCGCCCAGTTGTATCAGTATCAGAATAAATCCCTGTCCGAGCGGTGTAAAGTATGTTGCAGTATCTACAACAATCAATCCTGTAACACAAACAGCGCTTGTAGCGGTAAAAAATGCATCAGTAAATGCTATTCCTGAATAGGTGGCGTTTGGAAGCATAAGCAAACCGGCGCCGAAAATGATAAGAAACAGAAAACTCCCGATAAAAAGCCGGGCCGGGTTTGAATTCCGGTTGCTGAGCCTCAATGAGCTGGTGGATATCTCAACAAACAATACGAACACTATTATCAGCTGCACCGCGATGTCACGCAACAGAAATAATCCTGCTGCCCCAATAGACCAATCAATTCCAGTAAAATTTACACGCAGGTCTAGCAGCAGAAATACAAGCGGAATCATGATCAGCTCGGCCAGGCGGAGTTTCCATACCTTGACCCTCCAGGTGCTCAGGGTAAGCCCTGCCAGGTTGCTGACCAGGATAATGCCAAGAACAATGTTATATCCTTTCTGAATCAGCAGAAGCTGTGCGCTTTTGTGATCAAAACCGATATGGTAAAGCAGCAGCAGAAACCCGGTAACAGCGGCAACAATCCCCAACCCATCGAGCCATCGCAGCAAACGCCGGCGCCAGCGGTTGACCGCATTGATTAGCTGAAATAACTTTAACCTTAGCGACATTACAGATAGAACAAGTAGATAAGGCACAAAGATAAGCCCAAAACAGGCTCCGCAAATGTCTGGTCGCAGCAAAAACATCCGCGAGCCATTTAAACAGGCTATTTTGTCATCTTATTAACCAGATTATTATTGATTTAAAATATTTTGTGGAATCCGGAGTTTTCGTGCTTGGGTGGTGAAAAACAATATATTATTTGACAATCATCTAAATCATTCCAGTTGTAAAGGAAATACCAACTCAACGTTCTATCTTTGCATCCATCACCGAAAACATCCGCACATGCACAACACTCATTATTTCAAGGACTTTCAGAAAACGATGGCTATCCTCTTTTTTGCCATGCTTGCCGGTCAGGTTTTCTTTGCGCTTGTTTCGCTCTGGCTGGTCAGCAGCGGGGCCTTTGAAGCAACCCCAGCGCTGCGTAACCCTTTTCTGATGATCGTGCCGTTATTTGTATTCGGCGGATTTATTGCAGGCAACTACCTGGGCAGGCGATTACTGCTTAAGGCGCAGGAAGCGGAAGCCCCTGAGGAAAAACTTAACAATTACCGTTCCTCCATGCTGATGCGTTACGCGCTACTCGAAGGCCCTTCGCTGATGTCCATCATCGCTTTCCTGCTAACCGGTGAAAGGCTGTTTCTGGGCTTTACCGGCATGATCCTCTTTTATTTTGTAACCCTCTACCCTTCCCCAACACGCATCAGCAACGATCTGGAGATTCCGGATGAAGAGAGGTAATATCCGAATTCCCGCGCATTTTCAAGTATCTCCCTGAATACCAAACATTCATAAAAACAAAATCGAATCTTCCTGAATTAAGGAAGGCAGCGGAGCTCAGCCCAACTGCCAGGATAAAAAGCATATATCGGACAGAAATTAATTGATAAAACCGATCAAGCCCCTTCCGGAATAATTAATTATCCTTATATTTCAGGGTTATTCCTGGCAAATATTTTATACCTTTGAAATTACGATAAATTGCATAGTTTACATTATTCAATCTGATTAATAAAAATTACAAATCAAGGATTTTATGAGAAACAGGTTTATTGCATTTTTCATCCTTTTATCCGGGGCTTTATCAGCCCAGTCCTGGCACTGGATCAACCCAACCACCGGGATAAATCAGATCAACGATATACATTTTGTATCAGTCAATGAAGGCTTTGCGGTGGGCAATCAGGGCAGATTGCTGCATTACGCAAACGGGGAGTGGTCGTTGATGGACAGCCCGGTAAATACCGATTTGTTTGGCATTTCTTTTGTCAACCCTGATATGGGATGGGCAATTGGCGCCAATGGTACCATTTTGCGATATCAGAATGGCTCATGGACACAGGTTACATCGCCTATAACCGGTGTGCTGAGAGACATTTGCTGCATAAACGAAAACCACTGCCAGGCAGCAGGCGATGCCATAATAAGATATAACGGCAGCGAATGGCTGATTGATGCCAACCTGAGTGGCATCGAAACCATAGGCTTCCTTAATGAGAGCCTGGGTTGGGCCGGTGGGAACAGCAACGTCTTATATAAGTATGAAAATGGAGTTTGGTCGGCCGACAATAGCTTTAGTTCCGGTAATTACTATATATTCAATACACTCGAAAAAGCCGGTGATGTTATGCTGATGAACGGGCAAACCATTCCTCAGGAAGGTTTGCTGTTTGAAAACAATGGCAATGGATGGGTACAGGTTCCGGCAGGAAGCTGTAACAGCGGAATTTCATTTACCGACAGGCAGCATGGCTTCGGCCTGCAGCATGCAGGCGTTATGCCTTATGACCTCTACCCTACCGTGCATCAATATAATGAAGGGGAATGGCAGGAAGTTTTTGTTCACGAAAAGCAGTATCAGTTGTTCACTGCTGTTGAAGCCTTAAGCAATACCGCATGTATGGCCTCCGACAATCTGGGATATATCCATAAGATAGAAGATGGCAGCCATTCCATTGCCAATGGATTTATGTACGACAGCATACTTGATCTGCAATTTGTAAAACCAAACGCCGGATTTCTGGCAGCACACAACAGCGGGCTTTGGAAGTATAATGCCGGTGAGTGGGAAAACATCTTCAATCTTCCTGATCACACCATTCATGTTATTGATTTTCAAAGTGAAGATTTGGGTTATTTTGGCGCATATGAGCACACTGAAATCTTTCCTTTCTGGCCTGAAACAAAACTCTTTGTATATAACAGCGGTGTAATTACTCAAATTCCGGATCCTTATGCAGGTTCATTTATTACTTCTTTAAACATTATCGGTGAAGACCTGGTGTTTACACACACCGATGCAATTTGTACTTATTCAAATGGCCTGATAACGACTGAAACAATAGCATATCCGGACAGTATCTCGGATTTAAAGTTTATGATGCCTGTACCCGTCAATTCAAGCAACAGGAATGATGAATGGGAAGCTGCATGGATGAGCGTGAAACGCCACAACGATGCAGACAGTGGTGTAATTTTTTACAAATACTTTGTTGACAACATCTGGCAGGAGGTATACGAAACCAGCAGCGGAAGTTTCAACGATCTGTGCATTTTCGGCTACAATCAGGTAGTCGCGGTGGGTACCAATGGTTTGATTGCGGTTTTCGACGGCAGTAACTGGTCTGAAATCCAGCCGCTTACCAGCGAAGAGTTGCTTTCGGTGCACCTGGATGAAAACATGAACGGCTGGGCGGTGGGCCGCAACGGCACCATGCTCGAATGCACCGGAGGCGCCTGGTCTGTTTACGATAACGATGCCATGTACGACCTGAACGTTGTTTCATTTTACGACCAAACGCTGGGCTTTATCGGTGGAAATGAAGGGGCACTGCTGTGTACCAGCGAAAAACTCCCGGTCCCGAATACGTATATCACGGTTGCTGACACCAGGAATTCGCTGAAGATTTTCCCCAACCCGGCTACTGAAACCTTTACCATTGAGTTGGAATCACCGGCGACAAACGCCCGTATCATCCTTACTGATCCGGCCGGCAGGCTGTTGATGGAAAAGCAGCTGCCTGACACGGGCCAGGGAAAACAGCTTGTCACCATGTCCGCATCCGGCCTCGGATCCGGAATCTACCTGCTGACCCTGATCCACGAAAACGGTGTCAGGACTGCGAAATTAGTGGTGAGATAAAGTTGCGGGATTACCACGCTGACCTGTCAAGTTTTCTTCCGGCTTGTCAGGTCTTCCATGAGAGGGCACGACCCGTTTAATTCGAAGTAAACTCGTTCCGGATGGTCAGATAACCGGGATAAGCGATGGTCTGCGATCCCACCGAAATATAAGGCCTTGCTTTCAAAGTGATGCGTGTTGGCTGATTGCCCGCACCCGCCAGGTTCAGGCCGAAATTGGCGATGGCATCGCCGCTTTTGCCTTTTAACGCCTGTTTCAGGTCGATGCTTATGGTGAGCGGAAGAATGGAAGTACCTCCATTGGCTGGAATCTGCACCCGGTTTTCATTCACGCCGCTGACCATTTCTATATCGTCAATCAGCAGGGTCCAGTCGAGGCGGTTCAACCCGGCAACCGCCGGATTGGGATTTTTTGCCTCCACATTCAGGGTGAAGTTCAGCGGGAGGCTGCCCCCCGACATTGCTGCGGTGGTTATCTTTGCAGCATCCATCAAACTCAGGTCAGAAAGCTGCCTGATCTGCTGAATGTTAACCCCGGCCAACCGGAGCTGATCCACAGTTTTCAAACGGAATTCACATTTCGTCAGATTGGCCATCTGCTGAACCTGATTCAAAACATCACAGGCAGAAACCAGGAGCAACGTCAGCATCACGGCCACAGGAAAGCGGAACTTTTTCATAAGTGAAAATTTAGAGGCAAAAATAAGTTTAAACCGATAAGTTAAACAAATATCAGGCCTGAAACGGATGAATGAATCTGAAAGCAGCGTGCGGCAGGGAAAAAATCAGCACCGGCCAAATGTCCTCACACCTTAGAAGCGCGTTTGCGTTCGTGTTCGTCAAGGATAATCTTGCGCAGCCGCAGTGACCTGGGCGTTACTTCGAGGTACTCATCTTTACCGATATACTCCATGGCCTCTTCGAGAGAAAATTTAATGGCAGGGATGATGAAAATCTTCTCATCCGATCCGGATGCGCGCACATTGGTCAGCTTCTTGGTTTTGGTCACATTTACCATCAGATCATCGGGACGGATATGTTCACCAATTACCTGACCGGCATAAATATCTTCATTGGGATGCACAAAGAAAGCGCCACGGTCCTGAAGTTTATCGATGGAGTAGGCAATGGCCTGACCGGTTTCCATGGCGATCAGCGATCCGTTGCGTCTTCCCTGAATTTCGCCCTTCCAGGGCTCATAAGCCAGAAAACGGTGGGCCATAATGGCTTCGCCTTCGGTGGCTGTAAGAACATTGTTGCGCAAGCCGATGATGCCGCGCGAGGGAATTTTAAATTCAAGGTGAATGCGGTCGCCTTTGGTTTCAATGGTTACAATCTCCCCCCTGCGTTGGGTCACCAGTTCGATCACTTTGCCCGAAAATGCCTCCGGCACATGCACGGTAAGCATTTCGACCGGCTCATTGTCAACGCCGTCAATTTTTTTGATGATTACCTGGGGCTGACCCAGCTGCAGTTCATATCCTTCGCGCCGCATGGTTTCAACCAGAATGGAAAGATGCAGGATACCGCGCCCGTAAACCATCAGCGACTCGGGTGAGTCGGTCTCCACCAGCCGCATGGCCAGGTTCTTCTCAATTTCCTTAAACAGGCGTTCGCGCAGGTGGCGCGATGTTACAAACTTCCCTTCACGGCCGTAAAACGGTGAGTTGTTGATGGTAAACAGCATGCTCATCGTAGGCTCGTCAATCTGCAATGGTTTCAGGGCTTCCGGCACTTCAAAATCGGCGATAGTATCCCCGATTTCAAAATCGTCGATGCCAAGTACCGCGCAGATTTCACCCGGCAGCACGTCAGTCTTCATCTTCTCCTTGCCCAGCCCTTCAAACACGTACAATTCTTTTATTTTCGACTTGAATACCCGGCCGTCCTGCTTGATCAGCGAAACATTCTGTCCCCAGCGCAGCACTCCGCGCGACAGGCGACCCACGGCAATCCGGCCGACGTAGGACGAATAATCCAGAGAAGTGATCTGCATCTGGGTAGATCCTTCTTCGAAGACCGGCGCAGGAATATATTCAATAATGGTATCCAGCAGATAACTGATGTCGTCGGCAGGCTGCCGCCAGTCTCCCGACATCCACCCTTCCTTGGATGAACCAAAAACAGTCGGAAAATTAAGCTGGTCTTCGGTGGCATCAAGGTTGAACATCAGGTCGAAAACGGATTCCTGCACCCCTTCCGGATCGCAGTTGGGCTTATCCACCTTGTTAATTACCACAATGGGTTTCAGGTTCAGGGCCAGCGCTTTCTGGAGCACAAACCGCGTCTGAGGCATCGGCCCTTCAAAAGCGTCCACCAGCAGCAACACCCCGTCGGCCATATTGAGCACACGCTCTACCTCACCGCCGAAATCACTGTGTCCGGGTGTGTCTATAATATTGATTTTAAATCCCTTATACCTTACCGACACATTTTTCGACAAAATGGTAATTCCCCTTTCCCTTTCCAGGTCATTGCTGTCGAGGATCAGCTCCCCCATATCCTGGTTTTCCCTGAAGAGTTTCACCTGGTGCAGGATCCGGTCAACGAGGGTGGTCTTTCCGTGATCGACGTGTGCAATGATGGCTATATTCCTGATATTCTGCATGCTGGCATTTTTAGAGTAAAAATTTTTTGGAAGTGCAAAAGTACTTATAATATTAATACCTGATTTATAATGGTTTTAAAGTTTCTGAAATCATTTTTCAAAAGGGGGTAATTCGTTATTTGATGTGCTTGAAAAAAAAATCAAAGTCCCGTTGGTGATAAATTCAATCTCCATATGCTAGCGTGGGCTGACTTTAATTTCTGATTCAGAGCTCAGATTTTAAAGAATTGCAACATAACTCTGCGTGCTTTACTCCGGGCTTCAGCCCGGGGAAAATGCAGATCCCCGGCTTTACGGCTTTAGCCGTAAATCCGGGAGAAGCCTGAACAGGGAAAGTTCCGGGCTTGCCGGTTTTTACTATTGCAGGGTTGCCTATAAACTTTTGCCGCATTTTGGGCTAAAGCCCCCGCGTTTACCAGCTCCCTATTACCCCTGGCTCAAGCCGGGGGTAATAAACCGGAATTGAGAATCTTCAGAAACTACGGGATATAAAGGAAATTGAGCTTAGGGATAAACGGATTCAAACATCAGAATTCTGATAAAAAGTAAGATAACTCTGCATGCTTTACTCCGGGCTTTAGCCCGGGGAAAACGCAGATCCCCGGACCAAACGGCTTTAGCCGAAAAGCCGGGCAAAGCCTGAACAGGGAAAGTTCCGGGCTTGCCGGTTTTTACTATTGCAGGATTGCCTATAAACTTTTGCCGCATTTTGGGCTAAAGCCCCCACGTTTACCAGCTCCCTAATACCCCCGGCTCAAGCCGGGGGTAATAAACCGGAATTGAAAATCTTCAGAAACTACGGGACATAATGGAAATTGAGTCTAAGGCTAAACAGATTCAAACATCAGAATTCTGATAAAAAGTAAGATAACTCTGCATGCTTTACTCCGGGCTTCAGCCCGGGGAAAATGCAGATCCCCGGACCAAACGGCTTTAGCCGTAAAGCCGGGAGAAGCCTGAACTGGGGAAATTCCGGGCTTGCCGGGATTAACTGATGCCGGGCTGCCTATAAACTTTTGCCGTATTTTGGGCTGAAGCCCCCGCGTTTACCAGCTCCCTATTACCCCTGGCTCAAGCCGGGGGTAATAAACCGGAATTGAGAATCTTCAGAAACTACGGGATATAAAGGAAATTGAGCTTAGGGATAAACGGATTCAAACATCAGAATTCTGATAAAAAGTAAGATAACTCTGCATGCTTTACTCCGGGCTTCAGCCCGGGGAAAATGCAGATCCCCGGACCAAACGGCTTTAGCCGTAAAGCCGGGAGAAGCCTGAACTGGGGAAGTTCCGGGCTTGCCGGTATTAACTGATGCCGGGCTGCCTATAAACTTTTGCCGTATTTTGGGCTAAAACCCCCGCGTTGGCAAGGCCCCTTTTTGAATGATACAGTAGGATCATTCGGACCTGGATGAATTTTGTGCTTTACCGAAGCAGTCAGGCAAAGAGGGCTGAGACATTCTGGTCTTTGGTAGATTAATAATTCTGAATACCCTCAGGCACATCAATTAATAAAAAGCCCCAAAAACCGCAAAAAGCAATGAAATACATTTTTTACATACTAAAAATGAAATAGATTTACGAAATTTGTGCATTCAAATATCTGATTACCGGAATGTCCAAAATCATAACTATTTCCGAAGCTGCATCAATCGCCATCCACAGCATGGTATTGATTGCCGGTGCAAAAGATCATCTTAACGTAACGCAAATCGCTGAAAGGATGGGTTCTTCGCGGCATCATGTAGCCAAAATCCTGCAACGGCTGGTAAAGGAAGGTTACCTGAGCAGCAACCGGGGCCCCGCCGGCGGCTTTACCCTTAAGAAACCCGCCAGCGATGTCAGCCTCATGGAAATATTCGAAACCATAGAAGGAAAACTCAGCGAAACATCCTGCCCCCTCGACCACCCGGTGTGCCCTTTCGACAAATGCCTGATGGGCAACATTGTTACAAAGATGACCCGTGAGTTCAGAAAGTATATGGAGGAACAAAAACTCTCTGATTATATCAAACATTAGTTGTTTTCTCCGGCTCCTTCACGCCTGTTGAAAGACCGCACACAATCATTAAACCGTTTCAGAAAGTTTACATACCAGCAGGCTGACAGCTGATCAGTAACTAATCTATGACTAAGGGTAGATTTTACGGTGATGTCAACCTGAAAAAAGATAATGGTTTGCAGACAGTTTTTACACCACACAATTACAAAACAGGCAATTTTTAGCTTGATTATCCAACCCTGACCGCTATTTGTCATAGCCCTGATCAATTATTTCAGCAATTATATCATTGCATACCAACGCTTTAAAAAATTTTCCAATTTTTTTTTGGAAAAAGTTTGCGGCGCTAAAATTAATTGTATATTTGCGTATTCAAATACCGAATTACACAAACAACATTCAAGATGGTAAAAGTGGTTCATATCTCCGAGGCAGCTTCACTTGCGGTGCACAGTATGGCCCTTATTGCAGGCAGTAAGGAAATGCTGAACGTTAACCAGATTGCTGACCTGACCCATGCCTCACGAAATCACCTGGCCAAGGTTATGCAAACCCTGGTTAAGAACAATTACCTTGAATCGGTCAGGGGCCCCAAAGGCGGCTTCACCCTCAAAGGCGATGCAGCAGGCATCACCTTGCTGGAGATTTACGAGCTGATTGAAGGAACGCTTGAACACAAATATTGTGGAATCGGTGACCAGAAATGTCCGTTCAGAACCTGCGTATTCGGGGGGCTGGCCGACAGATTCTCCAGAGAATTCACCAACTACCTGAGGAATACTACTTTGTCACAATTAATATAATCACTATATTTTTACGATGAAAAGGACCATTATTAAAATTGATGAAGATTTGTGCAACGGATGCGGCAATTGTGTACCGAATTGCCATGAAGGCGCACTGCAGATTATCGACGGAAAAGCCAGGCTGATCAGCGACCTGTTCTGCGACGGACTGGGCGCCTGCATCGGACACTGCCCCGAGGGAGCCATTGCCATGGAAGAGCGTGAGGCAGAACCCTATGATGAAATCAAGGTAATGGAGCTGATGGTTCCCAAAGGCCGCAACACAATTCTGGCTCATCTGGAGCATCTGCGCGATCACAACGAAACCGAACTGCTCAAACAGGCCATCAATTACATCAAGGAAAACAATATTGATATGAGTCCGAAAAATGGCGAAACCTTACACAATCACACCCACCATCATTCCCGTCCTCAGGCATTCGGAAACCTGAGCGAGGCCAGGGCGGCAGTAGCTCCGGCAGCATCGGGATGCGGAGGAGGTTGCCCCGGATCAAAACCCATAGACTTCAATATTGACCTGAAAAAGGTTCAGGATGCTGTAGCAGAGGCAAAAGCCGACACAACAGTTGTTTCAGGCGGTGATGCGCCTTCGGAACTCCGGCAGTGGCCCGTTCAGTTGCATCTTCTGAATCCGCAGGCGGGATACTTTAAAAATGCCGATGTGGTATTGGCCGCCGATTGCGTGGCCTTCTCGATGGGAAATTTCCACAACAAATACCTCAGGGGAAAAACGCTTGCCATAGCATGTCCGAAACTCGACTCAAACAAGGAATCTTACGTGGAGAAGCTTACGACAATGATCAGAGAAAGCAATATCAACACACTGAACGTGGTAATGATGGAAGTACCCTGCTGCGGCGGATTGCTTCAGATAGCGCAAATGGCAAGGCAAAAAGCGGGAAAAAATATCCCTGTAAAAAAGAGCCTCATTGGCGTGCAGGGCAATGTGCTGTCGGAAGAATGGGTTTAACAGTCATCAATGCGGAAACACCAAAACCACAAAATATGAAACGAACTATTGGTAAAACTTTAATTCTTTTGGCCCTGTCAGTGGCGCTTCCGGAAATCAGCAACGCACAGTTTGTACTGAGCGGCGAACTCCGTCCGCGCGTTGAATACAGGCATGGATTCAAATCACCTGCAGAAGAAGACATGACTGCTGCCGCATTTATCTCACAGCGCAGCCGGCTTAACCTGGCTTACAAAAATGAAAAAATGAAGATTGGCTTTAGTTTTCAGGATGTAAGGGTATGGGGAGATGTTCCGCAATTGAACCTTTCTGACAACAGCTTTTCGGTACATGAAGCCTGGGGAGAGTATTTTATTACCCCCACCCTGTCGCTTAAGGCCGGACGCATGGAACTGGTCTATGACGACGCCCGCATGCTTGGGAATGTAGACTGGGCGCAACAGGGACGCAGCCACGACATCGGCCTGCTCAAATGGGAGCCTGCTTCCTGGAAAATACATGCCGGGTTTGCATTCAATCAGGACAAAGAGCAATTGCAAAACAGAATATACACCGTCGCCGGTAACTACAAATCCCTGCAGTTACTCTGGATCAACCGGAAATGGGATAACCTCGGCCTGAGTTTCCTGTTTCTGAACAACGGCAAACAAAACACCGAGGAAAATGGCGAGATTGTAAGTTACAACACCCGTTTCAGCCAGACTTTCGGCGGAACCGGCAGCTGGGAACTGAAGCCTCTTACCCTCAGTGGATCTATCTATAAGCAAACCGGCAAGGACGTGCCTGAAGTCGAAATCGATGCCCTGATGTACGCCCTGAGTCTGAAGTGGTCAGTCACCAAAACACTGAGCATTACCCCAGGACTTGAACGCCTCTCTGGCACCAGCCAGAAAGATGCGGCAGATCCTGATTTCAACGAAAACAACAGCTTTAACCCGTTTTACGGCACCAACCACAAATTCAACGGCAACATGGACTACTATTATGTGGGAAACCACATCAACAGTGTCGGACTGCAAAATATTTTCGTTAAAATAAATTACGTTAAAAACCGCCTCAGCCTAGGTGCTGATGTGCATTTATTCAGCGCAGCAGCCGATATTATCGATCCGGAAAACCCCGCCGAGACATTGAATAAAAACCTTGGCCAGGAGCTTGACATCTACATGGGATATAAGCTGGCTGATAATGTGATGCTGAATGCCGGTTATTCACAATACTTTGCGACTGAATCAACCATTGCGCTCAAAGGCGGCAGCAAGGATGAAACCAGCAACTGGATCTGGGCATCCCTCACTTTCAAACCACAATTTCTGAACACGGCAAAATAAATTAAGGCCGGATTTCATAAAAATTTTCAAAGTAAAAACCTTAATCAATCCAATATTAACACACAAAAAAAATTAAATCATGAGCATGTTTTGCTATCAATGCCAGGAAACAGCCAAAGGGACGGGCTGTACCATCAAGGGTGTCTGCGGAAAGACCGATGATGTTGCCAATCTTCAGGATCTGCTGATGTTTGTTCTCAAGGGAATCTCTGTTTACAGCGCGAAGGCCCGGGAAAAAGGAATTGAAAATGCTGAAGTAAACAAGTTTATCACCGACAGCCTGTTCACCACCATTACCAATGCCAACTTCGACCGCGCGGTTTTCATCAAACGCATCAACGAAGGTTTGAAAATCCGTGCCGCCGTTAAGGAAGTCTGCGAAAAAGCCGGTATTTCATTAAGCGGAACGCTGCCCGAGTGCGCAACCTGGTTTGCATCCACCGAAGCTGAATTTGACGCCAAAGCGCCGCTGGTAGGGGTACTCACCACTGAAAATGAAGATGTCCGTTCACTGCGCGAACTGCTGACCTACGGGCTCAAAGGGATGGCAGCCTACACAGAACACGCCTATAATCTGGGCTTCGAAGACCCCGCGCTTTATGCCTTTATGCAACGCGCCCTGTTAGCCACCCTCAACGACAATCTTTCAGCCGACGAATTGGTAGGCCTGGTGATGGAATGCGGAAAATACGGTGTAACCGCCATGGCTTTGCTCGACAAAGCCAACACCAGCAGCTACGGCAATCCTGAAATTACCAAGGTCAACATCGGTGTAGGCACAAAACCCGGAATCCTGATCAGCGGCCACGACCTGAAGGACATGGAAGAGTTGCTGAAACAGACCGAAGGCACCGGTGTGGACGTATACACCCACAGCGAAATGCTGCCGGCCAACTACTACCCTGCTTTCAAGAAATACAGTCACTTCGTGGGCAACTACGGAAGCTCATGGTGGAAACAGAAAGAAGATTTCGAAACCTTCAACGGGCCCATCCTCTTCACCACCAACTGTATCGTACCTCCTCCCGTAAATGCAAAATACAGGGATAAAGTCTATACCACCGGAGCTGCCGGTTTCTCAGGTTTCAAACACATCGCCAACCGCGAAAACGGCAGGATGAAGGATTTCAGCGAGATCATCGCGCATGCAAAGAAATGTGCCCCGCCTGTGGAAATTGAAAAAGGCGAGATTATCGGAGGATTTGCCCATGCACAGGTATTTGCCCTTGCCGACAAGGTGGTAGATGCCGTAAAATCAGGCGCCATCCGCAAGTTCTTTGTGATGGCCGGATGCGACGGGCGCATGAAGGACCGCAATTACTACACCGAATTTGCAGAAGCCCTGCCAAAAGATACCGTTATCCTTACCGCCGGTTGCGCCAAGTACCGCTACAATAAACTGCCTTTGGGCGATATCGGAGGAATTCCCCGCGTTCTGGATGCAGGACAGTGCAACGACTCCTATTCGCTGGCCGTGATTGCCATGAAGCTGAAGGAAGTATTTGAGCTCAACGACATCAACGAGCTTCCGATTGCCTACAACATAGCATGGTATGAGCAGAAAGCCGTGATCGTACTGCTGGCGCTGCTTTACCTGGGCGTCAGGAACATTCACCTCGGCCCCACCCTTCCGGGATTCCTCTCGCCCAACGTGGCAAAAGTGCTGGTTGAGACCTTCGGAATCGCAGGGATAGGAACCGTGGACGAAGACATGAAGCTTTTCCTGAATTAATCAATACCAGAATCCCGTGATGCCTGCCGGCCTGATAAAAGCCGGCAGGCGCATCCGGGAGCAACCAATCACAAACTGAAAAACCTGCAACCATGAGCGAATTGATCAACAACTCGGAACAACGGAAATCACAACTCAAGGAAATTATCCTCAAACTGCATAAAGGCGGCCATCAGGAAGAGGTTCGCCGCGAGCTGATGGAAACCCTCAGCCAGATCCCTTACGGGGAAGTGGTGGAAGTGGAACAGGAACTGATCGCCGAAGGACTGCCTGAAGAGGAAGTACTTCGCTTGTGCGACGCTCACTCTGCCGTTTTACAGGGCAACATCGACCTGAGCGGATCCAAGGAAATCCCCGAAGGTCATCCGGTGGATGTATTCAAAAAAGAAAATGAAGAACTGCTCAAGACCACTGCAGCAGCCAGAGCCATACTTAAGGAATTAAAGGATGGCAGCGCAGAATTCTCCGCGGCTTCCGTGCTGAAACTCAGGGGATTGTTCAACAACCTGTATGATGCCGACAAGCATTACCAGCGCAAGGAATACCTGTTGTTTCCTTATCTGGAAAACAAAGGGATTACCGGGCCTCCTAAGGTGATGTGGGGCAAGCAGGACGAGATCAGGGAACTTATCAGGGGTAGCATTGAAATTTTGCAACAGAAAGACATTACCCGCGAAGAGCTGCTTGCTTCGGCAGAAATCGTTCTTGAACAGGCTCTTTCCGGAATCGACGATATGACGGTGAAAGAAGAGCAGATCCTCTTGCCCATGGCCATGGATAAACTCACCGACACCGAGTGGTACGAAATCAGCAAGCAGTCCATTGAAGTCGGATTCTGCCTTTACGACCCGAAAGTAAACTGGAAACCGGCCTGGGCCGCCGAAACAGACGTAAATGAAGCCCAGAAATCGGGAAGCCACATTCAGTTACCTTCCGGGAGTTTCAGCGCTGCCGAATTGCTGGCCATCCTGAATACCATTCCCGTTGACATGACCTTTGTGGATAAAGACGATAAGGTTAAATACTTTACCCAGGGTGCCGAACGCGTATTTCAGCGCAACCGCGCCATCCTGAACCGCGATGTAAGGCTCTGTCACCCGCCCGCAAGCGCGCACATCGTTGATAAAATCATCGACGATTTCAAATCGGGCCGGCAGAGCCGTGCCCCGTTCTGGATCAACATGGGAGGCAAAATGGTTCATATTGAATATTTTGCACTCCGCGGCGAACAGGGTGAATACCTGGGTGTACTTGAAGTATCGCATGATGTCACCCGTTACCGTGAACTACAGGGCGAGCAGAGAATTCTTTCATATAACTAACGATCAATGCAATGAACGACCAACTCGTTATAACTCCCAAAACCAGAGTACTGCAGGCCATCGAAGCCTACCCGCAGCTCGAAGAAATTCTGATCAGTTATGTCCCGGCTTTTGAAAAACTGAAGAATCCCGTTTTGCGGCGTACCGTTGCAAAAATTGCCACCCTTCAGCAGGCTGCCACAATCGGCAATGTTAAGGTCGAAGACCTGATCAACCGCTTACGGGCTGAAGTCGGCCAGGACCTTTTTACGCAAAATGACAACCACATGTATGTAACCGAAACACCTGCCTGGTATAGCGAATCGCTGATTGCGGCTGAATTGGACGCCAGGCCCATGCTTGCAGCCGGAGAACACCCGGTAAACCAGGTAATGGAAGACCTGAAAGTACTTGAAAACGGAAAAATCTACAAACTGACCGCTCCGTTTTTGCCGGCCCCCCTCATCGACAAAGCCAGCAGCATGAATTATGCGCACTGGATGAAAAATGAGGACGACGGCAGCTACATCATTTATTTCATTGCAACACAAAACTAAAATCAGATCATGGAAAATAATAAATTCAACAACGCCAGGGCGTTCAGTTTCAATGAATCGATAACCTATTCCGACGGCGGAATCGTGAGTATGCGCGTGCTTGAGAAGAGTGCGGGGAATGTAAGTCTTTTTGCTTTCGACAAAGGCCAGAAGCTGAGCGAACACACAGCGCCCTTTGACGCCATGATACAGGTAACCGAAGGGGAAGCCGAAATTGTTATCGGCGGAATCATCAACCAGCTGACAGCCGGACAAACCATCATCATGCCGGCAAATGTGCCGCATGCCGTAAATGCAACTTCCCGATTCAAAATGGTGCTCACCATGATCAAAGCATAACCAGACAGCTTACCACCAGCCATTGCAGCTGTCTCCAGCAAGGTATCTGAATCTGACTTGCGGAAACCCGGCAGTTGCATTGGTTCAGTTCTGCAACATCTGCCACCGCCACACCACACTAAACTTCGGAAAATGAAGCGCATCCGGAAATATCACAAATGGCCCTCCCTTATCATTGGCTTTTTTCTGATCCTTTTCGCCGCTTCCGGCATCGTAATGAATCACCGCAACTGGTTTTCGGGGGCGAATTTTCCCCGTAAGCTCATGCCGCCGGAATACAGCTATCGGAATTGGAACCTTGCGGCTGTAAAAGGCAATGTGTCGTTGGATGACAACAATCAGCTGATTTACGGAAACATCGGCATCTGGAAAACCGATAAGTCATTCAGTAGTTTCAGCGACTTTAACGCGGGGTTCGGCGGTGGCATGGATCAGCGGAAAGTATTTACCCTACTGCATTCTAAAGCCGGAAACCTCTATGCCGGAACGCTTTTCGGTCTTTATACCTGTAATGAAAGCAGTAAACGCTGGGAGCAGATAGCGCTGCCCGAAAAATCGCCACGGGTGGTAAAGATTGTAAAGAACGGAGAGGAACTCCTGATCCTGACCCGCTCGCATTTGTACAGTTTACCTGACCGTGGAAGCCAATCCGAAGTTGCAACGGAAATACCTGTTCCGCGCGCCGGCGATGACGACGGGAAAGCCGGGCTTTTCCGCACCCTCTGGATTATCCACAGCGGAGAGCTGATGGGATTGCCGGGAAAAATCCTGGTTGATCTCGTGGGGCTTTCGCTGATATTTATCGTACTCAGCGGGTATTACTATACTTTTCTGCCATCCCTGGCACGCCGCTCCGGAGAAAGACTCAGGAAAAAGCTCAGAAAAATCAACCGTTTTTCTATAAACTGGCACAACAACCTGGGGATTTATGGTATCCTGTTTCTGACGATTACCTCCATTACCGGTATGTTTCTGCGCCCTCCCCTGCTGATCCCGGTTGCATATGCCAGGGTAAACCCCATCCCGGGATCTGTGCTTGACCACTCCAACCGCTGGCATGATAAGTTCAGGGATATGGTCTCAGACCCGGCTTCAGGAGAATTGATCCTGTCAACCAGCGAGGGATTTTACCGCTTTGTGCCGGGCAAAGATACGATTGCCCATCCTTATGGCGTTCAGCCTGAAGTCAGCGTGATGGGTACCACGGCATTTCAGGCCCTGTATGACAGCAGCTTTATCGTGGGTTCCTTCAGCGGGATTTATCAGTGGTTTCCGCACCGTGACCTTGTATTGAATTATATTACAGGATTGCCTGCCGTATCTTCAGGAAGAGGAAATCCCTTTGGCTCGGTAGCCGTGGCCGGAGTAATCAATCAGGCAGGCAGACCGGTTGCCATGCTTGATTACAATGCAGGATGGATCCCGCTGGTAAAAGACATCAAAAAACCGGAAATGCCGGGATTCATCGCAAAATTGCCTGTTTCATTGTGGAATCTGGCCCTGGAAGTACATACGGGAAGAATTTTCTCCGTAATTTTAGGTGATTTTTATATCCTGTACGTCCCGCTGATGGGTCTTACCACACTGCTGATCCTGATCACAGGCGTATGGATCTGGCTGAAAATCAAAAGGAAAAAATCAAATAAGAAAATTCAGGAAGGACAAAACCATGAAAATCACAAAGCTGCACCAGGCCCCCAAAGTCCCTTATGATCTGGACGGTCATATCATAGCCCGCGCGTCATGCGTCGAAATTGTCCACCTTACCCTGAAACCCGGCCAGCAGATCGCGAAACACATCAATCCCAACGATGTTTTCTTTTTTGTTCTGGAAGGGAAATCCATGATTGAAACCGATGATGAAAGGGCACTCGTTCAGAAGGACCAGTGCATCTTCGTTGAAGGAGGTACCAACAGGGGGTTTGACAATATCTCGGTTTCCGATTTCAAGGTCATGGTGATCAAGCTGCAGCAATAACATTAACTGCAATTAGCTGAAATTTTCCGGTTAATCACCTCAGTGGGACCGAAAATACATCCTGCACCAAAAGCATATTCCGTTTTTATCTAACTTTGGGATATTAATCTTCCCGGGCGAGGCTGGTTTTACTATGCAGTGATATGACTTTCAGGCATAAGGCGAATGTCTGGTGAATTTCTGCGTAAGAGCCCTGCCCTTAAGGAATCCCAAACTCCACCGGCTATGCTTTTTTCTGAAAAGACGCTATACAGACTCATCACCATATTATTTTTTGCCCCGCTGACACTTTCAGCCCAGGCACCCTATCCTCAGGGGCCATGGCATCCGGCATATACGGGTAAGGAATTTATCCGTTCGGAATGGTTTGCTTCGGCCCGTGCCGATCAAAACGGCAGTCTGAAAGCCTACACCAGGGCCATGCAGCAGCATCTGCTCAAACCGGCTGAACGTGAAAATCCCGGCAACCAGAGTTATGCGCAATGGGTTCCGCTCGGCCCGTCAAAGACCACGCATCCGGTATCGGCCTACCTGGGTCTGGTCAGTTCTATATGGATCGATACCGCCGACTTTAAAACGATTTATGCCGGCAGCAATACCGGCGGCATTTTCAGGACCCGCGACGGGGGCGAAAACTGGCAGCCCCTTTCGCACAATACATTCACCACCGGTGTTTTATCCATACATGTGGATCCCCGCAATAAAGACAGGATCATTATCGGTACCGGCCATTACGGTTTCAACCGATCCTATGGCATGGGCGTAATGATCAGCAACGACGGGGGAGAAAGCTGGGAGCAGACTTCACTGGACAACGATATAATATCCGCTTCATTTGTCGTTCAGAAAACAGGCATGCACCCCACGTCACCAGACACCATGCTGGCCCTGCTCAATACGGAATTCTCAGGCCGGGGTTATATCTACCGCACTACCGACGGCACTGCAAGCTGGGAAGAGGTGTTCAGCAAGCCGAAAGCCGAGTTGTTTTCATTAAATTACAAACCCGGCGAGCCCAATACAGTGTTTGCCTGCGGCAATCACATGCTGAAAAGCACCGATGCAGGCGCCACCTGGAACGATATCACCCATATTCTCCCGCTGGACACCAATTTTGTACTCAGCAGGGTCGCCATTTCGCTCTCTGCGCAAACGCCGGGGCTGATGCTCGCTTTCTGCGAAGCTTATGACAGTACCGGAACTATCGGTGGCACCAGGAAATACCTTTTCCGTTCCTTTGACGAAGGCACCACATTTGAAACCCTGAAGATGAAAGTGGAGCCTTTTGCCGGCTACTGGAAAATGCAACTTGCCCTTTCCCCCGCCGACAATGAGGAGTTTTATCTGGGCGGCATATGGCTTTTCAAATACCGGATCACAGGAGATTCGGCCTTGTATATCGAATGCAGCGACCACAAATATCACATCGACGTGCGCGACCTGCATGTTTATGCAACCGGGGATAAAGACCTGCTGTATATGGCCAATGACGGAGGAGTCAGTTTATCCAACACCGGAGCGGAGTCGTGGCAGGACATCACCCGGAACGGGATGCAGATCCTTCAGCTGCATAACATCACCATCGGTGAAAACAGCGACATGATGTTCGGGGGCCCCCAGGATGCCAATCTCTCATTTTACAATTTCAAGACCGGAGAATGGTCCAGAAATGCAAGAATAAGCGATGCCTACGACGGCGCCATTAATTACAATGATCCGGGTATTGTTTACCTTGTAGGAGTGCCTCCGAAATACACCCAACCCCATATATTCCTGAAAAAGTCAACAGACGGAGGTCTTAATTTTACTACCCTGGGCATCCCTGACAGCACAGAAGTGGGCCGTTGGGATAAACCGCTCGAAATGGACCCTCAGAATCCGGATATCCTCTACGTTGGTGTGCGGAATGTATGGAAGTCCGAAGACGGCGCCGGCAGTTTCACACGCATCAGCGATTTCCCTGCCCAGGGAGAACCCAAGCTGATCACCATCAGGGTAGCCCCGTCAAACAGTTCGGTGATTTATGCCGCTTTTCAGAATCCCGACTGGGGCGATCCTTCGCAACCCAAATTGTTCGTTACCCCGGATGGAGGTAACCGGTGGTTCGACATTACCCCCCGCGGGCAGCTTAACCTCAATTACACAGGAATCAGTGATGTAGCCGTACACCCGGGAAATCCCCAGAAGATATGGCTTTCGCTTGACAGAATGTGGGAAAACAGGCATGTCTACATGTCGGAAGATGCAGGAACAACCTGGACAAACTATTCCGAAGGGTTGCCCGATCTGCCGGTAAATACGATCAGGTATGTGAAGGGCGCTGGATATGATGTCCTCCTTGCCGCCACGGATGCCGGCGTATATTACCGCGATGCAAACCTCACGCAATGGGTTCCTTTTGGGGAAGGGCTTCCGCTCACCATTGTGGCGGACCTTGCCATCAGCTATTCGCGTAAAAAAATCATCGCGGGCACCTTCGGACGGGGCCTTTGGGAAACCGACCTTTGCCTGCCGGTAACCGAAAACGCCCTGAAAATTTCTGACACCATCCAATGGGACAGCGACCGGAAAATGTTGCAGGATGTTATTATAAATCCCGGGGCAAAACTTACCATCAGCAAACGCGTTGAAATGGGCCGGGGAAGAACCATTAAGGTCTTACCCGGGGGAACCCTCAATATCGACGGAGGCATACTGACAAACGACTGCGCCGACCGCTGGGAAGGCATCAGATTGTATGGCAGCCCTGACTATTCTTCCCCTTCCGGACAACAGGCAACCCTTAACATCCGTTACGGCGGAAGCATCAGAAACGCCATTACCGGAGTGGAAACCTTCGGAATGGATGAACAGGGAAATACGGTCGCCGGTGCGGGCGGCGGAAGGATATTTGCCACCAACGCCCTTTTTATCAACAACCTCAAAGCCGTTGTATTCAATCCTGCATCCGGAAACAATCCGTCATTTTTCAAACTGTCGAAGTTTATTACCGATGAGATGCCACCTGAAGGTACATCTCCAGGTGACATGGTAACTTTACGGGGAAACGAAGGCATCACCTTCAGCAGTTGTCAGTTCGAAAATAACATTCCGGTCTCTGTTTTACCATATTGGCAGAGAGGTACAGGTATCCGCAGCATCAATGCTTCACTGCTGGTTAACCGATTCAATACGGATTCAATTCCTTTCGGGCAGAATGCCGAACCTGTATTTAAACAGCTGTCGGCCGGCATCAGCAGCATCCACACACTTCCCGGATATTCGATCAATATCAGCAAAACCAGGTTCGACAGAAACCTGACAGGCATTTACACTGCCGGGGCAGGATCATTCAGCGTAACCGGGTCGTTCTTTATCATGGGCTCCGCCAATGTCCCTGAACCGATCAAACCGCTGAGCGCAGGCCTCTACCTTGACCATTGCAATATGTTCAGGCTCAGCGACAATACGTTTGCAGGTCCGGTGGGAAGCATTATGCCGCAATCAAAATCGGCCGGAATTGTAGTGCATGAAAGCGGTATTAACAACAATATGATCATCTCCAATACAATCAGGAATCTGAATTACGGCATTCTTGCCCAGAACCGGAACCTGAACGCCAATGGCAGCGCTGGCCTTCGTTTCCTGAATAACTGGTTTACAGGAAATGAATATGATCTCTGCGTTACCCACGATTCGCTTTCATCACATAACGGCATCGCCCGCCACCAGGGCGCATCGGGCCGCGAGGGCGCAGAAGTGGCCGGCAACCGCTTCAGCTACAGCAGATTTCACCGCGACGGCGATATACACAATGCCGGTCAGCGCCTTTATTATCACTTTCCGCCAGGCCCAGAAGGGCTGAACCACCAGCCACGCATAACCTCTTACGGCATTTATACAGTCCCTGACCAGGTGGCGGCCACCACCGACAGCAGTTACAAGCCGGAATTTCTCAGGGATGCATCAACTGACCCAAAGGATGCCTTCGCAAAATGGAGTGAAAGGGCCGTTATTGCCCGGGGATTAAGCGAAAGCCTTACAGATGACGGCGATTCTTTCAGCCTGATCAACGAAATCAAGCATCACACCGGCTTCGATGCCCCGGCTTTGTACTCAAAGCTGAAAAGGATATCTCCCTATCTGTCGGATGAAGCCATCATCGCACTGACGGTTAACGGAAACTTCCCGAATAATCTGTTGACGGATATCCTGAAAAGCAATCCTCATTTCTTCAGAATCCCTGGAATACTTCAAAAGCTGGAACAACGAAAACCTGAAATTCAACCATATCTTTACGCGCCATTGGCCGATGTATACAATGTATATTCAGCGTATGAGCAGCTTGCATCTTCTGCAGATTACCTCAGGGCCGCCAGGGATGAAATATTCTCCGGAATTACAGCCGGACTATCTGAATCCGCCCATGCATCCGGCAGTCAGGATTCATTAATGCATTTCCTGAAAAATGATGACAGGCCGGCTTCCTTAACAATGGCAGCTTCCGTAGCCCAGAAAACGGAAAATCATACAGATGCGCTTGAAATATCGGATCAGCTGACACTCAGATTTCCGGACATAGACCAGCAGCAAATTGCAGATTTTAAAACGTTGCTGCAAATGAATCAGCGATATTTTTACCCGGGAGCCTGGACAGAACGGCCAACCTCCGGCGACAGCCTGGCCATTGTTCAGCTTCTTGGCGGCACTGCAGGCATATATTCCCTGAATATGCTCAGGTACTTCGGCATGGTTGTGTACAACGAGCCCTATATACTTCCGGGTGAGCCCGTCGCCGATACCACTCCAGGACTTCCTCCGGTAGTGATCAAAGGCAGCGGATTCAGGATTTTCCCGGTCCCCGCCGGTGATTTTGTGATACTCGATTATTTTACCGAAAAGAATTTCAGGGAGTGCCGACTACGCGTTTACACCAGCTCCGGGAGTCTTGCGCTGGAAATTAAACTCATGGAACCTTATTCGCAAATGCTGATCAACACCAGCGGACTCAGTTCCGGGCTCTATCTTTTTAAACTTGTTGCTGACGACGAAACCATCGCGAGCCGGAAGGTCGTAATCTCAAGGTAAGGATTATTTTAATAATCCGCCTGATCGACATCTTCCTTATTTAAAAGTATTCTAATTTACTTTTTTTCTCTTGCCGGGTATTGCGCAATAGCTCCATTAGCTATATATTTGTATAATATTCTTATTTAAGTACCGCATTACCGTATTAACAAAATCAAATAACACCCTATCCGATGATAATGAAAATATTGAGAATGCTGAAACCGCCAGGCCGATGGCAACTGCCCGTGATCATTATTCTCGGGGTGATGACCGGGATTGTGCTGCTTCTTTTCAGGGCATCCAATGCACATTCATACCTTTCGGACAAACCGGAAACCTGTATCAACTGCCATGTGATGTATTCGCAGTACGCGTCGTGGAACCACAGCAGCCACAGGGAAGTTGCCACCTGCAACGACTGTCATGTTCCGCAGGACAACTTTTTCAGGAAGTATTATTTCAAAGCCATGGACGGACTCAGGCATGCAACCATCTTTACGGCCAGGGCAGAGCCTCAGGTCATCAGGATCAAGCAGGCAGGGATCAACGTTGTGCAGGAAAACTGCATCCGCTGCCACCAGGAGCTTGTCAGTATGGTAGAGGTCATTCAGGTAACGGGTGAAAACCATAAGACCGGAGCCGGTTTCCGTTGCTGGGACTGTCACCGCGAAACCCCGCACGGAACGGTCCGCAGTCTGGCTTCATTCCCGCATTCGCTGGTTCCCCAGCTGAAATCGGCTACTCCTGAATGGATTAACAAGTATCTTAAAGAAGAAGAAAAATAGCAAAAAACACACACATGGAAACAAACACTACACCTAAACGCAAACCCTGGGTAAACTGGTTATTGTTTATCGCAACCGTAATCGTTGTCTTTCTGCTGGGTTTACTGGCCAATTCGGTTATTGAGCGCCGCAGCGAATCAAAACTCTACTTCCAGATGGTCACTGAAATCCCGGAATGGGAACCCCGCAACGAAGTATGGGGAGAGAATTTCCCCAGGGAATTTGAAACCTACAAAAGCACCCTTGACACTTCTTTTCAGAGTCCACACGGCGGATCCGCCATGATCGACTACCTGGAAAAATACCCCGAACTGGTCGTGATGTGGGCAGGGTATGCATTCTCACGTGATTACAACCAGGGCCGCGGCCATTATTATGCGGTACAGGATATCCGCCAAACATTGAGGACTGATGTGCCTCAGCCGGGCACCTGCTGGACCTGTAAAAGCACCGATGTACCAAGGGTCATGAACGAAATCGGTGTTGAGAACTTTTATGCAGCCAAATGGTCTGACCTTGGACATGAAATTGTGAACAACATCGGCTGCCAGGATTGCCACGATCCGAAAACCATGAATCTGCGCATTACCCGCCCTGCGCTGGCCGAGGCGTTTCAACGCATGGGCAAAGATGTGAATGAGGCTACCCATCAGGAAATGCGCTCCCTCGTATGCGCCCAGTGCCATGTTGAATATTATTTCAAAGGCGACGGAAAATACCTCACCTTCCCGTGGGACAAGGGATTCAGTGCAGACGAGATGGAAACCTATTACGACGAAGTACAACATGTTGACTGGGTACATAAACTGAGCAGAACTCCCATGCTGAAAGCCCAGCATCCTGATTATGAGCTTTACATGACAGGGATTCATGCCGACCGTGGCGTAGCCTGCGCCGACTGCCATATGCCGTATAAACGCGATGGCGGAATGAAGTTTACCGATCATAAAATTCAAAGCCCGCTGGCCAACATTTCCGGCTCCTGCCAGGTATGTCACCGTGAGAGCGAAGCCAAACTGCTGGCCAATGTGCTTGATCGCCAGCACAAGGTAGAAGAGCTGCGCAGAATTACTGAGAAAAACCTGGCCAGGGTGCATATTGAAGCGAAAATAGCCTGGGACAACGGCGCAACGGAAGAAGAGATGAAACCGGTACTGCAGTTTATCCGTCATGCCCAGTGGCGCTGGGATTGGGTGGCTGCTGCCAACGCGGTTGGGTTCCACTCCCCTGCCGAAGCGCTCAGGGTACTGGGGACCTCCATTCAGAAGGTCAACGAAGCACGCATTCTGCTCACCGAAATCTTTGTAAAAAAAGGAATCAAAACCCCTGTGGAAATTCCTGATATTTCAACCAAGGAAAAAGCCCAGGAATACATCGGTCTGAATATTGCCGAAATGCAGCAAACCAAAAGAGAACTGCTTACCAATGTTGTTCCCCAATGGGTAGCCAAAGCAGCTGAAAGGGAAGCAAAAATGAATAATTAGCAGATTGAAATCAGCTTCTGTCAAAGCCTTCCGGGAATCCACCGGAGGGCTTTTTCTTTCATAACCATACCAATAATCCGGGAAGCAGTTGATTGTTTATAACCGGTTCAATAGTTCAAAACATTTCCGTAAGTCTGCTGTTATCCATGCCAAAATACTAATTTTGCGATCCAAAAACCATTCTTATGCTTTGCATTATCCATCACGAAACCGATCCTTACTTTAACCTGGCCGCTGAAGAATACGTGCTTAAAAACTTCGAACGCGACAGCTTTATGCTCTGGCGTAACGAGCCTGCCATCATCGTCGGCAAGCATCAGAACACCCTGGCTGAAATTAATCAGGATTATGTCAAAGAAAACATGATTAAGGTCGTCAGAAGATTATCGGGAGGCGGAGCGGTATTTCACGATCTGGGAAATCTGAACTTCACCTTTATCGCTTCGGGCGAGAACCACCAGCTGGTTGACTTCCGGAAATTCACTCAACCCATTCTGGAAGTACTTCAAAAACTAAAGATCGAAGCCAGATTTGAAGGACGGAACGATCTTACAATCGATGGACGTAAATTCTCGGGCAATGCAGAGCATGTACACAAAAACAGGGTATTACACCATGGAACCCTGCTTTTCTCATCTCAGATGGCAGACCTCTCCAGTGCACTGAAAGTTGATCCGGATAAATTTCAGGACAAAGCGGTGAAATCGGTCAGAAGCCGGGTAACCAACATCAGCGAGCACCTGAAAACCCCGCTCTCCGTACTTGAATTCAGGGACCTGGTTCTGAAGCATGTAATGGAAAGCACCCCCGGCGCTGAGCTATACAGTTTTACACAGGATGATATCGCCGCCATCAGCAGGCTCAGGGATGAGAAATACATTACCTGGGAATGGAATTTCGGTTATTCGCCGAAATACAACTTCCGGAAAACGGTAAAAACCAACGGCGGTAAACTCGAAGTCACGCTGGAAGTGGTGAACGGAACCATTGAAAAAGCCAGATTCTTCGGGGATTACTTTAATAAACTTGACCCGGTAGATATTGAGCAGGCCCTCACCGGAACCCTGCATAACGAAACGGCCATCAGGGAGCGGCTGAAAGATTTTGAAATCCCGGATTACTTCCTGAAAATAAACAGCGAAGAACTGATTACCTCTCTTTTCTGAAAGCGCAGATAAACGCTGAACATTAGCCGTGGCCGATTGTTTAACTCAGGCTTAACATAAAAAATCAACCAGGACTAATGGAAGCACAACAGGTATTTGACAGGCTCTGGGCCGACTATATTTCGCAGAATCCCGCAGCCAAAAGAGTGTATGACCTCTTTACCGCCGAAGGCGAAACCGTTTACAACGATCACATCGCCTTCCGCACTTTCAACGATCCCCGCATCAACATCGAGGTCCTTTCACAGGAGTTTCTGAAAGTGGGTTATGAATACAAAGGCTCCTATAATTTCGAGCAGAAGAAATTAAATGCCAAACACTTTGAACACAAAACCTTTAAGGATGCCCCCCGCGTTTTTATCAGCGAGTTGCGAACCGAAGAGTTTTCTCCGTTTCTTCAGGAGACGGTAAAAGGAATTATTGACGCCATCCCTTCAGGGATGACCGGAAAAAGTGAGTTGATTTATGCCGGAAACCTCTGGGGAACCCCTTCCTTCGAAGTTTACGAAGCCCTGCGCAAGGAATCGGAATACGCTGCCTGGGTTTATGTATATGGGTTCAGGGCCAACCATTTTACTGTTAGTATCAATGGACTGAAAAAGTATGATACCATCCGCAAGGTAAACCAGTTCCTGAAAGACAATGGATTTATCATCAACGCTTCGGGCGGCGAGGTAAAAGGCACCCCCGGAGAGTTGCTGGAACAGTCAAGCATTATGGCAGGTATCCTTCCGGTGAAGTTTAAGGAAGGGACCTTTGAAATCCCCTCCTGTTATTATGAATTTGCTATGAGATACCCGGATTCTGATGGCAAACTTTATTCTGGTTTTATTGCTAAATCGGCGGATAAAATCTTTGAAAGCACTGACTTCTATAAGAAGTAACCTCTTCCACTGAAATTGTGTAACATTGTAAATCCTGGTTGAAAAGCCGGGATTTCTTTTAACAGGACATAAAAAGGATTATGCTTCCAACTACTCAGGCCAGTATCCGGAAATTGCCGGAGGAACTGACCAATTCAGGGATCCGGGGCCACGCATCCTGTCGCGTGGGGCAAATTACAGTTTCTGATGCCTTGACCGGAAGCTGTATTGAGAATCGGCGAATTTCCGAAGAACGAACATTATATGCAAACCCCGGGCATATCCAGATCCTTCTTTCAAAAAGCCCCGAATACGCCGAGAACCAACTTGCAGAAATCAATGCCGGTGCATCATCTGAATTCATCGACAAAAATAATCTCTGTCAGGGCATATTCGCCTGGCAGCAAAGTTGCCCTGCTTTCTCCGTTTCAAAATAAGACGTTAAAAAAAATGCAACTACATTCTGAAATAACCGGAACACCATAAAATTCATACTTTTGACGAGGAATACCAGGAATTTATCAAAATCCACCAGCAAACCCTAAAACCTGAAACATCAGCATGATCCCGGTTAACAAATGGAATGAACTAAGGTCCAGGCTTAAAGGCGATTTATTTACAGGCGACAGCATGCGGCTTCTCTATGCTACCGATGCTTCGGCCTACCGCGAACTGCCTGCCGGGGTTTGCAGGCCAAAAGACGAGGACGACCTCAGGTTGCTGATTGACTTCGCCGCGAAGATGAAGATACCCCTTATCCCCAGAACTGCGGGTACATCACTTGCCGGGCAGGTGGTGGGCAGCGGACTGGTGGTGGATGTTTCCAGGTACATGACAGAGGTCATCGAGCTGAATGCGGAAGAGCGTTGGGTCAGGGTTCAGCCCGGTGTGGTGCTTGACGAACTGAATAAGATGGTTGAACCTTACGGACTTTTTTTCGGCCCTGAAACCTCCACCTCAAACCGCTGTATGATCGGTGGCATGGTCGGCAACAACTCCTGTGGCTCCCACTCCCTGGTTTATGGCAGCACCCGCGATCACACCCTCGAAATCAAAGCCCTGCTCAGCGACGGTTCAGAAGCAACCTTCGGCCCTTTAAGCCCGGAAGCGTTTAACCAAAAGTGCTCGCTCGGCAATCTGGAAGGAAAAATCTACCGTTCTGTGCGCGACATGCTTGCGGATCCGGTAAATCAGCAGGAAATCCGTTCGCAGTATCCTGATCCTCAGATTGAAAGAAGAAACACAGGCTATGCGCTCGATCTGCTGCTTGATTCCGAACCTTTCACTCCGGACGCGCCACCCTTTAACTTTTGCCGGTTGCTGGCCGGTTCGGAAGGCACCCTGGCATTCAGCACCGAAATCAAACTTAACCTGGTTCCGCTGCCGCCCAAAGAAAAAGCCCTGATCTGCATTCATTGCGAAAAGCTGGAAGACGCCTTCAAGGGCAACCTGATCGCCCTCCGGCACAATCCGGTTGCCGTGGAACTGATCGACAACTACATTCTGGAGCGCACCAAAGACAACATTGAACAGCGTAAAAACCGGTTTTTCATCAAGGGTGAGCCGGCCGCCATCCTGGTGGTGGAACTGGCGCTTGAATCCCGTGAAGCCATTGACATCCTGGCAGCAGCGCTTGAAGCCGATATGCGTAAGGAGGGTTATGGATATCATTTCCCGGTGGTTTACGGCAATGATATAAATAAAGTGTGGGCCCTGCGGAAAGCCGGGCTGGGACTGCTCTCCAACGTCCCAGGTGATGCAAAACCGGTGGCCGTCATCGAAGATACCGCGGTAAATCCGGCCGTGCTGCCCGATTACATGGCCGACTTCAGGCTTATGCTTGAAAAACTGGGACTTGATTGCGTGTTTTACGCCCATATTGCCACCGGAGAGCTGCACCTCCGTCCGGTGCTGAACCTCAAGGACCCTCGAGATGTGGAAATGTTTCATACCGTTGCCCTTGAAACGGCTAAACTGGTAAAAAAATACCGGGGTTCACTCAGTGGCGAACATGGCGACGGCCGTCTGCGCGGAGAGTTTATCCCGCTGATGCTGGGGGAACACAATTACCGGTTGCTGAAAACCATCAAGCAAACCTGGGATCCGAACGATATTTTTAATCCGGGAAAGATTACCGACACCCCGCGGATGAATACCAGCCTTCGCTATGAATCAGGGCAGGTCACCAGGGAAATTGACACCATTCTTGACTTTTCAGCCAATCAGGGCATACTGCGTGCGGTTGAACAATGCAACGGATCGGGAGACTGCCGGAAATCGGAGATATTTGCAGGCACCATGTGCCCCAGTTATCAGGCCACCCGCGACGAAAACGCCACCACCCGTGCCAGGGCCAATATCCTCAGGGAATTTCTGACGCGCAGCAACAAAGAAAATCCCTTTGACCACCGGGAGATCTATGAAATTATGGATTTGTGCCTGTCGTGCAAAGGATGTAAATCGGAATGTCCGTCGAATGTGGATATAGCCAAATACAAAGCGGAATTTCTTCAGCATTATTACGATGCCAACGGTATTCCGCTGCGTACCCGCATGATCGCTTACATTACTTCTTTTAACAAACTGGGAAGCCTGGTTCCGGGTGTTTATAATTTCTTCCTGAAGAATCCGGCTTTATCGGGAATGCTTAAAAAAGCACTTGGTTTTGCTCCCCAAAGGTCTATCCCATTGCTTTACAAGACTACGCTCAGGGCCTGGCAGCGGAAGAACAGGAATAATCCGGCCGATGGACGGCTGGTTTATCTTTTTGCGGATGAATTTACGAACTATAACGATGTTGAGGTCGGCATCAGCGCCATCCGCGCCTTAAACAGACTGGGTTACAGGGTTGAAATTCCGGAACACGCCGAAAGCGGACGCACATTTCTGAGCAAAGGCCTTTTGCGCAAAGCCAGGAAACTGGCAGAGAAAAATATTGCATTGCTTTCACCGGTCATCTCCGCTGAAACCCCGCTGATCGGAATAGAGCCCTCCGCTATTCTGACATTCAGGGATGAATATCCTGACCTGACAACCGGAGTGACAAAGGAAAAAGCTAAAGCCCTTGGAGCAAACTGCCTGCTGTTTGAGGACTTCATCATGCAGGAATTCAACGCCGGCCGAATCAGCAAAACGGCATTTACAACCTCTGCAGAGAAAATCAGGCTGCACGGACACTGTCACCAGAAATCCCTGGCCGGCACAGCATCCACCAAACTGATGCTTACGCTGCCCGAAAATTACCGGGTTGAAGAAATCAAATCGGGATGCTGCGGCATGGCCGGCTCTTTTGGATATGAGGCTGAGCATTATGAAGTTTCGATGAAAGTCGGAGAGCTGGTATTGTTTCCCGAGGTGCGCAAAACAGACGCGAAGACCATCATTGCTGCCCCCGGCACAAGCTGCCGCCACCAGATCAGCGATGGTACCGGCCGTAAAGCACTGCACCCGGTTGAGATATTCTATGAAAGTATTCTTTAGGGAAAATCATATCTCCTGATGCCGGTGGACAGGCGCAAAGTCCGCAACTCCCGGCATTTGATGTACATAACCGGTAACCGGTTTATTCGATAAATTCAGCCCTGGCACATACAGGCAGATGCTATTACGCTGACTGCGGAAATGAAATTCAGTGCCGGACCGGTTAAGTTCACGGGTATACATCTGTTTTCGGCAGCGGTTATATGCTCCGTTACCTTCCCAGTTCATGCAGCAAGTCCTTTATATCCTTCCAGACAGGATATAAGCGTATTTTCCAGAGCCTTTATCCCGGAAACCCTGCCGCGACCATTATACTCCAGCAGACACCCTGAACAATCACCAACTTTTAATTGAAAACCGAAATCAACAATTTATCAATCAAGGTCAGATGGTTGATGGCGTCGTGAAGAAGGTTCAGCCGGTGTTCCATTTCAATTTTCTCCGGAATCCCGTCATCCTGCAGAAGGTCAGTAATTTCATGCTGATGCAGTGAAAGTAAAAATGCCAAGCGCCGGTTTTCGCTCATAATGTTGCTTAAGCAGGTGATGGCCAGGCGAAGCACTTTTCTGAAACCAGGAGACAGTACAGCTAGATTTCAATAAAGATATTCAAGGTCATCCAATAACTGTGTCGCGGACTATTGCTTACAAATGAATTAAGCCTGTAATCAGGACCTGTTTCTATTTTAAAGTTGTCGGTTATATCATAACCCAGCAACGGCACCAATCTTATTTCAAGGTCGTAGTCCTTTGCCTGAAAACTATTTACATATTCATTATTTACTTTTACATAAAATTCTCCGCGGTCAACCGATTCGCCGTTTAAAGGCAACTCCGACGAAATCCGGTACCGGATCCTGATTTCAGGTTTTTCACTTTCCGAAAAAGTCTGATCACTCATAAACCGGTGCGCCAGACGAAATGCCGCAAACTTTTGGACAATAATAAAATGTTGTATTAAGCGGTGAGATATCTCACCATCTTCAATCCTCATCAGGTATCCGCCTGCAATTCTTGAATTCAACCCGACCTTTTTAGCTGCTATCATGGATAAGTCGGTAAGCACATACCTGTATTCGTTTACTGCATCTCCGTTCACTGCACCGCTCCTAAAAAGCTGCCGCGATTCTGCTTTCGCATTGAGTGACCAGTTGTTTTTCAGCGCACTGTTTAAATTCAGTGATGGCATGATACCAAACCGATAGGTAGCCTGTGCAAATACAGCACTCTTGACCTGTATAAGCACAACTAAAATGATAAATAACAAGGCTTTAGTATTCAAGGTGGCTGCTGTTTTTAAAAACTATTTCTGAAACGGAGATCAGTTTGCCCTTATCATCAAAAAGATATTCGAAAAGTCCGGCCTGCTTTTCCTGGCTGCATCTAACAATAAGTTCATAGTTAATGGTAATGGATGGATTAAGGTTATTCGTGGTTAATCCGGAAAGCAGATCAGACTCACTACCCGTGTATTGCCGCTGGACTTTTACGATGCTGAATTTTTTACAATCTGTACTAAGTTGCAGATAAACTGAATCTTTCAGTTCAGGCTGCAGTTCATTCAGGTCAGTTTCAATTTCTACGTCCTCAATATTTCCGACTGCATCAAATTCTATACTATACCGGGCTTGATTAAGACTGAATTTTGCCTCGAAACTTGTGGCGGTGAGACTTTCTTCCTTATACCACTTTACCTTAGACTGTATTTTCAGGGAATCTATGAACAGCCGGGCTTTATCCGGGACCTGACCTGGTTTAATACGACTTTCCTTTTCAAATTTAGCCTGGGCAAACAAACTACCTGTAAGGCAAAAAGCTATCAGCAACAGTATAAAAGACAGTCTATTCATCAGTTTTATTTGTATTTAGCAAGGTGTGAAACAAACCGTCCGGCCGCTTAATTTGTTCATCAACACCTGTTAATTCTGTTTCCGGGTGCAATGGCCTGATACGCTGAAACAGAAATATCTCAGAACTATTTATTACGGAACGTATTGGACTATATATCATTATTTTACTTAAACCGACCATTTTGATTCAGACCGCACACCATCTGATAAATATCAGATTTCGATTTATCTACCGGAGCGGATCGAAAGTTATATTCATTTGTCAATATTGAATTTTTCCGCTAAGCTTATTCTATATCCGCGAATCTTCTGCCGGTTTTTTAAATCATAAAAATGATGACCGGGGAAAGTTCAATAAGAAGGCGATCAATCATTCACAAAGCAAATAATTTGCCATTTAGTTTTTAACTAATTATAATACAGAATTTTAAGTTAAAAAACTTTAAGGCTTTAATTTTGTTATTTACGATGACTCCGATTAATCACAAGCAAAACCCACAAACCATGAAAAAAACCTACTATTTATTATCCATACCGGTTGCACTGCTTCTGCTGGGGCTAACCCAATCCTTTTCGTGAGGGGAGCACGGGACCAGGACTCCGACCGGGGCTCCTGCGGGTCATACCGGATCGCCGGGTGACGGCCAGAACTGCACGGTCTGCCATGGAGGTACCGCCACCCAGGTCAGCGGCATTCTTAATTCCGATGTGCCCGCATCAGGATACCTAGCCGGACAAACCTATAACTTTACAGTAACCCTTTCGGGAACAGGTCGTAAAGGTTTTCAGGCAAGTCCGCAAAACCAGGCCGGTGATCAGCTTGGCACACTCACTGCAGGTACCGGAAATAAGCTGGTAGGATTCAACAATAAATATGTTACCCATTCGGCTGCACAGAATACACAGACGGCAACCTGGAACTTCCAGTGGACAGCCCCGGCGGTTCCCGGGACAGGCAATGTTACCATGTACATTGCAGGGGTGATATCACAACCGAATGTCAGGCTGTCATCACTGCTGCTTAATGAAAATTTTTCAGTTGGCATCAGCGAAACTCAGGCCGGCATTTCAAGGATTTATCCGAATCCCGGTTCAGCATCGGTTTACCTGGATTTAGACCTGAATAAACCAGGAGTTGTTAAAGCTGAAATTTACACCCTCTCAGGCCGGTATACCGGTGCCGGAATTGAACAAACCAACGGTAGCGGCAGCAGCAACCTGGTGCTGAACCATCAACTTCCGCAAGGTACATATATCCTGAGGATTTATACCCCCGACGGACTTGCAAACCGGAAAATTGTCGTGCTTTAGTTACAGCAATATCTTTTATCCCGGCGGCCATTTTCAGCAATGAATCTGGCCGTTTTTATTTGAATGACGAAATGAACACCCGGGAATTTATGGACTGAATTGAATTTCCCGTTTTTGTTAATAAAATTTCGGTCATCAATGGCAAAAAAAATCCTGTCAACAATATACTTAAATAATATTTTTATTAAGTTTACATCCTTAATCAAATGATGTTCATCATTCCAGGTCGATTCAAACTTTTCAAACTCAACCCCTGACCAATGACATGTATCGCTAAGATTGCACCATTGTTGTTCCTGACATTCCTGATTACTTCAATCCGTGCGCAAACCATTTCCGGTGTTGTGAGAGGGGCCGACGACGGGCAGACACTTCCCGGGGTAAGCATATTGATCAAAGGCACAACGCAGGGCACTGCCACCGATGTGAATGGCCGGTACAGCATCGACGTGCCGGGGAAACAGACCGTGCTGGTATTCAGTTTTATCGGTTACAGCACCACCGAGATTCAGGCAGGCAACCGCGCCACTATTGATGTTTCACTCGTACCGGAAGCCCGGCGCCTGGAAGAGGTAGTGGTTACAGCCCTAGGGGTTAAACGGGAGAAAAGGGAGATCGGCTATTCATCAGAAAAGATGAATACCAGCGAAATCCTGCGTTCATCAACGCCCAATGTAATCGGAGCCCTGGCAGGCCGGAGCGCAGGGGTGCAGATATCGCAGGGCGACGGCGTTGAAGGCGGTTCCACACGCATTGTAATCCGAGGCAACAACAACCTCGCCCGCAATAACCAACCCCTGATTGTGGTTGACAATGTACCGCTTGACAATAATCCGGGGCTTGACAATATCGGCCGGGGCGTGGACTGGGGAAATGGAATAGCCGACATCAACCCGTTTGATATTGAAGACTATACAGTTCTTAAAGGCGGAGCCGCTTCGGCGCTTTATGGCGAACGCGGAGCCAACGGAGTCATACTCATTACCACCAAAAGGGGCAAAAAGCAACAGGGTTTGGGTGTTACCTATAATTACACCGTCAAAATGAGCGACCCTTACCGTTACCGAGAAGTGCAGAACAAATACGGTCACGGCGGGCCCGTTTCCCTCACCGAACCAGTTTTTCCGGTGGATGAAAACGGAACCCTGCTCTACCCCGGGATATATGGCAACGACCAGCTGATCCTGGATCAGGACGGGACAACCTCCACCACCTCGCAGGAATTCGGGTATTATGGCTCTGCCGTTTCATGGGGACCTGAAATGAAAGGACAACTGATCAAATGGTGGGACGGCGAAATGCGCAATTACACTCCCCAGCCGGATAACCTCTCAATGCCTTTCAGGCAGGGCATCACCCAAACGCATAATGTTTCGGTGCAGGGAGGCAATGACAAGGGGACCATCCGGCTTTCGATGACAAACCAGGACCACACCCCCATCATCAACAACAGCAATTACAACCGCACCACCATTAATTTCGGGACAAACATCAAGATATCAGAGAAGCTCAGGGCCGATGCAACGCTTACTTACGTGAAATTCAAACGCAAAAACAGTCCCATGATCGGCGAAGACGGCAACTCTTTCAGCAAAGGCTTTCTCTATTCATGGCCACGCAGTTACCAGGGCATTGACCGGGATACATACCAGATGCCTGACGGATCGCGCAACCTGCTTGATGGTTATCCGTTTTTGTATGTGGACCGGTATATCTGGTGGAATTATTACAACAACAATACCTGGCAGGACCGCGACAAATATACCGGTGCGATTGCCTTAACCTGGGACATCACTCCGTGGCTGAATGCCACCGGCCGAATAGGAAGAGATTATTCAGTGGAACAATTTACCTCAAAGAATAAACCTGTTGATTTCATTGGAATGCTCGGTGGCGGCTACAGCAACAGCCTTGCCAGGAATACAAACGACAATATGGAGGTGCTGCTCACCGCCGAAAAGAAGGAAATCCTGGGTTCAGGAATCAATGTCAGGCTGAGTGCCGGCAGCAGCCGCTGGGACTACAATGCATACGGCATTGCAGGAAAATCAGGCACCTGGTATTATCCCAACATGTATACTTTTTTCAACTTTACCGATTATATCTTCGAAACCGATGACGACGGAAACTCCATGGTGATCAACCCTGGCAGCGGTGATGCCGGCTTGCAACTGATCCCCTCCGAAACCATCCTGAGGCAGCGTACAAATTCAGTTTTTTCTTTCCTTAACCTGTCATACAAAAACTATCTGTTTTTAGAATTGACAGGCCGTAATGACTGGTCGTCAACCCTGCCTTCAAACAATAACTCCTACTTTTATCCATCAGCATCACTGAGCTTTATCGCCAGTGAAGCGTTTAAATTTGAAAATAAACTACCCTGGCTCAACTTTATGAAAATCAGGGGAGGCATTGCGCAAACGGCCAGTCCGGCCATGGCCTATCAGAAGAATTTCTATTACAACAGCAGCCTTTTTGGCGGACAGCAAGCCAGTTTTCTGCCGGATGTAATCCCACCCTTTGAGTTGAAACCACAGTTCGTTACCGGATACGAATCAGGCATCACCCTGGGTTTCTTCGACAACCGCATTGATGTGGATTTTACCTGGTACTATCAGCATTCGTTTGACCAGATCCTCAGTCTGCCCGTGCCCGTAAGTTCAGGATCATACAACATTACTATAAACCGCGGCGAACTATCAAACAAAGGATTTGAAATTATACTCAATACCGTTCCCCTTCAGACCCGTAATTTTATCCTGAAGGCCGGTCTGAACCTAGCGCGTAACCGCAACCGTATCCTCAGCCTTGGCGGATATTCCGACACCTATCACCTGGCCGATATCTGGGGTCTGAACGGCCCTGCAATGGAACTTTACGAAGGCAGCGAATATGGCACCATTACCGGATATGATTATGTTTATGATGCCAACGGCAACCGTATCCTGAACGATGCAGGCACCCATTACAAAATAACCGACACCCGCGTGCCCATCGGCAATGCCTCGCCGGACTTTATCGGTGGCTTTACTACTGAATGGATATTCAGGAATATCAAAATCAGCACCCTTATTGATACAAAATGGGGCGGTGATATCTACTGCGGTTCATGGGTGATTTCACAGCAGACCGGACAAAGCCCGTCAACGCTGCTGGAACGCGACGGAGGCGGCCTCCCGTATACTGATCCCGACGGGATTACACGAAACGTCGGGGTTGTGCTGGAAGGGGTCTATGAAGACGGAACCGTTAATGACAAGGTTGTTCATTATTACTATAAATACCTTCCCAATGCGGGTGGATGGGGCAAATTCGTCTCTACGCCGGGCATACTGGAGAATACCTGGGTAAAAATGCGCGAAATCTCTGTAAGCTACTCCCTGCCGGCTTCAATATTAAAGAAAACCAGGGTTTTCCAAAGCCTTACCCTTTCGGTTACCGGCCGCGACCTTTTCTATATTTATACCACACTGCCTGATAAAATCAATCCGGAAGGGATTATGGGGTCAGGAAATGCCCAGGGTTTTGAATGGGCATCATTCCCGGGAGTAAGGTCATTTACATTTGGCGCCAGCGCTACCTTCTGAACCTGGCAGATAAAGCGTGAAATCAGGATGTAATTCAAAGGGAAAAGCCTAAATCAAGAAAAAACTTCAATATGAAACTCAAATATTTTCTACTCTTCTTAAGCTCAGTTCTTATGCTGGCTTCCTGCCGGAAGGACTTCGAAGAGATTGACAACAATCCGCAGGGATTCACCACGGCAAGTGACGGCTCCTTATTCAACGGTATAATTCAGTCGCTCTTGCCAACCTGGAACGAACAATTCTACATCAACAACGAAATATTGTATGCCCAGACCCAGCAGGCGGCACTGACCAAATCGGCATGGGGTAATTTTACCCTTGGCACTGAGGATATGTGGTCGAACTATTACAAAACCCTGCCTGCCATCAGGGAACTGGAAAAAAGGATTGCCACTTATCCGGAGACGCCGGCCACCACCAACATGAAGGCCATGCTTTTGATCGTCAGAGCATATAAGACATTTAAGCTGACAGACATATTCGGCGACATTCCATATTCCGCAGCAGGCTACGGATACCAGGACCTGGGCAAACTTTACCCGGTTTACGATGATCAGCGCGACATATATTTGTCGTTACTCGACGACCTTGCCTGGGCAGCCGAAAACATCAATGACACCGCAGCAATCGCTGAGCCATTCACCACCTTTGCCAACTTCGACAAGCTGTTTAACGGCAGGCGCGACATGTGGCGCAAATTCGCCAATTCGCTCAGGCTGCGCCATGCCATGCGCATGGCAGAAAAGGAGCCTCAGCTGGCTTCAGCCATTATAGGTGATATCATTGAAAACAATCTGCCGGTAATTTACGGATATGATTTCATCACCCCTGTGCTGGAAAGCGCCTGCATCTGGCCCGGGGCCAACGGCTTCTCAAACGAAAGTGTAAGCTGGTCGTTTCGCGAGCACAATGGCCTCCGGATGGGATCAAACATCTGGCATCAGTTCTCCAATACAGATGATCCCGCCGGTTCCGGCATTTTTGATCCCCGGGCTTACATTTTTTTCGAAGGCGATCAAAATGAGCAGTGGATCCCCTTTCCTCAGATTCCGGACCAGGGAACACCGTCGGCCCAGGGAATTCCTTATGGCAGCCACCGCGACGATATGGGAAACTATCATATCAAAAACAACGTCAACTACTCCCCTTTCAATTTCTTCATCATAGCCGACGAAAACAATATGCCGGTTATTCTGATGACGGGTGCAGAAGTGCATTTCATTAAGGCAGAAGCATACTTCAGGGGCATCGGGGTTGCCGAAGATAAATCGGCTGCCGACATTGAATACATGAATGGAATAAATGCTTCAGTTGAATGGTGGATAAATCTGGCTGACCGCTTAAGATTGCCAATCTCCGGGGTGAAGTTTACCGACAAAATCACCATTCCGCAGAATCTGAATGCAGCTTCTGTACTTATGAAATTCGGCTCCTGGAATGCCGTCAGCGATGAGGAAAAACTTCGCTTCATATACACCCAGCGCTGGATTGATGCCTTCAGGCAACCCTGGGAAGCCTATGCCGAAGCAAGACGTACAGGTATGACCCCACGGGAAGGCGATCCGATTGCACACTTCAGAATGCCTTATCCCCCTTCCGAAAACCAATACAATGCTGCCAACCTGAATGATGCACGACTGAAACAGGGCGGAGATGAACCGGGCATTAAGATCTGGTGGATTCCCGGAAATTAGCATTTAAAAGAAAAACCATCAATATCAACACAACCAAAATCCTGAGACATGAAAAACAATTACCTGAAACTGACCCTGATGACGATGGCCCTGCTGTTTACAGCACTTTCCGGCCTCAGGGCACAAACGAACCAGTACCTGCACTATGATTGTGCCAACCTTGATTATGTGGTACTAGAAAACGGTTCACAGTACATTGCCAATAAACCCGGAATTACTATTGCCGGCTGGTTTTACGACGATCAGCTTGGTTACGGACAAGGACTGATGGGCTTCAGGGGCACGCAGGGTTTCTACATGATCCAGCTTGCTGATGGCAAGGTTGAATGCCGTTTCCAGAATTCTGCCGGTACCCTTTTTGAATATGTGGCTCCGGCAAACACCGTGATTCCGCAGGTGTGGCAGCATTTTGCCTGGATTTACGACGGGAGTGCAATAAAACTGTATGTCAACGGAATCCTGAAAGGCAGCAAAGCCGCCAGTGGAACATTTACCGCTACAAATATTGCGTTCTCCATTGGACGCAGCATTCTGGCCGGACTGGACTTTTACTGGTGCGGCCGCACTGACGAGGTAAGTGTTTGGTCGAAAGCACTTACCCAGGAAGAGATACAGGATATGATGGACAATGAACTCACCGGGCAGGAACCCGGGCTTGAAATGTATTACAAATTCAACCAGGGAGTTCCCGGGGGTGACAATACTTCCATTACCAAACTTACTTCACAGGTTGATTCCCCTATAAGGGATGCCGATCTTATCAACTTCAGGATGACCGGAGAAACATCAAATTTCAACGGAACCCTTGATCCAACCTATCAGGCCATTTCCTTCCCTCCTATCCCAAATAAGCTGAACAACGAGCCCCCTTTCGCCATCGAAGCAACAGCCACCTCCGGCTTGCCGGTTACTTTCAATATTCTTTCAGGCCCGGCAACCGTGGAAGGAAATATCATTACCCTCACCGGAGCACCCGGCCTCGTTGAAGTGGAAGCCACCCAGCCCGGAGGTGGCCAGTACAATCCTGCCGAACCGGTAATTCAGCGCTTTCATGTGCTCGACCCGCAGACACATGTCCCCGACATTGACATACGAAATCCTTTGGCGGGAAATGTATATGTACCGGTGCTCTCGCCCATACAGCTGGCTGCCATCTCGACCATCGAATTTCCGGAATTGTTTTCTGTAGCGTGGGTCAAATTCAGAATTAACGGCCAGACCGTTGATGCCCAGAACTTCTGGAACGGTCATTTTACCGGATGGTGGACGCCTCCCGGATACGGCAACCATACCATTGAAGTGCTTTCAGCCAACAATTTCGGCGCAGTAAAGACCGAAACCATGAGCATAAGCATTCAGCCGGCCGCAACCAATGCTTCGGTACAGGCTTTCAAGGATATCTGGCTCAATCCCACGCAGATCACCCAAACAGTTGAAGCCAATCTGCCCTCATTCCTGGGTGCATATGATCAGATCATCGCGACCCTCAATGTACACTGCCCCACGGGCGGCTGCGGCGCCTGGGACCGCGTGGCCTATTTCGAAGCGCAGGACAAGGAAGGCAACTGGGTGGAGATTATCCGCTACATCACTCCTTACGGAGTGGCCTGTTCCCACTCTATCGACCTTACTGATTACATGAGTATACTGCAGGGAAAAACGGCTTTCAGGGCAACCTGTCCGACCCTGGACAACGGGTTTCTGTATGACCTCACCCTCGACTACCGTTCCGGTGCCCCTGCATATCTCTACAGCAGGGTGAAAGAAGTCTGGCGCGAAATATTCCCCTTCGGTGATTATGCCAACCTGCAACCGGTTACCGATTTTCAGTATGAATATCCTGAGAATACGGTTGCCTCAAGGTTTAAACTGGTGTCGACCGGCCATGGATGGGGCGACCTCAATACCAGCAATGCCGCGGAATTTTACAATGCAACCCACGACATTTATGTTAACGGAGCAAAAAAGTATTCCCAGATAAACTGGAACACCTGCAATCCGAATCCCGATGGCTGTCAGCCGCAGAATGGCACATGGTACCACAACCGCGCCGGATGGTGTCCGGGAAGTATCGCGCCCTGGTTCAATTTCAGCCTGGATGAATATGTGAATGCAGGGAATGTTACCCTCGGATATAAATTCTTCGAAAATTACGTGGATTATTGCCACCCGAACCATCCGGACTGTCAGACCGGTGTTACCTGCTCCGATTGCAACGATGGTTTTAACCCGGTGCTTGATGTTGCCAGCTACGTGATTTCATACGCTACCAGCCCTATGATTGTTGTAAAATCAGAGCCCAAACCCGTTGCAGAAAATGCTTTGCTGGTTTTCCCGAATCCTTCAAACGGCATCTTCGAAATTTCCCTCGAAAAAACCATCAATCTGAAGAACGGCGAAATTATCATCTATGACAATATGAGCCGACCGATCAGGTTTATTCCGTGGAATGGCGACACCTTCACCCTCGATCTTAGCGCCCATGGCAGCGGGATGTATTTTTTGCAGGTGGTCAGCCCCGGATTTTCAGAGGTGAAAAAGATTGTAATTGAATAAGACTGACCGGCCGGAAGTGCATAAGGCTGGCCGGCAAAGGCATTTATTTATATTTATTGATTAAAGGTCTGGCAAGTTCTGTGATAACTTGCCAGACCTTTTCATTTTAACCAATCATAAAATCAAGATAACTTCATGCATCAAGTATAAATTCAGTTGCATTCCCGGAATGCCGAAAACCAATAAACCGGGTAAATTCAGGCATATCTCCGTCGGCCTGATAAACATTATAAGCGTATTGCCCGGTTCAACTTACCTGATGTACAAGGTTGGTGCTTCGGGGCCCAGGGGCAGGTCGAGCATTACCCAGCCGACCAGCAGGGCGGTCCAGAAAATGGTGAACACGATGGTATAGGGCAACATGGTTGAGATCAGGGTTCCCAGTCCGGAGTTTTTCTGATACTTTTCGAAGTAAATGATGATCAACGCAAAAAAGCTCATCATGGGAGAAATGATGTTGGTAACGGAATCCCCTACCCTGAAGATGGCCTGTGAAAGTTCGGGCGAATACCCGAGCAGCATGAACATGGGAATGAAAACAGGCCCCATAATGGCCCATTTGGCGGAAGCGCTGCCCATAAACAGGTTGATAAATCCAGACAGCATCACAAAAAGGATTATCAGAGGTATAAGCCCAAGATCGGCCTGATGCAGAAACGCAGCTCCTTTCACGGCAATCACAAGCCCGAGGTTGCTCCATTTGAAATAGGCAACAAACTGGGCTGCAAAAAACACCAGCACCAGGAAGGCTGAAAGGGTTTTAAAACTGTCGGCCATCCCTTTAACAACATCTGTATCATTCTTAAATTTACCGGTTACAGCCCCATAAACGATACCAAGACTGGCAGCCATAAAGAAAAGAAAGGCAATGAACCCTTTGATCAGCGGCGAATGCAGGATGGTATTGTCAGTACCCCTTAAAAAACCCTGATCAGGCAACAGTCCAATAGCAAAAAGCAGCACCCATGCAACTGATGTAACCATCACCCAGCGCAGAGCCTTACGCTCACGGGGATTAAGCTTTTCCATTGATTCCGGTATAACATCACCAGTATATTTTCCCAACCGGGGCTCTACAATTCTTTCTGTAACCCAGGTACCCAGCAACGAAATCAGCAGGGTTGACGCCACCATGAAATAATAGTTGGCTGTCGGCAGCACATAGTATTCTGCATCGAGTATCCGGGCGGCTTCGGTTGAAAGCCCCGCAAGCAAAGGGTCGATGGTACCTATGAAAAGGTTGGCGCTGAAGCCGCCCGAAACACCGGCAAATGCGGCAGCCATGCCTGCCACAGGGTGCCGCCCTACAGAATGAAATATCACGCCTGCCATAGGAATCAGCAGCACATATCCCAGATCACTGGCTACATTGGATACAATTCCGGAAAAAACAAGCACAAACGTGAGCATTTTCTTCGGCGATTTGAGCACCAGCAGCCTGATGACCGCCCCAACAAGACCACTGCTTTCCGCAATGCCGATTCCCAGCAATGCAACCATGACAATCCCAAGCGGGGCAAATCCGGTATAATTTTCAACCATCTCAAGCACAATTCTCCTGAATCCTTCGTTCGAAAGGAGGTTGTGTACCTGTATGATTTCCCCGGTTGCAGGATGCGATGCCTGCCAGCCCAAAAGCTGACCTATCCAGGAAAAAATCAGCACGGCAATGGCAAACAACGCAAAAAGTGTTGCCGGGTTGGGCAGGGCGTTTCCCCCTTTTTCAACAATGTTAAGGAATCGCGAAAACAAAGAAGTTCTGGAGTTGGTCGTCATAATGGCCAGCTTATTAAATAAGAGTCAGATTTTCTGGGAGTTAATTCCGGATTAAGGTAACAAAAATAGCAAAATCCTTGAAATTATTAACAATAAACACCCCGGGGTGTTCAATCAGGAAAATGGTTTTCAGACTGAGACAGAATAAAGACCGGAAGGACCTGAACGCCCTGCCCGAATCAGAAAGAGAAACGGATCTTACTCAGTCGGCCGCTGAGGTACATTGCTTTTTCTTAAAATATTGCACCTTATCCCCAGCATCAGCATCCCCTCATAACCTTTGACATCCAGACTGTAGGGCGCTCCTCCCGGTGAATAACGACTGATTTTGTACATGTGAGTAATATCAGCATTGTGCTGCCATGCCAGATTGATCATGTATTGATCCATCATCCGTAAGCCAATCCCCAGCCTCCAATACCAACCCAGCAGAAAAAGAGACCTGCTTTTAACAAAATCATCGGTAACCGCGTCCGGATTATAATCCAGCAGGTAACTGCCGGATAAACCAGCAGCAGGTAAAATCTGTAGTTTCCGCCCCAGGCATAACTCAATCCCTGCCGGTAGCCGAAGGTATTTGAATGCGGCATCAGCATCATATATGGAATAAAAGGTGAGTCCGCCGTTTAGTCTGAAAAAAGCCCGCTCCGGCCGGAAATAATAATTCATGCCGATGCTGAATACATCAGCGCTTTCTTCATCGAACGGCAAAAGAATTACGCTGCCATCATAGCCGGTTGTTGATTTACCAAGCCCCTGTTCAATTGCGACAGTACTTTCCTGCGCAGTGGCGAATTGCATAACAAATACCAATGCAGGCATTAAAAAACCTGATATCAACCTGATTAAATGCATCGCTTTTACGCTGGTAACAGGAAAAGAATCATCACAATTTTCTATCTGAACATTCAAATATACTTATAAATCGAAAGATGCAGAAAATTATAGTTCTGAAAGCTATTACAAAAGTGAATTTCCCTGATCAATCATTAATTAAGAAACAAGCTTGGATTGAGTTTTAAACCATGTATAATAACTTACGGGCGCCAGAAATGACCATCCGGTTAACAGGACTCCGTATGATTTTGCGTTTGAAATCCCTGTAAATTAACTCTGGCAAATAAATTTGGAGTAGATAACGATTGTTATTAAAAATCTGTCTTAAATTTGACCTTAACAGTAACCAGACATACTAAGATGAAACGCACCACCCTCCTGCTTGCCATTGCCCTTTCAATCAGTTATTGCCCGGCACAGATACCCGGCTCGCTCGATTTTTCGTTTGGAAATTGGGGAAAAAGCCTGACAGACCTTGATTCGAGACGCAATTCCGGCGAAGTAATTGAAATTGCACCTGACGGCGGCCTGATAATTTGCGGAACAAATGGTTATGCCAATGAACCCAACGATTGCTTGCTGATCAAGTTGACATCAGGTGGCGAGCCAGATATATCCTTTGGAAACCAGGGAGCTGTTTCATTTGGTTTTGGAGGTGAAAACAGCCAGTGTTTCGATCTGGAAATTCTTACGGATGGAAGAATCCTTGTGGCCGGCGTATGTTGGGACGGGGGAAATCAGAACATCGGGCTGGCAAAATTTACCGCTGCCGGTCAACCCGATCCGACTTTTGGATATGGAGGCACACTGATGGTTAACCTCGGAAAAAATGAATATGCTTCCTCAATAATGAAATTATCAAACAACAAATTTGTCATAACAGGTCCGATCAGTGGCCCCGGTGAACGAGAGGACCTCTTTATCATGCGGTTTCTGTCGAATGGCTCCACGGATACCGGTTTTGGCACCAATGGCTATAACGTGGCAGATCTCAATAACGACTCATACGACATACCGCGCGGCATTGTACTGCACAACAACAAGTACCTGATCAGTGCATGTGCTTTCAACCAATCTTACGATGCCATTGTACTCATCAGGTACAATACCGATGGCACACCAGACCCCACTTTCGGGGTTGGAGGAAAATCAGTTATAGATGGTTTGAATATTATGGATATGATTATTGAAAGGGCAACCCAGCTTGCCATCGATCAGCAAAACCGGATTATTGTGGCAGGCCGTTTCCTGGGCATTGCCGGTACCGATGGTATGCTGCTGCGCTTCCTGTCCAATGGGTATCCTGATAATAGTTTCGGAGAATCAGGCTTAAAGGTATATGCAATAGATGAAGACAATGCATTTATGGCTGTCGGCATTCAGGATGACGGTAAAATCCTGGCTGCCGGATACAGCTGGGACGGAAATGATCTCAATACTTTTCTGCTCCGTGCACTTGAAGACGGAACACCTGACCCCGGGTTTCACATGGGCCAGGGCTACGCAATCCATGAATTGAGCGCAGGAGGGTATATGCATGATATGGCCAACAGTATGGTACTGCCATCCGCCACCAAAGTATTACTGGCCGGTTATGCCGATACCCAAAATAATCATGCCGATGTTGCCGTTTCAAAATACCATCTCGGCATCGTGACAGGAATCAATGAACAACTCCATTCCAAAGAAATTTCGATTTCAGCCGATCCGTCAGATTCCCGCATACTGCTGATTCATGGACTACCTCACAACATGACCTTTCAGGCCGGACTTTATAATATCAGCGGGCAGACTGTTTTTTCGCAACCGCTGCAGTCGGATCAGGCAAATGAGGTCCGTTTGCAGTTACCTTCAGCTTGCCGGCCGGGCATCTACCTGCTGTCAGTCGGGAACGATAAGTTTTCCGGATTTGGTAAGATTGCTATTTTATAAAGGGACTTCTTCTTTCCGGAAAATTGACCAAAGGAGTCTGATAACCATTGGTTTCACGATTAAGGTGACCTATTGTTTTACTATTTCCGCTTTAATCCATCAGGATTCAATTTTTTCAGGAATAATGCAGATAAGAAACCAGCCCGGTACTACTTTCATTATAACTAAATTCATAAAAGCAAAGACTTCTTTTAATAAAATTTAAGTAGGTTTGTCCTTTGAAGCAGGTTAATATTCCGGCTGATTACCACAGTTGGAAGTCATCTAAAGATTATCATTCAAGCCGGGACAGAAGCGCATAGCCATTATCCGGCAGTGTGCTCAGCGGAAAGTGTTCATGAATGGGTTTGGATCAGACTGATCAATGATCTGATGTCAATGATTACTTATATGAAATCATTGTTGTCCGGGAAAAATAATAAAATTTGACCAATATGCTTAGTAGTTATGGGTTTCAGAAGAATGTAAGAAGTTACGGCTTACTTTCACTTTTTCGCCACAAATCGATGCACTGAGCCTGCCGAAGTGGCTCAAAGGCACCAAGTTGCACGAATTTATTTATCTCATTTAGTGGTACTTAGTGTCTCCGTATCTTTGTGGCAGGTTCTTTTCATATTTTAACCGGACAATAATGTTTTCTTAAATATAATTATGACAATCGACACAAAAAATGCCAAATGTTTTTATCAGTTTTGTTATACTATTTAAAACGATTCTAAACAAAATCTATTATTCAAATGTTAAAAATCGTGTTCAAAATACCTAATATATGAAAACAAAAATTTACTCGTTAATAAGTCCCCTTATACTGCTTTATTTGTTTTTGGCATCACAAAATGTTTACGGACAAATTCAGTTAATTTCTCCAAATGGTGGTGAAACCTGGGTAAATGGAGCAAATGAATTCGTAACCTATACCTATTCGGGCAATCCTACCTATCTCACGGTTGAGTACTCCTCCGACAATGGAGTCAGTTATGAAATAATTGATTACGTGTATACAATACAGGGAACAACTCAGGTACCAGTGTTTGTAAACTTTAGTATCACAAGTCTGGCAAGAATCAGAGTGGCAGAGTATAACTCAAATCCACTTTTATTCGACGAAAGTGATAACGCCTTTTCAGTTGTAAACCCTGCTTATTTTTTCAATTCTCCTTACTATGGCGATCATTATTATCAGGGGTTTACCATACTTGCAAACTGGTATGCATCGCATAATGAACCGACAGACCTTTCGTTTTCATCAGATAATGGCGAAACCTGGACACTTATTGCATCTGGAATTACTGGCAATTCACATGTTTTTGATGCTCCTGAAGTAGAATCTACCCAATGCAAACTCAGGGCTTCCATTACCGGCAACCCGGATGCTTTTGCCGATAGCTATATTTTTACAATCAGCCCTCCGCCGGTATTTACTCTCGTAAGTCCCAACGGCGGAGAATTCTGGACATATAATGAGCTGGAAACTGTTACCTGGACAGGCGAAAATTTACCCGATTATGTAGCTCTCGATTACTCATTAGATGGAGGTGTTTCCTGGACAACCTTATGGTATAGTTACAGTTCCCCAACCGGAGGAAGCGATCAGATTGTTGTCCCTCAGGCAGCGAGCTCAAACGCCAAGCTTAGAGTCAGAGATCCAAATATTCCATCAGCAGCTGATGAGAGCGACAATGTGTTCACAATTTACACTCCCCCATACATTTTCTACTCACCCCAGGCCGAAGACAGATATTATGCCAATCAACCCATAGAGGTAAGCTGGTATTCCTTTGAAATTGGGAATGTGGATGTTGCAGTGTCAACAGATGGCGGCACTACTTTCGAAACAGTAGCAACTAATGTATATTCACAAAATTACGGCAGTGCTGTTATTAATGCTCCTTCAATTCCATCTGACAACTGTGTTGTTAAACTATCAAACAGTTCAGATCCTTCAATTTTCACTTTAAGCCCTGTTTTTGAAGTAGTAGAAACTCCGGTTCTTACCTTGATTTCACCAAATGGCGGAGAAATTCTTGATCAAAATACTGAATTTGAAATCAAGTTTGAGTATTCAGGAGAAATCCTGTATTTTACCTACCTGCAAATAGATTTTTCTTCAGATAATGGACAAAACTGGCAGGCCCTTGAATATATTTATTTACCGGGGGGAGCTGAAAGTTTTGTTTGGCAAACCCCTGAAATTTCTTCAGGAGAATGTTTAATCCGTCTCACAGACTATTATTATCCGTTTATCACAGCAACCAGCGCGTCCACCTTTACCATAGAAGATTTTCCTGACTTACAAATCTGTATGGTGGGTGTTGATACGACCTCAGGCAAGAACATGATTGCCTGGAACAAGCCCATCAGCAACCTCATCAGCGAATATGTTGTTCTGAAAGAAGGAAATATTTCTAATCAATATACTGAAATTGCTGCTGTTCCGGTTGATGCTCCTGCTGTATTCATTGATGAAACCTCAAATCCCAGGGTAAAAGCAACCCGTTATAAAGTTACCTTCAGGGATTCAGCCGGAAATCTTTACCCATCTGAATCATATCACCAAACCATACATCTTACCATCAGCAAAGGTGTCGGCGATGTCTGGAACCTGATCTGGAGTCCGTATGTTGGATTTGATGTTGAGTCATACAATATTTATCGCGGAAGCACTCCTTCGGATATGCAAATGATTGGCACGGTTTCCGGAAACTTTAATTCTTATTCCGATTTCGATGCTGCTTCGGGGTTTGTTTATTACATGGTTGAAGTGGTTAACCCAAATAACTGTAACCCGGGTGGTGAAAGAAGCCTCAGCCTGAACAGCAGTATGTCAAATATTGCCACTAACTATTCTGTGGGATTCGAAGAAAACAACCTATCTGCTTCACTTTCAGCATACCCGAATCCGGTGAGTGAGAATCTCAGGATTCGTTTACCAGGTCTTAACAGCAGCAGCGTGCAACTTCAGATTTTTGACTCAAAAGGTGCGCTGGTTCTAGAAAAGTCGATCAGTACTTCGGACCTCTCTTCAGGCTACCTGATGGATGTATCTGATCTTCCATCAGGTATTCATGCACTTGTTATTCGTTCATCAGAAGGCAATGCAGCCATGAGGTTCATCAGGAAATAAAAAATTCCCCGGCAATACCAGGCAGCCATTTGCACTGGATAACAGTTGATTATCAATGGCTACCGCAAAACAACAAAGGCCTGCTGATGCAGGCCTTTGTTGTTAAAGCAATTGATTCTAAAAAATGAATCCTGATCTGGAATCAAGGTCTCCGGCCTGTTTCTTTCAAACAGTTAACACCAGGATCAAGCGGAAGCATAGTAAACTTAAGCTTAACCGGGCTAGAATCAAGGCTGTATTGCTTCATGGGGCCGGGTCCGCAACTGCCGCCTCCAAGTCCAAGGTGTTCGGCATCAATGGTCAGGATGGTTTCTTTTCGCTTTTCCAACTCGTAAGGATGATTTGCCATCTCCAGATCAAGCGGCAGGTGATGCAAAGCGCTGAAGTTCAACAATTCTGAAGCAACAAACTGAATTCCGGCACCTTTTCGGTCGGTAACGGCAAACCATCTGACATCGCTCCGGTTTCCCATATCCTGAGGCCGGATGTATTCTTCGGTCATTTCCTGAACCATTTTGCTGTATATGCCAATTTTTGCGGATGTCTTCCTGTCGCGGTAATTTTCGTGAGGGCCGGCTCCCAGCCACGTAACTTTTTCAAATCCTTCAGGCATTTCCATAATCAGTCCGAGTTTAGGAAGCATCCAATCCACATCCTGAGGGGTAACGGTAAGATCAACGCCAATGCTACCCGACTCTGAAACAGTATATACATAGTGCGATTCAACCGTAAAACCGCCGGGTGATACCGATGCGATCTCAGCCGACACCCTGACAATAAAATCACTTTCTTTGTCCACCCGGAAAGATTTAACCCGGTGCGATAAGGTGTGAAGCTGCATTTTTTGCCATACCGGACCCGGGCCTCCCCCGAAAATGTAGTCATTGTCCACCGGTGCCCTGAAAACATTGGTGCGCGGTCCGGCTATTCTTGCCTTGCTTACTGTATCCTGGAAAATCAGTCCGGTTTCGGGTTCAATCCCATGAATGGCACTTAAATCCGTATCGAGTAAAACTGTCCCATTGTGGCTCCAGTGTATAATGGTTCCGGCTTTCCGGCTGAAGACCACATTGAATTCCCTTCCGGAAATGCTGACAATATCCTTATTATCAATTACAACAAGCGGAAACAATTGCTGATTTTCTGACAAAACCGGGCTTCCTGCCTCAAAAGGCAATTTAAACTGACCACTTGCAATGGTGTAGCCACGTTTTGCCCACCATTCGTCGGTTGCCAGCTGCAGATATACATTAAGGAAATACTCCCGGCCGGGTTTAAGCTCAGGTTTTTGGTAATCAATGGTAAGCTTTTTAGTTTCCCCTGCTCCGATATCGGTTGTAAATTCACCTGACTGAATCACTACACCATCTTCGCTTATTTCCCACAAGCCTTTATATTTGTTCAAATTAACAAATGCGTTGCGGTTTGTTACCAAAATTTCACCATTTAAGAGATCGGATTCTTCAAACCATGCATTCTGATAAATCCGTTTCACCTCCTCCAATTTAGGAGTAATCTTTCTGTCGGCGGTGGTAAGTCCGTTGGCACAGAAGTTCCAGTCGGTAGGGCGATCGCCAAAATCGCCTCCATACGCCAGAAAATATTCTCCGGGTTTTTCAGGAATTTCTTTATAGAGACCCTGATCGGCCCAATCCCATATGCATCCGCCTATCAAACGGGGATATGTATAAATTGCTTCCCAGTATTCTTTCAGGTTACCAACAGCATTGCCCATGGCATGTGCATATTCGCACATGAAAAAGGGTTTGGGGTCGTCTTTCCTGCCCTGATTTGCGAACCATTCCACATCGGGGTACATCACTGAAACCACATCGGCTACTTCGTTGTATCTTTCGTAATGAATGGGACGTGAAGGATCACGTTTTTTCAAAGCAACCGAAGCGGCTTCAAAATTTATCCCCGGCCCGGCCTCGTTGCCAAGCGACCACATAATCACCGAAGGATGGTTTTTGTCGCGTTCCATCATATTCATAATTCGGGACACATGCGCTTCCTGCCAACTCTTGACGTGGCCCAGCGATTCATCGCCGTAACCCATTCCATGGGATTCAACATTGGCCTCATCAATTACATATATACCGTAACGGTCGCACAAGCTGTAAAAGTATGGATCGTTCGGATAATGGCTTGTTCTTACGGTGTTTATATTAAATTGCTTGAACAATTCCACATCCCTGAGCATGGATGCCTTCGACACCGCCCTACCATCAGTGGGATCAATGTCATGGCGGTTAACACCCTTGATCTTTATGCTTTTTCCATTCACCCACAGTTGCTGATCTTTTATCTCAACCTTCCGGAAGCCAAAATCGGAGCTTTGTACCATCAAAACCTTGCCAGCCTTATTTTTGGTAACGATTAGAACTTGGTAAAGATTAGGATCTTCCGCCGACCAGAGCCTGGGATTGCTGATTGATGCTTTATAAATCAAAGGCGCTTTATAGGTTTTCCCTCCATCTATTGCAAAGCTGAAAACCGGATCCGGCAATTTTTCGTTCTTTTGCCCGTATGGGAACAAATAAACTTCAAGGTTTAGCTTTTCTTTAAGCGAAAAACCTGCGAAACCGGCTTCCAGGGTCAGCTCTGCCTTCGAAAAATCGCTGACAAAATCAGCTTTCAGCCAGTAGTCGCGGAGATATGTACCCGGAACGGAAAGCAGGTAAACATCGCGGTAAATGCCGCTCATTCGCCAGAAATCCTGATCTTCGAGGTAACTGCCGTCGCTCCATTGATAAACCTCCACCGCCAGGGTATTTTTACCGGACCTGACATATTTTGTAATGTCGAACTCGGCAGGCAGGCGGCTGTCTTCACTATAACCTATTTTTTTTCCGTTAATCCATACATACATAGCGCTTTCAACACCAGCAAAATGTAACAGAGTCCTCCTGTCTTTAAAGCCCTCAGGAAGCACAAATTCCCTCACATAAGATCCGACCGGATTCGGATACTGATGTTTTGTAAATTCTGCCGGCACAGGCTCCATAATATACGGCGGCTTCGCAGCATGCGGATAAGTAACATTGGTATAGACAGGAATTCCATAACCCTTCAACTGCCAGCATGATGGCACTTCAAGATTGTCCCACCAGCTTACATCATAACCCGGTTGAAAAAAGTTCACCGGGCGGAGGTCCGGATGTTTCACCCAATTGAATTTCCATGTACCGTTCAGGTTAAGATAATAAGGCGAAAGGCTCAGGTTTTCAGTTACCGCCTGCTCTTCTGAAGCATAGGGCATCCAGGAGTTTCGTGCTTTTTCGCGGTTGATATAATTGATGTTTTCGTTTTCCCATTCGGGTTGCGATTGCGACTTCACAAAAAATGGAATCACCAGAACAAGCAGCGTTAAACGCGCAAATAATTTCATAACAATGAGTATAATGTTCTCAGCAAACTTAAGTAATATTTTTACAAAGTACCGGATCTGCAGACAAAATTTTCTCCGTTTGCCGGGATCAGCACTACACGGCGACCCTGAATCAGAACGGGCTGCCCTGCGGCGCTTGCAGTATCGCTAAAATGGATTATACACCCAACTTTTCTTAACTTTGTCGAGAAAAACTGAAACGATGAATCCCTCTGACTGGCAATCCCGGACCCGGCTGCTGCTTGGCGAAGAAAAGCTGAACAAACTGCATGCTACCAATGTACTGGTAGCCGGATTGGGAGGTGTAGGTGCTTACGCCGCCGAGCAATTGGTAAGGGCCGGAATTGGAAGGATCACCATTGTGGATGGCGACAGGGTGCATCATACAAACCGGAACCGGCAGTTACCTGCCCTTATCAGCACCCATCACATGCCAAAAACAATGGTTATGGCACAGCGGCTGATGGACATCAATCCTGAAGTCCGGCTGACAACCATTCAGGAGTATATTAAAGACGAGCGGATGATCGAGATCCTCGAACAAGGATATGATTACGTCATCGACGCGATCGACACCCTTTCGCCAAAGGTTTACCTGATATACCACACGCTGCGGCTTGGAATGCCGCTGGTCAGTTCGATGGGTGCAGGCGGGAAGTTTGATCCCATGCAGGTAAAAATTTCTGATATTTCAGCCACAAACAATTGCAAACTGGCCTATTACATGCGCAAACGCCTGCACAAACTCGGAATTTGGGAAGGCTTTAAAGCTGTGTGGTCGCCTGAAGAGGTATCGCGCAGCGCGGTAGAGCTTTCTGAAGGTGAAATCAATAAAAAATCGACCGTTGGCACCATCTCCTATATGCCTGCCATTTTCGGTTGCTTTTGCGCAGCCGCTGTAATACAGGATATTACGCAATTTTCCAATGAAGAACCGGCCTTACCAACCGGTCAGGTTATAACAGGCATTTAACATTTTTCTTTAAAATTCCGTCATAAATATTAATTTTACCCCCTGCAAGTTGAATCTTAACAGGGATTTAAGTATAACTTAATGGTATCCAACTGGTTTGAGTACGAAGACATAAGCAGGGATGAACTGAAACTCAACGAAAAGTTTAACTGGATAGATTATTATCCTTCGCCTGCATTGATTACCGACAAATTCTGGACAATCCTGAGAGCGAATCCCCCGTTTCTTTCATTGAGCGGTTATCCGGAAAACAAGATCACCGGACGAAACATTGCCTTACTGATCAACCCTGATTCCATTGTGTCCTATGGATCTCTCAATGGTTCAGAGCAGGGCATGTGCCATCTGAAAACTGCCTCAGACTCAGAAATCGCCTGCACCATTGCGAAAAAGACCATCAATATCGGGAATGAGCCTCACCGTATCGTCTCGCTTACCCCTTTAATTAAGGACCAGGACCATTCAGCAGGCAGCAGTGCCGCGTCATCTGCCATGCTTGAAGAAACTCAGGCTGCCCTTCGCGAAAGCCAGATGCGGCTTCAGCAGGTACAACAACTTTCGGAAATAGGCAGTTGGGATGTTACTTTCGGACCGGTACCGTCAATCAGGACCTGGAATTTCTTTCAACTGCTGGGGATTGACGACACAGGGGATAAAACCACTCCTGAAATGCTCTATCATTTTGGCCTGATTCATCCGGCTGATCTGGAAAAGCACAAAAATTTACTTAATGCCGTCAGGGATCAGAAGCTGAATACCTACAGCAATGATTACAGGATTGTTGATAAACAGGGTAAAGTCCGGTTTCTGCACTGCGAATCCCAGCTTGAATATACCAGTCATGGAGAATTAAGCCGATGGTCAGGTACCATACAGGATGTCAGTTCCTATATAAGGCAGAAAGTCTCAAGGCTTCAGCTTTTCAGATATCACAGCTGATCCATTCGCAGCATAATCTTGCGCCTTTGATGGAAGCCATTCACCAGATTATCGCTTCCCACATGCCCTCCCCCAACCTGATGATCGCTTTGACCAACGGAGAAGAAGGCAAACTTCATTTCCCCTACTGTGTCGATCAGGAAGGCATGCCTGATCCTGATTCAGCATTGGGTGGACTGATCGGTTATGTGCTGCGCACCGGTGAACCGCTGCTGGTTTCTGCTCCGGCAATTGAACTGATGATCAGTGAAAGGATTATTTCCGGATCATCCCGCATTCCGCAATCATGGTTGGGCGTCCCATTGAAAACACATGAAAAAGTGTTGGGAGTCCTTTCGTTGCAGTCATATTCAACCGACATCACTTATGGTGAAGATGAAAAAAACATCCTCATTTTCGTATCTGAGCAAATCGCCCTATCCATACAACGTATCCGCAGCGATGAAGCCCTGATCAAAGCGAAAAACGTTGCAGAAGATTCAAGCCGGCTGAAATCATCATTACTGGCAAATATGAGCCATGAGCTCCGGACACCGATGACCGGCATCCTTGGATTTTCTGAAATCCTTACCGAAGAAATTGAAGATGCCCGGATGAAATCGATGGCGTCCACCATCTTTAAATCTGCCAGCCGCCTGATGTCAACGCTTAATTCAATCATCGACCTTTCGGCCATTGAAGCGGACAAACATACCCTGAACCTGAAACCGGTCAACACGCGCCTGCTTTTCAATCCCCTGCTTAAGGTTGCCCATTCCATTGCCAGCGACAAAGGCCTGTATCTGCGCACTTCCCTGCCGCCCGGTCTTCATGTGATGGCCGATGAAAAACTGCTTGGGCAGATGCTGCACCATCTGCTGGATAATGCATTGAAGTTTACGATCGACGGTGGAATTTCAGTAAGCGCTTATACTCTTGACAAGACCAGCACCGAAGTAATCATCCGCATCAGCGACACAGGCATCGGTATTGCTCCTGAGCACCATAAAATGATTTTTGAAGAATTCAGACAGGTAAGTGAAGGCTTTTCGCGCACTTTTGAAGGCAGCGGACTTGGCCTGTCGCTTTGCGCCAAGATTGCCCGCCTGCTGAATGCAAGAATATGGGTTGAAAGTGTGCAGGAAAAAGGTTCTGATTTTTATGTAGCATTACCACTAACCCTGCCCGACATTCAGGAACCTGACCTCGACACCGAAACCGCTGAAATCATACGCACGCACCGTCTTAGCCGCGGCCCGATTCCTGACGTGCTGATTGTTGAAGACAACGAAGTAAACCGGCGCCTGGCCGCACTCTACCTCAGGGAAATCTGCAATACGGAAATGGCTGAAAACGGGTATGTGGCCATCGAAAAAATAAAGAGAAAAAAGTATGACGCCATCCTGATGGATATTAATCTTGGCGCAGGGCCCGATGGATTATCAATTGCCCACCAGGTTAAGAATTTTGAAACCAATAAAAACACGCCCATCATAGCAGTTACGGGCTATACCATGCACGGTGACCGTGAAAAACTGCTTTCGAACGGATGCTCTCACTATCTCCCCAAACCTTACGATAAAAAGACGCTGCTCAGACTTTTTTCAGGAATCCTTTACGGGAATCAGACCTCATAAGTAGCATCATCTTCAGCCAGTTCAGATTGACTGAAAACTGCCTTTGCCTCATCAAGCAATGGCTGAAGATCCTCATACCTCGCTGAAAAATGGCCAAGAAGCAATCGTTTTGCGCCGGATAACCTCGCGATGGTGGCGGCATCAGCTGCCGTTGCATGCTGCTTCTCCCGGGCAGAAGCCAACAGGTCCTGCATAAAGGTTGCTTCATGATACATCAGATCGCAACCCCTGATCATATCCGCCAATGGCTCATAAAAACCGGTATCAGAGCAATAGGCGTATGATCTCACCGGGGCAGACTCCTGTGTCAGCAAGGTATTGTAAATATGATTGCCATCCTCATCAATATAATCATTACCATTGCGAATCGATTCAAAGGCTGCCACAGGTACTTCATACTTATCAGCGACATCCCTGAGCAGTTTTTTGGGATGAGGCTGCTCCCTGAACAGGAACCCTGTAGTCGGCACCCTGTGAAGCAGGGGAAGACTCGTTACGGAAATTCTTCCGTCATTGAAGATTTCTTCCGGCACAATATGCTGTGTTGTGTGAAATATAAGCGGATACAAAAGCGTAGTTTCCGATGCTTCTAGTTGCAACCGGATGATTCGTTCAAGCAGCGCAGGAGCGTATACGTGCAAAGCCTCCCTCCTGCCCAGCAGATGATAAGTCGAAACAAGTCCGATCAAGCCGTAAAAATGATCACCATGCAGATGGGAGATGAAGATGTGGTTGATCCTGCCCATCCTGATCCTGTTCCTTTTCAGGTGCATCTGCGTACCTTCACCACAGTCTATCAGAAACAGACGGTCGCGGTAATTTACCACCTGGGCCGGTAAATTACGGTTGCGGGCAGGCAAAGCGGCACTGCTCCCCAGTATTGTTACTTCAAATTTCTTCATCATGAACAGTTATTGCATTCAAAAGCGGCTGTAAAAGTCATCAATATTACCTTCAAAACTGATATGACAAGCAAAAAAAAATCCCCTTGCGGGGATCTTTTTATTAGAATTCAGATATTATTCCTGACCGGGTTCGGCTTCGGATTTCTTGTTTTTAGCATTCTTTTCCGATTGCTCCATATCTGATTTGAGGTTAGCCAGTGCTTCAAGATCACCCAGGGTAGTCTTTTCAAGGTTATCTTTCAGCTTCTTAACGGCACGCTTGGTTGAATTTTCGGCACTTTCCTTGGCAGCTGATTCTTTAATACGCTCGGCGCTGGTTGCATCCTGGAAAATCCGTGAATGTGAAAGGATAATCTTTTTGTTGTCTTTCGAGAACTCAATTACCTTAAAGTCAAGGGCTTCATCAACCTTAGCCGTGGTGTTGTCCTCTTTGACAAGATGACGCAGGGGTGCGAAACCTTCAACGCCGTAAGGCAGTGCTACCACCATTCCCTTATCGCTTGCGCTGGTGATGGTTCCTTTGTGAACCGAACCAACCGAGAACACGGTCTCAAATACATCCCAGGGATTTTCCTCAAGCTGCTTGTGACCCAGGCTCAGCCTGCGGTTCTCAACATCCACGTCAAGTACCATTACCTCAATCTTCTCACCGATTTTGGTAAATTCAGCAGGATGCTTGATCTTCTTCGACCATGAAAGGTCAGAAATATGGATCAGACCATCAACGCCCTCTTCAAGTTCAACGAAAATACCGAAATTGGTAAAGTTGCGGACAGTGGCTTCATGCTTGGAGTTAAGGGGATATTTTTCCTTGATGTTGGTCCAGGGATCCGGAATCAGTTGCTTAATACCCAGTGACATTTTGCGCTCTTCGCGATCGAGGGTAAGGATAACGGCTTCCACCTCATCACCTACCTTCAGGAAGTCCTGAGCGGTGCGCAGGTGCTGCGACCATGACATTTCTGAAACGTGAATCAGTCCTTCGACACCGGCTGCAATCTCGATAAATGCACCATAATCGGCAATGACCACTACGCGGCCTTTAACTTTATCACCAACCTTGATGTTTTCATCCAGTGAATCCCACGGATGCGGGGTAAGCTGTTTGAGACCGAGGGCGATGCGCTTTTTGTTTTCATCAAAGTCGAGGATAACCACTTTGATCTTCTCGTCAAGCTGAACAATTTCTTCCGGATGATTGATACGTCCCCATGAAAGATCGGTAATATGCACAAGACCGTCAACACCGCCGAGATCAACAAATACACCGTAAGAGGTGATATTCTTCACCGTACCTTCAAGAATCTGTCCCTTTTCAAGCTTGCTGATGATGTCGGCTTTCTGCTGCTCAAGTTCATCCTCAATAAGGGCTTTGTGCGAAACAACCACATTCTTATATTCCTGGTTGATTTTCACAACCTTGAATTCCATCACTTTATCTACATAGATATCATAGTCACGGATAGGCTTCACATCTATCTGCGAACCGGGGAGGAAGGCTTCGATACCGAATACATCCACGATAAGCCCGCCTTTGGTGCGGCACTTCACATAACCATTGATGATTTCTTCTTTTTCAAACGCCTGATTTACGCGCTCCCATGAACGGAGGATGCGGGCTTTCTTGTGTGAAAGCAGCAACTGTCCACCCATGTCTTCCTGGCTTTCAACGTACACCTCAATCTTGTCGCCGATTTTCAGGTTTGGATTATAACGGAGTTCCGACTGCGGAATTACACCGTCGGACTTGAATCCGATGTTCACCACAACCTCTCGGCTGCTTATGGCAACTACAGTTCCGTCGATCACTTCATGCTCAACGATGGAACTGAGGGTTTCGTCATACAATGATTCAAGTTTCGAGCGCTCATCGGAGGAGTAGTTTTCATGCTTCTTTCCGATAGCGTCCCAATCAAAATTTTCAAGTGAAACCTGCTGTGTCAGCGGAGCTTTCAGTTTTTCAACAGTAGGTTCATCATCATCGTCAACTTCTACTACAGTGGCAACTTCTGCAACAACTTCAACTTCTTCTGCCTTAGCGGGTTCAGCCTCTTCAGCAATGGTTTCTGCTTCTTCTGCAACCGGGGTTTCATTCACCTCAGCATTGACCTCTTCAGGCATGTTTTCAGCATTGGTCAACTCCCCGTTGACGTTTAATTCGTCGTTTGTCATTCTTTTCTTCTTTGTGGCATCCTGCGATACCGGGTTAATAATAAGTGAGTTATGCGGTTCAGACGGACAGGATCACTCCCATAGCCGGGCCATAGAAGCGCCGGCCAAACCGGGGTGCAAAGGTAAAAAAATATTTTATTATCAGGAAGGTAAGAAGTTAATTTTCAAAGAGAAAAAAACATCGGGCCTGTATTTCTTTCTTATTAATGCAGAATAAATAACCCGCTTACTTACAAGACCAGGAAGATGACGCAGAAGACAGCCTGTATTGTTAAGCACTCATAAGGTAACTGTGCCAAACAAAGCAGAAAGAGTTTACCCCATTAAACAACTTTTGCCACCCTCGGGAAAGATATCCGGATAGTGGCAAAAGCAGACTTAAAAGGACTTCTGATTGCTGCAGATTTAAAAACTACTTCTTACCCTGGTTCTTTGCCATCTCCTCAAGCCTTTTTTGGAAGTTTGACTTCTTCACAGGCTTTTTCTTGTTTTCCTGAATCTGAGCATGAAGTTTGTCCTCATTTACAAAACGACGGATAACGTACATCTGCGCGAAGGTCATCAGGTTAGCCAGCAAATAATAATAGCTTAGTCCGGAGGAATAGCTGTTAAAGAATCCGAGGAACATCACAGGCATCAGGTACATCATGGTTTTCATTCCCGGCATCTGATTTCCGGTCGACATCATATCGTTGTTTATCTTGGTGTAGATAATGGTTGATATGGTCATCAGCAGGGTGAAAAGACTCACGTGGTCACCATAGAAAGGGATGGTAAAAGGCAGATCGAGTATGGAATCGTAACTCGAAAGGTCATGCGCCCAAAGGAAAGACTCCTGCCTCAATTCGATGGAAGCAGGAAAGAAACGGAACATGGCAAGCAGGATCGGGAACTGCAACAGCATGGGAACGCAGCCCGACATCGGGTTCACCCCGGCCTTTTTGTACAAGGTCATGGTAGCCTGCTGCTTTTTCATCGCATCTTCTTTCTTCGGATACTTTGCGTTGATCTCGTCCACTTCAGGCTTAAGCAGGCGCATTTTGGCCGAAGACATATAAGTCTTGTATGCAATCGGGAAGAGAACGATTTTCAACAATATCGTAAGAATCAATATGATAATGCCATAATTCAGGTTAAACCCTTCAAGAAAGTTAAAGACAGGAATTACAGCAAAACGGTTGATCCATTGCATTAAGAAGAAACTCCAGCCAAGCGGTATCTGTCGTTCAAGATCCAGCTTGTACTTGCGCATCAGGTTATACTTGTTCGGGCCAAAATAAAATGACATCCCGAGACTTTTATCGACCATGGGATTGAAAGGCAGAGAAAGAACAGCCTGCATCTGTTCAAGGTACTTCATCTCTTTTTCAGGTTCCCGCACTTTCGACAATTCGGCATTCTGAAACAACTCTCCGGCGATCAGTGAAGCAGAGAAAAACTGCTGCTTAAAGGAAACCCATTTAACGCGGGTATTGATGTTCTTACTGTCATCCTTTCTTTCGCTCAGGTAGTCCACTTCACCGTCAGAATGCCTGAAATGTATGGTTGTATTAAGTTTCTCATTTTCGAGATTTTTCTCCTGCCTCAGCAAACGTGCATTCCAGTTGATATTCAGTTCTTTTGTATTGGGTGCAATTATCCCCTCCATATTGACAAAATTCACCTCAAAGTCAACCATATAATTGTCGCCTTTTACCGTGTAGAGATATTCAATATAGCTATCGGGCAATGCAATGCTGTCAGAGCTTCCGGCAAACAGCCTCATGGCAAACTGCAGGGAATCATTCCCACTGATTCTCAGTTCATCCTGCCCTTGAAATCTTTGATCGGTCCATGAAGGCAGAAAATAAAGGTCACCGGTTGTAATCGGCCTTACATCAGTGAAAAAAGCCAGTTCGAACATGGAGGAATCCGGCACAAAAAGAATTGCAGGCTTACCATCAAAAGTTTTATACTCTTTTAATTCAACCTTACTGATTCGTCCGCCCTTATTACTTACGGTGAGTTTAAGCAGGTCAGTCTCAACAATAAATTCCTTATCAACTCCTGAAGCGGAAACTGCAAATGGCCCGAATACAGAGTTCCTGGCAGCGACCAGCGCTCCGGAATCGATATCCTGTGCCGGGGATGGCATTTCTGCAACGGAATTCTTCAGCTCTTCACGCTGAGCCTGCTGAACACGGACTGAATCAGATACTGCCCTTTGAATCGCAGCAATGGAATCCTGGGTGCGCTTCCTGGCTTCCAGCTCTTCTTTGGATGGTGACATCATCACAGTGTAACCAATCATAATGGCGAAGATCAGAAGCAGGCCAATGATAGAATTCTTGTTCATGAAAATAAGATAAAGTAAATGAAAAGAAGGAGGCAAAATTAATTAAAAGCAGGGAAATGCACCAAAATAAAATATCCTGAAGATTCCTGCACAAATCTTACCGCCAGATTACCGGCATTTGCAATGCCCTGATGATGGTGACCTTTATTTGCGAAGACTGAAATCCAGTGCAGCTTTAACAAAATGAACAAACAAAGGATGAGGACTGGCAACAGTACTGCGGTATTCAGGATGAAACTGTATCCCAACAAACCAGGGATGCTCCGGTAACTCGATAATCTCAACCAGATCATCCTTACGGTTTATCCCTGAAGTAAGCATCCCTGCGTTCCGGTATTGATCCAGATAAAAATTGTTGAATTCATACCTGTGACGGTGCCTTTCGGTTATCTCTGCCTTTCCGTAGACTGCCATGGCTTTTGTGCCGTCGGCTATGGTACAGGGGTATGCTCCCAGCCTCATTGTTCCGCCCTTATTACAGATATTTTTCTGGGCCTCCATAATATCAATCACAGGGTGTTTGGTATCAGGGTCCATCTCTGTTGAATTTGCGCCTTTTAAACCAAGCACATTGCGTCCGAATTCTATCACGGCACACTGCATTCCCAGGCAAATACCAAGAAAAGGCACATTATTTTCCCTGGCAAAGCGAATGGATTCAATCTTTCCTTCAATGCCGCGGTTCCCGAATCCGGGCGCAACCAGAATTCCGTCAAGCCCTTCGAGCGAGGCAGCCACCGTTTCAGGGGTTATGCTTTCGGAATGGATTGGCCTGACCATTACCTTGCATTCATTCACTGCACCGGCATGCACAAAGGCTTCGTTTATTGATTTATAGGCATCTTTTAACTCCACGTACTTGCCGATCAAACCAATGGTAACCTGATTTTTCGGGTGTTTAAGTTTGTAAAGGAATTCCTCCCACTTTCTGAGATCCGGCAAATGGCTGGCAGGCATGCGCATTTTCTCAAGCACCTCTACATCAAGTTTTTCGTCACGCATCAGCAGCGGCACATCGTAAATTGATTCGGCATCAATGGATTCTATCACTGCCGTAGGGTCCACGTTACAAAAGAGGGCAATCTTATTGCGCATCCCTTCATTGAGATGCTTTTCGGTACGACATACGATGATATCAGGTTGTACCCCCTGTTCAAGCAACGCCTTTACAGAGTGTTGGGTGGGCTTGGTCTTCAGCTCCCCCGCGGCAGCAAGATAAGGAACCAGTGTAAGATGAATCACCAGGCAATCCGTTCCGATCTCCCAGCGCATCTGACGGACAGATTCAATGTAAGGCAGGGATTCGATGTCACCGACGGTTCCTCCGATCTCCGTGATCACAAAATCGTATTTGCCTTCATTTCCAAGCAGTTTGATTCTTCTTTTTATTTCATCGGTAATGTGAGGGATAACCTGAACTGTTTCGCCAAGGTAATCGCCGTGTCGCTCCTTTTCAATCACCGACTGGTAAATACGTCCCGTCGTAACGTTATTAGCCTGCGATGTAGGTACATTCAGATAACGCTCGTAGTGACCAAGATCCAGATCCGTCTCAGCACCGTCCTCTGTCACAAAACATTCTCCATGTTCGTAAGGATTCAGTGTACCAGGATCAATATTTATATAGGGATCCAGTTTCTGGATGGTTACGCTGAAACCCCTTGCCTGCAGCAATTTGGCCAGCGAAGCTGAAATAATCCCCTTTCCCAGCGATGAAGCCACACCTCCGGTAACAAAAACATACTTTGTTGATGGCATTCTACTTGTTGTTTTTTAAAATCATTATTAATTCCGGTAAACAACCGGAAAAAAGTGTACAAAAGAGAGGACGTGCAGATCTATCAATACAGAAGATCGGATTATACATCTTTAAGGTTGTCAGCAACTGCCTGAACCTGAATTTACCGTTCTCCCGAAACCCGTCATTCAACGTATTATAGACCATCCTGACTTCTGAATGTCAGGCAGCAAAAATACAAACCTCCGGCTAAAAAGCGAGAACCTGTTAAGAAATTATGAAAAGTTTTTTAAGTTTTTTGAAAAGACCGGGAATCCCGTTTATGATCATTTGCCCGCCTTTATACTGTTTAGAATTGCATCATAAATCTCATCTTTATCATATGGTTTGGAAAGAAACTTATCCATGCCCACTTCAAAGCTTTTTTTGCGGAATGACTCCTCCGAGTACGCTGTTAATGCAATGATGGGTATTTCTACTTTTTTCCTCCTCAATTCTATGGTTGCTTCCCAGCCATTCATCTGGGGCATATCTATATCCATAAGTATCACATCATATTCTCCGTTGAGGCATTCATTTACTGCTTCAAGACCATCTCCGACCAGGGTATAATTCCATCCCATTCTTTTTATCAGGATCTCTATTATCCTCTGATTTAGCAGATTATCTTCAGCTATCAGTATCCTTATCGACCTGTCTTCCTTTTCCATGTCTATTACAGTAGATTCATGCCTGAATTCCATAAATTCCCGTGTATACATTTTCACTATCCCTTAATCCGGAATCAGTAAAAAGGTAATACGGATTTCGGGCTATAATTTGAAAAAAAATAAAAAAAGGCTACCAGTGTGAATGCTGATAGCCTAAAATGATGTAAAATACCGGCTACTGTCCCAGGTAAGACTTCAGCAGTTTACTTCTGGAGGTGTGTTTTAACCTTCGGATGGCTTTCTCTTTTATCTGCCTGACACGTTCACGGGTCAGATCGAATTTGGCACCTATTTCCTCGAGCGTGAGTCCATGGTTCATACCTATTCCATAATAGAGATTTACAACATCACGCTCCTTTTCAGTGAGGGTTGCCAGCGAACGCTGAATTTCCCTGGCCAGCGATTCGCGCATCAAACCGGCATCGGTTACGGGGGTATCTTCATCCACAAAGATGTCGATGAATTTCATATCTTCATCCTCAGTAAGGGGCGCATCCATCGAAATATATCTGGTCGATATCTTGAGCGCTGCATCTATCTTATACTCGGGAATTTCAAGCGCTGCTGCCAGTTCATCGGGTGATGGAGGACGTTCAAACTTCTGCTCGAGGCGGGAGGACTCCTTCTTGATTTTATTCAATGACCCCACCTGGTTTAGCGGAAGACGCACAATACGCGACTGCTCGGCCAATGCCTGAAGAATGCTCTGGCGTATCCACCAAACGGCATAAGAGATAAATTTGAATCCACGTGTTTCATCAAAACGCTGAGCCGCTTTAATCAATCCGAGGTTGCCCTCATTGATCAGGTCGGGAAGGCTTAATCCCTGGTTCTGATATTGTTTAGCGACTGAAACCACAAAACGAAGATTAGCCTTGCAGAGTTTCTCCAATGCCTGCTGATCACCCTGACGTATACGCTGGGCAAGCTGGACTTCCTCTTCAGCGCTGATCAGTTCTTCTTTGCCAATATCCTGCAGATATTTGTCAAGCGATGCAGTTTCGCGATTGGTTATAGATTTGGTTATTTTAAGTTGTCTCATAGCGGAGGTTTGTTTTGAAGGCAGGATAAGACCTGTCCATTCTGATTATTAACAATTCTGTCAACTTTAAGTTCAATCTGAAACCGGAAGAGTGGAGTCCGATTACATACACCTGAAGGGATGCGTAAGATACACATCCCTTATCCAACGAACTTCTTATCTGCAGGTTACTACATCCCAAATCCGTAGTAAGCCCGGGTTCTGTTCGGATAGATTCCCTCGAGCAAAACACCACCCTGTTTACCTTCGAGTGCCCGGGCCAGATCAGCCCGGCTGGTCACCGCTTTCCCGTCAACCTGAGTGATAATATAGCCCTGCCTGATGCCGGCATTGCGCAGTTTCCCATCCCTGAGCGAAGTAACCTGAAGGCCGCCTTCAATACCAAGTTCTGATCTGATCTCCTTGCTTACCGGTTCGAAAGTAGCTCCCAGCAACGCATTGACATCAACCTCTTCACGTTTGACGGCATTGGTATTTCCATCCCTGTTCTTTAAAGTAACGTTGAAAGCGATATCTTTATTATTGCGCTTTACGGCAACGTTTACCTTGTCACCCGGACGGTGCTGACCGATAATTTCAAGCAACTCTGAAGTTGAATTTACTGCAACTCCTTCAATATTCATGATTATATCTCCCGATCTCAGACCTGCATCGCGTGCAGCCCCATTGTCAGTCACTTCCGCAACATAAACACCGCGAATCTCAGAAATGCCCTGCTCTTCAGCCAGCCTGCTGTCAAGTTCACGGATACTGACGCCAAGGAAACCACGTTGTACGGTCCCGAACTCCCTCAGGTCTTCCACCACTTTTCGCACAATGTTTGCGGGAATCGCGAATGAGTACCCGGCATAATATCCGGTTCCTGAAGCTATGGCTGCATTGATTCCTATCAGCTCCCCTCGGGTATTTACCAGTGCGCCTCCGCTGTTCCCCCTGTTCACGGCAGCATCTGTCTGTATAAAGGATTCAATGGCAGCACCGTCAGGAGAACCCAGAATATTGATATTACGGGCTTTGGCACTTACGATGCCCGCCGTTACCGTAGAAGTAAGATTAAAAGGATTTCCTACTGCCAACACCCATTCTCCTACCTGCAACTGATCTGAATTACCGTAAATCACATAAGGAAGATCCTTTGCATCAATTTTGATCACGGCCAGATCTGTTGAAGGATCGGTCCCGATTATCCTGGCCTCGAATGTGCGTTTGTCGTTCAGGGTCACTTCCACCTTGTTTGATTCGGTAACCACATGGTTATTGGTGACAATATAACCATCCGGCGAGATGATGACACCTGATCCGGTGGCAATGATCGGTGAAGATCCGCCCCTGGGAGATCTTTCGCCGAAAAAGTCCCTGAAATCGAAGAAATAATCATAAACGCTGCTTTTGCGCAGATATTCAGTCTTAATGTGCACTACTGCATGCACTGTATTGCTGGCGGCGGCTGTAAAATCAGGCAAAACCATAGGTGCTACTGAAACCGGCATATTGGTAAGGTATGCCGGCACCCTTTGTGAATTATCCTGAGCTGCCTGTTCACTTTTCCTGTTGCTGATCAGACTGTAAGCGGCAACGGCTATAATCCCGCCGGCCATGGCTATCAACAAACTCCCGACTATTCTTTTCATAACCCGGTAACTGATTTATTTGAGTTAGTAATTTTAGTTAATGCCCATGAAATTCATCCTCTGTTTTCCTGATGGCGGGCATTGATTTAAACGCAATTTGAATACCAATGTTACAAATACTGATGTTAAAAAGTGTTAATCATCTAAAAGTCAGGTACGACGCTTAAAACCTGCCCTGTTTAAGTTTGACGTCCGGATGCTTAAAAAACCTGATTGATTGCCAGATACACCCGCAAAGCAACTTAATCCGGAAATTAATGCATATGATACCAATGGCATGCAAGCTGAAATCGCATAATAACGGATTATTCTGACGCAGCACCCTTGAAATAGGCATTATACTTTTATTTTTAACAGAAATTGTTTAATTTTGACCCTTTCGACATGAGTATGACATTTTGTCAAAAGCCGTGACTTATGATAAAATTCTACAAATTCCATGGCACCGGCAATGATTTTATCATGCTGGATGGCAGGGAATTGTTAACAATACCCACCCCTGATGAAATCAGGCAATTATGTCACCGGCAAATGGGTATAGGTGCTGATGGGCTGATTATCGTCAAGCCTGTTGAAGGTTTTGATTTTGAAATGATTTACTTCAATGCTGACGGCAGCCTGGCTACCATGTGCGGCAACGGAGCACGCTGTGCGGTGGCATTCGGTTATATTTCAGGTATGTCTGGTTCAGATATTACTTTTAAAGCCGGGGATGGTGGTCATAGTGGAACACTTCAGCCTTTGACAGATTACAAATGGATGGTTGAAATCAGCATGGGCAATATCAGCATCCCTGACCATACCGGCGAGTCTACAGAAATTCACACCGGCACACCGCATCTGGTTATTATCACCCGGGATCCTGACTCGGTAAATGTGCCTGTGGAAGGACGCCGGATCAGATATTCCGAACCCTATCAGACAAGCGGGATTAACGTTAATTTTCTGTCCATCCGGGATAACCGGCTTAAAGTTCGCACGTATGAAAAAGGCGTGGAAGATGAAACACTTTCCTGCGGAACCGGGGTTACTGCATGCGCCGCTGTCGCCGCAATGAAGACCGGGGTAAACAACTGGATTATTGAAACCCGCGGAGGCATTCTGGAAGTCAGGTTGAAAAAAAATGAAACCATTTTTGATAATGTCAGGCTGAAAGGCCCTGCAGCAATGGTTTTCTGCGGCGAATTTACGGGCAGTTTTCCGCGATAAAACTATCACCTTTGCACATGAACCGGATAAATAAAAAACAACCTGCACAATGATCGGCAAAAAAATAAGGCTTAGGGCTCCGGAGCCTGCTGACATTGACATACTATACCACTGGGAAAACGACCCGGAAATCTGGCATGTAAGCAACACCTCCGCACCTTATTCAAGATTTGCCATTGAACAGTATGTATTGAATGCAGGGCACGACATTTTTAACTCAAGGCAACTACGTTTGATGATTGTTACGCTTGAAAGCGAATCTGTCGCGGCAGGTGCGATTGACCTGTTTGACTATGAACCAATTCACAGTAGGGCAGGCGTGGGCATCATGATCGGTAAAGCATTCCGGGGTAAAGGATATGCCAGTGAAGCCCTTGCGCTGATACTGGATTATTGCAGAAATATATTGAACCTGCACCAGGTCTATTGCAACATCTCTGAAGATAACGCTGCAAGTATCAGGTTATTTGATGAAGCGGGTTTCAGGAAAAACGGCGAAAAGAAAGAATGGCTTCTCCTGAACGGAAAATGGACAAATGAATTTTTTTATCAGCTTTTTCTGAAATAAAAATCCCGGCCTGTCATGAGTGAATACTATCATCCGCGATACAGTAATATGAGGAGATCCGGCAGAAAACCCGGAAGACGACTTTTCTGGATATTCGTCCTTTTCGTGCTGTTTGCAGTTATTGCCGCCTGGTTCCTTTATATGATCCTGCTTAAGGACAATGTCTACACAGCATCTGAAAACGAAGCATATATTACCATCCCCACCGGAAGCTCTTTCAGGGATGTAACAACGGAACTTTATTCTCACGGACTGATCATCAACCGCAAAAATTTTGAACTGGTAGCAAGGTTAAAAAAATACGATCAGTCGGTTAAGGCAGGGCGATACAGGTTGACTGACGACATGAATAACCTTCAATTAGTCAGATTACTGCGATCAGGTAACCAGACCCCGGTTAAAGTGATTTTCAATAATATAAGAACACCGGACCAGCTTGCCGGCCGGATTTCCCGGCAAATTGAGGCTGATTCAGTTTCGATTATTAAGCTGTTCAACGACAGTGCCTATCTTGATTCACTCGGGGTTACCATAACCAGCCTTTTCACCATAATCATTCCAAATACTTATGAATTATACTGGAATACCAACGCAAGATCTTTTATTAACCGGATGAAACGCGAATCTGAAAAGTTCTGGGAAGGTTCGCGAAGCCTAAAGCTGAGTCAGATCAACATGAACCGGCACGAAGTGATTACCCTTGCTTCAATTGTTGAAAAAGAAACGAATAAGAATGATGAAAAAGCCAGGGTGGCCGGCGTTTATATAAACAGGCTTAAAAACGGTTGGCTGCTCGAAGCGGACCCCACCCTGGTATTTGCTCATGGAGATTTTGAAATTCGCAGGGTACTCAGCAGTCATAAACAAATTGATTCTCCTTACAATACTTACAAAAACAAGGGGCTCCCCCCCGGACCAATCTGCCTGCCTTCCATAGCCTCCATCGATGCCGTACTAAATTACGAAGATCATAACTACATGTTTTTTTGTGCCAGAGAGGACTTCTCAGGATATCATAACTTTGCCCGCACACTGGAGCAACACAACCTGAATGCCTGGAAATACCAGCAGGCGTTAAACAGAAGAAACATTTACCGTTGACAGGCGTTCCAATTAGTCTTAAATCAGCAGTCTGTCCATTTTTTTTTAATCTATGAGAAGAGCATTCAAAGCATACGATATCAGAGGGATATACAACAGCGATTTTAATGGCGGGGATGTATACAAAATCGGCTTTTTGCTGCCCGCTCTGCTGAAAGCCGAAACTGTGCTGGTCGGGCACGATGTAAGAACATCATCCCCTGAAATTCTTGAATACCTGTGCAAAGGCATTACCGATGCAGGAGCTGATGTGCATGTGGGGGGAGAATGCACCACACCTATGATTTACTGGGCAACCGCTAAGTTCAACTACCAGGCTTCGGTAATGATTACCGCATCACATAACCCGGCAAATTACAATGGCTTGAAAATTTCCAGGGCCAAGGCGCTTCCCGTCGGATTTGACAGCGGGCTTTCAGAACTGCTCGAACTGGCTGAAACTACAGACATCAAGCCGGCCGCCATTCCTGGAACTTACAGCAGTTTAAATTTTATTTCTGACTACCTCGATTTCCTGAAAACATACCAGGAAGATTACCGGAGTCTGCGGATAGCCATTGATTGCTCCAATGGGATGGGATCTCTGCTGGCCAGACAGTTATTTGGAGATGAACCTCTTTATATTTTTGAAGAACGCGATGGCACTTTCCCAAATCACCAGCCAAATCCTCTTGAGGAAGAAAACGTTAAAGACCTGAAGCATCTGGTTATAGAAAACAACTTCGATATAGGGATGATCTTCGACGGAGATGCCGACAGGGTAATGTTTGTGGATGAAAAAGGCCGTTTTATTCAGCCTGACATGATGATTGCGGTTCTGGCCGGTTACTTTTCCGGCAAGGGATTGACAGGCAAAGCTATTCAGGATATCAGGACATCGAAATCAGTAACGGAAGCGGTGGAAGCCAAAGGTTTTGAAATGCATATGTGGCGGGTTGGAAGAGCCTACGCTGCTTTAAAATTAAGGGAAATTGACGGCTTATTCGGCGGTGAACTCGCCGGGCATTACTACTTCAGGGATTTTTACTATTCTGACTCAGCTTACCTGGCTGCACTGCTTATTTTGTCGGAGCTGAAAAAGCATAAAGCCCTCGGATTAAGTCTGTCCGGAATGATCGATGCAATCAGCAGATACGCAGGTACCGGTGAGATCAATTTCCACGTTGAGAAGAAAAACGAAGCGATGGAAGCGCTCAGGAAAGCTTTTTGTGACATAGAAGAGCCAGTTGCTTTTTACGATTTCGATGGATACAGGATTGAGTTCAGGGATTGGTGGTTCAATGTTCGGCCTTCAAATACAGAACCATACCTTCGCTTCCTGGCCGAAGCCGGATCACAGGAACTGCTGAATATCAAGAAGGCCAAAGCCCTTGAGATCCTTCAACCATTTATCACTGAGAACCTCCATGTACATTAGGCTCCGGGGAGCATATGCCCTCCTGTTTCTGCTTCTGCTACTGCCTTTTATCATCATTGCCCAAAAACCGGCACAGCAGCATAGTAATCCGGACACAACAGAAAGCAATACAATCAACAAGGCCCGGATAAACGGACTGTTGATCGGCGGTGGTCTGGCATATGCCGGCAGTATGACCGGGCTATACCATTTGTGGTTTAAAAATTATCCGCAATCCTCCTTTCACTTCATCAACGATAATCATGAATGGCTCCAGATGGATAAAGCAGGCCATGCTACCTCGTCGTATTACATAGGGCTACTCGGAAATGAAGCGCTCCGTTGGGCAGGTTTCAACAATAAGAAAGCCGCATGGTATGGTGGCAGTATGGGATTCGCCTACCTTACCGTTATTGAAATCCTGGATGGTTTCTCTGCCGGCTGGGGGGCTTCTTCCGGTGATCTGATCGCAAACAGCCTTGGATCGGCAGCATTCATCAGTCAGCAATTAATCTGGGAGGAACAGCGCATACTTATGAAATGGTCGTTTCATATGACCGGATATGCGAAATACAGACCCGACCTGCTTGGCAGGTCTTTTACCGAGAGGGCCCTTAAAGACTACAATGGACAAACCATCTGGCTGTCAGCCAATATCCGTTCATTCCTGAAAAACGAACGCCGTTTCCCCGGATGGCTGAATATTGCATTTGGCTATGGTGCTGAGGGGATGATCGGGGCGAACTCCAATCCCGCCTTCCACAACGACGAGCCGGTTCCTGGATTTGACAGATACAGGCAATTCTACATCTCACCAGATATCGATCTCACGAGGATAAGGACGAAATCTCCATTGCTGAATAAAACCCTTAAAACCTTCGGGTTTCTGAAAATTCCCCTGCCGGCGCTTGAATTCAGCAGCAAAGGCGTAAAATTTCATCCCCTGTATTTCTAAGCAGAACTATACATTGAAACGGATATGCATAATATCGCCGTCTTCAACAATATAGTTCTTCCCTTCGACATAAAGTTTACCGGCTTCACGGCAGGCATGTTCCGATTTCAGCTCGATGAAATCCTTGTATTTCATCACTTCGGCACGAATAAAACCCCGCTCCAGGTCGCTGTGGATTACCCCGGCAGCCTGCGGTGCAGTCATTCCCTTTTTAATGGTCCATGCACGAACTTCTTTGGGTCCGGCGGTGAAAAATGACATCAGATTTAATATATCATAGGCGGAGCGAACCAGCTTATTTACTCCGGGTTCCGACAGACCTGCATCCTCAAGGAAAATCCCGCGGTCTTCAGCACTTTCCAGCTCGGCAATCTCAGCTTCCAGCGCACCGGCAATCACCAGAACCTGGGTATCCTCATTTTTTACCGCTTCCTTTATCTGATCCACATATTTGTTCCCGTTCACAGCCGATGTATCATCCACATTACAAACATAGATAACCGGCTTATCCGTCAGCAGGTACATATCATCAATAAACCGGCGGTCGTTTTCTTCTATTTCGAGAGACCGCACTGACTGAAAGCCTTCGAGATGTTCTTTTACCCTGGTGAGCACATCTATACCATGCTTTGCATCTTTGTCCCCCGATTTCGCAATTTTTTCAAGGCGCTGGATTTTCCGTTCAACCAGGTCGAGGTCCCTGATTTGCAGCTCAAGGTCAACAATCTCCCGGTCGCGGACCGGATTAACCGAACCCTCAACATGAGGCAGGTTCTCATCGTCGAAGCAACGCAACACATGAATAATCGCATCTGTTTGCTGAATATCTGCCAGAAATTTATTCCCGACGCCTTCGCCCTGACTGGCGCCCTTAGCCAAACCCGGAATATCAACAATTTCAACAGTTACCGGCACTACCCTTGCCGATTTGATCAGTTTATCAATTTCATACAAGCGGTCATCCGGAACAATAATCTGTCCCAGATTCGATTTATTGGTACTGTAAGCAAAATTAGAAGTCTGCCCTTTGGTATTCGATATACAGTTAAACAGCGTGGTTTTACCGATGTTGGTCAATCCGACAATACCGCATTTTAAAGCCATAAGCCTGAAATCTGTTTGATTTGGGGTGCAAAGATAGGCAAATGTAGGCGCACTTCGAAGCGGAATACAGTGTTCAGATTTTTTCGCTCAGACCTTTAGTTTACATAAGATAAAACTTTCCCGCCCGGAGATCATTCGTAAAAATAAGACTCCTTATACGACCAGCCGGTATCAGCCTGATTCATTTCAACCGGAAAATCATCCGAATTGTAAGTAAAGAAACTTTCATCGCCATAGGAATCTATCAGGTCTCCTGATGAATCATAGTATCGTTCGATCAGGGTCACCACATTATTTTCACCGGCATAAAACCCTGCTTCCGAATATCGGAAAATCTGAAAATCTTTGAAAGGGTTCTTCTTGTTATCATAAGTGAAAATTCTTTCCATACTTTTATAAAAACCTTCCCGGTTAAAATCGTCAATTTCGTTTTCTCCGAAGCAATATAAAATTGAGTTTGCAAAAACAGACCATATACCGGAACTCTTTTCCGGACAGCCATGCTTGCCGGCAACTTTATTATAATAAGTTAAAACGGAAAGATTCCCCTGCTGCCAGACAAAATCAACATAAGAAAGCACAATCCACTGTTGATTGATCAGCTGCTTGATTTCCAAACGGGAAACATTGCCATCAGCATCAACTGTATAGACCAGTTGCCTGTCTGTTACGTTTGATGAAGTAACAATTACTTTGTCAGCAATCCGTTTATAATTCAACTCATAAGTGATTCCCTGGGAATCAAAGTAAGTTGTGTGATTTACCCTGCCATCTGCATCATATTGTATTGTAATGGAGTCCCCCTCCTCTGACCCGCATATGGTGACCAGAAAATTGCTTTTGTTGTAAATAAACACAGCATTTGAAGAATCCTGTATAAGGCCATTCTCCGTTTCCAATGACTTCAACCTGCAAATCCGCGGTAGTCTTTGATTATTCTGATTCTCATCAGTGTCATCATCCGCATCTTTAGTACACGAAGTACTTATAAATAAAAATGATGACAGCAGAATTAAAAATCCCTGACTTAGATTAACTGTTGCTTTCATGGGACAAGATTTACAGACTATTGATTTTAAATAGTTTAAGGAAAATTAAGATTGAACGTTTCAATCTTCAATTCAAAAATATATCCGGTAACGATCTCAGAAACCAGCCCCGCTATTACGTCCAATCCATTAGCAGCTTATATATATGTCACTTTTATCCAAATGTCACTGTTGCGGCCGAGATTATCTGAACAGCTGATTTTATACCGGCCTTCTTCAGGTGTAAAAAAAACTTTTTCTCCGGGTAATGCCGCCCTGAGGAGTTTGTCATTCAGGTACCAGTATATCCTGGCTACCCCGTTTTCGGCATTGCAGGCAAGTTGCAACTGCTGTTTGCGTCCTTTGATGATCAGGTATTCCGCCCCGTCGGTAAGAGAAGTAATGAGAGGGGCACCCGAAAATTTAACAGACGGGCAATGGGGATTGTGAGGTGGCAGAGTCTGATATGGAATCTGCATCTCATTATACCATGCAATCAGACCCGGAGGATAGTATGGATGCCAAGCTTCCCTGTATCCTTTTTCAGGAAGGCATGACCTGCAATAACTGATTGTTCCCGATTCATTTACATAATGTTTCTGAAGGTGATTGCAGCGCATCGCAGGAGAAACCCCCGGAATAAAATAGTCCATTACCTGATGATGACAGAAAGTGTCAGGAGGCAATCCGCTTTCAGAGCAAACCAGCCGGTAATCGAGGTCTGGCGGAGGGACAAACCATCCGGGCTTTTGAGCTGGCTGGATCGCATTAAATATACTGAACAGCAACGGAACGGCAAAATCAGCCCCGTTGAGTTCCGGTACGCCATTCCCCGGGAAATTGCCTGTCCATACGCCAATGGTGAAATTTTGATTATAGCCGATAGCCCAGCCATCCCTTCTTCCATAGGATGTTCCTGTCTTCCAGGCGATTTCCGGCAAATCAGCCGCATCTTTATATTGATTTGGCAGATCAGGACGACGCAGCCGGGTCAGGATTTCCGTAATCAAATAGGCGGCTCCCGGAGAACAAATGGTATCATTACGAGCTTCAGGAGAAGACTTTACAAACTTCAGGGAATGCCAGACGCCCTTGTTTGCAAATGCAGCATAAAGGGCGGTAAGCTCTTCCAGGGTAGTCCCGCATCCGCCTAGCACCATCGAAAGCCCGAGTTTACTTCTGTTTGAACCAATCCATCTGAAACCAACGCTTGCAAGTCCGGATGCAAAATGTTCCGTACCGACTTTCTCCAGCAAATCCACAGCGGGCAGGTTCAGCGATTGGGCCAGGGCTTGCTCTACAGTAATTTTTCCCCTCCAGGTTTCATCATAATTTTCAGGCCGGTAGCCCGCAAAATTCTGAGGCACATCGGTTACCACCATTTTGGGAGTGATCAGTCCCTGGTCAAAAGCCATTGCATAGAGCGCCGGTTTCAGTGCCGACCCGGGAGAGCGAAGCGCCTGAACGCCATCGACCTGCCCTTGCCAAGCATCCTCATCAAAGCCGGCTGATCCGAGATATGCTTCTACCTCCATCGTCCGGTTGTTTACCACAATAACTGCAAGGTTACCGATCTGAAATGAACGTAACCTTCGCACATAGGCAGTTGACAGTGCCTCCACGCGATGTTGAATGGATGGGTTTATAGTTGTAAAAATTTCAGATTCAGCATTGATATTTTTCATTCTGTAAGAAAGATGCGGAGCCTTACGCACGATCGGATACCGCTGAAAGCTTATGGGTTCGTTGAGTGCATCAGCGATAACAGCAGGTGAAAAAAGCGCTTTCCTTCCCATTTTATTCAGCCAGAAATCACGCTTCAGCCTGAGCAATTCAGCATTTTCATCGGGTCTCAATGCGTTCGGGTTATTGGGAATTACCGTAAGCATGGCAATCTGCGCCAGACTGAGCTCCCTTGGCTCTTCGTCAAAATAATGAAGCGACGCTGCCTTAACCCCTTCAATATTTCCTCCATAAGGCAGAAGATTGATATACAATTGAAGAATCTCCTTTTTATCAAGATGCCACTCAAGCTGGAGCGACCTGAACATTTCCCTGATTTTCGCCTTGTAAGTCCGCGGAGCAGGATCGAGCAAACGGACCACCTGCATGGTTATGGTCGATGCGCCGGAAGTTCTCCTGCCCTTAGCGATGTTGTTGAATACAGCCCTGCACACCGAGAAGGGATTCACCCCCGGATGGTAATAAAACCAGCGGTCTTCTTTGAAAATAAAGGCCTTTTCCAGCCCTGGCGTTATTTCATCCAAACGAACCGGCATCCGCCATTTATCATCTTTGCTTAAAAAAGCATGCAACAGGCTACTGTCGGAAGCATAAACCACTTTTGACCATGAAACTTCCGGAACAGGAAAAGGAAAAACACGATCAAACAAAAGAAAAACTAAAAAAGATGACAGGAATACAAGAGCCGGCCACAGTAAAATCAACCGCGACCACTTATGACTTATAACCCTTAAAATCCTGTTTTTCATCTCCTTTCAGAAAAAAGGCTGCAACGAGTATATTTCAACGTAAAAATAAAGAAACAAAAATGGTTGAACCTCAATGCTGACAATTTTATCATCGATCCGTATGATTATTACCGCTGACAAAATTATTATTGCTCAAACAATTTCCTCAAATAGCATGTTTACCATAAAACAAATACTTAAAAACATGCATCTATTCAAACTAAATAAACGGCTCTCAATTACCATGATTCTTGTGTTTTCTTTAATGCTGGCAGCATGCAGTAAAGAAAGTATAAAAGATGGCGGAGATAAGAATGACAACCCAGTGAACCCGGATTATACTGTATTTCTTGTCATTGATGAAGAAAGCATCGACAATGGAAATCCTCCGAATAATTTTTCTGAGACAGATGTAAATGATCACATATCAGACATCGGACAGCGCAGGCAGCTTCAATATTTCTTAAATAACACCGGAAAAATCATTGATTTATATACAGGTGAAGTGGGCGATGAAGGCTGGTTTGCCATCAGGTCAATCCCCGCATCATGGAAAAGTACCGGCCCGGCAAACAATGGACTTGAAAATTTCCTGCACCCCGGGCCCGGTCTTGGAGCCGGCAATCCGGATGACGACAGGGAAGTATTGCTTGACAAAATACCTGACGTTACCCCCTTACGTGCAAGCGGTCTGGCCATGTTGAAAGGTCAGACAATTTCTGCTGTTGTATATGACAGTGATATCAGCATAAACTACAGTCCTCTGGAAGGCAATCTGATGGGAGAAAATCCTGGGATGGTTTCTTTTAAGGTACTTGATGTCGTAAAACGGACAGACGGCTCATCATCATCTCTTCCTAAAGTTACGGTTAAGATTCTGAACGTTGACGAAACTAAAAACCTACCTATCAAACTGTTCATGAATGCCCCGGCACCTTTCTCTTCTTCCGGGCCATTTGACATTTCACCTCCAGCGGTTTACAGTCAGATCACACTGTCAGATGCGCCCTGATGCTGAAGCTATAAATCCGGCAGGATGATTTCTGTTGCAGGGGAAATGTTTTACAAAACGGGACTTTCAGCCCTGGTAATGGTCAGGGTGGTTTGCGAGATACCCTGTTTGAAAATATGGCGTTGGCGGATGATCAGCCGGGGCAGTGATTTGATGTTTTCGGGAATTTTACTTTCTGACTATCGATCCAATATTTTACTTGCATTTTTCCAAAAAAAGTCATATCTTAACATCCTGTTTTACGCTAGTTGCTTCCTGGTAATTTGGCTGCCGTTTCCAATGTTGAATGGGGATTCTCCTGTTCTTCCAATTCAGGTCTTATAGCATTTATGGCAGGGAAATCATCCCGGAGCCGTTTTTTTTCATTGGTAAGCACCGGAACAATCCTCTGAGTTTTGATTCAGACTTGCTGACAGGCTGACAATAACAACTTTTTAACACGTTTTAAGCCTGTTACTTTCCAAAACTGAATGAACATATACATAATGTTATGTTTCAGTTGATGCAGACACAACTTAAACAGAGGACCGGAACTTCCCATTCTGACCTGCTATTTATTCAATCCCGGCCATTTGTATTTTCTCTAATCTGATCTCAAAAAGATCCGGTAAATGCAAAACAGAGACAAGGCTACACAATCATTCAAAAAATCAACCCATGAAAACTTTGTTCAGGTTAAAAAGTCAATTATCCGTTTCGCGTTTTATAACAGTTTGCCTGTTATCAGCAGCGATGACAATTATACCCGATCAGGCAAATGCGGATAACATCATCACCAGTGGAACCACGTTAAGGGTTTCTGCCGGTACAACCCTGGTTTCCACAGGTAATCTGGTTATCAACAGTGGTGCGACCCTTAATAATTCGGGCACTGTTAACCTGAAAAGCAACCTGAATAACCTGAATGCAAGCCAGAATTCACTTGGAACAGGCACCGTTATATTTTCCGGAACAGCAACCCAGGCAATCAGTGGTAACAACACCATCCAGAACCTGACCATCAACAATGCCAGCGGAGTAAACAATAACGGGCAAACCCAGGTCAATGGAGTGCTGACACTGACAAGCGGGAGAGTGAATCTCGGGGCCTATAATCTTACCCTGGGAACTTCAGCAACGATTGGTGGTGCTCCTTCATCTTCGGCAATGATCGTTGCCACCGGATCGGGACAAATGAGGAAGTCTTTTGCGGCCGCGGGCTCTTTTGTCTTTCCTTTGGGCGACAATACCGGTACAGCTGAATACTCGCCTGTCACCCTCAACTTCAGTGCAGGATCTTTTGCCGGTGGAAACTACGCCGGTGTCAATCTTGTTAATGCAGCTTATCCCGGTTCTTCAGGCAGCTACCTCAACAGATACTGGAATATCTCTCAGAGCGGAATCAGTTCATTTACCTGCAATGCAACTTTTCAGTATCTTGTGGCTGATGTAAACGGAACTGAAACCAGTATCTGGTGCGTGAGGGTGCTCCCGGAACCACAAACCAATTATCAGGTTGCCAATACTACCTTACATCAGTTGACGGCCAATGGACTTACCGCAATGGGAACCTTTACAGGTAAACTTCCTATTACTGACAAAATTCTTAACCTGACTCTTTTCATTGAAGGTTTCTTTAACGGCACAACTATGAATCAGGCACAGGATGTAGACGATGATCTGAACCAATTCAACAAATTCCCGGGGATTACGGTAGATACACTAAGCATTTTTCTGGCTGATGCCTCTGCCCCTTACAACTACCTGTTCTGGGCTCATGCCCTGAATCTTAATACCAGTGGAAATGTCAGCGCTAACATCCCGGGCACATTTTCAGGCAATTATTATATTGCAGTTTTTCA